>CAVAPR010000016.1:19695-42619 GCA_963590665.1 Candidatus Methanomethylophilaceae archaeon
TCTCTATTATCAGAGAATGTTTTTAAACTTTCATAATTAATTTTTTCTAGGAATTCACTTTTTTTTAAGTAAAAAATATCCATAATTATTCCTGTTATAAAATTACGCTATCGACCAAAGGTTTTGCAACCAAGAGGGCATCATTGATTACATTTGGGTTTGTCCAAAAATCTGGTCTTTCAATGTATCTGCGTACAATTTTTCTAGCATAAGAACCTATTGCAATTCCGTTGTATGAAATTTCACACATTTTTGCGAGTTCAGATGTTTTGCCATTTGTTCCACCTGAGAGGATTAAATATACGGGAAGGTTTTCATTTTGGACAATTTCAGCTGTTGCAATTGCTTGAAGTGTTGATTTGTAATTGTCATCTCCTCCACTCATTGGAAAACCGTCTGCTTGAATAATTGTTGTGTAAGGTTCTCTATTAGCCGTCATATTTTTTATTCTATCAACAAGAGCTTCATCACTAAGTTTTCCTCTACTTGTGCAAATACTTAGCAATCCTTCATAGTTTTCATTTAGATAATCCCATTTTGTATAAATTTCTTTTTCATCTAGACCCATTGCGTGAAATTCAATACAATCAATCCCTTTTTCAACAATAGGTGGAAGAATTTCTTTTAAATCCTTTTCTTCTGAAATGTATGATATTGCAGCACGTGAACATACTTTCCAACATTTTCCACAGCCAATACATCTTTCTTTTTTTACTTTTGCATAATGAATGGCTTTTTGTGGGCAAATTTCTTCACATGCTCCACAATTTACACAACGTTCATAATCTATTACAGCTTTTTTTACATGTGGGTCGTTTTTTATTCCAACGCTGACACATAAATAAGCATCGTAAACTTTTGCCATGTCAAGGGCTTCTCTTGCAGTTTTAATAACTTCTTCATTTGCAGATAAATCAAAAAATCTACATCCTGCAATTGCATAAATATAGACTAATCGCTTGATTTCTTCAATGTCTTCATTGCCAGCTCCACAAACTAACTTAAAACAATGTTTGGTTTCGAGTAATTCTTTTAGCATTATTATTTCACCATGTAATTATAAATAAGTTCAGATGCGTGAACGATAAAATCTTTTCCTTCAATTGCGTTATGTGGTCTGTTTGCAAGGATTACAACAATATATTTTTTGCCGTTAGGGGCAATTACAATACCCGCATCACCTAACATTGTGCCAATATCACCTGTTTTGTGTAAGAATACTGCACCAGATCCTAAGCCTGCATGGATTAATCTATTATTATGAACATGACCCATATAATTTAAAATCTTTGCTCTTGATTCTTGGGTTAAGAATTTATCATTTTCATCAATATTATAAAGCATTCTACCCATTTCTCGTGCAGTTGTATGGTTTGTTCCCGCATAATCTGGTAACCAAGTTTGAACTTCTGTATTTTTTAACCCCCAATCTCTGATAGCTTGGTTTACATCTGCCATAGAGCCTACTCTTGTCATAAGCATATTTGTTGCAGAGTTATCTGATTCTGTAATCATAAGTTCTGCAAGTCTATCTATTGTGTATTCAGACATTGCTGCTTTGAATTGCAAACTTCCAGAACCCTCTGTTCTAAAGTATTCTGTTAGTGGCATTGTTTCTTCTAAAGAAACTTGTCCAGCTTCAATTGATTTGAATAAATCTATAAGTACAGGAATTTTAATAATACTTGCTGTTGCATAAACTTTTGAAGCGTTAATATCAACATAATTCCCTGTTTCGTAGTCCCAAACGTAAACTGATGGTTGAATTGTTGGGTATTGAGCCATCAAATTTGTTAACTCGCTTTGAAGTACAGGCATGTTAACATTTTCTTTTACTGGAACCATCTGAGCATTTTTTTCGTTTGCTGCAAATCGGAAATCTCTATTTCCCATAGACCAAGCATTTGAAAGATAGTTATGTGTTGGGAAGCTTAAATCTTTTAAATCTGTTTGAATATTTTTATATGGGGTTGGAGCAAACATTGCTTTTGTAATGTTGTTAAACGAAAAAGGCATAACACATGCAAGTAAAAATAGAATAATCAAACCCGACACCATGTTCTGTGCAAATGTCTTACGTTTGCGAGGGCGTCTATTATGTCTATTTTCTTCTCTCAAATGTTTATAACGTTCATTATATTCAGACTTTGAAGCTCTGTGATATGACGTAGAAGAACGGCTGTATGTATATCCATATCCAGTTTCAAACTGTGAGTGCGAGTAACTTAATATTTCTGATGTTTGACCATCTCTATTGTTGTATGCTCTTGCTATTTTCGGCATTAAACCTAATTCCTCCCCAGTATTATCTATATAATACCTTAATCACATGCTCTAGGCAAGTAATTTACAATTATTGTAAATGTAAACAAATGTTACAAATAATCTCTTTTGTGAAATTGGATATTTCCAAAATACTTTATATAAGTGAGAGCGATAAAAAAATAAATAAGGAGACGAGATATGGCATTTTTAGCATTAGCAAGTCAAAAGAGTTTATTGACATTGCAAAAAAACTTTTTACAATTCCAACAAGTTGGTATTCAAAACCAAATTCAATTAGCATCTGCTCAAATGAGCGCTATTCAAAAAGAATACCGTGGATGTTCTTCTGATGAAAGTTATGAAGATGATGCAGATTACATCTATTATGAACAGTTGGATGAACAATTACAAACAGAAAAAGATTTATTAGATTCTCAAATAACAGAACTAGACAGCCAAATTTCTTCAATGAAGACACTTGTTCAAAACAACATCAAATCAAGCTGTACATTGAATTTATCAGGCAGCAACTAATAAATAGTTGTTATAGAGAATTTTTCTCAAAAAGTTCCACAGTGTTGAGCATCAACGATGCAATTGTCATTGGACCAACACCCCCAGGAACAGGTGATATGTATGATGCAATTTTTGAGGCACTCTCATAATCTACGTCTCCACGGGTTTTCCCGTTTTCATCCTTGAAAATTCCTACATCAACAATCACGCAACCAGTTTTTAACATTTCCCCTTCTATAATATTTTTCCCTACTGCAGAAACTAATACATCTGCAGTTTTTGTTATTTGTGGAAGATTTTGGGTATGGCTATGGCAAACTGTTACTGTCGCATTTTTATTTAACATCATTTGAGATAGAGGTCTGCCTACAATATTTGAACGCCCAACAATTACAACATGCTTGCCTTCAAGGTCAATATTGTATTCATCTAACAAAAGCAATATCCCTTTAGGGGTACAAGGATATACTGTTGGGATTTCGCCAGAAAAAAGTTTACCAAAATTGTATGGGGTAAAACCATCTACATCTTTTGAAGGCGCAATTTTGTTCATAACATTATCTTTTGAAATATGCTCTGGGAGTGGTAATTGAACGAGAATTGCTGTTACATTTTTGTCATTATTAAGTTCTTCAATTTTATCTAGTAGTTCCTTTTCTGTTATATTTGATGGATAATTTATAACTTCTGAATTAATCCCAACTTTTTCGGCCATTTTTTTCTTGTTGTTTACATAAATTTTGCTTGCTGGATTTTCACCAACTAAAACTACAACAAGAGTTGGTTTTTTCTCAAAAGTGTCAACCTTTGTTTTTAAATTTTCAATAATTTTATCTCGTAACTTTTTTCCATCTAGTATTATTGTCATTTGTTCTCACAATCTATTGTTTTGCTTGGGGTAAATTTAATCTAAAATAAAATTCTTTAATTGCATTTTGTACCGCTTTTGAATTTCTTGTCATTGGATTATTTTTGAGTTCTTTGTCAAATGGAATAATTCCAAGAACATCAAGTTCATACTTATTTAAAAGTTCATAAACTGATGCAAGGTTATCATTATCAACTTTGTTAATAACAACACCTAATTGATTTCCTGCTGCATATTTTGCACTAAATTCTTCAATTCGTTTAGCAAGGTGGGCTGATTCTTCTGATGGTTTTGCAACGATAATCGTACAATCCATTTCGGTATCAACAAGTTGATTTAAGTATTTCAAATCAAATTCACAGTCAAAGATTACAATATCATATCTGTTGATAAGTTTATAAACAGCATCATTTATTTGTTTTGTAATTGGGCATCTACAATCTTTTGAGCCTACAAACCAAGATACAATAATATCAACATTGTCACTAAGAGGAACAAGAATATCCTCCATTGCCCACTCAATGTATTCTTGTTTGGTCATATCTTCTGGGATTCCTGTTTTGTATTCGTGTTTACCACTTCGGATACCGTAAATTGTATTTCTAATATCTAAACCAAAACTATGTCCCAATTCTCCTGTTAAATCGTTATCAAATAGTAAAATTGATTTTTCTGGAAACATCTCTTTGAAAAGTTCTAGAAATGCTTTTACAATAGTTGTTTTACCGTTCCCACTTTTCCCTGTGATTGCTAATTTAACAGTCAAATTTGTAACCTCGCTTTTAATTCTTTTAAATCTTTAAATACAAGTATGACAAGAAAATTGTCTATAATAAGTTTCTCATCAATCCCATTATTAGTCAAATATTTAACCTAAGAATAATAAAAACGAAGGCATTTGAGCATTTACCTTCGTTTTTAAAAATTTCTTATGTACGAATTGTTGATAATATTTTCATCTTTATTCGTACTCCTTTAGAAAAACTATTCAGCTGTTTCTTCAGTTTCTTCAATAGATTCTTTAACGACTTCTGAAGCTGTTACTGAAATGTTTAATTCACATTTAACTTTTGAAGTTAATTTAATTAACATGATGTAATTACCAATTTTGTTGATTGGAGCATTTAATGAAACAGCTTTTCTATCAACTTCGATACCAGCTTGAGCAGCTAATTCTTCAGTTAATTTTTTAGTTGTGATTGTACCGAATAATTTTCCAGATTCACCAGCTTTAGCTGATAATTCTAATTTACCAAATTTTTCGATAGCAGCAGCTTTTTCTAAAGCTTCTTGATGTAATTTTTCTTGTTTAGCTTTAATTCTAGCGATATTTTTTTCTCTGTTTTCTAAAGCGCCTGCTGTAGCAACTTCTGCTGCACCTTGAGGTAATAAGAAGTTTCTTGCATAACCATCTTTAACGTTAACGATGTCGCCAGCTTCACCTAAGTTTTGAATTTCTTTTTTTAATATAACTTGCATAATAAAATTCTCCTTTTATGTTTCTGTTTCTGCATGTAGCCCTAATATATAATAAAAATAACAATTTGTCGATAGTTTTTATAATTTTGTTAAGTATTACCCTAAAAAAAGGGCAATCGAATTACGATTGCCCGAATTATAAACTATCTCTCTTCTCATACTAAAAATGTCTATTGTAGAGATGTTCTCCACAATGAATCATTAAATTTACTTTGTTGTGCTGTTGTATCAGCAGATAATGTTACGTTGCTTGGAGCAAATACGAAAACTAAATCTCCAACTTTTTTAGGATTTCCGTTAAGAGCTTGAGAAGCACCACAAACGAAATCAATAGTTCTTTGAGATTGTTCTTTGTCCAATAAGTGAAGGTTTAGCATAACGATTTTTCTATCTTTAAGGTGTTGAACGATAGCGGCAGCATCATCAAAAGAACGAGGTTCAACAACTACAACTTCACTTCCACCTCTGTTAATACTTGGGTGGTTGATAATTTTTGATTCTTGACGTTTTTCCATCATTGGAACAGGTGTGAATGATGGAGCTGGTTCTCTTAATGCGTTTCCATCTTCAACGTAATCGTAATCATTATCATCATAATCTTCATCATTTATATCATCAAATGGATTTTCCCCACGGAAACCATCCATTACAAAATCTACTACTTTTCTGAAACTATCTGCTATTGCTGCCACCGATTTTTCCTCCGTCTGTTATCTAAATAATTTTCTACCTATTCTTAGCATTGTCGAACCTGTTTGAGCTGCGATTTTGTAATCTTGACTCATTCCCATTGAAATTTCTTTCAAATTGCAATTAAATTCTTTTTCTAAATCATCTCTAATCTGAACGATTTCTGAAAACAATCTTCTAATCTCTTCTTCTGCTATCCCTAAAGGTGCCATGTTCATAACCCCAACTATTTCAATTCCCTTGAGGTTTTTCATTTCTTCAAAATTTTCAAATATCCCCTCTTTTGAAAATCCAAACTTTTGCTCTTCTCCTGCATTGTTAACTTCTACAAGTACTTTTTGAACTTTGCCAATTTGTTCTGCGTGTTCTGAAATACATTGTGCAAGTTTGACAGTATCTACAGAATGAATATAATCAAAAGTTTTGATGGCGTGTTTAACTTTATTTGTCTGCAAGTGTCCAATAAGATGAAATGTTGAATTTTTTCTTATTTCTTCTGGCAGGCTTTCTATTTTTGCCGAAGCTTCAATTACTCTCGATTCTCCAAAGTCCCTCAATCCCGCATTATATGCTGAAATTATCGCTTCTTTGTCAAAATACTTTGTAACTGCAATTATTCTAGGTTTACAAGGTGCGATTTCTTCTTGTATTTGCAAAAGATTATTTTTTACTGTTTCAAACATCAATCATTCACCTCTACAAGAAAGTAGCTCCATTCATGAGCATACTTTAATTGTACTCTATCTTTTGGCTAAGTCCAAAATATTTATTTGATGTGTTTTTCACTTGTTAACAATATGGCTGAAATCATGACCACGACATGATTTCAGCCCCCTAAAGCCTCTAAATATGACACTTTACATATCTTAATAATTGTAAATCCCAACCCTATTGAAACACTTACTATTACTGGAAAGCATGCTTTTTCTCAACCTTTGCATCAACTTGTTGATGGATACACCATTTGGAGGATATTTTTTAACTATTTTTACAAAAAGTTACAGATGGTTTAGTTTTGCTCAAAAGCCTTGTATATTGCTCATTTCTAGAATATCCGAGCATGATTCCTAAAATAAAATCTTCTTGAGGAGTAATTTTATCTAAATTTTTGGAAGAAAAAGTGTTCAAAATCTCTAAACATTTTTGATTTCCCAAGAAAATATTACATTTGTTTTGAGGCAATTTTTGTATTGTGAATGGTGTTTTTGTCAAATTTAGGATAGCTTTGTATTTTTCTATTTGTTCAACTTCACAAGTATATAGGGCTAAATCTCGCATGCCTTTTTTATATTCATAAATCAAATTCTTAAAAAGTTCCATATTGCTATCCTTATCTCTTCTATGTGTATTGACGTCAGTTAGAAGAAAAAGTTTCTCAAGTAAAAAATCCGACCTTTGGAAGGTCGGATTTTCAATCTTTAGTTTTATGCAATTATCCTTCAATTAGCATACTTGCACCGATTACACCAGCGCTATTTCCTAATTGAGCTGGAACGATTTCAACTGCATTTCCAGCAACAACCATTGCTCTTTCTTTAATTGTTTTTCTGATTGGTCCAAGTAACAATTCTCCAGATTCTGCTACTCCACCACCGATAATTACTCTTTCTGGGTTAAGAAGGTTAATAACACTTGTTAAGCCTATTCCGATGTATTCGCCAACGATTTCAAAAATTCTTTTTGCAACTGGGTCACCTTCTTCAGCAGCTTTTGCAACCATATATGGAGTAATTTCTCCGCCTTCTGCTGCTGCCATTTCTCTGAATTTTGTTGACTTTCCACCTTTGATGTAATCTTGAGCCATTGCAACAATTGCTGGACCAGAAGCAAAAGCTTCTAAACAACCAGTATCTCCGCAACCACAAATTGGACCGCCATTCATTTGTAATTTGATATGACCAAGTTCTCCAGCTGCATTAGTTGCACCACGAACAACTTTACCATTGATAACTATACCAGAACCAATTCCTGTACCAACTGTGATACAGATAAAGTTTTCGCATCCTCTACCTGCTCCGAATTTCAATTCTCCAAGAGCTGCACATCTAACGTCATTATCAATTCTTGTTGGAATGTGAAATTCATCTTCAATCATTTGTGCGATAGGAACATTTACCCATCCAGGGATGTTTGGCGCTAATTTTACAACACCTGTTTTGCAGTCAACTTGCCCAGGGAAGTCAAAGCCAATTCCTTCAATGTCAGTTGGAGTTGTGTTTGTTTCTTTCATCAAATCTCTGATTGCTTGTTTAATGTTGTTTACGGTGTATTCATAGCCCATTTTTGCGTATGTTGGAACGCTATTAGAATATATAATTTTTCCATTGTCGTCAACCAAGGCGATTTTCACATTTGTTCCGCCTACGTCAATACCAATTCTTTTTGCCATTTTCCTCTCCTTATTTTATATATTAACCATTTTGACTGTTTTGTTTGGATAGAGATTCTTCGGGTGGACTTGTTTTGCTATGTTGTAAAATGTCCTGTCTATCCCTCAGAATGACGTGCTATGTAATATCTTCATATAAATCCTTCCATACAGGATTTTCTTTCTCTATTAAAGATATTTTGTATTTCCGAGTTTTCCCCTTTAAGAATTTTTCTCTAAGAATTGCTGTTTCAATGCTATCACATTGTTCAAAATAAACAAGTTTTTCAAGTTTGTATCTTTTACTAAATCCGTTAACAACTTGATTTTTATGTTCCCAAATTCTTTTTATTAGATTTGATGTAACCCCAATATATAGTGTTGAGTTGCTATAATTAGTGATTATGTATATAAAACCTTGTTTTCTCATTTTTTGTTTTGATATTTTGTAAAATATCCTGTCTATTTCTTAAGAATGATGTGTTGTTATGTGAAATTTATAACGCACTCGTCATCCTGAGCGAAGCGAAGGATCTCAAGCTAATCAAGTTGTTTCACTCAATAATCATAACTCAAATTCTACATTTTAAAAATTGTAAACTTTTGTAAAAGATGAATGGTTGATTTCTAAAGTTTTAAGGCGGAAATGTCGATATAGACCATGATAGAACTAAAGTTACGAGATGATGAAAGGAAAACAATGGGATTATCTGCAGCACAAGCTAGATTATTAACCATCACAGCAAGAAAATCTGACTGTGAATTCCAGTCAATGAGCTTATCTCACCAAAAGATTGCTCTATCTCGTGATATGGAAAGAATTTCTTCTGATTATCAAAACAGTTTGAATAATACAAAACTTGTTTATGATTATACAGGAACAAATACAAGCAATATGGATGTTTCTTATGGCTTGTTGATGACTCCTTCTATTTATAATGATTACTATCCAAAATTAGTTACAGATGCAAAAAATAGAGTTGTCTTAAATTCTAGTTATGCAGCAGCAGCTAGAGCTGCAGGTATTCCAGCAGAAGGTCTTACTGGAACTCCTTCTTCTGATGTTCGTAACAGATTTGTTGAAGCTTTGGCTGCAAATAGTATTATTACTCCAGCTACTGCTACAACAATTCAAGGTACAACTTACGGCAATACTGTTGGTTTAGGTTCAACAACAAATGTAACTGTTGGTACAACTGATTGTACTTATGATGAATTGTTGACTTTATTAAAAACTACTAACAGCACAACAGCTGCTGGAGTTAGTCTTGGTAATGGTGAAACTAAAATTCACTATAAAGATTCTAAAGACAAATGGAAAGATGCCTACGAAGAAGTATATAAAGATGGTACAAAAGTTGCTGGTGGTAATGCCAGTGGTGATTGTTCATTCACATTAGCAGATTTGTTAGAAAATAATTATGATTTGTACTATGCTGCAATCCGAAGTGAACAAACACCTGTTATGGAAACTGCTGAATTGCAAAAGAAAATTATTGATCAAGTTCTTCCTTGGATTTCAGATCAATTTACTAGCGTAATGGGTGGAGTTACATCTAACGAATTGGCAATTCAATATGCTTATAACCAAGTATATGATTTGTTATATGGTGATGGAAATCTTGGTGATTTGGCTGCTTCATTTAATTATGCAGATGGTAATGGTGGTGATACTGATTTAGATGAACATACTGAATATACTCATAATCGTACAGGTGCATCTGGTACAACATATAATATCAAGAATACAATGGAATCTGTTGGTACAAAAGTATCTGGTGATGTTGAAGACAGCTACTATAATGATGTAGGTATCTATGCTAAAGACTACATTGGTTTTGTATATTCTGCTTCAAACAAAGGTTCAGATGATGATGGTAACGACCACTGTTGCGTAGCTATCAGTATTAGTAATATTGCAAAAGTATTCTTGACTGCTATGGTTCAATTCCAAGAAGGTCTTGATAATACTGATTATAGTTATAATAAAGGTAATATCGCAAAAACAGCTAGTTTGTATGACTCAGAAAGAGATGGTTACACATTCAAAGTTGTAACAAATACAGATGCTGATGCTGGTACTGATTCATCTGTGGCTAATTTCTATGATGCATTGTTCAACAAGATTTGTTTGAATGGTTGGACTGAAAATGATATGATTGATGATACTTCTTATCTTCAAGAAATGATGAAAAGTGGTATGGTTTACTTATCTTCAATTTCTACAGATGGAAACTATTACCAAGGAAGTTATTCAACAGATACTCATATTTCAGAAGTATCTGATACAGAAGCAATTGCTCAAGCTGAAGCTAAATACAATACAGAAAAAGCTAAGATTGAAAACAAAGAAGATACAATCGATTTGAAGATGAAAAATCTTGATACAGAAATTTCTTCTTTGACAACTGAATATGATTCAACAAAACAAATTATCACCAAATCAATTGAAAAATCCTTCAAACGATATGACGCTTAGATAATTTGAAAATTACTTAGCCCTTTGGAAAAATCCTGCAAGTTCTTTATGTGGAATTGTTTTTGAAATTGGTCTTCCGTGCGGGCATGTATAAGGCATTTGGGTTGTTCTCCATTTTTTGATAATGTCTTCCATTTGCCAAATTGAAAGTTTTGTATTTGCTTTAACAGAAGCTTTACATGATGTGGTGATAAGTATTCTTTCTTCAAGATTATCAATATCTCCTTCAATATTTTGCAAAATGTCTGCAATAATATCTTTAGGATTTACTTTTGATAACAGTTGTGGAACTTTGCGGAAAATTAGTTCTGTATCGTTAAGAAATTCTATTCCATAACCAAATTTTTCAAACTTTTCAATATTTTCTTTTATGAGTTCGGCTTCTGTTGAAGAAATTTGTATAACATCTGATACAAATAGCATTTGCGAAATTATATTCTTTTCTGATTTTAATTTTTCGTAAATATATCTTTCTTGTGCGATGTGTTGGTCAACAATTTCCAGCCCTTCTTCTGTGTCAATCAAGATATATGTATCATGGTATTGCCCGATAATTTTGTCTGCTGGTTCAATTTGAGCCGTTGTTTGTGGTGAAAAAATTTGTTTTTGTTGAACAAAAGCAGGTTCTCTATTTTGTTGAAAATTGTTGCTTTGATTTTCTTCAATTTGTTTCATTCCTAAATCAGAAACATACATTGTATCTGTTTTTTCATCTACATAAACTTCTTTTGTTTGTTGTGGAAAATTCACAATTGTATCGTTTGGTTGTTCATATCTTTCAAAAGAGGAATAGTGTGTTTCTTCTCTAGGTTGTTCTCTGTAGTTTGAAAGCCCAGCTTCAACGGCTGAGTATATAAAATTGAAAATTTGGTTTGGATTTTTGTATCTAACTTCTTTTTTTGTTGGGTGAACATTTACATCAACATCATGTGGTGGAATTTCAAGGTTCAAAACAACAAATGGGTATTTATTATTTGCTGTTAAATTTTTATAAACCATATCTATTGATTTTTGAAAAATTGGACACTTAACGCTTCTTGAATTTATATACAAATGGTAACTTTTCTTGCTAGAACGGGTATAATCAGGTGTACTTACAAATCCGCTGATTTTTAACCCAGAAATTGCATCCGTTTTCAAAACCTCTTTCAAATTGTTTGTAACATCCGATGAATATACTTCTTTTATTGTTTGAGTAAGATTATTTAGCCCAGTTGTTTTGAGAACAGTTTTCCCGAATTTTTTTAATTCAATTGATACTTCTGGGTGAGATAGGGCGATAGATTGAACAATTTCTTGAATATAAGAAAACTCAGTATTTGAACTTTTTAAGAATTTCAAGCGGACTGGAACATTGTAGAATAAATCTTTTATATCCATAATTGTTCCAACTGCACAACCTGTTTCAACTTGTTTAACTTCTGAATTTTCGCAAGATACTTTTGTTCCTGTTTCAAAATCTTTAGTTCTTGTTATGCAAGTTAATTTTGCAATAGAAATTATGCTGGCAAGTGCTTCACCTCTAAAACCTAGAGTATGAATATCAAACAAGTCATCATCCTCTTTTATTTTACTTGTTGCATGTTTTGAAAAAGCAAGCAAAATATCGTCTGGATGAATGCCGCAACCATTATCTGCAACTCGTATATCTCTGCATTCGTTAGTGATTTCAATACTTACTCTTGTTGCTCCTGCATCTACAGAATTTTCTACCAATTCTTTTACAACGGATGCTGGGCGCTCAATTACTTCTCCTGCTGCAATTTGGTTAATTAAATGTTTTGATAATTGTCTTATTCTTGCCATTACTCTGCTTCTTGTTTTATATCAATATCCCTTAGTATGAACCTCAATCCACAATCTCAATCTACATCAAACACAAAATCATCTAAACGTTTGATTACAAATTTGAAACAATTTAATAATATTGGAGTGTAAAAGAAGACTTGGATAATTATACGGGGGACATTTTGGTTAGAAAAGCTTTATCAAATTTAAAATTACAGCCAAAGAAAAAGGCAGACTTGCAGATTGTAAAACAACCTGACGTAAAGACTACCAAATATAGTGATATTAATTTAAAAAGATGGAGAGATTATGCTCACATTTTGACTGGAACTCTATGGCAATTCCCTTCAAGATTGAAAGAACACGGTCATTCTAACGAATATCACGGGAATTATATCCCTCAAATTGCTCAACAAATGTATGAGAGATATACAAAGAAAAATGATGTTGTTCTTGATTTGTTCTTTGGTTCAGGAACTTCTGGTATTGAAGCAATAAATATGAATAGACGTTGTATTGGTGTTGAATTGAAAGATGATTTGGCTGAAAGTGTTTCAGAAAAATTTACTCCAAAACAACTTGTAACAGATGTGAATATAATTTGTGCAGATTCAACAAGTGAATTGGCTGTTGAAAAAGTTAAAGCAAGACTTGATATTATGGGCGAAGAGAAAGCTCAATTTTTGATGCTTCATCCTCCTTATGATGATATTATTAAATTTTCAGATAAAAAAGAAGACCTTTCAAATTGTGCAACAACAGAAGAATTTTATGATATGTTTGAAAAAGTTGCAAAAAATGGTTATGACTTACTTGAAAGTGGTCGTTTTGCCTGCTTGATTATTGGTGATAGTTATAAAAATTCAGAAGTTCAACCTTTAGGTTTTGAATGTATGAATAGAATGAGAAAGCTGGGTTTTATCCTAAAATCTACGATTGTTAAAGATATTCAAGGCAACGAAAGAGGCAAGGGTAGAACTGCAAACTTGTGGCGATATAGAGCATTAGCAGGTGGATTCAGCATTTTTACTCACGAATATATTTTCGTATTCCAAAAACCATAGTAAAGGAATAAGTATTTAGATTGTTAAACACAAAAGCGGAAGAATTTTAAATCCTTCCGCTTTTGTTTAGCTTAAAATTAAAAAACTAAATTCTGTTATTCCAAACACCACCTTGGCGGTCAACGAATGCGTCATAACATGACCAAATTCTGAATACCCCAGTTAATCCTAAGATTGCGTGAGTTGCATTTTTGCTGTAGCTTTGGTCGTTTACTGCTTGACCTAGTCCTGGCCAAATCAATAATGATAATGCAGCAGCACCTACTGATCTTCCGCTTACGTGTCCGTTAGTTCCGTGTGTTCCTGCCATTGCTGGTAGTGGCATTGCAAGCATTGATAATGCGATTGTTGTTAGTAATAATTTTTTCATACTTTCCTCCCTTTATTTATTCATGATTATAATTAAACGTGAATGAAACTTCAATAAAATCTTTTTTACTTCTTAAATGCTTCTGCGATTGATTTATTGTAATCAGGTCTTAAAATTCCTTTTTCGGTAATAATACCAGTAATAAGTTCATGTGGAGTTACGTCGAACCCTGGGTTAATAATATTAACACCTTCGGCGCAAATTGGTTTTCCGTTGATGTGTGTAACTTCATCGTGAGAACGTTCTTCAATTACAATATCATCACCTGTTTTGATACTTGTATCAATTGTAGAAAGTGGTGCAGCAACATAGAATGGTATATTGTGATATTTCGCGGCAATTGCGACTGTATATGTTCCGATTTTGTTTGCAGCATCTCCATTTGCAGCAATTCTATCTGCTCCAACACAAACCATATCAATCATACCCTTTTTCATAAAGTATGAGCACATTCCATCTGTAATCAATGTTACAGGAATGCCATCCATTGTGAGTTCAAGAGTTGTAATTCTTGCTCCTTGTTGACGTGGGCGAGTTTCATCTGCAAAAACTTGGACAGTTGGGTCATTTGCAAAAGCAGAACGAACTACACCAAGTGCTGTTCCATATCCCACAGTAGCTAAAGCGCCAGCGTTGCAGTGAGTTAAAATTGTTGCGCCTTTTGGTACTACTTCTGCTCCGTAATTACCAATTTTTTTGTTAATTTCAATATCTTCAAGTTCTAGCTTTTTCCCATTTTCAGCAAGTTCTTTAATAAGAGTTTTAATATCTGATTTTGAATTTTTGATAATTTCTTTTTGCTTTTCTACTGCCCACATAAGGTTTACGGCTGTAGGTCTTGCGCTTGCCATATAGTCTGATTTTTCAAGAAGTTTTGTTATAAATTCTTCTCTCGGTAAATTTTCTTTTTCAAGTTCTTGTGCATATAAAACAACTCCATGAGCGCCTGCAATTCCAATAGCTGGAGCTCCTCTTACAATCATTGTTTTAATTGCATCAAACATTTGTTGTCCTGTTGTAACATTTACGTATTCAAAATGTGTTGGGAATTTGGTTTGGTCAACCATTTTTGAATATGTTCCCATCCATTCAATTGTTCTTATTTTTGAGTTAAATTCTTTCATTATTTTTTCCTTTATATTTCCATTTTGTGTAAATTAATTGTCTTTGTGTTGGTTTTCGTAAATGTCACGAATAAGATTGATTATATAATAAGTCGCAAAACCTGCAAAAGCATTGGTTGTTGCGCATAATATTCCTAAAAATATGATAAATGTTCCAAGTAACCAAATCGGAGAATGTTCTATCATCGCAGTAAGAAAAAAGTTTGGGGTATAATGAAAACCCTTAGACAAAATAACCATTATAATACAATACGCAATTGCAAAAGTTATATTTGTCATAAAACCTGATAATGCACCTGTCAAAATGCTATCTTTTGTTGTTGTTAATTCAAGTTTTCCATCCATAATTAAATAAATCATAACAAGTGGTGCTGAACCAAGCAAAAGTAAAAATAGCATAATCATTCCGACAATCGGAATAGGAGCTAAAACCCCTAAAATCAGTCCTAAAATTAGACTTAAAATTGTTATATTTTTAACTAAAATTCTATCCATAATATCCCTTGAAGTATATTAGCATTTACTTAATTATAATTCAAATTTTTTCAAATCTTCTATTGCATCGGTACTTCTGGTATAAGAAATTGCAATTGCAATAGAATCAATGGTGTCATCAAGCTTTGGTAGGTTTTCAGTACTTAAACTTATTTTAACCATCTGCTCAACTTCTTTTTTATCAGCTCTGCCGTAACCTGTGAGAATTTGTTTAACTTCCATTGGTGTGTATTCGTAAATTGGAATATTAAACTGCTCAAGTACAGTTAGAATTACCCCTCTTGCGTGAGCAACAGGCATTACAGTTGTTTGATTTCGGAAAAAGAATAGTTTTTCTATTGCGCAAACATCTGGCTGATATTTTTTTACAATAGATGTCATATCGTTAAAAATTTCTAATAATCTTGCTGATTCTCTTTTCCCTTTTGGGGTTTGAATTGAACCCGAATGCTCAAGTACAGGAGTTTTCCCGTCATAATTTACGATACTATATCCAACTATTGCCATCCCTGGGTCTATGCCTAAAATTCTCATATAAGAATTTTACCAAAAAATCGTGTATAAATAAATTAAATTTTGAAATCTAAAAATAATATGTTTTTGTGCTACAATCGTATTACGAATTTTAGTATAAATAGAAGGTAGAAAAATATGACTCAAAACGTAAAAAATCAAGAAGCAGGTTCTTCTCAAAGCCAAATTCGTAACGTAAGAATCCAAAAGATGGAAAACTTGAGAGAACGTGGTTTGAACCCTTATCCATACGGATATGATAAAGATATTATGGCTCAAGATTTGCAAGATAAGTATAAAGATCTTGCAGCTGGAGAAGAAACAGAAGATTGTTATCACGTTGCAGGACGTGTAATGGCAAATAGAAATACTGGAATGTTCATTGACCTTGTTGATGCTTCTGGAAAAATCCAAATCTTTTCTCACAAAGAAAACTTGTCAGAAGAAGATTTGAAAACTTTAAAATCAATTGATATTGGTGATATTGTTGGTTTTTATGGTTCTGTAAGAAGAACTCCACGTGGAGAGTTAACAATCAAAGCAAAATCATTAAAGATTTTATCTAAATCTTTGTTACCATTGCCAGAAAAATTTCATGGTTTAACTGATGTTGAAACAAAATATCGTCAAAGATATGTAGATATGATTGTTAATGATGATGTTAGACAAACATTTAAGAAAAGAAGTTTAATTATCCAAAAAGTTAGAGAATATTTGACAGGTTTAGGATTTATGGAAGTTGAGACTCCAATGCTTCATCCTCAAGCTGGTGGTGCAAATGCTAGACCTTTCATTACTCACCACAATACACTTGATATGGATATGTATTTGAGAATTGCACCAGAACTATATTTGAAACGTTTGATGGTTGGTGGTGTAAGTGAAAAAATCTTTGAAATTAACCGTTCGTTCCGTAACGAAGGTATTGATACTCGTCACAACCCGGAATTTACAATGATGGAATTGTATCAAGCTTATGTTGATTACAATGATATGATGACATTGACTGAAAACTTGGTTGCTTATGTTGCAAAAGAAGTTTTGGGTACGACAAAAATCACTTATGGCGATAATGAAATTGATTTGACTCCACCATGGGATAGAAAAACTATGTTAGGTGCGGTTGAAGAAGCTACAGGAATTGATTTCAATAAAATTGAAACTGTTGAAGAAGCAAAAGAAGTTGCAAGATCAGTTCATGTAGATGCAGATGATTGTGATAAATGGGGACAAGTTATTGAACGTGTATTTGAAGAAAAAATTGAACCATCACTAATTCAACCAATCCACATTTACGATTATCCGAAAGATATATCTCCACTTTCAAAAGTTCATAGAGATAATCCAAGATTGACAGAACGTTTTGAAACTCGTGTTAATGGATGGGAAATTTGTAACGCATTTTCAGAATTGACTGACCCAATTGACCAAAGAGCTAGATTTGAAGCTCAAATGGCAGCAAAAGCAGCAGGTGATGAAGAAGCTATGCCTATTGATGAAGATTATATCTGTGCTCTAGAACATGGTGTTCCTCCAATGGGTGGTTTAGGTCTTGGTATTGATAGACTTGTAATGCTATTAACTAACTCTCCTTCAATTCGTGATGTAATCGCATTCCCAACATTGAAGAAAAGAGATTAATTGTAGTTTTTAGATAATATTAGAATCGGGCAACTAATTTTAGTTGCCCGTTTTTCGTATGAGTTGCTAATAAATAAAATTCTTAAATTACGTCATTCTGAGCGAAGCATAAAATATAATCTATGTTCCCTCTCCAAGGGAGAGGGTTAGGGAGAGGGTTAGGGAGAGGGTTTGAATTTGTTCAGTTAGAGATCCTGAACCAAGTTCAGGATGACAATTGCGTTAAGTTTTTCCCCATTTTTCTCAATTGTAACAAAATGTAAATATGGATTTCAAATAGGCGCAAACCCAGCTATAATGCCCTATATGATATGATATGATATGATGTGGTGGGGTGGAGCAATTTTTTTATTTTAATTCTTTTTATATAAATACGGGAAATCGATTTCAAAGTAAATATTATTACTAGAATTTAAGGGGATTTTAATATGGGAATTAATTTAAATTTATTGAAAACAGTTACAAAACATTCTTCAAATGTAGTTAAACAGTTTGTATCAGATTTAGAAAAAGGAAAAGTTAATGTTGGTGATGTTTGGAGCACTAAAGCTGGAAGTAAGAATATTAATTTAAGAGTTATCAAGGGTTCAGAAAATACTATTCTTTTAGATAAACATGTTGGTTCAAAATATCTATCTCAACAAACTAGATTTCAATTCCATCCTCAGACAGGAAAGTTGATGAATACTTGGCATATAGAGCAATCTGCAAAAGGTTCTATCAATCAATTGGGCAGTACTTATAGAGGTATTGATTATGGCGTGTATGAAAATGGTAAATCACGTATTATGTTTGATGGAAATTTCAAAAATCCTAGCAATGCAGTTAATATGTTAACAGGAGAAAAAGTTGACTCACGTGTTATAAGTGATGGTTTAAAGGCAATTAGAGATGAAAAGCGTTCTTTAAATATTCATTTAGATAAAGATTATTTTATTTAGCAAATAGTTTTTTTGCATAATTTCAAAAAGGTTCGATGAAGTTTATAAACCTCTTCGAACCTTTAATATTAAATAAATTAAATTTATTCCTCTTCATTATCAATCGGAATTGTTATGATGTAGTAGTTTCCGTTTGTTGATTTTGTGAGTTCTTTTAGTTTTACGTTGTTTCCAAACATGTAATTTTGTTGGAATTCTGAAATTTGTTCATTGTGTTTTGATTTTTTAATTGTGCGTCCGTTGATTGTTAGTAGGTTTCCGTTTGTAATTACTTGGACATTATTTTCATTATTGTCAAAAGCTCTCAAATCTATCAAAACTTTATAGGCATCTTTGGATTGTTCAAGGTGGATTACTCCTGCGGATTTTTGAGGAATAAGTCTTTCAGATTTGAACATCTTATCCATTTCTCTCATGTCATTTTTAAATCTTCTTTCCATTCTTGCTGGAAAAGGTTGAGGTGCAAAAATTTTCTTCATATACCAATCTGCAACAGTATAAAATGCGCAATAAGCACCCGCAAAAATTAAAAATCCAATAAATAATGTTTTCATCAACGGATGATTTGCACACATTGGATATTCTTTGGTTGTTTGTTTTGTATGTTCTTCTTTAGTTTGATTTTCGTCCATGTTTATCTCCTTTCTGAATTATTTTATATTTTTAACTCTTTTTTGCAATGCCGAATTTGTGTTATACAGTTGGGTAATTTTAGCTTGATAAAATATATCCTATATGTTATAATTCTATGCAAAGAAAGGGTTATTATTTATGGCTAAAGTTTTAGTTACAATGCCTGATGAATTTTTAAACAAAGTAGATGGTTTGGCTGATTCTGAGTGTTGTTCAAGAAGTGAGTTGATTAGAGAAGCTTTGAGAAATTATATGCGTAGAGTTTCAAAGCAACAATTGAAAAATGCTTCTCGTAATGCTGAAATTTTGGAAGATATTTTAGGATAATTTTTTATCTTAATTATTAAATTCTTTCATAAAGTTATCAACCCATTTTATTAGGCTTGAAATTTCGTATGGTTTTGGTAAATATAGGTCTGCACCTGTATTCAAAACCAATTCTTTATCGTGAATTATTGATGTGACTATGATTTTTGTATTTTGGAGTTCCTTTTGTTGTTTTAATTCATAACACAAGTTTAATCCCTTTTTATTTTCTAAATCTCCCGCATCAATGATTACAAGTGCGGGAACTTTATCTGTTTCTGGAAGTGAGTATTCATTGAATACTTGTGTTTCATATCCTTGAAGATTTAGGATTGTATTTAACAAGGTGCTTAATGCTTCATCTGTTTCAAAAATAGTAATTTTATTATTATATTCTTTTTCACAGATGCAATTTTCTCCTGCAATTTGAGGTCTATCGACAAGATAATTTGATTTTGTTGGAAGATTTGCCATGTGGTGAATGTGAGCGAGGTTTGCAAGTACACTTGTTGGGTCTTTATATTGTCTAAATTCATTTGATGTTACACCAATTGTTGTGTGTACAAAGTTTGCTCTACGTCCTGCAAATTCATCTCCTTGTAAAATCATATAGCCTCTATCAAGGTCATGTTCTGCGTAAAATTTAGTAGCAACAGAATCAAATACAAATGTTAAAAATTGAGCAAGTTTTTCTGCTTTTATTGAGTTTGTAATGATTAAGAAAGTATTTTCTGAAAGCTGTCCAACATAGTCATTTTCATCTAATGAAGATTGAATAATTGCGCTGTATGTTTGAAGAAGTTTGTCTGAAGCTAATTCTGTATAAGCTTCTTTGTAGCTTGCAAAATTCTCAATGCTTATATATAGCATTGCCCAATCTTTGTTATCAGAAAGAGTTCTTTTGATTGCACGGATTGAATAATTTCTATTTGGGAGCATGAGTTTTGGTTCAATTGTTGATTCAAATTCTCTTCTTAAATGCGCTTGGATTCTAACTTTAAATTCTTCTGGATTTACTGGTTCTGAGAGAAAATCGTCAGCTCCGCTATTTAGAACATTTATTCTATCACTGAAATCTGCTGATTTTGACATTGCAATAATAATTGGGCGCATATTGTATGTTAAAGCTCGAACTTGTTTGCAAAAGTCAGATAAATCATTATCAAAGCTATCAGAAATAATTATCAAATCAGGTTCTTTATCTTGAATGATTTTTAGAGCTGAAATAATATCTTTTGAAATAATAACTTTATTTGAATTTGATTCCAAAAGTCTTTTGTATTTGGTTGATAATTCAAGACGTTTGTCGATGATTAAAGTTACTGCTTGCATTTTATCCTCGCTTGTTCTTCAATGCTTTTTACTGGCATTAAAATTGTGAACGTTATTTTACTTAAATTGGAATTATCATTAAGTGGAGTTGATGAAACTGAAATTTCGCCTTCCATTTTTTCGACTAAATTTTTGGTTATATATAATCCTAATCCACTACCTTGTACTTTTCTTGTTAGAGGGTTATCGATTCTTGAAAATTTTGTAAAAATTTTATCGTAGTCTTTTTCATCAATTCCAATTCCTAAATTTGTAACAGAGATTTCCACATTATTATTTTTTTGAGTTGCAGAAATTGTAGTTTCTGAATTTCCAGAAGAATACTTTGCACTATTTTCGATTAGATTGGTCATAATTTGTTGAAACTTATCTTTATCAACGAAAATTTTTGGCAAATTCCCTTCATATTTGACATTAAAATTATGACTTGGATATTGGCTTTTTACAATCATAACGGTTTGTTCAATTGTTGGTTTAATATCGACTTCATTGAACACAAGATGATTTGATTTTTGCAATTTAGTTACAGTCAGCATGTTTTCGACAAGATGAATAAGCCTGTTTGATTGTTCTTCAATAATTTTAATAAATTTCTTTTTGCTGGCATCATCAAGTCTATCCCATGAAGCCAACATAGTTTGAGAAAATCCTCTGATTGAAGTTAGTGGCGTTCTCAATTCGTGACTTACTGTAGATATAAAATCTTCATAATTTTGTTCTATTTCTTTATTATCCATATTTTGATTATAGCAAAGTTAGTTGAAATAGCTCTAAAATTAACATTATTTTAAGAGTTAAGACATCAGTTATCAGAATGATTGATTTATTGGAAAATAATATTAAAATTATTGTATGAAAAAGATTTTAACGGGTATATTTGTTATATTATTTTCGGCTTTTTGTATAACTCCAAGCGTGATGGGCGCAGAAAATCCTGCTGTGTCTTATCCAGAAGATGTTGATACTCAAGATATAGCAGAAGATGAATATACCGAAGATATAGATATTGAGCAAATGTATAGAGATATGCCTGTTCCAGATTTTAAATATGTGCATGATATAGACCCTGGGGAGTATCAGGATACAATGCACTCAACTTGGTCTCCATATCCATTATTTAGGCTTACTGCTCCTTTATTTTTTAAGTCTGTTGCAATTGAACCTGGGTATTATCTTTTGACCCCAAGGGAACATAATGGCGCTTGGTATATGCTTTTTAAAGAAGCTGGCAAAGTAAAATATATTGTTCCATGTTATAAAAAAGAAATGGTTCCAATGGATTTTTATAAAAATAATCTTCCTCAAATTAAGTTGACTAAAACTCAATTAATTAGAGAAAAGGCTTTGAAATTTGTTGGAAAACATGTTAAAAGTTCTAAACGTGATCCAATCCCAGATACATATTTAGAAGCTACAGATTTAGATAATAATTTTATTTCGATTATTGTTTATTGGGGTAATTATAGATATTATTTTGTTTTGAGGTCAGTCCAATTGTAGTATTTATTTTTTGAATATATTATTATAGGATGGAATAAAAATTGTAGGAGGAAAAATGAAAACTATTATAAAAATGTTTATGGCTTTGATGGTTGTATTTGTGGGCTTAGCTTCGTTTGCTAGTTTTGGTGATTATATCAATCCAAATTTGGATGTAACTGAAGTTAGAGCAAGTCATATTTTAGTTAAAACTAGACCAGAAGCTGTGAAAATTAGAAAAGAAATTATAAATGGTGATATATCTTTTGAAGAAGCAGCAGAAAAATATTCTCTTTGTCCTTCATCTGCTAACGGTGGTGATTTAGGATACTTTAAAAGAGGTCAAATGGTTCAACCATTTTCAGATGTTGCATTTGATTTAAGAGTTGGACAAATTTCAGACCCTGTTGGAACTAAATTCGGTTGGCATTTGATAAAAGTTGTGGATAAGAGATAAGAATTTTTTAATAAATAAATTTTCAAAAGTTGGTAATTTCAAATGAAGTTACCAGCTTTTTTCTTTTTGCATGGCATTTTTGTTTATTGTAAAATCTTTTTATGGATATTCAAAAT
>CAVAPR010000016.1:42629-54666 GCA_963590665.1 Candidatus Methanomethylophilaceae archaeon
TTCAAAATGTTAAGGATATTTGGGATAAGGTAAAAGATGAGTTGGAAGCTAACATTCCTGACCATATTTTTTGTACATGGATCACCCCATTAGAAGCTGTGGATTATGAGAATAATACGCTTGTGTTGCTTTCTCCTCACCAAATGGCTGTTGATATTTTGAAGAAAAATTGGACAGAGAAAATTAAAGAATCTATTCATTTTGTTTTAGGCGAAAGTGCAACTTTTTCTCTTACTTATGATGCTGATTTTGCTGATAAATATATAAAAGCTCGTAAAAAAGAATTATCAAAACAAATTGCAGGGCAAACAGAAGAAGAACGTAAAACTGAAACAGCGAAAATGTCTTTAGCTCAAATGCAGTCCAGCGCAAATTTGAACTTGAATTTAAAATTCGAAAACTTTGTTGTGGGTGAAAATTCTAGGTTTGCATATAATGCGGCATATTCTGTTGCTAATAATCCGTCTAAAAAATTTAATCCATTGTTTATTTATGGTTCATCTGGTTTGGGTAAAACACACCTTATGCAAGCTATTGGGCATTATATAATTTTCAATAAACCAGAATTAAAAGTTCGGTATGTTCGCATGGAAGAATATTATAATGAATGGATGAAATGCTTTCAGTTAAATGATTTGCCAAATGGAAAGAAAAAACAGTTCCGTAATAATTCTTTGATGAGAAAATTTCACCAAAAATTTCAAAATATTGATGTTCTTTTGATGGATGATATTCAGTTTATAGAATCAAAAATGAAAACAATGGAGGATTTTTTCTCTACATTTGAAGCTCTTTATACAAATAACAAACAGATTGTAATTGCATCAGACAGGCTTCCGAAGGATATTCCAACTTTGGATAATAGATTGAGAACTCGTTTTGAAATGGGGTTGGTTGTAGATATTGTTCCTCCTGATTATGAAACAAGATTTGAAATCGTAAAAGCTTATGCAAAGGAATTAGAAGTTGAAGCTGACGATGATGTATTTGAATATGTTGCGGAAAATTTTGTAAATAATGTTAGAGAGTTAAAAGGAGCATTTAACAAAATTAGCGCTTATGCAGAATTTTCTGGAACGGGTTTAACTTTAGATTTGGCAAAACGGGTTTTAAATTGTGAAGCCAAGAAAAAAGAAATTACCGTTGCAACAATTGCTCAAAAAACAGCTGACTATTTTGATTTAACAGTGAAAGATTTAAAGAGTACTGCTCGTCAACAAAAAATTGCGCATGCAAGACATATTGCAGTTTATTTAGCTCGGGAAGTTTTACAAATGAGTTATGAAGCAATTGGAGAATTTTTCTCTAAAAAACATACGACAATTATGTATTCTTGTGATTTAGTTGCTGATAAAATTAAAACAGATGAAGATTTGAAAATTAGTATTGAAGAAATAAAGGCTTCGTTGAGGAATTAATTTATGTACGATTATATAAATGGAATTTTTACTTATAAAATCTCTAATTCGAAAGGTAATTTTGCAACGGTTCAAACTCGTGGCGGAGTTGGTTATTTGTTTGAGATTATGAATAGGGATTTTGCAAAACTCCCAGAAGAAGATTCTGAATTAAAAATGTACGCAGTTTTAATTCATAGAGAGGACAAAATGAGCCTTTGTGGATTTTTGAAACGTGAAGATAGAGATATTTTTAATGTCTTAACTTCGGTGTCTGGTGTTGGTTCAAAAATGGCATTGACACTTTTAGATTCTTTTGAAGTTTCTGATTTGGTTGGTTTTGTGCTTGATGGGGATTATAAAGAATTAACTAGAGCAAAGGGTGTAGGTCCTAAACTTGCACAGAAAATAATATTGGAGTTAAAAGACAAATTAAACTCCTATAGCAATATTGTACCTTCGAAAAATAAAAATTCTATTGGAACTGTAAATTCTAAAAATTCAGAGGATGCTCAAATGGTTCTATTATCTTTAGGTTATGAGAAGGATGAAGTAAATAATGCAATTTCTTCTGCTCTCAAATCAGTTTCAGCAGATGCAACTGCGGAGGATATTTTACGTGAAGCATTGAAAGTTCTTTCAATGTAATTTTAATAGGAATTTGAATTATGATTTATGATAAAGAAGAACGAAAACCCCAAATTTGGCTATGTGGAGCACATTTTATAAATGATATTTATACAGGATTTTTAAACCCGATTATGCCGTTTATTGCGGAACAGGTTAGAATTTCAATGCCTGTTGCAACAATTATTCTAAGTTGTTCTCATATTTTTTCATCTTTATTGCAACCATATTTTGGATTTTTCGCAGATAAAATGAGAAAAAGAGCAATGATATTCTGGGGCTTAATTTCTACTGCGGTATTTATTTCTTTTGCCCCTGGGATGAAAAGTATTCCGTTTTTGATTTTGTTTATAATTTTAGGAAGTTTAGGTTCAAGTCTTTATCACCCACAATCTTTGGGATTGGTGTCAAAATTTACGACTTCTAATTCAGCAAAAAATATGGGAATATTTATTGCGATGGGAACTCTTGGTTTTTCAATGGGTCCATTATTGTCAGCATTTACAGCTCAATATTTTGGGCTAGATAAGATGCATATCTTGGCAATTCTAGGTGTTGCTTGGGCATTTTTGATGTTTGCGATGGTGCCTAAATTCTCAGATGAAAAGTCAACTAAAGTCGATATAAATTTGAAACAAGCCTTTTCGGATATTTTGACTAATAAAAAATTAAATATTTTAAATGTTATTGCGATTTTGAAATCTTTAATGACTACATCTTGTTCAATTTTGTTACCTTTCTTGTGGAAGTCTCAAGGATATTCAAAATTTCAAATAGGTGCAGCGTTGTTCTCATTTTTATTCTTAGGCGGAATAGCATCATTGCTTAGCCCAAGATTTGAACGTAAAATTGGAACTGCAAATGTATTTTATTTTTCAATGATTACAACTTGTCCGTTGATGTTGTTGTTTATGTTGACATATAAAACCATGCCAACTATTTCATTTGTAATTTTTGCAGTTATTGGATTTGTTACAATGTTTGCAACTCCAGTTACAATGAGCATGGCTCAAAAAGTTTTGCCACAATATAAAAGCATCATTGGTGGATTTATTAATGGATTTTCATGGGGAGTTGTTGCAATTGTTATGTCAATTGTTGGCTACGTTGCTCAAGCTACAAGTATTGTTCCTGTTTTGATGGTGATTTCTTTTATTCCAGCGGTATCATCAAAATTGGTAAAATACTTATTTCTAGAGCAAGAATAAGTTTTTGAACTAATATAATTACGAATCCAAAATAAAAAATAACTAAGAAACAACGTCTAAATGTTTTTTGCTTTTTGTTGTGTCTGGTTTTGGAGTCATTATAGATTTGATTGTTTTTGAAATCTTTTTAAAAACGCTATTGTTATTTGAAACTGGTAAAGTTTCTTTGTAGTTACCAAAAAATTCACTTGGACTAGCAGAGGATTTTGATTGTGACTTGGCACTATTACTCTCTGCCCCATATAAATTATTAGAATTCGTATCGAAATATCCAATTCCGGAAACTAACATTTACTTAACCCCAGTTCTTTTGTATCGCCCAATAATTTTATAACAAAATTTGTAATATTGCAAGGGTGATTTGCAATTTTTTGTAGATAATTTTTATTAAAAATTTTACTTGAAAAAATTTTATTTTTGTGTAAAAATAATTTCATACGGTTTAACCGTTGTGAAAATCAATAGGTATGGCAAGGTAGCTCAGCTGGCTAGAGCGTTCGGCTCATACCCGAGAGGTCGAGAGTTCGAGTCTCTCCCTTGCTAATAAAAAAGAGGGTTTCAAGACCCTCTTTTTTAATGCGTTATTCTGTAGGTAATTTAATTTACATTTGTATTGATAAGTATTTTTAATGTAATATATCGTTATGACTAATTGTAAAAGCTTTGCTCCATCTATAGATAACAATTCAAAAGTTCTTATTTTAGGTTCAATGCCTGGGGTGAAATCGTTAGAAGAACAACAGTATTACGCACATCCTCAAAATAGGTTTTGGAAAGTTATTGGTGTTATTTGTAATGAGCCTAATTTGCATGGGTTTGATTATAATTTGAAATTAAAAACATTATTAAAAAATAATATTGCACTTTGGGATACAATAAAATCCTGTAAGCGTGATGGTAGTCTTGATTCTGATATTCAAAATGAAGTACCAAACGATATAAATGGGTTATTAAGGAAGTATCCTAATATAAAAATAATTTGTCTTAATGGAAACAAATCTTATTCAACATTCAAAAAATATTTTTCAAATTTATTAGAAAAATATTCTTGTTACAAAATGCCCTCAACGAGTCCTGCAAATGCAAGATATAGTTTGAACAATCTTATAAAAGAATGGTCAGAAATTATGTTGAAATAATGTTAATATAAATATTATAGTGTAATTTATTTTTTATTTTTGCAATATAATAAGGATGTTACCCTATTTAATTATTTTTTAGAAAGATATAAAACCAGATGAAAATAAGTGTTATACAAAATGTTCAACCGACATTTACCTCTATTAAAACGAATAATGAGCCACAAGTTTTTGGATATGATGATACAGTTTCTCAACTAAGGCGAAACTATATTCGAGAACACTACAGTTCTTATGTTATGCCGTATCAAAGTATTTATGAATCTCAAGGGAGATTGAGCGAATATGAATTGAATAAAATGTTAAAATCTTTAGTTGCTCGCCCCAATCTTGTATCAAAAGAAGAAATGAAAAATATTCCACTTACTGGAATTGAAGCCATCAATGAAAATTCTTACCGAGGATGTTCTCCAATGGCTGATTTGAAAAGTGTAAAAATGTTAAAAGATGCTGGAATTAAGCATATTGTAGATATTGAAGGATTTGAAGAATTAGCTCAAGAATGTCAAAAGCAGAATTTAAAATATTCTAATTTCCTAATTGAAGAAGAAGTTGATTTTTATGACAGAGATATGTTCAAAACGAAAAATGAAATAGTTGCAGAGCGAACTCAATTTTTTAGAGATATTATCGGTGCAGAGCCAGAAAGAGTTGAACAAGGTGTCAAATCTGGATTAGCGAATTGGGAAAAATCAAAACGCAGTATGATTGGTTATTTTACGGATTTTATTAATACTATGCAAAAAGGAAATGTTTATATTGGCTGCAAATG
Organism: Candidatus Methanomethylophilaceae archaeon; assembly: GCA_963590665.1. GTDB lineage: Bacteria > Cyanobacteriota > Vampirovibrionia > Gastranaerophilales > Gastranaerophilaceae > Zag111. The sequence continues at coordinate 47,773 of CAVAPR010000016.1, forward strand.
TGGAACGATTAGAACTGATATTGCATTAATGTTAAATCAATTATTTAATCCAAAACAAGCAAAATATCCAAATCATATAGAATACAATCAAAAATTCTTAGATAATGCAGAAATTTTGTATAAAAATCTCACTGACAGCGATAAATTAAAAATGGGCTGGGATGAAGTATTTGATAGTCAGTTTTTGAAAAAGCTTGGCAAACTTTCTGTTGTGTTAAAAAGATAGTCGAGCTTGTTATATTTCATAATCAATTCCGTGATTTTTGAATAAATTATTATAAAAATCTTTATTTTTAATTATAGTATCTTTGCTCAATTCCATCCCCATACCATAATTAAATGGATAAATTTTATCTCCGTCTTTGGATGTTAAAACTTTTTCAATATATTCTTTTGCAATTTGGTTTGTTTCTTTTATTGTGTTACGCCGAAATTCGGGTTCTTTGTTTTGTTGTAGTTTTTCTAAAAGTTTTTTAGCTGATTGAATAAAATTCTCCATCCCTTTTGCGGGGTTATTTATAATTGATTTTAAGGCTTCATCTCTATCTTTAAAGCTTGTAATATCTGGTTGAAATTTGTATTTTGAGTGAAAATATATTGCGGTGTCTTTGGAATAGATTTTCAATTTTTGCATTTTATTTTCAAACAGCTCAATAATACTTGAAAGTCTTAAAAGTTCTCCTAAATGAAGTCCTTTTTGTCTAAGTTCAGGATTAACTCTTATGCTATAGCCGAATAAATTTTTATCAAAATCTTCAAATGAAAAAATTTCATATCCTAAAATTTTATTATTTTTGTCTGATAATTTTGTAACATATCGTTCTGTAATATCTTCATATCGGCTTGTATTTAGAGATAACTCTCCTAGTGCTTTGTTATGAGAAACAAGGTCGCAAAGTTTTCTATTTTCATTCAGCCAATATGGAGTAATTTTAGGCGGATTCAATTTAATCATACTGTATTAAATCCTCTAAAAATAATTTTTGCTTATTTATTTTTTATTATTAATAAAAGTTTCAATGTTATATATAATCCAAACTATAACAATCGCAATAAAAATAACCATTTGATTATGAGGATCATTAGGACCCATTCTGGATATTGGATGAGTAAATAATACGGCAAGAAAAACAATTATTACAACAATATCAAACATGTTTAACCTATAACATCTTCATCTTTTGTTTCAACTTTTGACAAATCAATTGGTAATGTGAAACCAAAAGTTGAACCATGGTTTGGTTGAGAATTTACAAATACATGACCGTGATGGTGTTTTTCGATTGTTGTTTTAACAAGGTGTAAACCTAAACCAGTACCCTTAACACTATGAGTTTTGTTTTCAACTCGGAAAAATCTTTCAAAGACTTTCTTTTGAAATTCTGGTGCAATACCAATACCCTCATCTCTCACAGTAACAACAACTTGATTATTTTCGGGTTCTTTGTATAACCTTACTGTAATTGTAGAATCTTGTGGGGCATATTTTATTGCATTAGACAAATAATTTGTCAAAGCTCTTGCTATTGCATCATAGTTGAACATTAAAAGAGGAATATCATCGTCTTTTTCAACTTCAATTTTCAAATTATGTTCTTTTAAAAGTACTCCGACTTGATTTACACAAACATCAACAAGTTGAGAAATATCGTTTTCAGATTTTTCAATTTTAGCATTTGAATCTAATCTTGAAAAATCTAGAATATCATTAACCATGCTGTTAAGTCGGATGATTTCGGTATTTAAGGTTTCAATAAATTCTTTTTTTGTTTTTTCATCAAACTCATCACTATAATTATACAAAGTGTCAATATAGCTTCTCAAGACTGTTACTGGAGTTCTCAATTCGTGGGAAACATTTGAAATGAATTGTGATTTCATTTCATCCATTTCAATTTCTCTTGTAACATCAATCAGAACAATTATATATCCTACGTAATCGTGATTTGTTTGAGTAAACATTGGAGAAATTATAGATTTTAAAATCCTTCCGTCAATTGTAATGTTGAAAGTGATTTGTTTTTTAGATTTTTCTTCTAGAGATAATTTCTTGTACTCTTCAATTTTTTCAGTAAAACAATATTCTCCTTCTGTATCAACATAATTTTCAATGTCTGTATTTAGAAGTTGGTCGCCTTCAAGTTCTAAAAGTGCCTTTGCGTGGTTGTTTATCAAAACAACTTTATCATTGTTATCACATACAACAACACCATTTGCGATGCTCATTAATACTGCTTCAAGTTTATTTCTTTCAAGCGTTAGTTGTTCAATGTTTTGTTCTTCATAAAGATTTAATCTTGTTGACATATCATTGAATGCATTAAATAATTCTTGAACTTCTTCACTAACATCTTTTCCTTCAATTTTGAAACCAAATTCTCCAGATGAAATCTTTTTAACTCCGTTATGAAGGATTCTAAGTTCTCTAGTTATCAGGTATGTATTTATCAAAATTACAAAGGCGAAAACTAGCCAAACAATTACAAATACAAAAAGAATTGAAGCTCGTGTTGTTGAAGAAACTTTTCCAACAATTGAACCAGATAACCCAACAGTTACAGAACCAAGATTAGTGTTATCTACAACATTTTTCATTGGAGAAGAAACTGCAATACTTGGTCTTTTTTTGCTTTCATTTGCATTATTTTTAGCTCGATAAATTGTATTCCCATTAGCATCCCGAAATTCAATAAATACAATATCGTGGTGAGATTTCAAGATTGAATCAGAGTGGGATTTTAAAATTTTAAAAGTTTCTTTTTTTGAAGCATTTTTTGTCATATCAACACTTTCAATTGCTAAGATTTTTGATATAACTTGTCCAAAATTTTGATAGCTTTCATTTAAGTTTTTTTGGATATTTATTGTTGCGAATACGGCAATTGCCATAATCAATAATGTGCTTAGGATTAAACCGAAAATAATTAGGCGGTTTTGTGTTGTAAAACTTATTTTTTGATTCTCACTCATAATTTGATTATATCACCAAAAAGATATTTCTAAGAATTGTAACGCTTAAAATATTTAGTCCTAGCAAATTTTCTAATTTTTGAGTTTTAGCTATAATATAGTAGGGTCTAATTTTGAAAGGTGGAGTAAATAGTGACAACAATTCAATCGTCTAATGGTAATCAATATATAGCTCCTGGGGCAGGCATATCAACGGTAGGTTATTTTGTTGGGAGTATGGCATCTGGTGCAATTAATAAAGTTGCAAGCCAAGCAATTTGTACTCCTGTTATGATGTATGGATGGAAGTTTAACCGAGGCGTAGATTCAAACGCAATTAGGAATAGTTTAGACAAAGCTCTTGAAACAACTGGCATGAAAGATAAGGGCATCACAATTAAAGATTATTCTGGATGTAAATCTTCAGATGTCAAAAGTAAAGATAGACTAATTAAAGAATTTTTGGTACGAATTATCAAACGAAAAGAAAAAGTTTCGATTTCGGATTTTGTAAAGGCAGATTCTATAGAACAAATAAAACCTGGTGGCAATGCGTTGTATGTAGATAAAACTATACATGTAAATATTGCTAATTCTGGATTTGTGGCTTTTCATGAATTAGGTCATGCGATAAATGAAAATGGAAGCAAGTTGTGGAAGTTAATACAATGTTCAAGAAATTTGTCGTCATTTATTATTTTAACATTACCTATGATTGCAATGTGTAAGCGTAAAAAGGTTGAAGGTGAAAAAACAACTGGTCCAATTGATAAAGTTACAACATTTATAAAAAATAATGTGGGAAAATTAACAGCTTTAGCTTTTGTTCCTGCAATTGTAGAAGAATTTAAAGCAACCGCAAGAGGAAATAAAATTGCCAAAGAATTATTATCTCCAGAATTAGCAAGCAAAGTTGCTAAATGTAATAAAATGGGTAGTTTGACTTATATTGTGCTTGGTATTTCTGCTGGTATAGGTGCATTCACGGCTAATAAAATTAAAGATGCAATAGCAAAAACAAAATTAGTTAAAACTTCAGAAGTTTAACGAAATAATGATGTTATTTTGCTGGAGTTTTTAAGTCCATATTGGATTGCACGTCCAACTCCATAAACCATTAAGCTTAACCCAGGAATTGGAATTGGCGAAATCCCTGCAATTGCAGCCGCTACTGCGGGAATGTCATCTTTTGAAAATCGTACAGTTTTCAATTCTTTTACTGCGGATTTTGATTTTGTATAAGTTTTTCTCATTCCAGTAATGTTGTTTGCTTCAACATAAATAGAGCCCTTTCTATAACCAGATTTCAATGCTCCAGAAATCATTGTGTTTGCCCTTTTTAAATCACTTGGAACGATATGCTGTACAATTTTTGATATTCTAGCCATGACTTTTTCCTATAAGTATCCCCTATATTATAATAAAGGATTTTACTTTTCAAAAATTGCAAAAGTTTTAACAATCCTTTTGAGAATTTTCGTAAAATTCTCCCCATTTTTTCATTTCAAATAATATTGGAACTAAACTTTCTCCTAAATTGGTGAGGGTGTATTCGACCTTTGGCGGGACAACTGGATAAACTGTTCTTGTGATAAGTTTGTCATTTTCAAGTTCTCGGAGTTGAGAGGTTAGCATTTTGGGTGTGATGTTTTTTATAATTTTCTGCAATTCTCCGTATCGCAAGCATTTGTTATTATATAAATGCCATATTATTAACACTTTGTATTTCCCGCCAATTACTCCGAGTGTTGTACCTATTGGGCAGTTAAATTTTTCAACTTTGTTTTTTACCATAAAACCTTCTATCCTATCATTTTAGATAGTATATATCTTAAAAGTGCATACTTGTAAAGAAGAAAATAATATGACAAAATAACATCATAATAAAGGAGAAAAGATTATGGAACAGAAGAAAATTTATATCCTAAATGGTAGTCCAAGAAAAGATTGGAATACTTCTAAAATGTGTCAAAGTTTTGCTAAAGGAGTTGAAGATGCTGGTGGCGTTGCTGAAATTATAAATTTATATGATGTGGATTTTAAAGGTTGTAGAAGTTGTTTTGCTTGTAAATTAAAAGGTGGTAAAAATTATGGTAAATGTGCCTATCCTGACGGATTAAAACAAGTTCTAGATAAAGTTACTTATGGAGATGGTATTGTGTTTGCTTCTCCTATTTATTTTGGAGAAGTTACAGGTGTAATGAAATCGTTTATTGAACGATTATTTTTCCCATTCTTCAAATATGATGCAAATTATACAACTATTCCGCCTAAAAAATTAAAAACGGCAGTAATTTACACGATGAATGTAAATGAACAGATTTTTGAAGAAAATTATATTGCAAATGGTGTTGGTCCAATAGCATTTTTTGAACGATGGATTACTCATGTATATCAAGAGCCTCAGAGGATTTGTGCATATAATACTTTCCAATTCCCAGATTATGATAAATATGATGCTGAACTTTGGGATAAAAATGAAAAACAAAAATATAGAGATACTGTTTTCCCTAAAGATTTGCAAATGGCATACGAAGCAGGTAAAAAAATTGTAGAATAATAAAAAGCCCTTTACATATTATTTGTAAAGGGCTTTCAACTTTTTAGAAAATTAAATCACGCTAACTGGTGGATTTAATTTTTCTTCTTCTACTCTATCTTTTATTGCTCCAATCGGTTCATAGTATGGTGATACGGTCATAACTTGAGCTGCAATATCTGGATAATAATAGATAAATCTTAGTTCGCTTGTTGTTAGTGGTTTTTGAGTATGAACGTTTGCATATCTCGCAAGTTCCAAAATATTCCTTGCTTCGTGTTCATCTTTGAACTCAATTTCAAGATTATTATATACGTTACGGAAACCTTTAATTCCTCCGTATTCTCCTGTTGTAATCATTCGACCTGTTTCAATGATTTCAGGTTCACCCCTTCCAAGTTCTTCGAAATCATAAAGTTCGTAGTTCCTTCTATCTTTCAATGCTCCGTCTGCGTGAATACCTGATTCATGAGCAAAAGCATTATCTCCAACTGCAGGTTGGTTAATTGGAATTGCAACTCCAAAGGCATAAGCAGTATATTTTGCTAATCTCCAAGCCTTATCGAGTTTAATATTTTCATCAATTTTATATTTCCCTTTGAATCCTGCTGATTTTAAGCAAGCTAAAAGGCAAGATACTAAATCTGCATTCCCAGCTCTTTCTCCCATTCCGTTAATAGCTGTGTTTATATAGGCATCCACTCCCGCATCAATTGCTGCTCTTGCACCCATAACTGAACATGCTACAGCCATTCCTAAGTCGTTATGGTAATGAAGTTCAATTGGCATTTGAGTTTCTTTTGCAATTCTAAAAATTCTATCATAAGTTGTTTGAGGATCTTCATAGCCTAAAGTATCACAATATCTAAATCTATATGCGCCAGATTTTTTTGCTTCTTTGGCATATCGGATAAGAAAATCTATATCGCTTCTTGAAGCATCTTCTGCGTTAACTCCAATAATTTTTGCTCCTTTGTCTTTTGCGCATTCAACTGCTTCTTTTGTCATTGCAATAATATCATCTGGAGTTTTCTTTCCAAGATATTTCCCATAAATCATCTGTTCAGAAGTAGATTGTGAAAGATTTACGTATTGCAAATCTGGAACGCTTTGGAATGATTGTTCTACATCAGATGCCATTCCTCGCATCCAACCAGATAATTTTGTTGTTCTGATTGCTCCTCGTTTTACGAGTTCCAAATTGCCATTTAGGTAATTTAATTCGTGTTTTGTTGTTGGAAATCCAAATTCAGATTGAGTAATTCCCATTTCATCTAGCATTAAATTAATGATTGTTTTTTGTAATTTTGCCAAACCTAATCTTGAGGTTTGTACCCCATCTCTATTTGTAACATCCACAAAGTAAATTCTATTTTCTGTCATATTACTTCTACTCCCTTTTATAT
>CAVAPR010000017.1:0-31529 GCA_963590665.1 Candidatus Methanomethylophilaceae archaeon
ATTTTCTAGGTATTTTTTATAGTCTTTTTTGGCTGGGACATAATTATTTATTGATTTTGTGTATTCGTTTGCTTCTTTTTGAAGGTTTGGGTCTGTAAGTTTGCCATATTTTTCTCCTATTTCTGTCAGAAAATCTCCTCTATTTCCTCCATTTCTGGCATCAAGATAATATTGCCATCCGTGTTCAACTTCGTGTCTGGAGGTTGAAACAAATTCGGCTTTTGATTTTGGAATCCAACTTTTTCGAAATTTTATATTCCCATCGCAAAATAGTCCTCTCCAAGAGTCATTTATATCTTGAGGGATAGAATCTGGGATAATTTTATAATTTAGGTGTTTAATTCCTCTATCTCGTAGAAATTTTTCAGTAATTGGAATTTTAAAATCTTCTAAACTTAAAGCTCTAAATCCAAGAAAAGAGTCAAATTTTGGCTTTTTCATATTTAGAGTATAGATAGTTTCTTTAAAAGCATTGAATTTATCATTCACAACATATTCAATATATTTAATTAGATGATTGTTAGAGATTTTGTCATTTATAATTGGTTTATATTGTGTGAAGCTATGCAAAAATTCATTTTCTTTATTTTTCAAGTTTTGAATCCTTGAAATCGTTACGTATTTTATTCCATTGGGAATATTTTCTGATACGTGGTTTGTTTGAATTTTCTCTTGTTCCCAGAGAGTTGTTTTGATATTCAAATTTTCAAGTCTTTGCTGGTATTTTCTAAATACATCTACGAGATTTCGCTTAAGTGTGTATTCTTTAATTTCAGTTGATTTAACAAACTCATCTCCTTCGATTTCGCTTGTTTTGTATGAATAAATTCTATTTCTTAAAGGTTTGCCTTTTATATTGAACGCTTTTTCTATAACATTTCCATCTTTATCTAGAAATGTCGCAATTTTCCCTTCAACTTTCCCCTTTTTGCCTAAGATAACTTCTCTCACTGTTTGCGGAGTTTGGTTAGATAATCGGATTGTCCGTGACATGTAATCCGAAAAGTTTTGGGTTGTTTGGGATATAATATAGAATTTGTTTTTCATACGTGTTATTTTAACACTTATCAATGAAAATTTTTGCTAGTTAGCAAAAAATATTTTTACGGATGTTATAATAATTACTATGGATAATAAAATTACATTTGGTGCAAGATACGATTTATCAGATAAAGCAAAATTATTTTCTCTTCCTCAAAGATTTAAGATTAAGAGAATGGTTAGCAAGTTGGGCAAAAATGATGTCGTATGTATAGGAACAAGAAAATACAAAACTTATGGTGCATATAATACTGTAACCTTGAGAGAAGCAAGAGTGGATGCTATTCTTGACGGGAAGAAAGATACTTTCCGTTTAGAAGATAAAGATTTTGGAATGAATGCTTATCACGCATTACCTTCTAAAGACAGACAAAAAGTTATGAAAGATCGCTCTTATAAATTTGTTACAGAGGTTCTTAAACGTCTTCAAGCTAAGAAATCTCCAAATCCAAAATTATTACCAAATGATTTTCGAGCAAGGATGGATAGATTTGATGCAATGCATGATACAAAGTTAGACGTTCGCCAATGGAGTCGAATGAAACAAACTTTCGGGCATGACAAATTTATTCCTCGTATGAGAGAAAGAATGTACGAAATAAAAGATATGTTTACTGATATGTTTGAAGCAATTGTTACTGGATTTTAGTTTATTTTAAATCTTTTCCTAAAAATCCTGTTAAGAATTTGAAATTAAGCAGACCGCTAAGTACTGGAAATCTCAATTCTTCATTCTGTCTATGATCAAAGACGGTAAATGAATTGCTTGGCATATCAACTTTTGTTATATCAAAACAATGCCAAGATGGGAGTTTACCCATGTGGATTCCTGTTCCTATAATGAATGCGGAATCTTTATCTTCCCAAATTTTCAACATTAAATCTCCTGCATCACGCAGTTTGTTCATAAGTGACATTCTGAGAGATGATTCATTTAGGGTTATAGGTTTTTGCCCTGTAAAAAGTTCTAAAAATCTTGAAGGTTTGTTGTATTCAAAAAGTTGTTGAGATTCCATTGTTCTATAAATTGGTGGTTTTTGGAAAGGATGATTTTTTATAAGTTTGTTCATCGCAAGTTCAACCGATTTAACGATAGGACAATGTAAATCTAGTAGATTGTTTTCTTTGTCTTTGAATTTTAGGTTATGAATTTCTTCTGCGGAAATAAAATAATCTTCAGTTTTTCCATTAACATTTTGAAATTTTATATTAAAGTCGTGTCCATTTGTTGTGATATTATTTTGTAAAATTTTTTGTCCTTTGGGGCTTCTGCTCAAGATTCCAAGAGATGACAAAATATAGCAGTCGTGGAAATGCTGCTGCGCAGTAGCAAGTGACTCAATTTGATGAGGGGTAATTGGTCGCATAATCACATATCCTTTTTCATTCCAAGAATATTTAATTACAAAGAAAAATGTTTGTCTAGCTTTTATTTATTGTTGTTTAAAAATATATGCGGCTGCATTTGTTGCAGGTTCAACGGTTGAGTCGTGGAAGACAATTGGATATACGTCAGTCATAAATCTTTTATCTTTTTTTACAGTGCAAGGTTTGTCTGGAGAAAATGATGTTGTCTTTCCATCTGAGCACGAAACTTCTTTATTGGGTCGTGTTATCCCATTAACATCAATATATCCAATACAACCAGCGTGAGCTGCAAGCCAAGTTGAATCTATGGTTTGTCCCAATTCTAGTGTACAATTTTTCGCTTTGTCCATTTCAATTGCGATAATTGCACCTTCTGCGAGTTTCCAAGCTTGGTGTCTGGAGTTAAAAGGGGAATAAGATTCTGTGGATACTTTTGTGATTGTATAATTTTCTCTACTATATCCAAGATATTGAGTATTTGTAAGAGTTCCATTTATCATTGCGCAAAATGATGTTATTGACTCTGGGTTGTCAGTACAACTTCCATTTACTGGGTCTGCATAAGAACTTGTCATTCCAGAATAGTCAAAATCGTATTTTTCTTTTGACATTTGTCCTACTTGATTAAGGATAGATACAATTTTCTTTAGTTTGGTTCTATTTGCTGTCATTTGGTAATTACTAATAAGCGCAGGTATTGTAATTGCTGCAACAACGCCAATTATACCCAAGGTTATCAGTACTTCTGCTAAAGTAAATCCTCTTTTCCCGAATGATGTCATGCTCTCTCCTTGTAGAATATATAAGTTCTCTATGTGGTACATTATAAGTTACCACAAATTATATGTCAATATAGTAAAATTAAGTTGTATGTACAAAGATAATGATTTGTTAAAACAACTGGGTTTAAACATTAAAGCTGAGCGTGTCCGTAAAGGATACACTCAAGAGTTTTTTGCTGAAAAATTAGGGGTTTCAAGAGAATATATTAGCCGAGTGGAGAGAGGTACAGAAAATTTGTCTATTTTAAAAATTTTGAATATTGCAAATTCTCTTGAATCTCATATAAATAATATTCTTCGTTTTTAAAATGCTTGTTCTGCACGTTTGATATTTTCAGAGTTTAAGGCAAGAAATTTTGAAAGAAGATTTTCCTTATTTATCGTGTCAATTTCCACTTTTTTTCTTGTATGACTGTTTGATTCTTTTAGTCCTAAGCTATCTTTGCCTGTATGCCCAGTCATAATTGTTAGTTCAAAAAAGTCACTATTGCTCTTTTCAATCTCGTCAATCTTTTTCATTACATCTCTTGTAATGGCATTTTTTCTATCGTTTCTTGCTCTGATTTGTGCACTAGGATTTTCAATAAGTTCAAATAGCTTATTTTTAACATTAGAAGGGATTTTTGTTCCAAAAGCTACTGTTGAATTATAGTTGTTTCTGATTTCCATACAAATACTCCTTTTGCCTTATTAAATCTTCTCAAGTTTTTTTATTGCTATAAATATGTTTTTTGTAAACTTTTATTATGAATTTTATAAAAAATGGCAAATATTGTTTTTTAGGTATTTTTTGTATATTGTAAAAGTAGCGAAAGGAAGTAATTTAATATGGCTTGTGTTCAAAGAATAAGACCAAATATTGATTTTACCAAATATGCCGCCAAAAAAGGCTTGAATGTCGCAACTATCCCTTTGAAAGATAAATCTACAGTGAAGATTTTGTCAAACGATACAAAGTTTGAAGAATATTATTTAAAAAATGGTGAAGTTGTAAACTCTATGAAAAAAGATTTACCGAAGTTTGAAGATTTTGGAATCTTTGTTGCAAATAGATTAGCTGAAATTCAAGAAAAAGCGGTTAAAGGTATAAATGTAGTGTCTGAATGGACTAAATCTTTAATAAAATAGAATAATTTCATAATAAAAGATAAGGTTTTGAAAATATTTTCGAAACCTTATCTTTTTAGCGTATAATTTGTATAGAAGAGAATGTGTAAAAATTTATAAAAAGGTGTAATTTTATGATTACGGATATGACGAGCGGAAACCCCTTAAAACATATAATTCTATTCTCTATTCCTCTTTTGATAGGGAATATTTTTCAACAGTTATATAATATTGCGGATTTGGTAATTGTTGGCAGAACTCTTGGAGTTGACTCTTTTGCGGCAGTTGGTGCAGTTGCTCCATTGTTTTTCTTGATAACATTTGTGATTGTTGGATTGACTAACGGATTTGCTGTTGTCACTGGTCAAAGATATGGCGCTAAGGATATTTCTGGAGTTAAAAATTCAGTTATTGTATCTATTATTTTGAGTACAATTGTTACATTATTATTCACTGTTGTTTGTGTATTTTTGATGAATCCTATTCTACATTGGATGAATGTTCCATCAAATATTTATCACAATGCGTTTTTGTATATCGAAATTATTACAATTGGTTTGATAGCAACAACAATGTACAATATGCTTGCAAGTATTATCAGAGCTTTAGGGGATAGTAAAACTCCATTATATTTTTTGATAATTGCTTCAATTATTAATATTATCCTTGCACTTGTTTTTATCCAATGTTTCCACATGGGAATCCCTGGGTCTGCAATTGCAGTTATTCTTTCTCAAGGAATTTCTTTTTTATTATGCTTATTATTTATCAAATATAAGTTCCCAATTTTGCATTTGTCAAAAGAGGATTTTGATTCTGTCAAAGATAAAAAGGAATTTTGGACTTCTGCTTATGAACATTTAAGAGTTGGTGTTCCAATGGCAATTCAGTTTTCTATAATTGGTGTTGGCATTTTAATTATCCAAAGTGTATGTAATAGTTTTGGCTCAAATGTAATTGCGGCACTTACTGCTGCATTGAGAATTGAACAAATTGCAACTCTTCCTATGATGTCATTTGGGGTTGCATTAGCTGCTTATGTTGCTCAGAATTATGGAGCTAAAAAGTTCAAAAGAATTAGACTTGGCGTAATAAATACCTCAACTATCAATATTGTGTTGAGTATTTTGATGGCATTTGTTATGAGATTGTGGGGAACTGATATTATTAGTGCATTTATTGGTTCTGCGACAAAAAATATAATAAATATTGCTCATCAATATTTGTTGATTAGTACAATCTATTATTTCTTCTTAGGACAGATATTTATTTATCGTAACGCTTTACAAGGTATGGGTGAAACAGTATTCCCTCTTCTTGCTTGTACTGCAGAACTTGCGATGAGAGCCTTTGCTGCAATTTATCTTGCTATGAAGTTTGGGTATGTTGGAATATTTTATTCTGGACCAATTGCTTGGATTAGCGCATCATCTGTTTTATTCTTCGGTTATTTGTGGAGTATAAAACAAATTATTTATAAGTTCCGCTACCAATTAAATATTCCTGTGGATGATGAAAATGTTTAGTTGGTGATAGAATTAACTCTGGAGATATGAGTATGTATGATGAAATTTTTGATAGGTTAAATAAATCAGATTTTCGCAAAAAGTTTAAGCTAAACCCAAAGGACAGATTGTATTTAGAACAAAAAGGAGTTGATACAATCAGAAGCCACGCTGTTGATTTTATCTCAAAAAGAGTTGCTCCTGCGAATATCCCAAATGATGGAAAACAAACTCCAATGCGTGGTCATCCCGTTTTTACCGCTCAACATGCAACTGCTACTTGTTGTCGTGGTTGTATAAATAAATGGCACAAATTCCCAAAGGGTGTTCAGTTAACAAAAGAACAACAAGAATATTTAGTTGATTTAATTATGGAATGGATAAAAAGACAGGTGAATTAGTTATGGATTATAAAACAAATGTCATGAGAATTTTAGATAAGGCAAAAATTCCTTATAAACATTATTGTTATTCGAATACAGATGCTATTAGCGGAGTGGAAGTTGCAAGTGTTCTAAATCAAAATCCTGCTCAAGTTTTTAAAAGTCTTGTTACTGTTGGAAAGTCAAGAGAGCATTACGTTTTTATGCTTCCTGTTGCAGAGGAATTAGATTTGAAAAAATCCGCTCATGCTGTTGGTGAAAAATCGGTTGAAATGATTAAACAAAAAGAACTTTTGCCTTTGACTGGTTATATCCATGGTGGGTGTTCTCCTATTGGGTTGAAAAAGCCTTTCCCAGTCATTATTGATGCTATTGCTGAAAATTTTGATACAATAATTTTTAGTGCTGGTAAAATTGGTTATCAAGTGGAAGTAAATCCAAAAGATTTAGGCAAAGTAGTGAAGAGTGTTCAATTTGCAGAAATTACTGCTTAAAAAGTTTTGTAGATGTTAAGAGTTTGCCAAAAGTTTCTGGCATGATGTATTCTTTATAAAAAGAAAGAGGAGAAAGTAATGGAAGGGAATAATAAACCAGTTGTTCATTTGATTTCAAAACCGAACAATATGTTGAAGACTATTTATACAGCGTGTAGAACTTGCTATAGTGCCGATACTCCTATAAATATTTATGAAAACGCTGTTGATGAAGAAAAAATGTTGAAATTGATAAAAAGAGTTATCGGTTCTGGACATTATTCAACAATTGAGCATATCCAAGTTAGTTTTGCTATTTCAAATGTTTCAAGGGCTTGTACTCATCAGCTTGTACGTCATAGACACATGTCTTTTTCTCAAAAATCTCAACGTTATGTGAAAGAAAAAGGTCAATTTGATTATATTATTCCTCCAACTATTGAGAAAAATCCCGAATTGAAAGAAAAATTTATCGCATTTATGGGTAAAATTTCTGACCAATATCAAGAATTTGTAGAGGCTGGTATTCCTGCTGAAGATGCTCGATTTGTTATGCCAAATGCTGCGGCAAGTTCTCTTGTTGCAAGTTTGAACTTAAGAGAACTTATTCACCTTGCAAATTTAAGATTATGTACAAGAGCTCAGTATGAAATTCGTTGTATGGTTAAATCTATGTGTGATGCTTTGATTGCAGAAGAACCTTGGTTGAAAGAATACCTTGTTCCAAAATGTGAAAGACTTGGATTCTGTGATGAGGATAAATCTTGCGGTAGAAAAATTACTAAGGCAGAATTGTTTGAAAAGGCTGGTAAATAGGTTATGAAAGCGCTAATTCAAAGAGTAAAAAGAGCTTCTGTTTCAATAGAAAATGAGTTGTATTCAAAAATTGGTGCAGGTTTATTGGTTTTTCTGGGGGTAGAAAAAACCGATACAGAAGAAAATGCAGATAAGCTTGTTGATAAAGTTTCAAAATTGCGAATTTTTGAAGACGAAAATGAGAAAATGAACAAGTCGGTTGTAGATGTTTCTGGTGAAATTCTTGTGGTTTCTCAGTTTACACTCTGTGGAGATTGCAAAAAAGGTACTCGCCCAAGTTTTGATTCGGCTGCAAGACCAGAAGATGCTGTAAGATTGTATGAGTATTTTGTTGATAAAGTTAAAAGTCTTAATATTCCATGTCAGACGGGTAAATTCCGTGCTATGATGGATGTTGAGCTTATCAATGACGGTCCTGTAACCCTCTGGGTAGAGAAGTAGTTGAGGTTAGGGCTTGCGTATATTCAAAATCCATGTTAGAATATTGTTATAAGTTAGAATTTTTATTTGAAATCGATTTTGTATTGTGAGGATGTTACCTTAAATTTATTTTTTATTATGAGTTATTTTTTTATTATCAATTAAGAGGCTTTTAAATTATGTATGTAAACAAGTGCATTAAGTGCGGTCGTGAGTTTGAAACAAAAAACCCTAAAAGAGTAATCTGTCCTGATTGCTTGTACCCAGACAAAAAGATGATGGTTAATTCTTCTGATTCTTCTACGGAAGGTTCTGCTACTTCTCAACCTGCAGAACAAACCCCAAGTTATTCAACAGAAGAAAGACCACAATTCTACAGTAGTTATTCATCTGGTGGTGATGATAATCAAAGACCGTACAATAGACCTCAAAGATCTTATAACAACCGACCTCAACAAGGTGGTTACAACAACAATTATAATCGTCAAGGCGGATATAACAGAGATAATAGACAAGGTGGTTACAATAATAACTACAATCGTCAAGGTGGCTATAACCGTGATAACAACCGCCAAGGTGGATATAACAGAGATAATAGACAAAGTGGTTACAACAATAACTACAATCGTCAAGGCGGTTACAACAACAATAGAGCAGGTGGTTATCAACAACGCAGACCTCAAGGTCCAAATAGATTCAACAATAACAACCGTCGCCCAATGAACAATCGTAACAAAGCTCCTAAGCAGTTACTTGTAAGTAAGGAACAGTTGGAACAAATTGAATTGTTGTATAAGTTGATGTTACCTCTTCCAAATCCAGATGCACACGAAGTAATCGGTGAAAAAATCGGTTTGGAACCAAGAAAAGTATTTTTCGGTATCAATTTAGTTAGACAAAAAATGATGCTTCCTAAATTGCCGTTCCCAAAACGTAAATTGGCTATTACTCCAGACCAATTGAATGCGATTAAAATGCTTTATGAACCATTATTGCCATTACCTCCAATTGGATGTCACAAAATTATTGCTGCTCAATTGAAAATGGATGAATGGAGAGTTCACGTTGGTATTGGTTTAGTTAGAGCGCAAATGGGTCTAGAACGTTGGAATCAAGATAGACCAGATGCTCCAGAAGAATTTAAAAATCAAAAGGCTGAAGAAAAAGCTGAAAAACCTAAGGCAACTAAAAAGAAAAAAGCAGAAGCTCCTGTAGAAGAGTCTGTGGAAACGCCGACAGAAGCTCCAGCAGAAACTGCTGAAGTTGTCGAAGAAGCTCCAAAGAAAAGACGTGGAAGACCTAAAAAGGTTGAAGCAGAAACTTCGGAAGAATAGTTATGACTAAGTATATTTCAGTCGGTAAGATTGTTAATTTCCACGGGATTAAAGGCGAAGCAAGAGTTGGTTATTCAAAAAATCAACAAGATTTCTTCTTGTCTTTGGACTCTGTTTTTGTGAAAAAAGACAACGAATATAAAGAACTGAAAATTGAGTCTGTTCGTGAGAACAAAAACTTTTTGATTGTAAAATTTGATGGTATCGATTCAATAAATGACATCATTCCTTTGAAAGGTTGCTTACTTTTTGTCGAAGAAGATGTTGTTCGTGAAAATCTTGACGAAGATGAGTTTTTGATTGACGAACTTGTTGGGTTGAATGTTTTTGATAATGAAACAGGAAATAAATTAGGCTTTGTAATCGGAGTGTCTAATAATGGCGCAAGCGATTTAATTTCGGTAAAAACAAATTCCAAAAAGATTTCGCTTATTCCGTTTGTAAAAGCAATTGTTCCTGTTGTTGATATTAAGAACAAAAAAATTATGATAAATAATATTGAAGGGTTGTTAGAATGATTTTTGATGTTTTGACTTTGTTCCCAGAAATTATTCAATCCTATTGCGATGTAAGTATTATGAAAAGGGCAAAAGAGAGTGGTGTTTTCTCTGTAAATGCGATCAACCCACGTGATTTTACCCTTGATAAACACAAAAAAGTTGATGATACCCCTTATGGAGGCGGAGCGGGTATGGTTTTAGCTCCTCAACCTTATATTGACGCTTATGATAGTATTGAAAAGTTGGAAAATTCAATTACTGTAATGTTATCTCCTCAAGGTGAGCCTTTAAGTGAAAATTTGGTTTTAAATCTTGCAAAATATGACCAAATTGTTATGTTGTGTGGACATTATGAAGGTTTTGATGAGCGAATTAGGGAAATTATCCAACCAAAAGAGATTTCTATTGGCGATTTTGTTTTGACTGGAGGAGAACTCCCTGCGTTATGCTTAATTGATGCGGTTAGTCGAAAATTGAATGGTACATTAGGGAAAATTGAATCCGCAGAAGAGGATAGTTTTTCAAATGGTTTGCTTGAATATCCTCAATATACAAAGCCGAGAGATTTTAGAGGGTACAAAGTTCCAGAAGTTTTACTCAATGGCAATCACAAGGACATAAATGAATTTAGACTTCAACAACAAATAGAGCGAACAAAAACTCGTCGCCCTGATTTGTATGAAAAATATTTAAACAATCAAGAATAAATTACTTGAAAGTTCCTCCAGGAGTGCCCCATCCAAAGAAGTTTTTTACAAGTTCGTAAGCGCCATAAATTCCTAAACCTCCAGCGCAAATTTTGCTAGGTATTCCTTTTGAAAATACTGCACCTAAGCCTAATCCGAATGGAACGACATGAGATACAAGCATTGAGGTAAATCCTTTGACGTATCCAACGCCTTCATTGATAAATCGTTTCCAACCGCAATCTAGCTCCATTTCATAAGAAGCATCTTTTATGCCCTCTTGAATTTTGCTCATATTAGTTGAATACATTGAGTTATTAAGGTAATAACCAGTACTTGCAGCATCTTTTTCACTAGAATATAAGTCTGCCTGAATTTTTCCAAGGTAATGCGAATCATAAGCTACTGCTCCAAGAGCGGCAACTCCAATACCTTTTACTACCCATTGTGAAGGGTCTTTAGGTAATATTTTTTTTGTTATATTTCCTATTCTCATAACCTACTTACACCTTATTTTTTGATACTGCTTTTTGTTTCTTCTGTTTTTGTTTCAGTTTTTTCTTTCTTTTCTGATTTTTCTGTTACTGGAACTTCTTTTTCTACTTGTTTCCCTGACATTTGAAGTAAGATTTTGCTTGCATCTACTGCATCCATTCCGTAGTGAGCTTTGTCGTTTTGCATTCTTGTTAGAACTCCAACAGTAAAGTCATCACCTGTTACAATTCGTCCTTGTAATGCTGCCATTGCTAGAACTCTGATTTCTTCTGATGGGTCTTGTAACATCTTGTTGATTAGAGCTGTTAATGCTTTGTCGTCTTTTCTTGATTCGTCTTCTTCAAGTCTTGCATAAACTTCTTTTGCCGCAGACAATCTAACATCTTTTTCTTGGCTATTCAAATAATTTTCCAAGTTTCTGATATAGTCATCTGTTAATTGAACAATTTTTTTCTTTTCAGTTTTCTTGCCGTCTTTTGATTCTGTTTCTGTGGTTTTATTTGTTTCAGTGTTTTTGTCTGTTCCTGTTTGACCACCTACACCGTTTGCAGAACCAGAACCTCCGTTTGCACCACCAGCTCCATTTGGGGTTGTTCCAGCTTGACCTTGTCCTGCACCATTTATTGCACCACCATTACCCATTGGATTTGTATAGTAATTTGATGGGTAACAAGGAGCATTTACATTATAAGTTGGAGGTGTTGCTCCTGGAGGAGTTACTGATGGATTGAAGATTTGGATGTTAACTCCTGATGTTGAAGATGGAATTTGCATATTTTGAGGTTGTGGTTGAGCACATTGAGTTTGAACTGCTTGTGCTTGTTGCACTTGGGCTTGAGTCTGTGGTACGTAATAATTTTGCGGGTATGAATATTGAACAGGTGTTTGTGCGGGCTGTTGAGCTTGAGGAGCTGTTTGAGCCGTACTATTATTATAGTTGCAGTTATATTTAACCTGTTGTGGAATATTCGGTTGCTGTACGTTTTGACTCGTAACTTGCATGATACAATTTCCCTATTTTCTACACCTAATATAATAAAGTATTTTTGTCGGAGAAAGTTGCGTTTTTGTAAAGTAATGTAAATAAGGAAAAATAAAAGACACATTCCCGATAAATAGAAATGTGCCTTTTAATTATATATATTTATTTTTAGCAAAAACCAAGTTTTTCTAATTTTGATTTGTAGAATCCGATGTTGATGTTAAGTTTTTCTCCTATATTTAATAATAGTTTGATAAACTTAATATCTTTATCTCTAGGTTCTTTCTCATTATTTTCTAAAATATCGCCAATTCGGTGATATATTTTGTTGTAGTAAATATTTTGAGCTTCGGAAATATCGATTTGAAGGTCTAATTTCTCAATTATTTCAAACAGTTCTATAATCGTATCTGCTTGTTGAATTTCAAAACTCTTAGTTAATCTATTTAGGTTGGTGATAATTCTTTTTGCAAAGTTTTTGTTTGATGGAGTTTTATCAATTGTGATATTCATTCTCTTTGCTTCAAAGTTAATATCTCTAATTTGTTGAACAATAGGCGCTTCCACAAATCCATCACTGCCTGCAAGTAAGTCATTATATCTATGGCTTAATGCGTATTCTGCGGAAATCTTAAATTCTTTCGGAATTTCAAGTCCAAGATTTTGCATGTGATAGATAGAACCCTTGCCTTGGTCATACATTTCTTTATACGTATTTCCAAATTTTTCAAGTTGGTCTTTTAGAAGAATTTGTAGAATTTTCTTTCTTTCTTCAATGAAAATATCTTTCAATGTAAAATATTCTTTTCCAAATTTTTCATCAAGAGTTCTAATGATTTCAGTTATTGGGTTAAGAGCGAAAGTTTTGATTAAAGTTGCTTGAAGCTCATTAAATTCTGCATCATTAGAAAATTCTTTTATTGCACAATGGAAATCTCCGCCAGCATATTGCATCAATGCAAACATCAAGTCTGCTCTTTGCAATGTTACTTTTGATCTGATTTCAATATGACCTACTAAGAAGTTAGAGCTTCCTTTTTGTACTTTTTGATAACTATGACGTTTGACAGTATAGCAATAAACATCTTCTTCATCTTCAAAATCTTGATATAGAGATGAAATAGCCCACAAACAAGCAATCTGTTTTGCTGTAACAACAGAAGGTTTTACAAAACGTTCGTAAATATCTTTACCTGTTCCAAATTCTGCAATATTACTTTTTGCATTAGATAGAATTTCTTTGAAATGTTCTTCAAAGTTTTCGTTTGTAAATCTTGCTGCGAGTTGCATTGCTCTTGCTGCATATTTCATGATTTGAACGGTTTCAATACCAGAAATTTCAGAGAAGAACCAACCGCAACTTGTGTACATTAACATTGCTTGACGTTGGATTTCAAGAAGTTCCATACCTTTAACCTTTTGTTCTTCTGTTAAGTCTGGGTTAAAGTTTTCTTTTTGGAATTTTCTTATAGTTGCATAATTTCTATCTAAAATTACGTCAATATATTTATTTCTAATTGTCCAAGGATTATCGTTGAAGTATTTTGGTCCTTCTTCTTCAAATACTTTAGCCAACCCATCACGGAGATAATCAAGTGCGTTTCTTAATGGTTCTCTCCATTTTTGATTCCATCCTGGGTGACCGCCTGTTGAACATCCGCAATCTTCTTTCCATCTTCCAACTCCGTGGAAACAACTCCAAGAAGATGCTTGTTTTATATCAACTTCGTAATCACTTCTGTATTTGTCTAAATATTCTGCATAATTGGTGATTTTAAAGCCTTCATCTTCAGCCTTGATTTTTAGTACATAAGATAACGCCATATCACCGAATTTAGTGTGGTGTCCATAACTTTCACCATCTGTTGCAATATTGACTAATTGAGGATAATTTCTTTGCTCAGAAACTCCTTCTTTTAATCTTTTGATAAATCTGTTTCCATCTTTAAGTAATTCATCAAAAGCTACAGATCTAGAAATTGCGCCATCATAGAAGAATAAATCTATAGATTTTGTCGGGTCGCATTTTAGATTATATTTGTAAGATCTTGCAGGGTCGATATTTCCCCAGCTTACGTCTTGCCAATCTTTGTCGCCTGTTTTCTTCATTTTTAAGGCTTGATATGGAGAAAGAACAGTGAATTTAATTCCGTTATCTACGAGAACTTTCAATGTAGCATCGTCAACGGCTGTTTCTGCAAGCCAGATTCCTTCTGGTTTTCTGCCAAAACGGTATTCAAAATCACGGATACCCCATTTCACTTGGGTTTCTTTGTCGTGAGCATTTGCAAGAGGCATAATCATGTGGTTATACACTTGAGCAAGTGCGTTTCCGTGTCCAGAATGTTCTGAAATACTATCAATATCAGCTTTGATAATTCTTTCATAAGTAAGTGGGGCAAACTCTTCCATCCAAGAAAGTAGTGTTGGTCCAAAGTTGAAGCTCATATATTGGTAGTTGTTTACAATATCAAGAATTTGGTTTTTGTTATCTACAATTCTTGATACAGAGTTTGGATTGTAGCATTCTTTGCAAATACGTTCATTCCAATCGTGGAATGGTAATGCACTATCCTGCAACTCAATAGCTTCTAACCATGGGTTTTCTCTTGGCGGTTGGTAAAAATGTCCGTGTATTGTTAAAAATTTTTCTGTACTCTTTTCCATAATTTTATTCCATCTTTTGTAAATTTAATCTAGTTTTCAGAGGTTTCTTTCTTTGGTTTTTTAACTGTTAAAACTTTGAAAGAATCTACGTCCATCCAAGGGTCGCCAAGTGCAGTTGAAAATATTTTTCCTGTAAATTCAATTTCATCACCTGCATCTAGGTCGATATTTTTTTCAGCAACTTCTTTTTTCAAGAAAATTTTAAGTTCTGAAAGTGGAATGTCGTGACTTGTCATATCAGGTCTTTGAATAAGGAATGAGATATATTTTTCAGAAGATCTCATTGCTGGAGAATAATCTAGACCCAATGTTGAAAATTTGTCAAATTTTGCTCTAATTCTAATATTTTTCCTTAAGTATCTTGTTGGATTTGCAACAACATCTAGCGGATTTACTGTAATGTATTCAACGGTTGCTTGTTGTTGAGGAACAGCAGCTTTTACAACAGTTGGAGTTGTTGCAACTTGAGAACAAACTTTGTTTACTGTAAGCCCTGTACCAAGAGAAATTAATAGAGCAAGTGTTATTATTTTTAATTTTTTCATTTCTACCCTCTTACTTAAACTTTTAACATCAACATTTTAACACATAATTCAAAGAAAATAAACTGTACGAACTGGTATAAATGTATTATTTATATTAACAATAGACTTGAATTATTAATTAAAAAGTATTATAATAAAAATATACGTTTCAAAAATACATTTCCTGATGGATGAAAAATTAAATTTAGACATTATATCATATTAATATTACACTATCAATTTTTAAAAATTAAACATAATACTGGAATTTATAAAAAGCACGGAGTAATTGAGATGAGAAAGTCTAGAAAATTTTCAAAAACAAGTACTAAGTCCAATAAGAGCGCAATTAAAACTTTATCAGTAGCAACGATTGCGGGGTTAGCTATGATTGGTGGAGCTGCAACAGCACAAGATGTCCAGAAAGCTCCAACTCCTTCAGTCCCAACATATACCCTAGATGAAGCAAGTAAAGCTTCTGATACTTTGTATATCCCTAGTTATGATACAGAAACAGGGACTGTTACTGATGCGTATTACAAAGTTAATTATAAAAATACCGAATATGGAACAGGTACAGAAAATTCAAAAGACTTTAATGTAAAAACTTCTGCTGGTGATATTGATGTTAATGTAAAATATGACAATTCAGAGGCAAAAAGCAGAACTGAAATCTACTCTCCAACTGAAAATGTTGAAGGAACTTTTGTTGATAATAAAAATACTGATGCAAATTACGCTGTCGGTGGTGCGGTTCGTAATGAATCAACTATCACGAATATCAATGCTGGATTTGCTGGCAATTCTTCTAATTCAACCACTAACGCTGAAGGCGGAGCAATTTTCAATAGTGATAAAGGAACAATATCTAATATAAATGGATATTTTGTTGGTAATACTCTAGCTCCATTAGATGCTGATAAATCTGCTTATAATATTGGTGGTGCAATCGCAAATGATGGTTCTATTGGTGATATTGTTGCTGATTTTATTGGAAACAGTATCAATGGTAACTCTCGCACAACTGGTTTGGGTGGTGCGATTTATAACACTAATAATATCAATAGTATAACGGGTGATTTTGTAGGCAACTCTACGACTGGAGATTATGCAGTTGGTGGAGCTATCTATAACTCAACAAATGGAACTAAAGGAAATCCTTATATCGGTTCTATTAAGGGCAATTTTATTGGTAACTCTGCTTCTAGTGATGGCGGAGCAATTTATAATTATTACTATGGTTCAAATGTTATTCCAGAAATTGGCTCAATTGAAGGTGATTTCATAAGAAACACTTCTGGTCGTTTTGGTGGCGCAATTTGGAATGATGGACATATTGGAGATATTAAAGGTAACTTCATAGAAAACACCGCTCAAAGAGGTGGTGCGATTTACAATTACAAACAAGGTGATTACGCTCCAGTAATTAAAAGTATTACAGGTGATTTTATTGGTAACCATATAGATAATAGAAGTGATTTTGGTGCAGCTATCTATAATGAAGGTGAAATTACCAATGGTATCAAAGGTAATTTTATCGCTAATACTATAACTGGTTCTGGTATGGGCGCAGGAATTTATAATGTAGGTTATAGTAACAATGGTTCTTGGGTTTCTGCCATAATCAATGGTATAGAAGGCGATTTTGTAAAAAATAAAATTACTGGCGGTAGTGGTTATATCGCTGGTGCTGGTATTTACAATTATCATTCAATTATAAATGACGGTATTATTGGTAATTTTATTCAAAATGAATTAGTTGGTTCTAATGGAACTCTTGAAGGCGCTGGTATTGCAAATAACTATTCTGGGACTATTTCTGCTAGAGAAGATGGAATAAGTATTTCTGGAAACTTTATTGGGAACAAGATTACTGGCGCTACTTATGCTACTGGTGCGGCAATTGTGAATAGAAGTAGTTCAAAAATTGAAGGTGAAATTGTTGGTAATTTCTACCAAAATAGCGTAGAATCTAGTGGTTCTGTTGAAGGTGCTGCAATATCTAACAAAGAAAGTTCTACTATTGGTAAGATTACAGGTAATTTTGTTGAAAATACTGCACATGTAGATAGTACAGCTAAGGGTGGTGCTATATATAATGAAGCGACTATTAATGGCTTAGGCGATTCAACATTTATAAGAAACTCTGTAACGTCAGAAAATGGCTATGCAGGTGGTGGCGCTCTTTATAACTACGGTTATGGGAATTGTAGTATTCAAGGTGAAGATGCGGTAAAATTGTATTTTGAAGGCAACTATGCTGTTTCTAAAACATCTAACGCTCAAGGCGGTGCTTGGTTCAATGGTAGCACATTTGCAAGTAAAGATATTACAGCTGACTTTATCAATAACTACGCTGAAGGACAATCAACATCTGAGGGTGGGGCACTATACAATAGTGCGGGTCTTGGTAATTTAACAGGTAACTTTATTGGCAACCATGTATCTGGTCAAGAGTTCGTTGCTGGTGGTGCAGTATATAGCAGAGGTAATATTGACAAAATTTCAGGCTTGTTCCGAGATAACTATGCAAAAACCGTTGGAATAGGATATGGTGCAGAAGGCGGAGCATTATATTCTTATAATACCAATCTTGATGCTGATTTCTTAAACAACCACGTTGAAGCTGATGGTCACGTTAAAGGTGGTGCTATATTAGCTTATAATTTGAAATTGAATGGTGACCATTTATTTGCTAACAACTATGCAATTTCAAAAAGCAAAAACGCTTCTGGTGGTGCGATAGCATCTGAATATGGTTCTGTTATTGAAAACCTAAACGGTGTATTCTCAAATAACTATGTTGAAGCTGGCGAATTTGCAATGGGTGGTGCTGTTTATGCTACTAGTGGAATTAAAAATATAGATGGTACTTATGTAAATTCTTATGCAAAATCTGCAACTAAAAATGCTACAGGTGGAGCTATCTACACAAGTTCAATTGAGAATTTAAAAGGTTCATTTGGCAACAACTACGTTGAAGCTAAAGACTATGCACTAGGTGGTGCAATTTACGCTTATGGTGGAATTGAAAAAGTTAACGGCTTGTTTGATAATAACAAAGCAACATCTGCAGAATTGAATGCAGATGGCGGTGCTATCAATGCTGGTCATATCACATCAATTGAAGATAGTACTTTCTCAAACAACTCTGCTATTGCAAATGGTGCTGATGGTTGGGCGCACGGTGGTGCGATTTATTCTGGTAAAATTGGTTCAATCAGTAATTCTAATTTCATCAACAACACTTCATCTTTCCAAGGTGGTGCAATATATTCTTACAGCACAATCGATAAAATCGAAAATTCAACTTTTGCCAACAACAAAGCTGGTGATAATGGTGGTGCGTTGATTGCAGAAGGTGGGATTGGTGAAATTTCTAATTCTTCATTTGTCAACAATACATCAACAAATGGCAAAGGCGGTGCTATTTACACAACAAAAGATTTGAATATTGTTGCTAAAAATGGTTACAACTCATTATTTAGTGGAAACTTAGCCAAAATTGATGGAAAAGTTGAACAAAACGCAATCTATATGGAAACTCCAGAGGATGAAGATGATGTTACTTTGACTCTAGATGCTAAATCAAGTGGTAGATTTATTCTAAACGATACAATCAACGGTAATAGCTACAACTTGAAAATGACTGGTGATAAAACTGGTGAAGTTTACATCAACAATAAAATTGCAAATGCTAATATTACTCAAAATAATGTAACAAGTTATGTAAACGATGCTTCATTGCTAAATTACAACAATAGCTTAGCAATTAATAGCGGAGTTATGAATATCAACAACATGGGATTAGCTCCATTACATTTGAAATCTTTTGCAAATGATGGAACAATCAATATTAATTCTGTTGATATTAACCCTGCAACTGAAACTATGGGTAAAATTACCGCTGATAGTTACGGTTCTCAAACAGGTACAATTAATGTAAACGGTTTGCACGTTCTAGATGACCCTACTCCAGACAAACTTCAAACAAATGTATTCTTTGCAGATAGCGCTTTTGCTAATACTGTAAAATACAATGGTTCAAATGAGTATTTGGGTAAGATTTACAAATATTCTGTTGGATATTTGCCAGAAACTGGGGAATTCCAATTTGTCCGTGGCGGTGGTTCTAGTGGCGCTGATGCTTTCAACCCTGCGGTATTAAATTCATCAGTAAACGCTCAAGCTGGTACTAACGCAACTGTTAACGAAACATTCCACTATGTATTTGAACACGCTGATGCGTTTACTCAATTACCTTCAATGGATAGATTTGCAAAAATCAACGAAAACAGATACGCTTTGAGTTCTGATTTCAACGGCAACATCCCAGGGGTTGCGCCAGAATTTAATAACAAAGCTGGTTGGTTCAGACCTTATGTAACATTTGAAAAAATGAACTTGAGAAATGCTGGTGCTGTAAATGCTACAACTTACGGTTCATTGGTTGGTTTCGATAGTGATTTTCAAAACTTGAAACACGGTTGGGCTGGTATTACAACTGGTTATATCGGTTATACTGGTTCTCAGTTAAGATATTCTGGAGCTGATACTACAATGAACGGTGGTTTGATTGGTTTCACTCAATCATTCTACAAAGGCAACTTCTGGACTGCATTGACATTGAGTACTGGTGCAAGTGCTGGTCAAACTAATACAATGTACGGAAAAGAAGATTTTACAACTCTATTTGCTGGCGTTGGTTCAAAAACTGGTTACAACTTTGAATTTAAAGAAGGCAAATATATCGTTCAACCTGTTTGGTTTATGAGCTATACAATGGGTAAAACTTTTGATTATACAAACGCTGCAGGTGTTAGAATTGAATCTTCTCCAATGCATTCAATTATGTTGAATCCAAGTGTAAGATTTATTACTAATACTAAAAACGGTTGGCAACCTTATGCAAGTGTTGGTATGGTTTGGAATGCTATGAGCGAATCTAGTACTACTGCTAACGGAATCAAATTACCAGAAACAAGCATAAAACCTTACATTGAATATGGTGTTGGTCTTCAAAAGAGATTTAAAGATGACTTCATCGCATTTGGTCAAGCTATGATTAGAAACGGTGGTCGTAATGGTATTTCTTTAACAGCTGGTTTCCGTTGGGCAATCGGTAGAAATAATCAAAAACCATTAGAAAAAGTTCAAGGGGTAAATAATAAGACTATTGGCGCTGGAACTAAAGCAGGTGACAAAACTGTTTCAATGAAGAAATTCCTTCCTCCAACAGTTTCTGTAAAAATTGGTGATGCTAATTCAAGTGTTCATACCGCAGATGGAAGAAAAATTGTTAAACAATTATCTCAAGACCAAAGAGAACGGATTGCTAAACAATACCAAAATACAACAAGAACAACTTCTATCGGCGATATGAAAAGATTATAAATTCTATAACAGAACAAGTGTGAAAATGCTTGTTCTGTTGATGTAAACAAACTAAGACTTTTTTTACAATTTTATAAATCCACGGAGATATTGAGATGAGAAAGATTTCGATTAATCAAAAGAAGAAAAAATATTCAAAAGTGAAAACAAGTGATAACAACCGTTTCGGGGGGGGGGGGTAACCCTTAAAGCCCTCTCTGTCGCCGCATTGACAGGACTTGCTGTAGTCGGTGCTGCAACTCCAGCTTGCGCAGAAGTTGACAATCGTATTATTATTGATGCTATTGACCAAACTGTCACTGGCGATTATTCAAATAGAATTAACAATAACGATTGGCACGCTGATGACTGGTCTAGCGCTTGGTACAATGAGTGGAATGTCGAAGGCGGTGTTGTTAAAAATACTTCTCAAGATTTGACTATCAAAGATGCCACTTTTGATAAGAATACTCTAAATGTGCACAATCCAAATATTGTTGGTGATGATTCTGACCCTCAATGGATGAGTGCAAATGGTGGTATCATTGGTAATACCATTGGTGCTTCTATAAAATCAATCGATAATGTAACTTTCTCAAATAATACAACTAATGCAACTTATAGAAACCAATTTGTAAAAGGTGGAGTTATTGGTAACTCTGGAACAATTGGCTCTATTACTAATACAAAATTTACAGGAAATACTTCTTCTGCTGGTTATCAAGCTATGGGTGGAGCTATTTTTAACGATAAGACTGGTAAAATAGATAAAATTTCTAAAACAGAATTTACTGGTAACAAATCTGGTAGTGGCGGTGCAATTTATAATGACGGTACGATTACAACTATTTCAGATTCAGAGATAGGTAATAACCAAGCTTCTAGTGGTTCTGCTATTTATAATACTGGTTATATTGGTACTATTGATAATACTAATATTCACGACAATACTGGTAGTGATTCAATTCTAAACAGAGGGAAGATTGATTTAATTTCTAATTCTAAAATTACTGGTAGTTCTTCTACTGGTATTAACTCAATTAAGGCTGATAGTTCTGATACTGCTCATATCGGAAGAATTGAAAATACTGAAATCAGTAACAATAAAGGCTATGGTATAAATTCTTTTAAAGGTGATATTGATGAACTTGATGGAGTTACAATCAAAGATAACGCTAATAGCGGTATTCGTTTTACTGGAAGTGGTGAAAGTCACAAGATTGGCTCTATTAAAAATTCCCTATTTGAAAATAATGGTCGTGGAACATCTTATGGAAATAAATCTGCATTATATCTAGATGTAGATTCTTCTCTTGGAGATGTTTCTGATTCCAAATTTATTTCAAATTATGGTTCAAGTGGAGGTGCTATCTATGTAAATAACCGTGGTTATAGCGGTATCTCTGCTTCTATTGGTAATTTCACAAATGTATTATTTGAAAAGAATGAGTCAAGTTATACTGGAGGTGCAATCGTTTTTGATTCTGGCGATTCTTCTCCATTGACTGTTGGTAAGTTTAAAGATATTACATTCAAAGACAACAAAGCTGGGCAAAATGCTGGTGCTTTGTCAGTGAATGGAGGTGTGACATTAGACGACTTTGAAAATGTCAAATTTGAAGGAAACACTGCAAATGGTGCTGGTGGTGCTATTTGTGTTGGAGAAGGTAGAAATACAAAATTTGGCAACTTTACAAATGTGTCATTTGAAAATAATGAAGCTGGTTCAGGTTCTGCAATTTCCGCAATGGATGGTGGAACATTTAAAGATTGGAATAATGTTTATTTCATAAATAACAAAGTGACTAGTAATGGCGGTGCTGGCGGTGTTGTATCTTTGAATAGCGCAACTGTCGGCAATTGGGATACTGGCGTTATGCAAGGTGCGGATTCTGATTATCGAGTTTCAAATGGCGGCGGTATTTATGCTGGTTATTCAAAATTTGGTAATATCTCAAATGTAGCATTTAAAAATTTACACGCTTCATCTGCTGGTGGTGGAATTTGGAACTTAAGTAGTACTTTTGGTGATTTTACTAATGTATCTTTTGAAGATATTAGTGCATCTAACGGTGGCGGTATTTGGAATCACTATGGAACTATTGGTAATTTGACAAATGTAACTTTTGACAAAGTTGGCATTGAGTCAAGTTCTACAAATAAAGCTGGCTATGGTGGTGTTATAAACAATGTCAGCGGTACAATCGGTGATTGGACTAATGGTTACGCTTACGGTTTAGGTGGTGCTGATAATAATATTGCTGACCAAGGTGGTGCTATCTGGAATAATGGTCAATTTGGTAAGATTACAAATGTTTTGATTAAAGATTATTATGCCAAAACTGGTGGTGGTATTTGGAATATTGGTACAATGAACGGTCTTGAAAAAGTATCTTTCATCAATAACCATGCGACAGAAAGTGTTGGTGGTGCGATTTGGAATACTGGTTCAAACCCATTTGGCTTAATTTCTTCATCATTATTCCAAGATAACTTGGCTCATTCTTACGGTGGTGCTATTGCAAATGATGGAATTTTAACAGGTATTATTGATACTGCATTTGTTAATAATACTGCATCTGACGGCGGTGGTATCTATTCAGATAATGAAAATGTTGGTCAGTTGAAGAATTTGACTTTTATTGGTAACAAAGCTGTTGGTAAAGATGATGAAGGACGAAGAAATCCTGCTACGGCTGGAAATGGTGGTGCTATCGCTATTACTCCATCTAGTGAAAGTTATCAATTCAACCTAGAAGGTCAAAATAAATTTGTTAACAACTCTGCTAAAACAAGTGGTGGTGCTATATTTCTTGCAAAGGGTTCAATTAATGATTTAGGTGAATCTTATTTTGAAGGTAACACTGCGGGGTCTACAGGTGGTGCTATTCACGCTTGGGGACCAATTGACAAGGTAAATAATTCCGCATTTGTAAACAACAAAACAGAAGGAAAAGCATCTGATATTCACGGTTCAACTTATAGCGGTGGTGGTGCAATATTCACTTCTGGAGATATAAAAGATATTTCTAATTCTACATTTACTGGAAACGAAGTTACTGGAATGACAAGTGATACATTTAATTCTGGTAATGGTGGTGCAATATTTGCATTTGGAAATATTGATAAAATCTCAAATTCAGACTTTAACGGTAACAAAGCTGTTAATAAAGGTGGTGCAATTTGGACATCATCAAGAATTAGTAGTATCGAAAATTCAACTTTTGCAAATAACAAAGCTGGCGCAAATGGTGGTGCGGTGTTTGCAGAAGAAGGAATTGGTACAATTACAAATTCTTCATTTATAAATAACACTTCAACAAATGGTAAGGGCGGTGCGATTTATACAACAAAAGATTTGAATATTGTATCTAAGAATGGTTACAATTCTGTATTTAGTGGCAACGTTGCAAAAATCAACGGTGTAACTGAACAAAACGCAATCTATATGGAAACTCCAGATGGCGAAGGTGATGTTACTTTGACTTTAGATGCTCAATCTAGAGGTAGAATTATCCTAAATGATTCAATCAATGGTAACAAATATAACTTAAAAATGACTGGTAACAGTGCTGGTGAGATTTACATTAACAACAAAATTGTGAATGCAAATATTACTCAAAATGATGTGACAAGTTATGTAAACGATGCTTCTCAATTAAATTATAATAATAGTTTAGCTATCAATAGCGGAATTATGAATATCAACAATATGGGA
This sequence comes from Candidatus Methanomethylophilaceae archaeon, assembly GCA_963590665.1. Lineage (GTDB taxonomy): Bacteria > Cyanobacteriota > Vampirovibrionia > Gastranaerophilales > Gastranaerophilaceae > Zag111. The sequence continues at coordinate 24,175 of CAVAPR010000017.1, forward strand.
TTAAGTCCATTACATTTGAAATCTTTCTCAAATAATGGAACAATCAATATTAATTCTGTTGATATTAACCCCGCAACTGAAACTATGGGCAGAATTACATCAGATAATTATGGCTCTTTTGCTGGAAATATCAATGTTAACGGTTTAAATGTTCTTGCTGATCCAGTAAAAGATAAAACAGATATTTTGTTTGCAGATAGTGCTTTTGCTAACACTGTTAGATATAATGGTTCAAATCAATATATGGGCAAAATATATAAATATTCAGTAAGTTATTTGCCTGAATCTGGAGAATTTGAATTTATCCGTGGTGGTGGTACTTCTGGTGGCGCTGATGCTTTCAACCCTGCAGTATTAGCTGCTCCTGTCAATGCTCAAGCTGGTGCAAATGCTACCGTAAACGAAACCTTTAAGTATGTATTTGAACACGCTGATGCATTTACTCAATTGCCATCAATGGAAAGATTATCAATGATAAAAACAAATCAATACGCATTGAGTTCTGATTTCAATGATAACTTAGGTTCTATTGCTACTGAATTTAATAACAAAGCTGGTTGGGTTCGTCCTTATGTAACATTTGAAAAAATGAACTTGAGAAATGCTCCATCAGTTAATGCAACAACTTATGGTACATTGGTTGGTTTTGATAGTGACTTCCAAAAAATGAAACATGGTTGGACTGGTTTAACTACTGGCTACGTTGGTTATAACGGTTCACAATTGCGTTATGGCGGTGGTGATACCACAATGAACGGCGGTGTTCTTGGTTTGACTCAATCCTTCTATAAAGGAAATTTCTGGACAGCATTGACATTGAGTGCTGGTGCTAGTGTTGGTCAAACTACTAACGCTTATGGTAATGAAGATTTTACAACATTATTAGCTGGTGTTGGTTCAAAAACTGGTTACAACTTCGAATTTAAAGAAGGCAAATACATTATCCAACCTATTTGGTTCATGAGTTACACAATGGGTAAAACATTTGATTATACAAGTGCTTCTGGTGTAAGAATAAATGCTGATCCAATGCATTCAATCTTGTTAAATCCAAACATAAGATTTATTGCAAATACTAAAAACGGTTGGCAGCCATACGCAAGTGTTGGTATGGTTTGGAATGCTATGAATGTATCAAATGTTACTGCGGATAATGTAAAACTTCCAAACTCTAGTATCAAACCTTACATTGAGTATGGTGTTGGTGTTCAAAGACGTTTCAAAGATAACTTCATTGCGTTTGGTCAAGCAATGATTAGAAACGGTGGAAGAAACGGTATTGCCTTGACAGCTGGTTTCCGTTGGGCTCTTGGTAAAGATAAAACCCCTTCTGTAGAAAAAGTTCAAGAGGTAAATAATAAGGTTATAGGTTCTGGAACTAAAGCTGGTGACAAAACTGTTTCAATGAAGAAATTTTTACCTCCAACAGTTTCAGTAAAAATAGGAGATAGTAATGTTTCTCACACCGCAGATGGAAGAAAAATTGTTAAACAACTTTCTCAAGACCAAAGAGAAAGAATCGCAAAACAATATCAAAATACAACAAGAACAACTTCTATCGGTGATATGAAGAGATTATAATTCTTAATTACTTTATAATTAAATTCCAGCGGGCAAAGAAAATATCTTTGCCCTTTACTTTTTTAATTTTCTCTTGTATAATCTTGGTGTGAGGGTTAAGGGGGTTATAGATTTAACTCTATTGGAAGTTTGTCCCCTTAAAAAAGAAAGAGATATACTCTATCGATGAGTAAAGCAACAGAATTTAATTACAAGTTTATAAAAGAACATGCAGGCGCAGGGAATTGGCGCAGAGGTTACGAATACTATTTGAAAGATATGGTATTTGATAATTATCCAGAAAAGAATTTCTATATGGGAAAGGTTAAGGGTAATTTTCAAGACCATTACAATACTGATTTGATTTTCAAAAAGAACAAAGTGGAAGCTCGTTGTAGCTGTCCATTGAAAGATGAATGGTGCAAACACTCTGTTGCCGTTGCTCTTAAAGCTGTGAATGAACACGCTTACGAGGATTGGTTAGAAACAAAATTCGGTATGGAGTTTGATTTCCCAGATGAAAATACCGCTCTAACAGAAGAACCTCAAGGAAATTATATTTTCCATTTCAATCCAAAACGTAAGGCTAATTTCTTTTCTATCCTTGTTCGAGCAAGAGATACTGGTAAAATTGTTCGTCAAATTGAACCAATTTTGAGAGGGGTAATTGAAGCTCAAAAACAAGACCCTAATTTTGATTTAAACAATTCTCAAAAAGTTGAATTGTTAGTATTTCAACAGTTGTTAAAAATCTCAAGGCAAGATAAAAAAGCTGGCTGGTATGATATTCCAATTGCCAAATTTGGACAAGTTTTTTCATTGTTATCAAAAGCGGATGAAGTTTTAGATGAAAAAACAAAAGAACGTTTAAAATTCGCAGATGAAGAATGGAAACTTGTTTTATATGTGAATTCTTCTTCTGTTGCTGGAACTTTATTATTATCTTTGGAATGGCAAAGACCAGATAAAGATGATGTTTATCCATTTGAAGAAGTTAGATATTTTTCTAGACATTTGAAATGGGGTAGATATAAAAATATAATTTTCCCTACAAATGTTGCAATTCAATCAATTCCGCAAAATATTACAAAATCATCATTCACAGATTTGAAAGATGCGGAATGTGGAAAATTTATTTATGAAGATTTGCCAAAACTTCGTCAAGTTATGGATGTTGTTATTGATGAAAAGATTTCTAAATTGATGCTTGAAGAACGCCCTCCAATCAATGTTGTTACTATGGGCATTGATTATGACCAATCATTGAAAGCATCTTTGGATTTTGAATATGATGGTGTAAGAGTTCCTTATTCAAAATCTACAAATGAAAAACCTCCATATATTACGGTTAAAAAGCCAGATGAAGATATGATTTATTGGGTTAAACGTAATATCAAGCACGAAAACGAAGCCTATGCAATGCTTTTGGCTTGTAAATTTGTTCCGATGCAGACAAACAACCTAGCATTAGAAAAAGAAAACGCAATAGATTTTTATAATTATTATTTAAAACAAGCTGGTCCAGGATGGAGATTTGAAGAAAAAGATGATATGTCATTTTTCAAAATTATGGATGACCCATTCAGATTGTGTGCAGAAATTGATTTCTCTGACGAACAGCCAGATAGTTTTGATATTAAAATTTACGGAAAAGTTGGGGATGAAGTTATCGACTTTGACGAAATTTATGACACTATTCAAAGCGATGAAAAGTATGCAAGAATTAGAAGCCTTGGTTTTGTTGAGTATCCAGCACAAAATATTTACTCAATGATGAGATCTTTCAACTCGTTTGATGTTTATAGAAACCCAGATAACAGATTTACCGTTAAAACTTATCGAGCTGGTTTGATTAATGAGCTTAAAAACTTAGGAGCTGAACTTATTTTGAGTGATAGGTTTAAGACATTCTGGGAACAAATGTCAACATTCTCAACAGTTGAAGAAATGACCCTTCCAGAAGGTATCAATGCAGAGTTCCGTGAGTACCAATTAAAAGGTTTTGGCTGGTTGTGGTTCATGTATAAATATGGGCTAAATGGAATTTTGGCAGATGATATGGGCTTAGGTAAAACTCTTCAAGCTTTGACTGTTTTGCAAAAGGCAAAAGAAGAAGATGGTCCAATGCCAACATTGGTTATTGCTCCAACAACTGTTGTATTTAACTGGGAATCTGAAATTCAAAAATTCGCTCCAACTTTATCTTGTTTAAAATTACAAGGTGGAGAAAGAAAGCAATTCTTCAAAAAAATTCCAGAGTATGACGTTATTATTACAAGTTATGCTCTTGTTCGTCGTGATATTGCAAAGTTAAAAGATATTAATTTTAGATACATAATTCTTGATGAATCTCAGAATATCAAAAATGCAACTTCCCAGACTGCTCAAGCGGTTAAACAGTTAAATTCTCAACATAAACTGGCGCTTTCTGGTACTCCAATCGAAAATAAATTGGAAGAATTGTGGTCTGTATTTGATTTCTTGATGCCAGGGTTCTTGTTCTCTATGGCCGATTTTAATTCTCGATATGTAAACCCTATTATGGAACGTCAAGATAAGATTGTTGAAAAACGTTTGAAATTGCAAATTTATCCGTTCATTTTACGTCGTATGAAACGTGATGTTGCGAAAGATTTGCCAGATAAAGTTGAAAATATCGCATACTGCGAATTGACAGATGAACAAAAAGATTTCTACTTACAAGTTCTTGATAGTACAAAAGAAGAATTGTTTAAATCTATTGAACAAAATGGACTTGAAAAGAGCAGGTTGTCTATTTTCTCAGCTCTTCTTCGTATGCGTCAAATTTGTTGTCACCCTAGACTTTATGACAAAAACAATGTTAAAAATGTTATTTCTTCTGGTAAATTTGAAAAACTTAAGGTCATGTTGGAAGAAATTATTTCAGAAAAACACCGTATTTTGTTATTCAGTCAGTTTGTAGATATGTTGGATATTGTTAAGGCTTGGCTTGATAAGTCTGGTATTAAGTATGAATATTTGACAGGTAAAACAAAAGACCGTCAAGGGGCTGTTGAAAGATTTAATAATGACCCAACAATTCCAATTTTCTTAATCAGTTTGAAAGCTGGTGGTACAGGTTTGAACTTGACGGGTGCTGATTACGTAATTCATTACGACCCATGGTGGAACCCTGCTGTTGAAGACCAAGCAACAGACCGTGCTTACCGTATCGGACAGAAGAAGAAAGTGTTTGTATATAGACTTATTACACGAAATACTGTTGAAGAAAAAATTCAAAAACTTAAAACAATTAAGAGAAACCTTGTTGATAGCGTAATTTCTGTAGATAGAAATATTACAAAATCGCTTACAATGGATGATATTAGAGAAATTTTCTCTGTTGATTAACCAAATTGTTCTTTGATTGAAGCTCGTTCTTGTTGAAGTAATGTTTTGAGCTTTTGGTTTGCAAATTCAAGTTTTTCTTCAAATTTGAAATTCTGTTTGTAATATCTTTTTAGGTTAAGACTATTTCTTAAGTCGTTTAGATTTTTTATGTCTTTAAATCTAAAACGAATTTCATCACTATAAGCATTTATTTCTGTAATTAAATGTCCCCTAAGTTTTTGTAGGGATTCTATTGCTAAATCTCTAGGCAAAATGTCTATAAGTTCGCTTGCTTCGGCTCTAAATTTTCGCATATTTGTTTTTGCGTAAATATTATCCATAAAATATGCTTTTATGTAGTCTGTAACGTTGGTATAACCTTCATGTTCTACAAGTTTATTTATTCTGTGCATTTTAACCTTCGGGTTAAATATATAGTCAATCATGTGTCTAACTTCATGGAACAAAGTATATTTATTTTCGACTTCCGTATTATTCTTTTTAAGAGGTAAGAAAAGTGCAACTCCATCATATTGTAAGGTTTGTCCTTCTTTATCAATAGAGAGCATGTTTGCGATAGAACCGCTAAACTTTCCTCTTTCTTCACTATTTATGGTGTAGTTAATTTTATGTGGTGCAAAAACCTTATCTATACATTTTTTGACCCTTTGAATTGAATAAACTCCGTCTTTACATTCGTTTGTAACTTCCTTATAAAATTCAAGACTTTTTTGTCCTGCAATTTCATTCCTTTTAGTAAACGTATTTTTTAGGAATGTAAGTGGCAAACGAGCGTTTGGCATGATTTTGGAGTTAATGTTATATGACATTTATTATTTTTCCTATTTTTGATTAACGAAAAAACAGGAAAATAATTTTTTTTGCTATTGAAGTATCAAAAAATTTTTTGTTGATTTTTTAGAATATGCGTGTTAGCATAAAATTCGTAAATAAAAAAGGAAAGTAATTTCAATGCCAAACTTAAATTTAAACACTCAATCTTGGTGGCGCCTGTTGAATAAGACAGGTCTTTTGAGTTGGCGTTAGAGCTGATAATTTTATAAATTAAGTTTAATTATAAATGACCTGATCTTATGAGTTCAGGTCATTTTTTGTTGTCAGTTTATCTAAAAAGGAAATTACTTATGGAAATCAGAAAAATAAATAGCAATACCCCATCATTTACTAACTCTGGAAAAATTGGTTTAGGTCTAAGAACCGCAAGTAAAGTGTGTGCAATTCAAGAAGGCGGAGCAGGGTTATCTCATATCAAGTTTATTCAAGATTGTGCAACATGTTTGCTTCCTAAAGTTGTATTTGCAAGAAGCAAGGCAGAATTGGCTGAAAATTCATTTTTAGAATTTACAGAGTCTATTCTTGTTTATTATTTCCCAGCATTGTTAGGTGAAAAAATCTTTAGAAAAGCATTTTCTAAAAAACTTCCGAAAGATTTAAAAACACAAGTTTCTACCCCTGCTTCTCTTCTATTACAAAATAAAGCTGCTATTCAAAATAAAAAACTTATGCCTGTGAAGGCGGCACTTGCTTTAGCTGGTTTAGCTATTCCTCTTACGGAATTTACATTGAATTATGCAAAGAACATTATGACTTTGAAAGTCTTTAAACAATCAAATTTTGATAATATTGCAAATTTAGATAAAAATAAAAAGTCTGATGACAAAGCTCAAGCACAAAAAGTTGAAAAAAGTGCTAAGAAAAATATTAAAAGGGCTGGAGGAATTTATGGCACTGCTTTAGGTCTTGCAGGTTTACTCCTTGCAAAAGGCGATAAATCAAAATTCTTGCAGCATGTTTCAGAATTGATTGTTGCCCCTGGGTCAAAACTATTCAAGAAAAATGAAAAGATGAAGAACTTTTTTAACAAATTTTTAAGCCTAGATTTTGGTAATGATAATGGTAAATTATGCTTATCTCGTGGACAATTGACTTCTTGTGTTTTGATTGGCGGTGCTGGATACTTCGGTTCATCTAAAGATAGAGGAAAACAAAACTTCTTAGAAACTTTATATCGTTATCCTCTTGTTGGATTTTATATTATTTGTGGAAATGAGTTGTTAGAAAAAGGCTTTAAAAAGCTTCTATACAAAACTGGTCATTGTAAAGAAGTCTTGAATGAAAAATTAGAAGTTCCAAGATTTGATGAATTGAAAGAATATGTGAAAAAGTTTGATGGAAATGAAAAAGAATTGTATAAGAAAATGCTTAAACAAAAGGTTCTTATTGCAGGTTTGCCATTGTTGTTTGGTATTGGTGTTATGGGATTTTTTATTACAGAATCTTCAAATCTATTTACGAAATTCAGATATAACAAAGATAAAAATAAGAATATGTAATTTGTAAGAATTTTTTCGGGGTATAATTGTCATGGAAGAGGTTTTGTGATGAAAATTCCCCGAATAAATTTTATAAAAACATCTTATAAT
>CAVAPR010000017.1:31674-40307 GCA_963590665.1 Candidatus Methanomethylophilaceae archaeon
TATGTCAGAACCACCAAACTATGACGAATTTATGAAAAAAAGCCCATCAACAGGTTTAACTACAGATGAGCTTATAGATTTGATTTTGCGTAATTTGTAGTTTTCATTTAATAGAATGAGTATTTTTGTATGGAATTATAGTACTATTTCATTGTTGAATATGATTTAGGAGTTTGTTCTATGGAAAAATTATCGCATATTGAATTTATGAAGGTTTATAAAGCAAAGATAGAACCTTTAATTATTCCTTATGACAAGGAATTTAAAAGTCTTCAAAAAAGTGCTCGAATTAAAGCTTCTATTGTAGTTATTCTTGCAATTGCAGTTGGTGGAATTGGTTTGTATTATTTTAAAACCCCGATTATTCCTATAGTATCTTTTATTTTAGGCATAATATTTTTTAGCATGGCTTTTAAGGGCGTAGATGCTTTTAAGATAAGATTTAAACGAGATATTGGCTCTAAGGTTTTATCTTTGTGTGGAAATGTCGCTTTCTCAGATGATAAAAGTGCCGTTTGCTCATCTGATATAAAAATGATGGGTTTATTCCCTAGTTTTACAGACAAAAATGATGATGATGTAATCTCTGGGGAGTATAAGGGTTGCAAATTTATTGTAAATGAATGTCGCTTAACGCATACTGAAACTACACAACAGGGAGATAAAGAGGTTAAAGAAACAAAAACTGATTTTAAAGGTTTAATTTTTAAAGTCCAAATGAATAAAAATTTTCTAGGTAAAACGGTTGTAGGTTTGGATTTTAAAGTTCGTAAAATGTCTGGTTTTGATGAGGTTAAGTTGGAGTCTATTCAATTTATGAGAGGTAGAAAAATTTATTCTACAGACCAGATTGAGGCTCGTTATATTTTAACAACTACATTTATGGAAAAGTTAGATGAATTGGGTAAGGTTTTCTGGAAACATAGATGGGGGTTAGATAATCCCGTATTTGAAGAACAAATGCAACATACAGAAAATTTGTTAAATGTAGTTAATTCTTCAGGTGATTTGATTTCCAAAGGTGTTTCAACTCTTATGAAAACTCAAATGCTTGGAGTGAGTGCCGCTTTTGTTGGTGGTTATATGTATGTGTTTATCCCAACTTGTGAAGGGGATAATTTGTTTGAAGTTGATGGTGGCAGAGAAAAAGGATTTTTTGACCCAGATATTTATTATAGAATCTACTCTCAAATGTGGTCATTCTTTGCTTTAATTGATTATATGAAATTAGACCAACATTTAGGGTTATAGATATTTTTAAGGCATTATGATTTTGGCTTCAACATTTTTTACTCCGTCGAGTGAATTGTTGAAGCTATTTATCAATTCTGCTGAAGTTTGCGCATTATAGAATTTTCCACTTGTTACAAGGGCAGTACATTCTAGTTGTTCCAAATCTTCGGAATCTTGTATATTAAAAGCAATAACATCTATTGATACATCTCGTCTAATTCTGATTAAATTCATTACAAATTTACAAGGGCTTTCATCGCAGTTTTCACCTCCATCGGTCAACAAAATAATATGTTTTTTACCAGAATATCCCATAAAGTCGTATTTGATTGCTTGTTTTAGTGAATAAGTAATTGGGGTCATTCCTCTGGGTTTCGTTTTTGCTAATGCCTGTTCTATATTATTAGTATTGTGAGTTGATATTGGTGATACGAGTGTTGAAGCTCTGCATGCTTCAAGAGGGGTAAAACCCATTCTATGCCCATAAACTCTTAAACCAACCCAAGTATTGGGGTTGATTTTGGGTAAAATTTCTCTCATTGTATTCATCATCAAGTCAAATTTTGTAGAACCTTCAAGCGGCTCTTCCATGCTATTTGAAAGGTCTAGAATAAATAAAATTCTTTCTCCTTCTGAAAAGTTTTTGTTGTAACTATTTGGGCTATAAACACCGTACTGCTCTGATAATACGGGGTTAGCTAAAAGGGCAAAAAATACAAAAATAATGGCAAATGATATTTTTTTCATATCGGGATTATAAATTGCTTTGATGGGTTTTGTATTCCCTGCTTTGCTAGTTTTGCATGCTTGTAATATCATGGTGGCATATTCAAAGAAAAAAGGAAGTAAATACAATGACAACAAGTAAAGAAATAATAAAACAAGCTGAACGAGATTTGCGTGAGCAGTTTGAAAAAATTGATGAAATAAGAGATTATAACCAAGAAAAAGTTCTAAACGCTTTTGTAGAAAATAGAGTTGCTCCAGAACATTTTTATACTGTTTCAGGTTACGGGCATGATGATTTGGGCAGAGAAGTTTTAGACAAAGTTTTTGCACAAGTTTTTAAGGCGGAAAAAGCATTGGTTAGAATACATTTCGCTTCTGGAACTCACACTTTAGCTTGTGCTTTGTTCGGAAATTTAAGACATGGTGACAAATTGTTATCGGCTGTTGGAACTCCTTATGATACGATGCAAGAAGTTATCGGAACAATGGGTGACGAAGAAACAAGACGCTCTTCTCTTATAGGGAATGGTGTTTTGTATGATGAAGTTCCACTAATCAATGGAATGGATGTGGATTTTGAAAAATTGGCGGAAATGGTTGACGATTCAACTACAATGGTTCTAATTCAACGTTCCAAAGGTTATTCAACAAGAAAATCTTTAACAATTGAAACTATTGAAAAAATTTGTAAAACGGTAAAAGCAAAAAATCCAAACTGTATTTGCTTTGTTGACAATTGCTATGGAGAATTTGTAGATACAAAAGAACCGTTAGAAGTTGGTGCTGATTTGATTGGTGGTTCTTTGATTAAAAACCCAGGGGGCGGAATTGTTGAGGCTGGTGGCTATATTGCAGGTAAAGAGCTCTATGTAGAACGAGCTGCAAACCGTTTGACTGCTCCAGGGATTGGTTCAGAAGGTGGAGCGATGTTTAATCAACACAGATTGATTTTCCAAGGATTGTTTATGGCGCCATCTGTTGTTTCAGAAGCTGTTAAGGGCGCAGTTTTGGCTTCTAAAATATTTGATGAAATCGGCTTTGATTCTTCTCCAAAATACAATGAAAAAAGAACTGATATTATTCAAAATATTACCTTCGGTTCTCCTGAACCATTGGAACATTTTTGTCGTACAATTCAATCTTTGTCCCCTGTTAATGGGTATGTAACTCCAATACCAGAATATATTCCAGGGTATGAAGACCAAGTCATTATGGCTGGTGGAACATTTGTTGAAGGTTCTACTATTGAACTTTCAGCCGATGGACCGATGAGAGCTCCATATGTTGCCTATATGCAAGGTGGTTTGAATTATGCACATGTAAAAATTGCATTAGAAAAAATTCTAGATAAAGTTAATAAATAGCTATTATTAACAATTGTAAATTTCTATAAACTCTTATCCTATCTGTATTTTAGGATAAGAGTTTATTTTTGAGGGCAATTTTCTAAGAAGTAAATACTTTATATATATATGATATATAAAAATATAAAGATGTGCTTAAAATAATGAGAGGATGATTACATGGGTGAAGACTACAAAATCAACGGTTCATCTTACGATATTTCTAAAGTGCCTAAGAAATCTATCGAGAAAGATGATACCATCAAGAAAAACAAAGCGTTCAATCTAATTTTTGATGCCTTAGACAAGAACAAAAAGGATGCGAAATTAGATTCAAAAGAACTTGCAGGCTTCTTTTCTAATTTGAAAAAGGCTGATACTGACAAGAATAAGGATATTTCGCAAAAAGAATTAGAAGCAATTACAAAAGAATTGAACAAACAAAGTTCTGGCGGAACAGAAATAAAAGTAGCAGATGTTGAGGGCTTTTTCTCTCATGTCATGGCTGAAGTTTCTGATGTTGCCGATAAAGATGAAGATAAAATTACTGTAGAAGAAGCTTTAAAAGCGGATGATACAGACAAAACGGATACCGATACCGACACTGACACGGATACAGATACCGAAGGTGGTACTCATACCTATACAGTTCAAATGGATGAAGATTATACTGACATAATCAAACGTTCACTAAAAGCTAAGGGTATTGAAGAACCAACAGAAGAACAAATCAAAACAGAAAAAGAAAACTTTGAAAAGAATAACCCTAATGCGGTAAAACGTAATAAAAAAGGTGTTGAATATCTGTTAGTTGGTGCTCAAGTTAAACTTGAAGGCAAATTAGAAGACAAAGGCAACTCGCAAGAACAAATTGACCTTTGGGTTGATAAATACATCAATAAGAAAGATGTGTCAGATAGAGTTAAAGATTCTGATGACCCTCAAGGTGCAAAAGGTGCAGACCCAGAAATAGTTAAAAAAGCTGAAAAAGAAGGCTATAGACCTACTTATTCTCCAGACTTTTTCTACCATGAAACATTGAAAAAGCATGTTAAATACAATTCTGAAACAGGTAAGTTTGAAGAAGTTCCAAATTTAACTTATGTAGATAAAGATGGAAACCAAACATATAATATCCCTCTTGAAAAAGGAAGAAAACGCAGAGAAATCCGAGATAAAGATGATAAAATCACAACTCTTTCAGCTCTAACTTATCAAAATCATCCATATACAAATCCTGCTTTTGTTGCAGAGCAATTAGGCTTGCGAGAAACACGCGGTAAAGGCAATGGTGTATATTATAATGACGCAACTGGACAGCACTTCATTTGGGATGCAAAGACTTCAACCTTTGTTGCAAACAATGAGATAGCCGAGGTTCGAGGGGATGGAACATATCGTGGAACAGATGGACAAAATCATAATCTATAAGAATTAATACTAAAGAGGTGTTTTAAACACCTCTTTTTTGTATTTTGTAAAGATATTTTACTGTATAAAGTCCAGTGATAGCAATGGTTACAGGATATATTAATTATAGGGGTATTCAATTCTGATTTTGTATGCTACAATGTCAAGGCACAGTGAATGTGTACATGAAAAATTTGGTGTATAGAAGTTATATTAAAAACAGAAGAGAGGTAAATTATGTCATTACCAAATGTAGCATATTTTTCAATGGAAATAGCTATGGATCAATCTCTAAGCACTTATTCTGGTGGTTTAGGGTTTTTAGCTGGCTCTCACATGCTTTCAGCAGGTTATTTGCAAATGCCGATGGTCGGGGTTACAATGTTATGGTCATACGGTTATTACGATCAAAGAATTGATCATTCTGGCAATGTAGAAGTTGCTTATATTAGAAAATATTATGATTTCTTAACTGACATCAATGTAGAAACAGAAGTTGAATGTTTTGGCGAAAAAGTTAAGGTTAAGGCTTATAAAGTAGAACCAGAATTATTTGGAACTTGTCCTGTTTACTTGTTAACAACAGATATTGATGGAAACAGCGATTGGGCTAAAAGTATTTCTTACAAATTGTATGATGGCGATGAAAAAATTCGTATCGCTCAAGAAACAGTTCTTGGTATTGCGGGTGTAAGAATTTTACAAGCTATTGGATACAAATTTGATGTTATTCACATGAACGAAGGTCATGCTCTTCCAGCTGCATTTGAATTGTTAAGACAATTCAATGGTGACTTAGAAGAAGTTAAAAAACGTACAGTATTCACAACTCACACTCCCGTTGCTGCTGGTAACGAAGTTCACTGGGTTGATAGATTACTTGAAGGCGGTTTCTTCGCTGGTGCTAGTCGTGAAACAGCTGTTAGTCTAGGTGGAGATAACTTCTCATTAACAGTTGCAGCTTTGAGAATGTCTAGAATTGCAAACGCAGTTTCTCAATTGCACGGTTTAGTTGCTAACAAAATGTGGGAATGGGTTGATGGCAGATGCCCAATCAGAGCTATCACTAACGCTGTAAATCTTCAATACTGGCAAGATAAGAGAGTTAAAGATGCTCAAAATGATCCAGAAAAATTGTTAGCTGTTAAACGTGAAATGAAATCTGAATTGTTTAAATACATTGCTAACGTTGCAGGTAAGAGATTTGATCCAGATGTATTAACTATCACTTGGGCAAGAAGATTTGCAGATTACAAACGTGCATGGTTAATCTTGATGGATAAAGATAGAATCGGCAAATTGTTAGATGAAAACAAAGTTCAAATTATCTTTGCTGGTAAATTCCACCCAGATGATGTTATGGGTAAAGAAATGTTTAACAAATTGTTGAACAGATCTCACTCATTGAAGAATGTTGTTGTTCTTCCTGGTTATGAACTTCAATTGTCAGGCATGTTGAAACGTGGTACTGATGTATGGTTGAATACACCATTAAGACCATTTGAAGCTTCTGGTACTTCAGGCATGTCCGCTAACGCTAACGGTGCAATCCATTTATCAATCTATGATGGTTGGACTGTAGAAGGTACATTCTCTGGTATCAATGGTTACGCTATTGAATATCCAGAAATCGATGACGAAATGTCATGGGAAGAAAGACATTGGAAAGATCACAAGTGCTTGATGAGCATTATTGAAGATCAAATTATTCCAACATACTATGATAACAAACCAGAATGGGCTAGATTGATGCGTCAAGCTATCAGAACATCTGAAGCTTACTTCAATTCAGACAGAATGGTAATTGAATACTACAACAGATTGTATAAACCAATTGCTCATGATGATGAATGCTCTGGCGGTAAAAAACAAGAAATGAATATTAAAGAAGCTCCAACTTTTGATGCTTGGACATTCTCAAATATTAAATAACTTGTAAAGTAAATAGAATTAGCGCTCTTTGTCAAAATTGAACAAAGAGCGCTTTTCTTTTACCTTGAAATAATATTACAACATGTTACGAAAATTTAGATTGCTGAAATTCCTTATAAAAATAAAACTTTATTAATATGAGAGCTATAAATATTAAGGAGTCAGAGATGGCATTTCAAGTTCGTAATGACTTGTTTAAAAACGAGCAGATAAAACGTCGCAATCTAGAAAATAGCGGACAGGGTGTACAATTTAACCCTACCCAACAGCAATCTACGCAACAAGTTGTTATCATTCAACAGGTGCAACCTAATATGAATACACAAGTAACATCTGGGGGATGGGGTGCAAAGTTAAACTCTGTTCTTTCATCTTTGGGTGTTGGTTCTACTAAAGCGCCTAAAGCTACAACTGCTACTCCTAAAACAACTTCTAGCTCTTCAACAAGTTCTACTGGCTCTACAGGATCTACAGGATCTACAGGATCTACAAACTCTACAGGCTCTTTGAATTTGTCAAAAGAAGTTTCTACGGATAATTTGAAAACCTTAGATGGTATGGTCAATGATTGGGATGCAAAATTAAAAGAAAATATTGCTAAACAAAAAGAACTTGGTGATACTTCTGAGTTGAAAACTGAAAATGAGGATTTGAAATCTGAAACTTCTCAATTAGAATCTGATTTATCTGCAAAAGAAAAAGAATTAAGTGAGGCTGGTAACCAAGTTAAAGAGAAAAATTCTGAATATAGCAAAGCTCAAAATAAAACAATGAGTATTGAGGGTAAATTAAACTCTAAAAAAGCAGAACGTGATAATGCGCAAAAAGGAGTTGATAATGCTCAATCTGCCGTAGATTCTGCGCAAAGCGAATTAGATAGTATAACTGGACAAATTTCAGATTTAGAATCTCAATTGGGTTCATGCTCTGATGAAGAAAAATCTGCGATTCAATCTAAAATTGATGCCTTAAAAGCAAAACAAACTAAGACTCAAGAAAAATTAGATAAAGCAAATGAAGATTTGACCAAAGCGCAAGAAAAACTTGATAAAGCAGAGCAAGAAGTTGATTCTCTTCAAGAAGAATATGATACCGCAAAAGCCGATGAAGATACTGCTAAAGAAGCATTGGACGAAGCAAAAGATAAAGAAACTGAAATAAAAGACGAAAAACAAGATATAGAAGATAATATAGATAAAAATAAAGAAACAATTCAAGAAAATGAAAAACAAATTTCTGAATCTGAACAATCTTTAGATGAATTAAAAACAGAATATGATACTTTGTATGCACAATCTCAAGAAATTCGTTGTACAGCTCAAGAAGTAATGGATAAATTGAGCGAAAAAGAAGGTAAAACACCTGAACAAATTGGCGCTCAGTTGAATAAACCAGGACTTCCAACATATCAATCAGATGATATTTTCAAAAAAGAAGATGGGACATATTCTTCTCAACCACACAGCGAACTTCAAGGTGGTGAATGGGTATATTATGGAAGTAAATATTCTAAAAAATATCCAGAAGATAAAGACTAATTTTATATTTTAAATAACCTAATTTAGCTAAAACCCTTTATTTATAACATATTTAGTTTAATTGTAACGAAATATTAAATTTATAAAACAAAGGGGTTGAAATCAAATTTTTTTAGATGTACTATATCAAATGTGCAGCGAATGAGTTGCACTTCAGAAATTTTTAAAACCAGATACTTAGATTTTTTCTAACAAACGAAAGTTTTATAAAGTTAAAGAAAAAAATAAAAATTATCGCTTGACATTAAAAGTTTAGATGATAAGATAAAGGAACCGACGGAAGTCGGAAAGAGGAAACCCGATAGCGAAACAATCGAACGAGATTGTGAAGCGTTGGAGTTGAGAAAATAAAATCGGACATTGAAAATAGAATAGCTGAAAACGAGTGTGAGCAATATGAAAATATTGCAAACAAATAAAACTTGTTAATTTCGAAAATGATTCACAA
>CAVAPR010000018.1:0-13725 GCA_963590665.1 Candidatus Methanomethylophilaceae archaeon
GAAAAACGGGGGGGGGGTAACCTCTTAAAGGCTTTAATAACCGATATTTTAGCGGATGGTAACCGCTTGTTCCATTGTGGAGATTTGAAGATAAGGAATAATAATAATTTATTTCATTGCCAAGGTAAAGAAGAAGCTGGCAGGTCGTGTCATGCTGAACTGACTAGAAAATTAGCAGAGATAAAATCGATGCGTAATTTTCTGTTCCTACTTGGTATTTCAGCATCTCTATCAGAGTGCATAGCAAAATTCCCTCTCCTTGAGGAGAGGGATAGGGTGAGGTGCTTAACTGAACGAGAACAGTCAGAGATTCTTCGTTCAAGTTCTACTGATTTGTTGCAATCTAACAGCTTATCACTCAGAATGACGAATGCGTTTGATAATTCTGGCAAACTTCGTCATCCTGAGCGAAGCGAAGGATCTCAATCTGAACAAATAATAGCGAATTCTGGCATTGCGGAGTTGATGTTGAAATCAAAATTTGCGAATGTGTCCACCTCATCCCAACCTTCTCCTCAAGGAGAAGGAGAAAGTTGTCATGCTGAACTCGTTTCAGCATTTCTATCTAAACGCATTGGCAATTGCCCCTCTCCAAGGGAAGAGGGGGTAGGGGAGAGGGTTCAATTGAAAGAAAAAATCAACCCCTCTCTCAAAATTGTATCTTTTCGCAAAATGCTCAAAGACAATTTTTCTCAACCTAAAGGTACGCAGTCTCACAAGGTTCAGCTTCGCTTCACCTGTTCGGCTAGTGTCTCCCTAGGAGAGAGCTCTAGTTATTCAAAGGGATTCCTCAAAAAATGTGCGTTCACACTTGCGGAAGTTTTAATAACTCTTGGCGTTATAGGCGTAGTTGCAGCAATTACAATCCCAGGACTTATGACAAAGTATCGGCACCACGTAATGGAAACAAAATTGGCAAAATTTGATTCCATAATCAATCAAGCTGTGAGAATGTCTATTGCTGAAAATGGAGATATTTTTTATGAACCCTCTAGTGGCAAGGAGGCTAATGCGGCATATTTAAAAGAGTGGTTTGATGAAAATCTTTTAAGATATATGAAAGCTGATTATGAAGGAACTTTGATTAGTGGCAGGTATTACAAAGTAAACCTTCTTGATGGTTCTGGGTTTGTTGCTTATATGATGGATAGTGGTGAGCGTATTCATTTTTTCTATTGTCTAAATTCTCGTGACAAGGCTTGTCGCCAAGAAAGTTTTGATGGTAAAAATACCTTTGTCTTTGATTATTATTCAACGGAGAAGGCTGTTCTACCGTATGGTTATAACATAACAGATATTCAGACTTTAAAATATAGTACAAATGTAGGTGCTACTGGTTGTTATAACAAAAATCACACATATCACCATTATTGCGCACAATTGATAAAACTTAATGGCTGGAAAATTCCAAAAGATTATCCTTGGTAAATTATAAATAATTTGCCAAGATGTTTTTAACGTAATTTTGAGTTTCTTTGTATGGAGGTACTCCAGAATATTTGTCAACGGCATTCGGACCTGCATTATATGCAGCGAGTGCCAAAATTACGTTGCCATTATATTTGTTTAACATTGATTTAAGGTATTTAACTCCGCCTTCAACATTCTGAGTTGCATTGTATGGGTCTTTAACTCCTAAAGATTTTGCAGTTGATGGCATAAGTTGCATTAAACCCATTGCACCTGTTTTAGATGTTGCGTTTGGGTTAAATCCTGATTCTTGTTTAATAAGTGCTTGCACAAGTTTTTCATCAACGCCATGACGTTGTGCTACTTGGTTAATCATTCCCAAAAGTTGTGATTTACTTGTAATATTATTTGTACTTGTTTTAGAATAATCTCTTCTTGCTTCATTTACTTCATTGATTGCATTCATGAGAACTCTGTTGTTCATCAAATTGCTTGTATCAATGTCATCACTGCCAGAATAGATATTCCCATTAACATTCATTGATTGAGGGTTAAGAAGTAGTGAACCAAAATTTGCTTGAGTTGTGCTTGATAAAACCTTTTCAAAAGATTGAACATTATTCGCATTTGGCGGATAAATCGTATCCAAAGGACTATTATTTACACTTTGGTTTGGATTTAATTGACGATTCATACTATTAACGTACTTATTTATTTGAGAAGTACGTTGCATTGCTGCTTGTTTGCCGCCAGAATTTAACAAATTTTGTATCATTTCAGAGAACATGCTCTTATACTACCTTCCATATACATTATTATTCTACTCAATATGTCAAAATAATGTATCCTCCACATGATTTAATGATGGTATAAAATTTGTCAATTTTAATGGTAAGAACATTTAAGATTTTATCTCTGCTAATTTTCTAGTCAGTTCAGCATAACTCTTTTCTCCTTCCCCTTGAGGGGAAGGTTGGGATGAGGTGGACATTTTGGCAAATTTTGATTGCGATTTCAATTCTGCAATGTCATAGTTCTCTATTATTTGTGCAGTTTGAGATCCTTAGCTTCGTTCAGGATGACGGAATTTGTTGTGATTAATTGTCATTCCTGTTTCGGCATCTCTGTCCGAACGCACCAGCTAGAGATGCTGAAACGAGTTCAGCATGACGTAGTTTGTTAGATTTATCAAGCGCACTACATAATCAACATGCAGTCGCCATAAGAGAAAAATCTATATTTATTTTTGATTGCTTCAGCGTAAGCTTTGAAAATAAATTCTTTCCCCGCTAATGCGCTAACAAGCATCAATAATGTGGATTTTGGCAAGTGGAAATTGGTTATCAAATTGTCAATCACTTTAAACTCGTATGGTGGATAAATAAACAACTCAGAATGGTCATGACATGCCTTGATGCAACCGTATTTTTGATAAGCAGTTTCAAGAGTTCGAACCGTTGTTGTTCCAACGGCTGTAATTTTCTTTCCCTTAGCTTTTGCGTCATTAATTTTTTTTGCCGTTTCTTCGCTTATCGAAAATGTTTCAGAGTGCATTTTGTGTTCAAGAATATTTTCGCATTTTACGGGTCTAAATGTTCCTAGTCCAACATTTAGTGTTACGTATGCAATATCTACACCTTTGTCTTTTAATTTTTGAAGTATTTCTTTTGTAAAGTGTAATCCTGCTGTAGGGGCTGCTACTGAACCTTCATCTCTTGCGTAAACTGTTTGGTATCTTTCTCTATCGAATTGCTTTAACTCTTCACTTGTTAATTTTCTTTCAATGTATGGAGGAAGAGGTATATTCCCAATTTTGTGCAAAATTTCAATTAAATCTCCATCATAAATAAGTTCAACTAACCACTCCCCATCATCTTCAAGTCGTTTGATTGGTTTTATACTTAATTCATCGCTAATTTTGATTATGGTGTCAGGTTTAACTCTTTTTGATGGTTTTATTAGCGCAGCCCAAGTCTTTCCGTCTGTTGGAACATTGTCACATTCTGTTGAAATAGAGCTGTCATCTTGCGCTTTATTTAGTAAAAATACTTCAATCTTGGCGCCCGTATCTTTATGCCCATATAGTCTTGCAGGTAAAACTTTTGTATCATTTAAGACAAGTAATGTGTTTTTGTCAATATAGTCAACAATATCGAAAAAGTGCTTGTGTTCAATTGTTTGTTTTTCCCTATTTAGGACAAGCATTTTTGAATTTTCTCTTTTATCTGCTGGCATTTGAGCTATAAGTTCTTCTGGTAATTCGTAATCGAATTCTGATATATTCATTTTTCATCTTCCTTTTAAAGTTTTATTTATAAATCTATTATACATAAAACAACTCCAATTATCTTTCAAATTGGAGCTGTTTTAATTATCTTTTATCTTTTTTAATTACTTTTTGTCGTTTACTTTTTTAGCATTTTTAAGTTCTAAATCAGAAACTCCATTTTTTCTTTTTTCTTCTTCAACTTCAAGTTGTTTGTTGATAAGAATTGTTTGAAGAATTTGGATAATATTACTTGTAATCAAGTATAACAATACACCTGCTGGGATTGGGATGATTACGAATGTTGCAATAATCATTAGAGGCATAAATGTTCCCATTGATTTTTGCAATGCCTGTTGAGTTGGGTCAGAAGATTCTGTTTTTGTCATTGACATCATAATCTTTTGAGAAATAAACATTGTAACTGCAAATAATACAATTAGAATAATTACGTCCCAATGAAGAGTTTTGTTAACTGGAACAGTTGGAACAGTTGCTTTTAAAACTCCGCCATCTCTTACAAATGAAATTGTTTCGTTTTCTCTAATATTGCTATTTGTAACTGTCAAATCAGCTTTTTCAATTTTGTCTTGTTGGCTGAATTTTAATTTGATATGGTCAAGGCTTACTGCTAAATCAATATCTTTTCCTGGTTCAATTTCGCCTTGAATTTCAACCCCTTGAGTTGGGTCTGTAATTTTTACGTTTTTGATAACTTCGTTTGGAAGATATACTGTTGCAGTATTTCCAAGAACGAGTTTATCGTTTTTATCGATTCCAAGAATTCCATTGTTAGAAATTCCTGCAGTTGCTCTCATTGTTGTTGCTAAACTCTTGATGAATAGGAAATGTTGGTCGCCAGCAACTTGAATGAATTGAGGACTTATCAATGCTGAATACAATAAAATGAATATTGGCATTTGAATAAGTAATGGCAAACATCCGCCCATTGGGTTGAATTTATGTTCTTTGTAGAACTCCATCATTTTTTGTTGCATAACTTGCGGATTGCTTTGGTATCTATCTTGAATAGCTTTCATTTTTGGTTGCAATGATTGCATCATTTTCATTGAGCGTTGTTGTTGAACGTTCAAATGCCACATTGCAAGTCTAACAATAATAGTTAATAAAATGATTGCTAAACCGTAGTTTCCTACAAAATGAGCTAATAAACTCAAAAATTTTATTGTGTATGAAATAAAATCCACTTTCTCTATCCCTCATCTAATTTAATAACAAGCCTATTTTTTCGGCTTCTTAATTCTAACACGGTCAAAATCATTACGCAAATAATCTATTGTTAAATATTATGAAGATTAAGGTTTTTCGGTGGTAAGTTTTCAAATTTACAGGTATTTTATGTATGGTAAAAATTCAATAATTTTAAAGGCTTTATAAAAAATATGATTATAAAAAAGAACTTAATTATAAATTGTCCAGACTATAAATACTCAAAAGATTTTTTGAAGAATGTGATTTCTGCAACTTCTGATTTGAGTAAAAGTGATAAATTTGCACTAAAAGCATCAGGGAAAAAATATATTGTTGCTCCAAAATGTTCCTATTTATACCCAGAATTTGCGAAAGAACAGCCAAGGGGTTGGGATTTAGGTCAGACCTATGATGATGTTTGGGCTTTGCATACAGATGATGGTATTTGCTTTTTTGATGTTCCAAATACTCAAAGTGTAAAATATACAAAAGCCCATGAAACAGGGCATGCTCTAGATGATGCGTTTTATTGCATTACTGAAGATAAGTCCTTTTCTGAAACAGAAGGATTTAAAAAGGCCTATAGAAAAGATTTAAAAGAATTATACGAAATTTGTGACGAATGCAAAGTTACTCCAGCAGAAATGGGAATTGATTATTTTGTACAAGGTAGTACCCCAAAAAGAACAACATCTGGAGGAAGAAGAGAAACTTTTGCTGAAGTCTGTGCCAATTTGCATGGAAATGGTTGCGAAAGTATTTCAGAAATAATTCCGACCGTTTTCAAGAATACCTCTGAATATGTGAGAAAATTGCTAAATTTGTTAGGGGATAAGATTTAATACAAAACAAAAAAAAGAACCCATAAGGGGTTCTTTTTATAAATGGTCGGGATGACACGATTTGAACGTGCGACCCCCTCGTCCCAAGCGAGGTGCGCTACCAAGCTGCGCTACATCCCGATACTATTCTATTATCAAGCTAAAGAATAAATATCTTTCGGCTACGTCATTTATTCTAGGATAAAAATTTTTTATTGTCAACCATTTTTTCTGATTTTAATTTTTATGACTAATTTTCTATTTCCTAATTTCTATGTTATTATTGTTTTATTATGGTTAGGCTGATAAATAAAGACAATTTAAAACAAGTTACAAATATTGCTTACGCAATTATGAAAACACAGGAGTTATTTACTTATATCACAGAATTTAATAATCCAGAAATCACTCCTTGTATTTATGCTATGTGGCATGAAAATCAGTTTTGTGTTCATGGATTACCTAATAGACATAATGTAAATATATTAATAAGCAATTCTCTTGATGGACAAATTATTTCTGAAGTTTGTGAACGCTGGGGATTTCAAACTTGTCGAGGCTCATCAAATAGAAAAGGTTCTGTTTCTGGAACATTGAAGATGATTTCAAAACTTAAAAACGGGGAGAATATTGCAATTATGGTTGATGGCCCTAGAGGTCCATTGCATGAAGTCAAATCTGGAGCTGTTGTGCTTGCAAGAGAAGCAAATGTGCCGATTGTTCCTGTACACTGGTATTCTCCAGACTTTACGTTTGTAAGATTTCCTTCTTGGGACAAGATGTCAACTCCACTAGGACCTTGTCATTTATTGAATATTTATGGCGACCCTATTTATACTGAAGGTAAAACTGATGAGCAAGTTGCTGAGGAGGTTAAACAGTCTTTACTTCATTTGGCAGAAATTGCTCCAGAAAAATTTAAAGAGGCTAAAAAGTTAAAATTATGGAAGAAGAAAAGAAAATAAAGGTTACAATGCTACAACTGTCTTCTGTTATTGGGGATGTTGAAGCTAATTGCCAAAAAGTTGAAAATATTTTGAAAAATGATTTGAAAGAACAAACAGATGTTCTTGTTCTTCCAGAAGTATGGACAGTTGGGTGGTCATGTTCTCATTTCCAAGAAACTGCTCAAGATTTGAATGACAGTTCTGTTATTCGTTTTTTATCAAAAATTGCAAAAGAATATAATATGAATATCATTGGCGGAAGTTTTATCACAAAATCTAATGGTAAATATTATAATACTTGTCCTGTGATAGATAGAAGCGGAAAACTTGTTGCGACATATTCTAAAAATCATTTATATTCTTATTATGGATGTGATGAAGGTAAATTTATTACTACAGGAGATTCTCCTGTTATGGTTGATATAGATGGTGTCAAATTTGGTTTGACGATTTGTTATGATATAAGATTTCCAGAAATTTATAGAGCTTATAGAAAAGCTGGGGCAGATGTTTTGGTTAATTGTGCTGCTTGGGGTTCAAATAAGCCTATCCCTTGGGAAGTTATGACAAAGTGCCGAGCAGTAGAAAATCAATGTTATATGATTGCTCTAACTCAAAGTGGTTATATTGAAAATGGAGAATATAATCTAGGCGAGTCTAGAATTATTGATTATAAAGGAGAAGAATTATCTTCTATTATGGAAGGTGAAGGTTTAGCTTCTGCAGTTCTTCAATTTAAAGAAATGTATGATTTTAGAAATAAATGTACTGTTCTAAAAGATATTAAACCTAGTTATGAGGTGAAAACATTATGCGTAAAATAATTAGTTTTATATTTGCTTTATTTTTGACTATTACGTCAGTTCAAGCTGAAAACGTTACAAAAACTATTAGCTCTTTAATAAATAAAGATGCTGTATCTGTTAGTGTGAAAGATGTTTCTACAGGAAAAGAAGCTTACTCTTTGAATAAGAAAACTCCTATGATTCCTGCTTCGACATTGAAACTGGTTACATCTTCTGCTTCGTTTAATACATTGGGTTCAGAGTATGAGTTTTCAACAAAGTTATATAAAAGTTCCAATAATGATTTGTACTTTAAATTAGGTGCAGACCCATATTTGACTACATCAGATTTGAAGAAAATGATGGCTGTTGCAAAAGAAAAAAATATTCTTGAACCTAAAAATATCTATATTGACTCTTCAATTTTCGATACTGTTGAATGGGGTGAAGGTTGGCAATGGGATGATGAAATGAATCCTCTAATGCCAAAATTTAGTGCATTTAATCTTGATGGAAATTTGTTGAAAGTTGAAATTACTCCAGGCATGCAAAATATGCCACCAGCAATTGTTGTTAAACCATTCTATCCATTAACATTCATGAATCTTATAACTACAGATATAACCTTAGCCAAAAATAATATATCAATAGTTAAGGATACAAATTTTGCCCAGAATGTTTATGATGCAAAAGGTGAAATTACAAAAATCGAAAATATACAAATGCCAATTCCAAATCTTCAAAGATATTTCAAATTGAGATTGGATGATGCTGTAAGTTCTCAAAAAATAGATTATAACAAGGGTTATCAAAATGCTGTGTTGCCTGCTAAAAATATTTATTTAGTTTCAAGTGTAACGCATGATATAACTGATGCGATGAACTCTATTTTAAAATCAAGTAATAATCTAGTTGCTGAAACTGTTTTTAAATTAGCAGGTGCTAAATGGGCAGAGGAAAAAGGTTCTATAGCTAATTCTTTAGGAATGCTTAAATTCTATCTAGGTTCTTTAAATGTTCCGACAGATGATATTAAAATTGTTGATGGAAGCGGGGTTTCAAAGAATAATATAATGACATCTGATTTTATGACTGATTTCCTTGTTGCGAGAACAAAATCATCTGATTTTGAAGAATTTAAAGAATTTATTCCATCTCCAGGGGAAGGAACTTTAAAAAATCGAATGTTATACTTTAAAGATAATTTAAAAGCAAAGACTGGAACTTTGTCTGATACAAGTGCTATCGCTGGATATATTACATCAAGAAAAGGCAATACTTACGCTTTTGATATTATGATAAATGATGCAAAAACATCTTCTTCTGATAAAAAGAATATTGAAGAACAAATTTTACGTCAAATATATGCAAATTACTAATAATATAAGGATAATAAAAATAATATGTACGAACCAGAATTTACGGTCATAACACCAACATCAAATATAGTGGATGCAGGTTTAACGGATGATTTTTCGCTGTTAGTTAATCTTTTAGATAGGCAAACTTATCCGTATATTGAACATATTGTTATTGATAATGCATCTTCTGATGAAACTATCACTTTGTTAAAGGATTATAAAAATAATGGTTTTTTGAGCTTTTATTCTGAACCTGACAGAGGAAAATTTGATGCAATGAATAAGGGTATTATGCATGCCAAGGGTAAGTACATTGCTTTTTTAAGTTGTGATGATTTTTACCACGATGTTGTTGCGATTGCTGATATTGTAGATGCGATGGAAAGAGAAAATGCTGATTTCTGTTTCTTCCCAGCTTATTGCTGTCATCCAGAAGGTTTTGTCTTTTTATTTCCTCCTTCAATGTTGAGTACTTTTCAAGTTAATCCTTGCGCTCGCCAAGCAATGGTTTTCAAACGCAGTGTTCTTGATGAACTTAGAATGTTTGATGACAAATTCAAATTGATGGCTGATTATGACTTGATGATTCGACTTGTTATGGGTAAATATAAAGGTTTATATTTTGAACGAAATGTTTTGACTTATAAACTTGGGCAAGAAGCAGTAAAACACGCAACTCAAATGGAAGCAGAATGCCGTCATATCTTCTATAAAAATTATAAATCACTTTATCCAATGACGGATGAGGTTTTAGATAGAATGGTTAAGCTTTCAGAAGTGCCAAAACCATTGTTAGATAAGTTAGTAAACTATTTCACTCCAGAAGATAGGGATAATTTCTATCAAGTTGCTCAGAATTTATATGATATGCGTGTTCGAGCAGCGAATGAAATGGGAAATCAAAATAGATAGGCATAAAAGACTTGTTAAGAATTTGCAAAAAATCTTTTCGGGTTTATAATTAAAATAAGATAGTTAGTATATAAGAAGGTTAGGGAAAAGATGACTGAACAAAAAATAGCAGTATTAGGCTGTGGATTGTGGGGGCGTAATATCGTTCGTAATTTCTACAACTTGAATGCTTTGGGTATGGTTTGTGACTTGGATGATGATAATATCGCAAAAGTTAAAGAACAATATCCAGGGGTTAAAACAACAAAAGATTTTAATGATATTTTAAATTCAAAAGAAATAACTGGAGTAGTTGTTGTTACTCCAAGCCATACTCACTTCAAGTTTGTTAAAGCAATGCTTGAAGCAGGAAAACATGTTTACGTAGAAAAACCGATTTCGACTGTTGCTCAAGAAGCTAGAGATTTGGCTGATTTGGCAGATAGCAAGGGTTTAGTTTTGATGGTTGGACATTTGTTGTTATACCATCCTGCAGTAAACAGATTAAAAATGTTAGTAGAAGAAGGCGCTTTGGGGGATATTGTTTATGCTCAAAGTGATAGATTAAATATTAACTATTTCAAAAATGATAGAAGTGTTATGTGGGATTTAGCTCCACATGATGTTTCAATGATTAGTTATGTTTTAGGCAAAAATCCAGAAAAAGTTCTTTCTGCAATTGGATGTTCTTCTGATGGAAATGACATTATGGATATTACACATATTGGAATTAAGATGGAAGGCGGAGCTATTGCTCACATTACAGATAGCTGGATTACTCCTAAAAAACATGTTCAATTATTGGTTCGAGGAACTAAAAAGACTGCAATTTTAGATGATACAGTTCCAGAACATAAGTTAACTATTTATGACAACTTTAAAGCTGGTAGTAGTGAAAATGTTCAACTTGATTACTTAGAGATTGAACCTTTGAAACTTGAATGCCAACACTTCATTAGCTGCTGTGAAACGGGTAAAAAAGCTAGATCAGACGGTGAAAATGGTTTTATCGTTGTAAGTATTTTGGAAGAAGCAGAAAAAATTATGCTAGGTGATAGAGCTAAAAATCTTGATAATGTTGATTTTGCTCTTTCAAGAACTAAAAAGTAGGAGAGATTTAGAATGAATATAAAGGATAACGCAGCAAATATTGTTTCAATTAGCAGAATTTTTGTTGCATTTGTAGCTATTGCTTTGCTGTTTAAACATACAACATGTGCTTATGTTTGGGCAGTAGTTTTGACAATCATTGCATTTATAATGGATGGTGTCGATGGTTATGTTGCAAGAAAATTCAACCAATCTTCAGAATGGGGTTCTGTTCTTGATATTATGGGGGATAGAATTGTAGAACTTTCATATTGGATTGTATTTGCGATTTTAGGTTATTTGGCTGATGGCAATATGGCATTGAATGCTATGTTTCCAATTGTATGTGTTGCAAGAGCATTTACAACAGATGGTATAAGAAGCGTTGCATTGTCAAAAGGGATGACTGCATTTGGTGATAAATCAATGCAATCAACAGCGTGGGGCAAATTCATTTGTGCTTCTAGATTTATGAGAATCAGTTATGCAGTTGCAAAAGTTGCGGCATTTGTCCTATTGATTGTTGCTGCAATTCCAGCATTGTCAGCTTCAATAGCTCAACCAATTCATTTAGTCGCAGTTATTTTAGCTTGGATTGCAATTATCTTCTGTGTAGTTCGTGCAATTCCAGTTGTTGCTGAAAGCGGAAAGTTGTTCAACGATGCCAAGTAAATTAAATATTGTATTATATGAACCAGAAATTCCTCAAAATACAGGAAATATCGCTAGACTGTGTGCTTGTTGCGGGGCAAGTTTGTATTTGGTTGGGAAGTTAGGTTTTTCTCTATCTAGTAAATATACAAAACGCGCAGGACTAGATTATTGGGATAGCGTTGATTTGCATAAGCTAGAGTCTATGGACGAGTTGTACAATGAATTTCCTAACGGAACATTTTATTATTTAACAACAAAAGCGGACAAATTATATACAGATATTGAGTTCAAAGACGGTGACTTTATTGTATTTGGTCCAGAAACTAGAGGTTTGCCAGATAAATACGTTAAAGATTCTCATGCCAGAACTATTCCAATGAAAGAGGGTCAACGCAGTTTGAACTTGTCTAATTCTGTAGCAATTGTTGCGTATGAGGCAATTAGGCAAAATGGATTATAAACTTCCAAAAAGAATTCAAAATTCAAATAAAGCAACTTATGGTAGAGTTTTAAATATTGCAGGTTCGGACTATATGTCTGGGGCTGCATATTTGTCATCTGTTTCTGCTCTAAAAGTTGGTTGTGGCTATTGCTTTTTGGCTTCAACTGAAAGAGCTATTGATGCAGTTGCCTCTCAAACTCAAAATGTTGTCTTTGTACCATTGCCTGAAATTAAAAATTATTTGACAGATACGACTTCTGTTATTTCTATTGGTTGCGGTTTATCACAAAATGAAAAAGCAAAAGAAGTATTTGATTTTGTGATAGAAAATTCTCTTCAAAATATTCCATTGCTGATTGATGCTGATGGTTTGAATTTGTTATCTAAAGATAGTGTTAAATTTATGGATAGAAAATTTAATCAAGTAATTTTAACTCCTCATCCTAAAGAAGCATCGAGACTTTTAGATTGTACAACAGAAGAAATTTTGTCTGACTTTGAAAATTCTGCAGTTAAAATTTCTAAAAAATATAAAGCTGTAGTTGTTTTGAAATCGCATAATACAGTTGTAGTTTCTCCAGATGGAAGAAAATATATAAATAATACGGGAAATAGCTCAATGGCAAAAGCGGGTTCTGGTGATGTCTTGGCAGGCATGATTTCTGGGCTCGTTGCTCAAGGGATGGATTTGTTTGAAGCTTCTTCTTTGGGTGTTTATTTGCATGGACTTTGTGGAGATTTGGCAAAAGAAAAGCTTACCGAATATTCAGTAATGGCTGAAGATTTGATAAGCTATATTCCTTTTGCAATTAAATCTATATTGTAAGCAAACTAAGCAATAAATATTTTAGTTGCTTGTTGAGCTGGTACACCGTGAGCAACTGCATATTGAACATTTGTGTTAGAGTTTGCATTTTCAGCTTTGATTGTACGAGCTGTAGTTCCTGTCAAACCAAATGGGCTTGTATAGCATTGAGCATTGATTGTGCTGTGTTGAGGCTTGATGAATTTGCTAGCTGCTTTTAGTTCTTCTTTAGAGTAAACTTTACCAGCGTTTAAGTATTCATAGCTTTTCTTTGATAAATTAAATAAATTGTCAACTTTCATCATTTTTATTTTCTCCTTTTTCTTTTATATTTTTAGTTAACTACCTTAATATTTAGTATAAATAGCCCAACTAGATAATCTTAATTCTCTATCATAATCTCAATCTCTCCAGTCAGGCTATTTAAACGTTTATTTTTGTATTATTTTAATTTAATTAGTTTTCAATTTGTTCCATAATTTCAAAAGGTTTTTCAACTACTTTCATTGTGTCTTTAGTAATTATACCTCTTTTCAATTCAGTGAAACTTGCTTTTTTAGAGCTGAATTTCTTTTTCAAAAATTCATAAGCAACTTTAGGGTCGCATTTTGAACCACAAGTGAATAAATCTACTGCGGCATAACCAAGTTCTGGCCAAGTGTGAATAGCCAAATGGCTTTCAGAAATAATTACTACACCAGAAACTCCGTATGGGCTGAACATGTGGAAACATTTTTGAACGATAGTTGCGCCACATTCTAGGGCTGAATCTATCATATATTTTTCAACCTTATCAATACTGTTCAAAGTATTAGGGTCACATTCAAAAAATTCTGCTAAAACGTGTTGTCCTAAATGTATTTCTTCTAACTCAGAATTTTTTTGAAACATGTCTAAAGGTGAATCTGTCAATTTATTTGCTCCTTATATAACTTAAATAAATGTATATTTCTTACAATACAATAATAACCTAAAAAAAATATTTTATCCCATATTTGGCTATTTAATTATTTTTATAAAAATCAATAATCGTTATAACTAC
>CAVAPR010000018.1:13735-34218 GCA_963590665.1 Candidatus Methanomethylophilaceae archaeon
GGCTATATTTGTATATTAAGTTTTATTAATCTTATTTTCAATTTATCTCTTTTATTATAGAATTTCGGTATGAATAATAAGATTTTAGTAGTAGATGATGATGTTGCAATTAACGAATTAATCAAGGTTAATTTGGAACTTGCAGGATATAAAGTTATCCAAGCTTATGATGGAGTAAAGGGATTTGCTCTTGCAAAACAAGAAGCTCCATCTCTTATAATTTTGGATGTAATGATGCCAGATGTTGATGGCTTTACAGTGGCTAAAAGAATTCGACAAAATGACGAAACAAAAGATACTCCAATAATAATGCTTACTGCACTTTCTCAAATAAATGATAAGGTGAAAGGTTTTGATATTGGGGTTGATGATTATTTGGTAAAACCGTTTGAAATTGAAGAATTGTTGGTACGTGTGAGAGCGCTATTAAAACGCACAAATCAAATCCCAATTTCGGCTTCCACTAGAGATTTGCTTACTCTTGGGGATATAACTCTTTTGCCAGAGCAGTATAGCGTAAAAATTGGTGAAAAACAGGCAAAATTAACTCCTATAGAATTTGATATATTTAATTTACTATTCCAAAATCATGGTAATATGGTATCCTCTGCAAAATTGTTGAAAGATATTTGGGGATATTCTCCAGATGATGATATTGAAACTATTCGTGTCCATATTAGACATTTGAGAAGTAAGATTGATAAAATCTCTGACGGTAAAAAATATATTGAAACTATTTATGGCGGTGGATATAAGTTAAATGTTTAAATCTATAAAATAGATAATTTATCACAATAAAAAAGAGCCCTTTTTCAAGGACTCTTTTCTTATATCTGTTAAGATGAAACTATGCTTGAGCTTCTTCAGTTGGAGCTTCTGCTTCTGCAGCTGCTTTAGCTGCTTCTTCTTCAGCTTGTTTTTTAGCTAAAGCTTTCTTAGAAAGTTTAACTGTTTCTTTTTTAACATAGTTCAAAGTGCCATCTTCGTTGCAATTTTTGATAAGGTATGCAACTGTTTCTGTAGGTTGAGCACCTTTAGAAATCCAATCAAGAGCTGTTGCTTTGTCTAATTTCATAACTTTAGTTTTGGGGTTGTAGTGACCTAATTCTTGGATTGGTCTGCCTTCACGTTTAGTTGTTGAATTGATAACAATAACTCTGTATGTAGGGTTTTTCTTAGCACCTAATCTTTTTAATCTGATTTTTAACATTTTTAATTTTCCTTCTTTATTTTGTGTATTATTTGTCGGTAATTCAACCGCCGCTTGTTGTTTTACCTCAATCGGGTTAAAGAGGAATTACCCTAATTGTACTTAAATTCAACCACAAATACATTTTTAGTGCAAGTGTTTGTAAAAATTTGTGATATAAGGTGCCTAAGTGGGTGGTAGTCCTTTTGTATGAGTTGCTTTTATTATTTTTTGCGGTAAAATCGGATAAGATGCATGTATAGTAAAAATAAGGATATTAAGAAATGAAATCAACATTAACAAAAGAACAAGACAATTTGGTTAGTATAAGTATGGTTATCCCTGCAAAAGAAGCTGCTTCTGCATATAACACTGCTGCTAATCGTATTTCTCAATATGTAAATATTGATGGTTTTAGAAAAGGTAAAGCTCCACGTGCTGTTATTGAAAGACACGTTGGCGTTGACAGAATTAGACAAGAAGCTTTGGATATTATTCTTCCAAAATACTTAGGTCAAGCTGTTTATGATAACAAATTGGATGTTATTTCTCAACCAGCTATTACCGATTACAAATTTGAAACTGGTAAAGATTTAGAAGTAACTTTTGAAGTTGAAACAAGACCAGAAGTTAAATTAGGCGATTACAAAAATTTAGAAGTTAAGGCTGAAATCCCTTCTGAAGATGATGGCGCTTTTGATAAAGCTTTGGAAGGATTTTTAACGCAACACGCTTCTATGGAATTAGTTTTAGATAGACCTTCAAATGATACAGATACAGTTTTATTTGATTTTGATGGAACTTGTAATGGAGAACCTATTCAAGGTGGTTCTGCAAAAGGATATGCTCTTGATTTAGCTCATTCAAACTTTATTCCTGGATTTGCTGAACAATTAGTTGGTCACAACATCAAGGATGAATTTGATATTCAAGTTACATTCCCAGAAGATTACCATGACGAAAAATTAAAAGGTCAACCAGCAACTTTTGCTATCAAGATTAACGAAATCAAACAAAGAGTTATGCCAGAATTGACTGATGAATTGGTTAAAAAATCAACTAGATTCTCTACAGTTGATGAATTGAAGGCTGATATTAAAGATTACATCGAAAAACAAAGAGAAAGCTTGAAGAAAACAGCTGCTGAAAATGCTGTATTTAAACAAGTAATCGAAACTTCTTCTGTTGAAATTCCTCAAAGAATGATTGATAGAGAAGTTGAATCTTTAAAAGCTGATTACAAACAAAGATTATCTTACCAAGGTATTGATTGGGATACATTCATGAAATCTCAAGGTAGCGAAGAAGAATTTAACAATACATTGGTTGAAGATGCTAAAACTAGAATTAAAAATTCTTTAGTTATTGACAAAATCGCTAAAGAAGAAAAAGTATCAGTTGAACAATCTGATTTTACTGGTAAGTTAAACCAATTGGCAGCTGCTTATGGAATGGGTGCACAGGATATGTTAAAACAATTTGGACAAAATCCTGACTTCTTACAAACATTATCTCAACAAATTGTTAATGAAAAAGTTAGAACTTTCTTAGTTGACAATAACAAAGTTGAATATGTAGAAGTTAAGCCTAACAAAGAAACAGTTGAAGCTTAGTAGATAATAAGTATAATATTAAAATAAGAAAGGGAATTAAATCATGAGTTTTGTACCTGTTGTTATTGAACAATCAAGCCGTGGCGAAAGATCATTCGATATTTTCTCAAGATTGTTAAGAGAAAGAATTATCTTCTTGGGAACAGCTATTGATGATATGGTAGCTAATTTGGTTGTTGCACAATTATTATTGTTGGATAGTGAAAATCCTGAAAAAGATATTATGTTATACATCAACTCTCCAGGTGGTAGTGTAACAGCAGGTTTCGCAATTTATGATACAATGCAACACATTAGAGCCGATGTTTCTACAATTTGTTTAGGACAAGCTGCTTCAATGGGTGCATTCCTTCTATCTTCTGGTACTAAAGGTAAGAGAATGGCTCTTCCTCATTCAAGAGTTCTTATTCACCAACCTTTAGGTGGTGCTCAAGGTCAGGCAACTGATATTGAAATCCAAGCAGCTGAAATTATCAGAATTAAAAAATCATTAAATGAAATTTTAGCTTCAAATACTGGACAATCTCTTAAAAAGATTGAAAAAGATACTGATAGAGATTATATCATGACACCTCAAGAAGCTCTTGAATACGGTATGATTGATAAAGTTATTTCTCGTGACGCTATTAAATAATCGATTGGAGATAATATAAAAAATGCCAAAGCACGATGATGATAAATTAAAATGTTCTTTTTGCGGAAAAACTCAAGACCAAGTAAAAAAACTTATTGCTGGGCCAGAAGTTTATATCTGTGATGAATGTGTTGAGCTTTGTAATGAAATTTTAGATGAAGAATTTTTTGACCAAAAGGACAAAGAAGGTTCTGTTGAAGGTGAAAATCCTGAAAAAGCTGAAAAACCAATTCCAAAGCCTCACGAAATCAAAGAATATTTAGACCAATATATTGTTGGACAGGATGATGCAAAGAAAGTTTTGTCTGTTGCTGTTTACAATCACTACAAACGTTTGAAACACAACAAAGATAACAAAAAAGACTCTGTTGAAATCCAAAAATCTAACATATTGTTAGTAGGTCCAACTGGTTCAGGTAAAACGTTACTAGCTCAAACTTTAGCTAAGATGTTGGATGTCCCATTTGCTGTTGCAGATGCTACAACTTTAACTGAGGCTGGTTATGTTGGTGATGATGTAGAAAACATTCTTCTTCGTTTGTATCAAAACGCAGAGTTTGATTCTGCAAAAGCTGAACGTGGTATTATTTACATCGATGAAATTGATAAAATTTCTAGAAAAAGTGAAAATACTTCAATTACAAGAGATGTTTCTGGTGAAGGTGTACAACAAGCATTGTTAAAAATGATTGAGGGTACAGTTGCTCACGTTCCTCCTCAAGGCGGAAGAAAACATCCTCATCAAGAGTTTATCGAAATTGACACAAGCAATATCTTATTCATCGTAGGTGGTGCTTTTGTTGGTTTGGAAAAAATTGTTGATGCAAGAGCTGGCGAAGGTAATTCAGTTGGCTTTGGTGCAAAAGCTCCAATGTCACAAGCTGAAAAAGATGCAAATGCTGTTAAGTTGTTGAAAAAATTACAACCAGAAGATTTGTTGAAATTCGGTTTAATTCCTGAATTTATCGGTCGTGTTCCTGTTTATGCTGTTTTGGATCAGTTAAATGAAAAAACTTTAAAAATGATTTTGACTGAACCTAAAAATGCTGTTCTAAAACAATATCAAGCATTGTTGAAAATGGATGGTGTTGATTTGGAATTTGAACCAGAAGCTGTTGATTTGATTGCAAAAGAAGCTATCAAACGTAAAACTGGAGCAAGAGCATTGCGTTCAATTGTTGAAGAAATCATGCTTGATGTTATGTATGATGTTCCAACAAAAGAAAACATTGATAAGTTCGTTGTTACGGCTGATATGGTTAAAAACAGAAAAAATGCTGAAGTTGTTCAGCTTCCAACGAAATCAGAAAAGGAAAAAGAAATTACAGCTTAGTAATTTTTAGATAATTAGAAAAGGGCTTACATTTTGCAATGTAGGCTCTTTTTTTTGAACGAATTTTAATAGATTGTCAAACCCTAATTTTTATGCGAAAATTAAAGAAAGGGAGAGTAGTCGATGGGAGAGTCAAAAACTTTAATTTTAATTGATGGTCATGCACTTGCGTTTCGTCAATATTACGCTTTGGAACGTACAAATATGAAAACCAAGGATGGGATACCTACTTGGGCTGTTTATGGCTTTTTCAAAGCAATTTTTGACCTTCTTAAAAATGAAAATCTTGCACCAGATTCTATCGGTGTTGCTTTTGATGTTTCTCATCACACTTTTAGAACTGAAAAATACGTTGAATATAAGGCAAATCGTGAAGCCATGCCCGACCCTATGAGGGTACAAATGGGTTTAATATACGAAGGTTTAAAAGCTTTTAATATTCCTATTTATACCAAAGAAGGTTTTGAAGCGGATGATGTTATAGGAACAATTTCTCGCAGGGCATGTGAACTTGGTCATAAGGTCTATATTTTGACTGGAGATCAAGACTCTTTTCAACTTATTAGGCAAAATGGCTGTATAAAGGTTATCATTCCTTCCAAGGGTGAGCTTGTTGAATATGATTGGAATAAAGTTTATGACAAATTGGGTGTTTATCCAGACCAAGTAATTGATTATAAGGCTTTGAGGGGTGATACGTCTGATAATATTCCAGGGATTAGAGGAATTGGTGAAAAAACTGCGGTTAAGCTTCTTGCGGAATTTAAAACAGTTGATAATGTTCTCAATTCTGCGGATAAAATTTCGGGAAAATCTGTTAGAGAAAAAATTGAAAATGGTCGTGAACAGGCTGAATTAAGTAAATATCTTGCCACAATTGTCCAAGATGTTGATATTCCTTTTGACTTTGAAAAAACTAATATTGAACTTCCAGATATTTCGACTGTGACAGAATTTTTGCGCAGTATGCAATTTTATAGCTTTTTGAAAAATATTGAATTTATTTTAAAATCGTTTGACAAGTCTGGTTCTATTACAGTTCCAGAAGAGGTAAAAACATCTGCTCAGATTATTACACCAGACTCAAATAATGGTCAATTGGGATTGTTTGCTCAAGCTGTTCAAGCTGAGGTTAATAAAGAAGAAATCAGTTACGAAGCAAAATTGATAACTGATGAATCTGATTTTTCTCAAATGGTTGGAGACTTATCAAAAAAATCTGTTATCGCATTCAGATTTTCTGCTAAAGTTGAAAATGCTCTGAATGCTGCGGTTTATGGTTTATCTGTTGCTTTTAATGATGGATTTAATTTTCAAGATAATAACTTAAAAATAACAGATGAAAAATCTCAAACAAAAGCTTATTACATCCCACTAAATCATCATCTTGAAAAACAACTTGATTCTGATTTTGTCATCAACGGTTTGAAGTCGATTTTTGAAAATTCAAATATAAAGAAGGTTACACATGACTTAAAACAGGAATATAATATTTTTAAATCGTTTGGTGTTGATATTTCTGGAATTGTCTTTGATACTGTTTTGGCTAGTTATATCAAAGATTCCAATGCTTCTACTGAATTTGATATTCAGTGTATGGAGCGAATCAATCATATTTTACCGACTATGGTTTCGGAAAATAAAAAGGCAAAATTTAACGATTTTGATATTGATACGGTTAAGAATTTTACTGCTGATTCTATTGCAAGCTTGTTTAAACTTGTTCAATATTGGAATACTGAATTGGATGAAAAAGAACATAATATTTTGTCTGATATAGAAATTCCTTTGGCTCATGTTTTAGCGGATATGGAATATACAGGTGTTGCAGTAGATGAGGTTTACTTGACTAAATTGACAGAAGAATTTAATAACAAACTTCATCGTCTAGAAACAAAAATTTATAATTTAGCGGGAGAAGGTTTTAATATCAATTCCCCAAAACAAGTTGGCGCAATTTTATTTGATAAACTTCAATTAAAATCTCCTAAAAAGCGAGGAAAAGCAAAAAATTCTACAAGTGCGGAAGTTTTGACGGCTTTAGCTGAAGAATATGAAATTGCTCGTTTGATTTTGGAATACCGAAAATATGCAAAATTAAAATCAACTTATACAGAAGCTCTTCCTTTATTGATTGATAAAAAGGACTCTCGTATTCATACAACATACAACCAAACAACGACAACGACTGGCAGACTTTCTTCTTCAAATCCGAATTTACAAAATATTCCTGTGCGCTCAGAAGAAGGTAACAAAATTCGTCAAGCTTTCGTGCCACAGGATAGAGAAAATTATTTGATTATGTCTGCTGATTATTCTCAAATTGAGTTGAGATTATTGGCGCATGTTTCAGAAGATAAACACTTGATAGATGCCTTTTGTTCTGGAGTGGATGTTCACACCTTGACGGCTTCTAAAGTTTTTGATGTTCCAATTGCAAAAGTAACGAAAGAAATGCGTTATAAGGCTAAGGCTGTAAATTTTGGTATTGTTTATGGACAAAGTAAGTATGGTTTAGCAAAAGCTCTTAAAATTACACCAGCAGAAGCAGAAAACTTTATTGCGAAGTATTTTGAAACATATCCTTCTATTCACGCTTATATGTTGAATATGGTACAACTTGTTGAAGAACAAGGCTATGTAGAAACGATTTTTGGCCGTCGTAGATATTTAAAAAATGAAATAAATAGTTCAAATGCGATGGTTAGAGAGTTTGCAAAACGTGCTGCAATCAACCATCCTATGCAGGGTTCGGCTTCTGACTTGATTAAGATTGCAATGATAGATTTTTCAAAGAAGTTGAAAGAAAATAATTTGAAATCTAAGCTTATTATTCAAGTTCACGACGAATTGGTAGTGGAAGTTGAAAAATCTGAATTAGAATTGGTTAAAAGTTTAGTATTAGCTTCTATGGAGCTTAATCAGCCTTTGAGAGTTCCATTGTTGGTAGATATAAATGTAGGTGAATCATGGAAAGAATCATAAAATTTTTCGTATTTTTAGTTTTTGGATTGGTATTATCTTGTGCTCCAAGTTTTGCGGTTGAACAGATGAACTTGAGCACATTGATTACTGCTCAAAATGTCAAGTATGAAACATGCACAAAGGTCTTTAATACTGATAATGTTTCTCTCTTTCATTTAGCAATTGCAGCAATTAATGCAAACCGCTTTACGATAGATGAAATTCAATCTAAATCTGGTTATGTTTTGTTTACAGCTGTAAATAAACAATTTTTAGCAACGGTTGTGAATGTCAATACCAATCAAGGAATGCTAAAAATTACACCTGTTGATAACAATTATTTCTTCCAACCAGGGATAGTGTTGAATATTTTCAAATATATTGAGCTAAACTTAAATAAAAAGCCTGAAATTGTAAAATTCAATTAAAATGCGATATTTTTGAAAATTTTCTTAGCATTGTCCGTAGAGATTTTTGCAACTTCTTCTGGGGTAATTCCTCTCAAGTTTGCAATTTCTTCCGCTACATATTTTACATACATTGGTTGATTTTCTTTCCCCCTAAATGGAACAGGGGCAAGATATGGGTCGTCAGTTTCAAGTAGTAAAGATTCAAGTGGAATATTTTTTGCGACTTCCTTTGTTTTTTTTGCGTTTTTGAATGTCACAACCCCGCCAAGTGCAATGTAAATCCCTTCCTTGATACATTCTTTCGCAAATTCTAAACTTCCAGAAAAACAGTGCAAAATTGCAGTCGAATTTTTGTTGTATTTTTTTAGAATTTCAAGGGTATCAAGATGTGCTTCTCTTGAATGAATATTCAGTGGCAAATTCATTTGGTTTGCAAATTCAATTTGCTTGATAAAAATTTCTTTTTGAAGTTCTTTGAACGATTTATCCCAATAGTAATCCAGCCCAACTTCTCCAATTCCGATGATTTTTGGGTTGTGTTTTATGATTTCTTCCATATCAGAAAGAGTTTTGTCTGTGAAAGTTTTAGCTTCCTCTGGGAATACTCCAACATATCCATAGACTTCATCGTATTTTTTTATAAATTTGTCTGTATCAAAAATATCTTCAGCAGAGCTAGATGGAACAATCGTAACTATATTATTATCAATTGCATTTTGCACTGCTTCGTCAATATTGGTTTCTTTTAGCATATTGACGTGAGAATGGGTGTTTATTATATAAATGTCGTTCATTTTTTTTACTTTCTTAGTTAGAACTTTTTGCCATGATACAACTATCAAGGTAACCAGTCATTACACTTTTAAATCGTTCGGCTTCTTCTTTTGTTTTAGCTTCAAACCTAAGTGTAAATACAGGTTCAGTATTACTTTGGCGAATAAGTGCAAAACCTCCATCAAAAACAATTCTCATACCGTCTAGAGTTACGATTTCTTTGATTTTTGAGCCAAACATATCTGGCTTTTCTTGAACCTCTTTTTTCATTGATTCAAGAACTTCTTTTTTCAAGTGGTTTGGACAAGGGAAGCGAACTTCATCACTCGTAAACACTTTGTTAAATGGTTCTAGCATATTTTCTAATTTAAAGTTTGAATTTTGCTTTTTGTTTTTTGCAACAATTTCAATCATTCTGCAACCAGCATAAATTGCATCATCAAATCCATAATATCTGTCTTTAAAGAATGTGTGTCCACTCATTTCACCCCCAAGGATTGCGTGAGTTTCTTTCATCTTTTCTTTGATATAACCGTGTCCAGTTTTGCACATAATAGCTTTTCCGCCAGCGTTGTTAATTGTGTCAAACAGAACTTGTGAGCATTTAACTTCTGATACAACTGTTGGATGTTCAGAAATAATATCCATTGCATAAATTAAAAGTAATTTGTCACCTGTTAAAGGTTTTCCTTTAGAATCGACAACGCCAATTCTGTCGCTATCTCCATCGTAAGCAATACCTAAATCTGCATTGTTTTCTACAACTGTTTTTGAAAGAGTTTCAAGGGTTGATAAAACGCTTGGGTTTGGGTGGTGGTTAGGGAAATTCCCATCTGGTTCAGAGAATAACTCAATAACTTCACAACCTAAATCTCTATATAGTTGTGGTCCTACAATTCCGCCTGTAGCGTTTGCGCTATCAACAACAACTTTTATTCCTTCTCCAATTTTTCCAAACTTTTCTTTCATTTCTGCAATGTATTCTGGAATAATTTCTGTAGAAAAATCTTTTTCTTCAATGTTTGTTGGTAATTCTTTCCACATTCCAAAAGTTTCTTCTTTAACTTCTTTAATTTGAGATTCGTTAAGAGTTTGACGGTTGTATGTCATTTTCAAACCATTGTATTCTTTCGGGTTGTGGCTTGCTGTAATTATCATTGCACCATCAAGTTTGTGAGCAACTTCTGAATAGTAACCAAGTGGTGTTGGAGCTAAGCCTAAATCTTCAATATGACCAACATTTGAATCAACAAGTCCAGCAATAAGAGCCTTTTTAAGGCTTGGGGAATGTAATCTTGCATCCATACAAACACTAATTTTTAAGTCTTTTGGCGCTTTGTTTGTTTTTTCTTTCAACCATTTTGTATAGCCAAGTCCGATATTATAAAATAATTCTTCTGTAATATCGTCACCGTAAATTCCTCTTATATCATTTTTGCCAAATGCGTGTTCATATTGTTTCATATTTCACATCTCCCAATCTTTCGTCTATAATTAAATCATACCATGAAAAATGTTTTCTCAAAAATTGTAAATAACCAAAATTGTGCAGGGTGGATATTTATTTTGCCTGCAATTTTAGGGACTTTGATTTTTATATTAATTCCCGTTATTTGTTCCTTTGGTTTAAGCTTTGCGAAGTGGGATTTGCTAAATCCTATTCAATTTGTCGGTTTGCAAAATTATATTGATATTTTTCACAGTGCAGTGTTTTATAAAATATTCACGAATACCGTTGTTTTTGCCCTTTCTGTTTCAATTTTAGGGGTAATTATACCGTTGATTTTGGCGTCAATTTTAAATTCTAAAATAAGAGGAAGTGAATTTTTTAAGACTGCTTATTTTTTACCTTTCATTACTCCGATGATTGTTATCGGAATTGTTTGGGCATGGATTTTTGACCCGAATATTGGGTTATTAAATCAGGTTTTGCATATCCATATAAATTGGTTGTATGATTCAAAATTTGCAATGCCTGCATTGATAATCGTTTCTGTTTGGAAACTTATTGGTTATAATATGATAATCTTTTTGTCTGCATTGTCATCTGTTTCTCAGAGTTTGTTTGAGGCTGCAAAAATTGATGGCGCAAATTCTTATCAAATATTCAAGAATGTAACTATTCCAGTTCTTTCGCCAACGATATTCTTCGTTGTAATTATTACTGCAATCAGTTCGTTCCAAGTGTTTGATTTAATCTATCTTATGACACAAGGAGGTCCTTTTGATAGTACAAATGTGCTGGTTTATGCGATTTATAAAGATGCGTTTGAATATTTCAATGTCGGTCATGCCAGCGCAATTGCTTATGTTTTGTTCGTTGTGATTTTAGTTCTAACTCTTATCCAATGGAGTCTGCGTAAAAAATTGGTCTATAATGAAAAATAATTTGTCGTTGGCATTGTTACATTGACAATATCATATTCATAGGCGGTAGCAAAAAATATTATTTTTGAATTTATATAGAGAGTGTGAAAATTGAAGGAGGTTTATATTGAAAATACAAGGCTTAATGTATAATCCAATTATAAAACCTCAGAATTTTACTTCTGATGTAGATAAAGATATTGATAAAATTCGAAATAAACGAGATTCTTTAAAAAATTCTTTATCTCGGAATAGGGCTTCACAATCTTCGGTTGAAGATAAAATTTCTAGTGTCGAATCAGATATTTCAAGGCAAAATTCAAATATAAGCGATGAGCAATCAGAAATCAGTATTGAAAGAGAAAAATTAGCTCGTTCAAGAGCAAAACTGCAATCAGATAGAGAAAAGTTGGAGCGTTTGCAATCCCGTATGGAACAACTTCGTGACCAGTATCAAAATATATCATCTGAAGTTTCAAAATTGAATGATGTGTATTAGTTTTCTTGCAAAATCTCAATTTGAATTTGTTCTGGTTTTACATTTGGTAGTGTGTGAGTTAGGTATAATTTTATAAGTTTTTCAATTTTTGCATTGTCTGCATTTACTGTTGTTTCGAGTTCAACCATAACCTCATTTATTTTTATTGGAGTTATGTCATAATCATTGATTTTCATTGCAACATAAGCATTTGTTACTCCTTCAATATTTTTGAAGAAATTTGCTATATCTCTTTCTGCATTTCGTATTAGCTGTTTTCTATTTGTTGTATGTTTGGTAGGGATAGTTAAATCTACATCCTTGTCCAAAATTTCACTTGTTAAAATTTGGATAGTTGCATTTGCAAAATCCGTTTTTGAAGTTTTGTGTATAAAAATCCCAATTTTGGCAGGGGTGTTATTTTCTCCATAAACATATCTGCGTATGGTTTCTTGCTTTTGAGTTGTTAAAAGTTCTTGAATTTGTGATGCTTTTTGTTGATTTTTAGTCATTGCTATTAGTATATCTTGTGGTGGTTCAAAAAATTTGAAAGTCCCAACAAATATGGAAAGAAGTAACACAATGCTTGTTGCAATCAATGCTTCCTTCGAAATCTTATAATTATCTTTCAAGAGTTTAGAGGCAATTATTGGTAGTATTGAAAGTGTAATTCCGATAGCAAGCCATAGCCAAAAGTTAATATCTAAGCTCGGTAGAAATATTAAAAATAAACCAATACAAACATAAGTAATTGTAAAATATAGAATCTTTTTCATTTCTATATTATAACGATTGTTTTCTAATTTTGCAACTAAACAACAAATGAGGGTCGGCGTGGTAACGCCGACCCCTTAATTCTTTTAATAATCTTTATCTTCTTCTATTTCTATACATTCTGCCCCTGGAACAAATAAAAGAATTATTAATGATGCAAGGTCAACAACTTGTCCTATTCCTGGGATAAATCCTGCAACAATCAAACCAATTGTCCAGTAAATCCCTTGTTTTTTATCGCCTGTAATGTGCCATATTCGTTTTGCGACATTTGCAAATAGTAAATATAAATCACATAACACAATTAACCCAATAAATACATAAGCAACAGCACGTAATGATTGTGGTATTGCTGCCAGAATAGCCATGAGAAAGAACATAACTATAAAAATAAGTACGTGATTAAAGAAATATCTTAATCTTCCATTAGGCTCATACCATGTAAACAAACTTCCAAATAGGTCTTCAAAGCTAAACATAAAAACTCCTTTATAAAAATAATTCCTCATAAGTATATACCCTAACTCTCATTTCTGTCAATATGTGGGGTTCTTAATTAGGCATCATTCCTATTTGTCAAAATCCACAGTTCTGAATGACTATTTTGGACTACTCTCTCCAAGGGTAGACACTAGCCGAACAGGTGAAGCGAAGCTGAACCTTGTGAGACTGCGTACCTTTAGGTTGAGAGAAATTGTCTTTGAGCTAATAGCGAAAAGTTACAATTTCGAGAGAGGGTTCTTCATGGAAAACAAATCAACCCCTCTCCTTAGCCCTCAGCTATACGGCACGCAGTTTCACACAACTCAACTTCGTTTCGTTGGTTCAGCTAGTGTCCTCTTTGGAGAGAGAACAATGTTCTCTCATTTTCCAACTTCGTCATACTGAGCGAAGCGAAGTATCTCAAACTGAACAAAGTATCTCATGCTGAACGTGTTTCAGCATCTCTTGCCATACTGACTTAAATATTCTTACCATTAAAATTGCCCAATAAAAAAGAGGCATCGTTTCCGATACCTCTTTTCAAGCGTTTTATCTAAAGTATTAACTACTTCATCAATTCGCCAACTGCTTTGTAAACGTTCATACGTTTTGCAGCATCGCTTTCAGCTTGTTGATATAGAGCTTCAGCATGTTCAGGGTTAGTCTTCATAAGTGATTTATAACGACCTTCTGATCTGATGAAGTCTTGGTAGCTGCCTTTAGGATCTTTAGCATCCCAAGTGAACGGTTGTTCAGGGTTAGCAGGGTTGTATCTGTATAATGGGAAGTATCCTGCTTCTACTGCACGTTTTTGTTCAGTTTGAGTTTTGCTCATATCGATACCGTGAGCGATACATGG
This sequence comes from Candidatus Methanomethylophilaceae archaeon, assembly GCA_963590665.1. Taxonomy (GTDB): domain Bacteria; phylum Cyanobacteriota; class Vampirovibrionia; order Gastranaerophilales; family Gastranaerophilaceae; genus Zag111. The sequence continues at coordinate 27,614 of CAVAPR010000018.1, forward strand.
AGCATAAGCAAAGATGATTGATGGTCCGTTGTAAGCTTCAGCTTCTTGGAATGCTTTTAGAGTTTGAGCTCTATCTGCACCTAAAGCTACTGATGCTACATATACATAACCATAAGACATGCTCATCAAGCCCATGTTTTTCTTGTATGTTTGTTTACCGCCTGTAGCGAATTTAGCAACTGCACCAGTTGGAGTTGATTTAGAAGCTTGACCACCAGTGTTAGAGTAAACTTCTGTATCAAGAACAAGAACGTTAACGTTTTTGTTTTGAGCAAGAACGTGGTCAATACCGCCGTAACCGATGTCGTTAGCCCATCCGTCACCACCGATAATCCATACTGATTTATCTGTGAAGTAATCTTCAAGTTCTTTAACTTTTGCCAATGTTGGGCAATCAGATTTTTCAGCATATTTGTTGATTAATTCTTTAGCAGCTTCTTGGTCTTTGATAGCTTCTTCAGTTTTTGAATCATCCCAGTGAGATAATGCTTTGTCTAAAGCAGCTTTCAAATCAGCTGGAGCTTCTTCGTTAGCCATAACTTTTTCTGCGTATGATTTCAATGTAGCTCTGTTTTGATCTACAGCCAATCTCATACCATAACCAAATTCAGCGTTGTCTTCGAACAATGAGTTAGCCCAAGCTGGACCTCTGCCGTCTTTGTTAGTTGTGTATGGAATTGTTGGGAATGTACCAGAGTAAATTGAAGAACAACCAGTTGCGTTAGCTACAATTGCGTTTTCACCGAACAATTGAGAAACTAATTTAACATAAGGTGTTTCACCACAACCAGCACAAGCACCAGAGAATTCAAATAATGGTTTTCTCAACATAGCGCCTTTAATTGTCTTAGTTGTATTTTTACCCATAACGTTGTCTGGTAATGAATCGAAGAATTTTTCATTTTCTAATTCACAAGCTTCAACTTCTTTTTCAATTGAAGACCAAGTTAAAGCTTTTTTACCTTCAACTTTAGACATTGGACATTGATCCAAACATACACCACAACCTGTACAATCTTCACAGTAAACTTGAACTTTGAATTGTTCACCGTTTATGTTTGGTTTAGCATCAACAGTATTGAATGATTCTGGAGCATCTTTCAAGCTGTCTTTTTCAGCTAATTTAGTTCTGATTGCAGCGTGTGGACATGCAGAAGCACAAATACCGCATTGGATACAGTGTTCAGAATTCCAATGAGGAACACGAGGAGCAATACCACGTTTTTCTAAGCAAGCTGTACCTGTAGGGATAACACCATCAATACTCATTGCTGAAACTGGAATGTCATCACCTTTTAATCTCATTGATGGTTCAATGATTTTCTTAGCGAAATCACTTGCATTTTCTGGAATGAATTGAGCATCATCAACACATCCAATACCATCTAATGTAGCTGGAACTGGAACTTCTTCAGTTGCGTTGATAGCTGCATCAATCAATGCTAAGTTCATGTTAACAACATCGTCACCTTTTTTCTTGAATGTCTTAGTTGTCATAGCTCTCATACCTTCATAAGCTTGTTCAAATGGAATGATTCCAGAAACTTTGAAGTATGCAACCATCATAACTGTATTAGCACCTTTACCTCTTAAGCCAGGTTGTTGTTTGATTAGAGATTCAGCATCTACGTTGTAGAATTTGATTTTCTTATCAATGATTGTTTTTTGCATATCTCTAGTTAAGTGAGCAAAAGCTTCTTCTTTAGAGTATGGGCTGTTTAATAAGAATGTTCCACCTTCTTTGATACCTTTCAATAGGTCATATCTTCCGATATAAGAGTGAGCTGAACATGATACGAAATCAGGTGCTGTAATTAAGTAAGTTGATTTAATTTGTTTGTCACCGAATCTCAAGTGAGAAACTGTAACACCAAATGATTTTTTAGAGTCATAAGCAAAGTATGCTTGAGCATCTTTGTTTGTATATTGACCAATAATTTTGATTGAGTTTTTGTTAGCACCAACTGTACCGTCTGAACCCAAGCCCCAGAACATACAATTTGTAGTTCCAGCTGGTTCTGTAACGATGTGTTCGTCAACTTTGATTGACATGTTAGTAACATCATCATCAATACCTACTGTAAATCCGTGGAAACCATTGTTTTCAGCGTGTTTGTAAACAGCAAGAACCATTGATGGTGTAAATTCTTTTGAAGATAAACCATAACGGCCACCGATAACTCTGATGTCTTTGTTTTCTAATGCTGCAACAACATCCAAGTATAAAGGTTCACCGATTGAACCAGGTTCTTTAGTTCTATCCAAAACAGTGATACGTTTAACTGTTTTTGGAAGAGCTTCGTTAAATCTCTTAACGTCGAATGGTCTGTATAATCTAACTTTAACCAAACCATATTTAGTACCACGGTTAGCGTTCAAGTAATCGATTGTTTCTTCGATTGTTTCACAACCAGAACCGATAGCTACGATAACGTCAGTTGCATCTTCAGCACCAACATAATCGAATGGGTGGTATTGTCTTCCAGTAACTGCTGCAACTTTGTCCATGTATTCTTGAACGATGTCAGGAACAGCGTTGTAGTATTTGTTAACTGTTTCACGACCTTGGAAATATACGTCAGAGTTTTGAGCACCAACTTTACATTTTGGAGCTTCTGGACGTAATGCTCTTTGTCTAAATTCTTCAATATATTTAGGTTCAACTAATTTAGCAATATCTTCGTAAGAGATTTCTTCAATTTTGTGAATTTCGTGAGAAGTTCTGAAACCATCGAAGAATTGTAAGAATGGAACTTTAGATTTGTAAGTTGCTAAGTGTGCAACTAAAGCTAAATCCATTTCTTCTTGTACAGAGTTAGCTGCTAACATAGCATAACCTGTGTTACGGCAACCCATAACGTCAGTGTGGTCACCGAAAATTGCTAATGATTGAGCTGCTAAAGCACGAGCTGCAACGTGAATTACGTGTGGAAGCATTTCACCAGCTACTTTGTGCATTACAGGAATCATCAACAATAAACCTTGAGAAGCTGTATAAGTAGAAGTTAATGAACCAGCTGCTAAAGAACCATGAACAGCACCAGCTGCACCTGCTTCTGATTGCATTTCGGCTACTCTAACTTCTTCGCCCCAGATATTTTTCTTGTGTTGTGAAGCCCATTCATCAATCCATTCACCCATAGTAGATGAAGGAGTGATTGGGTAGATTGCTGATACTTCGCTTAACGCATAAGCAATATGCGCTGCAGCGTAGTTACCATCAACGGTTATTGTTTTTCCTGGCATAATAATAAACCCTCCTTATTTAATATGCGCTATTCTTATATAACTGTACTTTTACATGATAATACAAACAAAAACTTTGAAGAAATCTTATGGTTGTAAATTTATGTTACAATTTGTAAAATTCTCTATAGGGGTAGTCAATTTAATCTTTTTAGTATCATTATCTGCTGTAGGAGGTAACTTAGTATATGAACACACCAATTGCATCAAATTATGTTTCTTTTTCTGGAAAATATCAAACCCGTAAAACTGTAGAAAAAGCAAGAAAGCTTTTAGACAATAGAATGAAATTTTTAGAAAATTCTCGAGATGTATCATCTATGCAAAAAAATTTATGTGATATTGCGAATAAAATGGACTCTTTTGTTCCATCTGGGAAAAAGCAAGTCTCTTCTTTGAAACCAAAATTAGATACAAGGCTTGGTAACACAATTCAAGAGGTATCAAATCAAAAATATGGTGGATATTCTGCTCCAATATATTTATCAGAATAAACTTTATTTATAAGGTTTATAAATATATTGGTAGGATAAATTAGATTTGTTGTAAATTTATGTTACAATTTCCATAATTTATCCTATTCAGCTATTAAAATTATTTTTTGACGTGATTTACTACTCTTCGGAGGAAAAATTATCTAATGAATATACAGTCAATAACCCCAAGTTTATTTATTAATAACAATAGAAATTTAAAAACTCAAAATCATATAAATAATAACCAATATGTGACAAAACTAATGTTAAACACTTTGTCACAAGATACTGTATCTTTTTCAGCTAGAGCTGACAAAGTTGCAAAAACAGCGAAAAAAGCTACACATCCAATTGAACAGCTTATTTCAGATGGTTATGAAGCTCAAATGAAAAAGTATAGAACAATTGGGCTTAGATTTATGGATACAATGACTGTTATTACAGATGGTTTTATCAAAAAAGGTTATAAAGTATTCTTTGATAGAGCGGATTGCGAAGCTCACGTAGTTAAAGGTAAGGATTCTTTCGTATCAAAATTAAAACGTAGTGGTGAATCTCCAATGGATAGAGTTCGTGCTACTTTGTATGTAGAAGATCCTTATGATTTGAAATTTATCGGAAAAGAATTGATTCCAGCATTAGAAGAACGTGGTATGAGTATTTATATGGCACCAGACAAAGTTCAAGGTAGAAAAGTTCTATCAAGAAAGCCCGACTTTGATATAAGATTAGACCACGTTAAGCCAGATACCCTTAAATATTTACCTGAATATTTAAGAGGATGTGTAGGCAAACCTCAAAAATCTGGATATGAAGATATTCAAATGCGTTTAGTTGATGCTATGGATACAGCTAAAGAGAAAACTCCAATCGAATTATTGATTGTATTTGGTAAAAATTATTCTAAAGCAAAACATAATGAATCTTATTATGTTTATGATATTTCAAGAGCATTGAAAAACGAAATGCACATTTCAAAAGTTGAAGCTAATGATCCACGATCACCAGAATACAGAGTAAAAAATAATATTGGTGTGATTGTTGATTGCTTGAATACTAATATTTCAAAACCTCTATTTATCAATGGTAAGAGTGTTGATTTTTACCACGAAGAACCAACAATTCCAGTTGACTTGAACCCATCAGATTGTTTAAAAATCAGAGGTTTGTTAAACGGTATTCGTGACAAAATCGGTATTTACTATAGAGCAGAAGCCGTAAAAGCATCTTCAGAAAAAGAAGCAATTAAACACATTAAAGCTACTGCGGATTATAAGGCTCGTGAAGATAAAACTATAACTCCAGAAGAAATTGCCGCAAAAAGAAAAGAACTTGTTGCAAGAGTTGCCGAACATAAAAAAGAAGATTTAGACGTAATTTGTGCAGTGCAAGCTCGTTTTGAAGAAACCGCAGAAAAATACGGTGTAGGTCTTTCTAAAGATTCTTCAAAATAATTTAGCAAGTTTTAAATATTTATAATTGCAACATTTTCGATATGGTATGTATGACAGAACATATCGAAAGGTTGTATTGATTCAATAGTTGCGCCTTTTTCTTCTTTAAGGTATTTCAAATCTCTCGCTAGAGTTGCTGGATTACAAGAAACATAAATGATTTTGCCTTTTGATAATCTGCAAGCTTCATCTAAGGATTCTTTAGTACAGCCTTTTCTTGGTGGGTCAAGAATAATTGCATCAAATTTTCTTTTCTCTTTTTCAAAGAATTTCGCTGCATCTTGGTTGTGAATTTCGACATTCTCAACATTGTTAATCTTAGCTGTTTCTCTTGCGAGTTCTGTCGCTTCTTTATTTTCTTCTACACTAACAACTTTTTTGCAAATGTCTGAAATGCAAATTCCAAAAGATGTAATTCCAGCATAAGCATCTAGTACAATTGGGCTTTCAAAATTCGCTTGAATATAATCTTTTACATAGCGGAAAATATTTTCTGCACTTTTCGGATTAACTTGGAAAAATGTATTTGGACCAATTCTGAAAGTTTTGTCTAAGATTCGTTCTTTAACAAAATCTTTTCCTACTAAACATTCGGTTTTGTTCCCTAAAATTACGTTTGTCTTTTTAGAATTGAAGTTTACACAAACTCCAGCGACTTCGTAAAACTCGTCAAAAATGCACTTTGCAAAATCATTGAGTCTGTCAAATGTTTTTGTCGCATTTACCACTAAAATTACAAGGTTTTTCCCAGTAGCAAGTGAACTTCTAATAACAATATGGCGTAAATCCCCAGAATGTTTTTTCTCATTGAATCCAGAAATTCCAAAATCAAAGGCTTTTTCTCTGATAAATTCAATTATTTTGTCACAAATTTCTGGTTGGATTGGACAGTATTTGATGTTTACAATTTCGTGAGTTGCTGGTTTGTAGTAGCCTGCTAAAATTCTTTTTGAATTTTTAGTTTCTGTCACGGGGTATTGAATTTTATGTCTATAATTCGTTATTTGTGGGCTTGGAATTGGGCGAGGAATTTCTATATCTAAATTTCCGATTGTTTTCATCGCATCTTGCACTATTTGTTGCTTCAATTCAAGTTGATAGTCATAATCTATGAATTGCAACTGGCATGCTCCGCAAACCTTTTGCATTGGACAAAATGGTTTAACTCTGTGCATTGAAGGTTCAATTAACTCAACAATTTCTCCATTTGCAAAGTTTTTGTTTACTTTTGTAATTTTGATTTTTGCAATATCTTCTGGGCAAGCATCTTTAACAAAAACAACGAAACCGTCTATTTTTGCAAGCCCAAGCCCTAAATTAGTTATTTTCTCAATTTTTACTGTAAATTCATCATTAATTTTCATATTTTTATTATAGCTTAAACATTCTTTATAATTTAGCTTTTAGTAAAAAATATGTTATTATATTC
>CAVAPR010000018.1:34228-40069 GCA_963590665.1 Candidatus Methanomethylophilaceae archaeon
TAAGATTTGAGGAGAGTATTTTATGAAAAAGATTATCATATCGTTACTATTATTAACCCCATTTTTAGCAGGGTGTACAAATATAGATTCTCAGCTTACTTTGAATGACGATAAATCTGCTTCAATCGTTACTTCTTTGGCTTATGAAGGTAATCTTTTGAATCAAGATGATAAAGTTGCTCAAACTGTAGCAAATAACTATGAAAAATTTTTAGATCCAATTTATAATGTTGAAACAGCTTATAGCGACAAGTTATCAACAATTACAGCGACAAAGTCTGTTAAAAATGTTCAGCATGTGGATTTAGATTTGGCTTCTTTGGGGTTCAAATCTAATTTGCCAGATGGAAAATTTGTAGAAGTTAAGAAAAATTTTTTAGTTACATCTTTCAATGTTGATTTGACTTATGATTACCCAGCACAAGCTGCAAAAATTCAAAAAACTGAAACAAAGGTTAAAGCAAAAGATACAAAAGGCTTGCAACCAGAATATTTACAAAAATATGGTGATGAAACCGAAATGCAACCTGCTGATGTTGACACAAGAGAAGATTTTCGTGACCACTTAGACCCATCAGCAAAAGTTTTAATCAATGAAGATGATGCAGATGCAAAAGCTGATGAAGCAAAACTTAAACCAGAAGATGAAAAATTGAATATGTCTTTTTCTATCAAAGTTCCATCATTTGCATCATATAATAACGCTGATAGTATGAATTTGAATGTTTATACTTGGAAAATCTTGAAGGATAAACCAACTGTAATTAAGTTACAATATGTTCAATATAGCGGTTTTGCTATCGGTTTTGTAATTGTTGCTGGTATTGCTCTTTTGATTTTACTTGCAAGAAAAATCAAAAAACACGATGCTCAAAGAAGAATAGATAATCAAATTATTTAGATCTTGTAAAATTTAGATTTGAAAAGGGTTGTGACAATTACGTCACAGCCCTTTTTATTGCAAAGTTTTGATATATACGTTATAATAAGTATATACATTTTATAGGAGTTTATATGAAAAAGATTATTTTAGCGTTGGTTGTTATGATGTTTGCTACTTGTTTGAATGCAAATGCGGCTGGATATTGTCCATCAACTCAAGAAGCTCAAGCAAAAAATATTTCTTGGATGAATCGTTCAACAGGTGCATCTATTGATCAGTTGGAAGCGATAATAAAAGAACAAGATACATATATGAATAACTTATTGCCAAATTGTTTAACTTATTTCAAGACAACACCAAATGCTAATTGTGATAGAATGGGAACAATTGCAGGCGCATATATGTTAGTCCCACAAGATAAACAAAACTTGGCAAAACTTCAAATCTTGACTACTCTTGCACCTCATAAAACTAGATGTCAATATCAATTCCAAGGTCTTCAAATGATGTTGAAATAGCTACGCATAGGACATAACTTCTAAAATTGGAATACAGTTGAACAAGTAATAACGTTTAACTGTTTCTTGTTCATAGATTTTTAAAAGCGGAAATCCACCAATTGTTATACTTGTTTTACGTTTGATTAAATTTCTTGCTTTGGATTTTAAATTATGCTCTTTGAAAAACTTTAAGACCATTTCTTTAGATTTTAACGAATCTGCTCTCTTTTTATCCGAAAGCTTCATTGTTTTCACGGTCGAATTCCAATTTGTCCAATAATGGTAATATGTATTAGGGACTGTTACAATTTTATTTGAAAAATATACTGCTCTTGTTACAAAATCAACATCTTCAAAAAACATCCCCTCAATAAATTTTAGATTGATTCTTTCCAAAAATTCTTTTTTGTAAACTTTGTTCCAAACATAACACATATCTGGAACATGGGCTATGTCAATTTTTTCTTGTGCTTTTGTATAAACTTTTTCTTCGGTATATTTTATTCTATACTTTTGGTAATTCTTTCTTTCTCTCAATATTGACCCGCAAGAAACTTCAGCGTCATTCTTTTCACAAGCTGTAACCAGTTTTTCGTAATAATCACTATCTACCCAGTCATCAGAATCCAAAAACGCAACATATTCTCCATTTGCATTTTCTAGCCCAACATTTCTTGCTTTACTTTGTCCCGAATTTTCTTGACTAAATACAATTATTCTTGCGTCTTCTTGAGAATATTTTTCACAAATTTTAAGACTATTATCCAATGAACCATCATTTACCAAAATCAATTCAAAATCTTGCAAAGTTTGGTTTTGGACACTTTTTATACATTTATCTAAAAATTTTTCTGCGTTATATACTGGAATAATTATACTTAGTTTCATAATTTATACCTTTATTACACATTAGTTTCTTGTTTTTTGAATTGCATATCATAAAGAGTTTTGTACGCACCATTTTCTATTTGAAGAAGTTCTTCGTGCGTGCCTTGTTCAGCTATTTCACCTTGGTTAATTACAACAATTTTATTCGCATTGCGGATTGTTGAAAGTCTGTGAGCGATTACAAATACTGTTTTATCCTGCATCAAGTTATCTATCGCTTTTTGTACGATTGCTTCTGCTTTGTTATCTAATGCACTTGTTGCTTCATCCAAGATAATAATTGGTGCGTCTTTTAAGAATGCTCTTGCAATTGCTACTCTCTGTTTTTGACCGCCTGAAAGTAATATTCCTCGTTCTCCAATTTGTGTATCTACACCATCTTTCAAGGTTGAAATGAAGTCATCTAAATATGCCATCTGAATAGCTTTTTGCATTTGTTCTTCTGTTGCATTTTCATTTCCTAGCATAATATTTTCTCTAATTGTGCCAGAAAATAAGAAATTATCTTGAAAAACTACGGCTATACTTTGTCTTAAAGATTTTAGGGTATAATCTCTAATATCAGTACCATCAATTGTTATACTTCCAGATTTAACATCATAAAATCGAGGTATTAAACTTACAATTGTAGATTTTCCCCCTCCAGAGTTTCCTACAAATGCGACGGTTTCTCCTTTTTCGACGTTCAAGTTAATATGTTTTAATACAGGAATATTTTCTACGTATTCAAAGCAAACATCTGAAAAATGAATATTTTGTGGATGTTCTTCTAAGGCTTTTGCATTTTCTTTGTCTTTAATTGTTGGTTGAGCATCTAATAAATCAAAGATTTGTTCAATTGCAAAAAATGAGAACTGTACAGCGTTCAAGTTATTCCCAATATTTTTAACAGGCGTATAAAGCAGAATCAATGCGGTAATAAATGATACAAAGTTTCCACTTGTTATTTGATTTGTCATAATCAAGTGTGAACCGTAACCGATTGCCGCAGCGATACCAACTGACACAATTACGTGCATCATAGGAGATAACCATTGTGTTTTTTGTACCATTTTAATTCTTAAATTAAAGATATTTTTTAATATCCAATGGAATTTATTTGTTTCATTGTTTTGCAAGTTGTATGACGTAATTGTTTTATTTCCTGCAAATACTTCGTTGTATTCGGTAATAATTGCAGCATCAGCTACAACAGTTTTATTCATAACTTCTTTGATACGTTTTTGGAGTTTTGCAACAGGAGCGAATGCACAACCCAAAACTACACAAGCAATCAATGCTAATTGCCAAGAGTTATAAAACAAAACGCAAACCAAAGAAATAGATGAAAATATTCTTTGAGCAAACACGCTCAAGTTATCTAGTAACCCAGCGCAAGCATTGTCTGCCATATTATTAAACTGAAAGACAATATCTCCTGAATTTCGTTTATCATAGAAAGATGTTTCAAAAGTCAGAAGTTTTTTGAACAAGTCAAACTTTAACCCATTTGTAATACTTCCACCAACCCAGGTTGAAAGGTAAGCTGATAGATATTTCAAACCTCCTTGAATAGAAGTGAATGCAACAATCCCAAGAGGAATATACCAAGGGGAAGTTACGCTTTTTTCAACCATAACTAAATCCATATATGGTTTTAAGGCTAGTGCAATAACCGCATCCAACGAACCTATTGGAATACAGATAAGCATTGAACACAATGCTCTGAACCAAAACGGTTTCACATACGGCCACATTCTGCTGTAGTTGATTATAAAGCGTTGATTATTTAATAGGTCTTTTAGTTTATTTAACTGTTCCATATCTTTCCCTTACAATTTCTCAATTTATTTTATTTTTCCCTAATCTTCATCAAAAAACTTTGCGGTATCTAAAAATTTTTTCAAATCTTGATAGCGTTTTTCGTAGCGTTTTTTCAAATTACCGAATACAAAATGTCTAAGAATTTTATATTTTCGGCATTTTTTAATGTCTTTTGATTTCGGCATCATGATAAAAGATGCGTTCATTTCTTTTATTTTAATATTTGGATTTTTTCTCATTTTGAACATATAAATAGATAGAACATATTCCCCCAAGAATCCTAAAAATCTTGATTTTGCAGGAGAAAATTTTGTTGAATCTATACGGTTATCAATTTCTTTCAATGTTGAAAATAAAAATTCACAGTAATCTTCAAACAAATCCCTCCGCATAACGAACATATTACAAAGATACATTTGAGTTCCCTTGTCAAATTCTTCAATTTCTTCTAAATAATCGGGGTGAAGCTCTTTTATCACATCAAGAAAAACATCATAAAATCGCCCCTCTTGCTCTTTTAAGGTAATATATTTATCTTTTATCTTTTTGTATCTTTCACTAATGTTTTTTAGGTCATACGGTTTCATAACCATGCAATCATAAGCGGGGAAATACGATTTTATAGATTCATCTCTCAAATATTCCATATATTTAGGGCAAACCTTAGGGAAATAATAAACATTTCCATTATTGAGCCATTTGCTGTTTGTCAGAGGAAGATTTTCATTGAACAAAAAATGTCTGCGGTAGTGCATAAACCCAACATAACCAGGATTGCCAACTTTTTGAAAATTCTTCCAAACCCAATATTGAGCAGACAATTCACAATAACGAGGATTGTCTTTTGAAATATTATCTCCTGTGTTATCCCCAATCATCCCATCAAACTCTTCATCAGCAATCGCACGCCCAGTTTGAATTGGTTGAAGAATTTCAGATTCGATAATCGGATGTTTGTCTTTGTAAGATATGAATATTTTGATATTCGACATTATCTAAACATCCTTTCATGAGCGACTCTTGCTTTAAAGAAATGTTTTTTATATACATATCTTGTTCTCGTTTTACCAAATACAAAATTTTGTAAAATTTTATATTTCCAATATTTAATAACATCATCTCTATAATGTCTTATATCGTGGAATAATTTATTATTCATTCTTTTCAAAATAATTTCATAGAATGGTGTTTTTCTAGCGTATTCCCACCATACATTTACAAATTCATTTTCAAGAAAGAACCATGGTTTTTCTCCTCCTGCAAAATGGATAATTTTAGGATTTTTCCTGTCATTTTTATATTTCCCAACAAAATTATATGGCATATATTGCATCGTTGCAGAATAAACTGAATTTAATGTTGGATAATTCCACGCAGAATCAATATATTTTATATTTGTTTTAAAAAATTTATTTAATCCATCTTGTTCAAGAATTTTAAATTGAGTTTTAGAAACTAGCTCTAATAATTTTTTAGAATAATTGTTTTTATTAAACTCTTCAACATTTAATAACATTACGCCAGTATTGAAATATTTATAAAGTTCACTTAATTCAAGAGTGTTGATTGCGTATTTTTTCCAATCTGCATTAGGTTGATTAATAAATATTCCCCATATATAATCTTGCACTGCTCCAAGTGCATAATTCCCAATATCAATTCCATACAATTTAGCTGGATCTTCATTAAACAACAAATCAACATCCGTAAAAATAATTTTTTCATAATTTTTAAATATCAAAGGAGCTGTCAATCTAAAATAACATT
>CAVAPR010000019.1:0-36312 GCA_963590665.1 Candidatus Methanomethylophilaceae archaeon
TCAAAAATATTCTTATTTTTAAGCTTTTCTTTAGGAACAACAAGCCCGCAATATTTGCACGCAAAGTACTCCTTAGATGAATCTAGTGGAAGAAATAGATGTTCACAAGTTTCTGAATCTTCCTCTAACTCTGTTCCTGTCGTTTCTAAAGGGTCATAATTCACCTTTTTAATTTTTTTATTTTTAAAAGCGTTGAATAAAAGTTCTAAAATATACATTTTTATAAAACAAAAGTTTCAGGAAGAAGTTCGCTAATTGTATATGGTTGAATTTCTTCACCGATTTTTTGAAGTACGACTGTATCAGGTTCTGCGAATTCGGAAATAACTTGTCTGCAAGCACCACAAGGCATACATTTATCCATTTTAGGGGAATAAATAGCAATGGCTTTAATTTTTCTTTCTCCATCAGCGATTGCACTTCCGATAGCATTTCTTTCTGCACAAATTGTTAATCCGTAGCTTCCATTTTCAAAATTACATCCGCAATATGTTTTTCCAGAAGAAGTTAGAACACAAGCCCCAACTGGAAATTTTGAATAAGGAACGTAAGCATTTTTCGAAACTTCTATAGCTTTATCCATCAATTCTTTGTAATCAACCATGATAAATCCTCTTTTCTTGCTTTTCTATTATACTCCTATTTTGCAAATTTATATCCATTTGTTGTATGAATGTAAAAATTGTTAACATTTCTCTTGTTGAGTTAAAGTTTTTTTGTTTTGTTCCGTATATATATTTGTAAAACAAGGGTTTACTATGGACGTATCACGAATAGAAGCTATATCTCCACGACAAATTGATTGGCGGAGATTAACGGCAAATCAGATAATTAAATATCAAGAACAAGGTATTGATGTTCCGAGCCAATATATTCAATGGGCTCAAGATTTTGTCAATTCTATATATTCCGATGATGTGACCACGTATGAAAAGGCTGTATCCTCCCCTGTTGAAACTTCTACTACAACCTCAGATGTTGCAACGGAAAATACAGATGAAACCACTCCTGTTGATGATTCTGGTGACACAACAACGGAAGAAACTAATAAGACTGAAGCTCAATCAAAAAGAGAGGAGTTGCAACAATCAGGAGTGAGTCTTGTCGGTCAAGCTATTTCTTTTACCTCAGATAGTGATGCAAGTCGTAAGGCGGTGAATGAATCCGCAAGTATAATTTCTGCGGCACAAGATGCTTCTGTAAATGAAATTCAAGAGCTAGAAAGTTACATGAGTGACCTTCTTGCAAAGGCAGAACAAACTCAAAACGAATTTAAAAATGAAGTTGATAAAATAAATAATGATAAGAGTGATACATCAACTTTTGCAAAAATAAATAGACTTCAACAAGAATTACAGCGAATGGGAACTCAAGGTCAAGCTGAAATTTCTACAACAGAAGCGGCACTGGTTGGGTTTGATTCTACAATAAATGCTCAAACTCCAACGATTGATTCTGCCCTTGATTTTGGAGGCGAAACGGTTACTGTTGGTAATGAATTGATGGATTATGCAAAAAGAAGAGGTTTTATGGGTATATTCTATTATATGCCAATTGCAAGAACTGCTATTAATTCTGGAAATAATACTGTTACTGCTTCTGATAATGCTTCAACCCTTCAAAATGAAGCAATTGATGTGAATAATGCAAATAAATCTACAGCTTCTAGTTTCAAAGTTCAAGTTCAATCTAAAACAGGTGTTGCTGCTGCCCCAGAAGTTAAAAATGGTTCAAGGACAGATGATACAAATTCTAATTCTGATTCAAGCGACACAGAACCTGACAAAACCTCAAGTAAGTCAACAACAAGCAATGATAGTACCGATTTGGCAAACAATCCAAATGCAAGTCTTGATGAAATCTTGAAAAAGAAAATTCGAGAAGGGCAATATGTTGATGGCGCTAATGTTTAAGGCTTGAAATAGCTTCTTTGATATTGTCTGCTTTATAGATATAACTCCCTGCAACAAGTGAGTTTGCGCCAAATTCTGTGCAAATTTTACCTGTTTGTGCGTTAATTCCACCATCAACTTGGATAAATAAATTTTCTGGAGCGTGTTGTTTGATTACTTTAATTTTTTCAGCACAATCATCCATAAATTTTTGTCCGCCAAACCCTGGTTCTACTGTCATAATTAGAACTAAATCTAAATCTTGTAAAAACTCCAAAATTTCTTCGGGTTTTGTTTTGGGTTTAATTGACAAACCTGCTTTAACTCCAAGTCCCTTAATTTGTTCTATTAAAGGTTTTATGTTTTCTTTTTCTACAGCTTCGTAGTGGAATGTTAAAATGTCAGCTCCCACATTTGCAAACTCTTTGATATATTTTTCTGGGTTTTCAATCATCAAATGCACATCTAATGGCAATTTGGTAACTTTTTTGATTGATTTAACAACGGGAATTCCAATAGTAATATTGGGTACAAAGTGTCCATCCATTACATCAACATGAACCCAATCTGCACCATTAGCTTCTACGAGTTTAATATCTCGTTCAAGGTTTGCAAAATCTGCAGATAAAATAGATGGAGAAACAATAATTTTTGACATATTAAATAATTCCTAATTTTTTGCATGCAGAATAGGCGCATTTTTGCTCGGCTTCTTTTTTAGAAAGCCCTCTTTCTACTGCAAGAACTTCATCATTATATTTTACTTCTATTTCAAATTCTTTTTTGTGTTCAGGACCTAATTCTCTTAAAACCGTATAAACTGGAGTATTTTTTGTTTTTCCTTGAGTATATTCTTGCAAAATTGCTTTCGCATTGAACTTTTCAAAATGGTCTTTTACATCGTTGATATATGGTGTAAAAGTTTTGGCAATGTATTTTTCTAATTCTTTGTATTTGCCATCCAAATAATAAGCGCCGAGAGTTGCTTCAAAAGCGCAAGCACAGATTGAATTTAGTTTTCTGCAACCTTGTTTTTCTTCGTGTTTGCTCATTATGATTAAGTCTTGCAGTCCATTTTTCTTTGCAATATCTGCAAGCGTATTGTCAGAAACAACAATGCTTCTAATTTTAGACAATTGCCCCTCTTGGAAATCTGGAAACATTTTGAATAAAACATCTGAGATTGTTAACTTTAAAACGGCATCTCCCAAAAATTCCAGTCTTTCATAACATTCATTGTATGGCAAATCTTTTTCTTTTGTAAAAGAAGAATGAGTTAATGCGTATCGATAAGCTTCTTTTGTAATTGTTTCAATTCCAAAAATATCTGCAACCGATTTCATTAGAACAATCCTTTCACAAAATGAGATAGTGTATGAATCCATTCAGTATGGAATACAAAGCATTTGCAGAAATAATACATAATTGGAATTGTTAGAATAAAGCTATCTGTTCTATCCAAAAATCCTCCGTGCCCAGGAAGACTGTTTCCAGAATCTTTAACGCCTGCATCACGTTTGATTAAGGATTCACAAAGGTCGCCAATTTGAGCAAAGATTGTAGAAATTAGTGCTCCACAAACTGCCACGTACCAGTGAATATCGATTTGTAATAAAAATTTCATATAAGCCCAAATAACCAAAGCGCCTATAACAGCAAAGAAAATACCGCCAAGAGAGCCTTCAACTGTTTTATTTGGACTAATTACAGGTGCAAGTTTGTGTTTTCCAAACTTTGTTCCTATGTAGTATGCGCCAATATCGGTTAGCAGAATAGATGTAAACATCAAAACAACAAATGCTAGACCGCTATCATATTTTGCGCAAGATAAATCTCTTAAAAAGATTAAGTGAAGCGGAAACCATCCGCAATATACCATCCCAAGGAGTGTTGTTGCAACGTTGGCGATGTAAGGTTGACGACCTCTGAATAAAACCCACATAAACGAACACATTGCGCAAATTGTAAGTGTTATTGCAACAAGGTCAACCCTTTTGAAATATACTACGGATGCTAAAATCGCTTCTGTAAAATAAATAACTTTTAAACTTGGATAAAAACCTTTGTGGTTTAACATTTTTACGTATTCTTTTGACCCGAAGATTAGCATTACTGCAAGCATTAGTAGTAGTGCTAAATCTCCCCAAATAATACATAACATCACCAGAGTTCCCATAGCAAACCCCGTGAGCATTCTTGTTGCGTTTTTATTCAAGCCTAAATTAATCATTATACTGTCATAACCTCTTTTTCTTTAACAGATACTGCGCTGTCAATGTTTGCAGTATATTTATCTGTTAATTTTTGAATTTTATCTTGATTATCTTTAACCATATCTTCTGGAAGATTTTCACTTTTTTCAAGTTTTTTTAGGTTGTCAGTCATATCACGACGGATGTTTCTAACTGCAACTTTTGCATCTTCACCAAGTTTTTTTACATCTTTAGCAATTTCTTTTCTTCTATCTTCTGTTAGAGGAGGGAAAGGTAATCTGATACAGATACCATCGCTGTTTGGAGTGATACCGATTTCAGCTTTAATAATTGCTTTTTCAATTTCTTTCATAATAGTCTTGTCATAAGGTGTAATAACAAGAGTTGTACCATCTTGAACTGATACTTGTGACATTTGTCTTAATGGAGTTGGAGCACCATAATATTCAACAAGAACTTTGTCCAAAATTCCTGGGTTTGCTCTACCAGAACGGATAGAACCAAATTCTTTTTGAAGCTGAGCTACAGCTTTTTCCATTTTTTCTTCTCCGAATAAAAATAATTCATCTAAAGATTCTGACATTTCTTACCTCTTTCGTCTGTCTATCAACTAATTAATATATGTTCCTATTTCTTGACCATTTAGGATTTCTTTAATTCCATCTTCTTTTTTGAAATCAAAAACAACGATTGGAATATTGTTTTGTTTACACAATGCACAAGCAGATGTATCCATAACTTTCAATCCATTTTTGATAATATCGTCATAGGTGATTTTATCAAGTTTTTTAGCTTCTGGGTTTGTGTTAGGGTCATCAGTATAAACTCCATCAACACCATTTTTAGCCATAAGCATTGCTTCTGCATCAATTTCAGACGCTCTAAGTGCTGCCGCTGTGTCTGTTGTAAAGAATGGGTTTCCAGTTCCAGCTGCAAAGATTACAACTCTACCTTTTTCAAGGTGTCTAATTGCTCTATGGCGAATGTATGGTTCTGCAATTTGGTTCATTGTGATTGCTGTTTGAACTCTGCAAGGTACATCAATTTGAGTCAAGGCACTTTGCAATGCGATAGCATTCATTACAGTTGCAAGCATTCCAACGTAATCTCCAGAAGCTTGATCCATTCCAAGTTTTGCACTATTTTTCATTCCTCTGAAAATGTTTCCGCCACCTACAACAACGGCAACTTGAGCACCTTCTTCTGTAACTTTTTTGATTTCGTTTGCAATCATTTTTACAGGAGCTTGATCAATTCCAAACTGTTGATCGCCTAATAATGCTTCTCCGCTAATTTTTAGCAAAATTCTTTTATATTTCAACGTTTATTCTCCCTTAAAAAACTTATATTCTCTGTAATACTACTCTAAACCAACCTCAATGTAAAGCATTATCAATCAATAGTTTCTTGTATTGAAATAGAATCAATTCCCTCTAAGGCTTGGAATGATTTGTACAAATCTTTTATTGGTTTTCTTGAAATTACATCCATAACGCAAGTGATTTTTGTACTATTTTCATCCGCCTTTAACTGTTTTTTAGAAAGTTCACTGATGTCTTGATATTTTTCAATGATAAATTCGTGAATTTTTTGAGCGAATTGGTTTTGACAAACGATAACAATCTTTACTCGTTTTGTTCTTTTCGTACTGTTAGGCAAAACTTTTCTTTCAAACACCCTAATAGTAACAAGAGTAAGGATAGAAAGTAATGTTCCTGCAAATGCAATCTCAAACATTCCAGCACCGCATGCCATCCCAATACTTGCTGCAATCCAAAGAGTTGCTGCAGTTGTTAAGCCAAGAACGATTGGACCGTTTCTCAATACTGTACCAGCACCAATAAAACCAATACCAGTAACTATTTGAGCTGCTACACGTGATGTATCCCTAATCCCTGTTGCTTGGTCAACAACAACATTATCCCCTGGGGCGAATGTTGGAAATCCATATATAGAAATAAGAGTGAATACACAAGCCCCAAGACATACTAAAATATGCGTTCTTAGTCCTGCGTATTTGTTTGTTAATTCTCTTTCTAAACCTATACAAAAACCAAAGATTACTGCTATCAATATTCTTAGCATATAATCAAGGTTAATTATGTTTGTTAAATGTTCTAAATTTACTTCCATTTTATCCTCTGTGTATAATAACTATCGCACTTTGCTTTGTGGGTCTAAAACATCTCTTATGGTATCACCTATTAAGTTAAATGCCAAAACTGATACAAAAATTAAAAATCCTGGAGTTAGTAACCAAGGTCGATACAAAATATTTGTAAACTCTTGTGCTTCTTTTAACATATTACCCCAGCTGGCATCTGGCTGCTGTATTCCGAGTCCCAAAAAGCTTAATCCAGATTCAGATAATATGTATGAAGGTATAGATAATGTCATTGCGACAATTACAAAACTTGTTGTCTGAGGGAGAATATGTTTAACAATAATTCTCATTTTTGAAGCTCCAATTGATTGAGCCGCTTGAATATATTCTTGGTTTTTGATAGACAAAACCATTCCTCTTACAACTCTTGCAAAACCAGCCCAACCAATTAGCGCAAGAATTATTACAATTAGCAAAAATCTCTGTGTACTTGTCATGCCAGAAGGAAGGATAGATGCAAGTATAATTAGTAAATAAAAACTAGGAATCGACATAACTGCTTCTGCAAATCTCATCATAAGCATATCGACTTTTCCGCCAAAGTAGCCAGAAATTCCTCCATATAAAAGCCCAATAGGGAATAAAACGAATAGTGCTAAAAATCCTATGGTCATAGAGATTCTTCCGCCAAATAATATTCTAGAAAAAACATCCCTTCCATTAATATCTGTTCCCAGAAGGAATAATCTTCCTTCTGAATCAGTTGTAACTAGATGTCTTTTCATTGGAATTAAACCTAAGAATTTATATGGCTGACCTTGAGCGAAGAATTTTACATAATGCTTTTTACTTCTATCTAAGTTGTATTCAATTTCTAATTTTTGAGCATTAAAATCTCTTGTGTAATTGTAGGTATAGGGTTTTGAAAGGTGTCCATTTTCGTCAATTGTGAAGATTTTAGATGGTGGAACATAAGCCATTGTCCTATCTGAAAAATCTTTTGTATATGGAGCAATAAAATCGGCTAAAAATAGTGCAAGATAAATTATTCCAAGAATAATTAGTGCAATTCTTGCGAATTTGTCTTTCCATAATTGTTGTAGAACTTCTTTTATCATGATTTCACCCTAATTCTCGGATCTGTGATGATAAGAAGAATATCCGCAATTAAATTTCCAAGTACAAGCATAATAGCACCCATCATCAAAGATGCCATAACTAAATTTATATCTGATTTCATAACGGCTTCAAGAATTAATCTTCCAAGTCCTGGATATTGAAATACATATTCTGTTAATGCTGCACCACTTAACAAGCCTGCAAATTCAAACCCTAATAGTGTTATCATTGGGTTAATTGCATTTCGCAATGCATGTTTATATATTACAGAAAATTCTGAAAGTCCTTTGGCTCTTGCAAATTTCACATAATCACTATCTAAAACATCTAGCATATTTGCTCGCATTTGTCTTTGAAGTCCAGCAAGAGATATTGTGAACAAAACAATTACAGGTAAAATTAAGTGATGGGTAATGTCCCAAAATTTCGCCCCAAAATTCATATCTGCAAAGTTTGGACTTGTTAATCCTCCAATAGGAAACCATCCTGTTTTTACAGCAAAAATTAATAACAAAACCGCAAAGAAGAACGATGGTATTGCCATCCCAATACTTGTCAGAACTGTTAGTATCCTATCAAACGGTGTTTTCCAATTAACAGCTGCAATAATTCCTAGTGGTACTCCGACAAGCCAAGTTAAAAGTATTACAATTGATGTTAAAAGAAGGGTGTTTGGGATTCTTTCTTTTAACTTTTGACTTACTTTTTCGCCAGTTGAAGTTACTCCCAAATCACCTCGAACAAAGGAATAAGCCCATTTCCCGTATTGTACGATAATAGGTTTGTCTAAACCTAATCTTTGTCTTTCTCTTTCTACTGTTGCTGGAGAAACTGAGGGATTTAACTTCAATTCTGCTAATGGGTCAACAGGAGATAAACGAATTATAAAAAAGCTAATCAAAGATACCATTATGAGCAATGGTATAGTTTGAAGTATTCTTTTTATTATGTATTTAAAGGCTTCCACTAACTTTTTATTCTCCTATGTATATTTCTTCAATGTTATGTGTAATTCCACCTAAACTTGATGGATAAATATTTTTGAATTTGTTTCTTAGTGCAACTATTCTGATTGGGGAATAGATATAAATCATTGGTTTTTCTTTATAGACAATTTCTTGGTATTTGTCATAATATTTTTTTCTATCTTCAAATTTAGTTGCTAAAGCTCCTTGAGTGTAGAGATAATCTAATTCTTTTTCCCAAGGTAATATTTTTGCTTTTCCTTCTTGTGGAGTTCGTTGGTTAAACATGTGGAGTCGCCCATCTGAAAGCCAAACATTTTTTCCTCCGTTTGGTTCTAGAGGTGAACCTGTAAGTCCCATGATTACCATATCCCAATCATAAGTACTAACGAGCTTGTTAACAAGTGAGTTAAATTCAATCGGTTTAAAATTAACTTTCATTCCTAAATCTTCAAGGTCTTGTTTAACCATAACCCCAATTGCTTCACGTTCAGTATTTCCTGCGTTTGTGTATAGGTCAAATTCTACTCTATGTCCGTGTTTGTCAAATAATTTTCCTTTTTTATCAAGATAAAACCCTGATTTTTTTAGAAGTTCTTTAGATTTATTCAAATCTTTGTCATAAGGTTTTAGATTTTTGTTTAGGTAAATCGAATTAAGACTTTCTGGAGTGAAAAGTGGTGCTCCGATTCCATTTGCAATATTTAAAACCATATTTTTTCTATCTATTGCATAATCAACAGCAGTTCTAAAGTTCAAATCTTGGAACCACATTTGCTTATCTGGGTTTACGTAATATTTGCCCTTGTTGTCTTTTCTGTTATTCAAATTCATAGAAAGATACATTGTACCTGTATCTGGTCCAAGATTGTATAACTTAAAATCTGAATGGGGTTCAAGAGATTTGTATCTTGCAACTTTTGAACCTTGTAGTGAAATAACATCAAGTTCTTTTGCTTCAAACTTCAATACTTCGTTATTCAAATCTCCCACGATTAAGTAAACAAGTTTATCAAGGTATGGAAGTTTTTGTTGTTTTTTATTTATTTCATAGTAATTTGGATTTCTTTCAAAAACTACACGTTGTGCTGGAACATATTCTTTTAATTTGAAAGCTCCAGAAATTACAAAATCTTGTGGTTTTGTGTTGGTTGATAGGAATGAATCAAAATATGTATTCCCTTTCTTAACTGCTGGCATGAATACATGTTTAGGTGCAATCGGTGTTGATAACATTCTGATAAATGGTGCAAATGGTTTTGGTGTAACAAATTCAACCGTGTAATTGTCAATTTTTCTAACAGTTGGTAATTTGTCATCAATAACAATGGAATCTCTTGTTGAAGTATCTCCAAGTCCTGCAAAGATAATATCATTCCATGTAAAAACAACATCATCAGCTGTAATTGGTTTTCCATCAGACCATTTTATACCATGACGAAGTTTAATTGTATAAGTCTTTCCATCTGGTGAGATTGAAAAAGATTTTGCCAATTTTGGGGTTGGTTGACCTGTTATTGGGTCAGAAGTTAATAGTCCGTCATACATAACCCCAGACATTTGAGAAGAAATATTATCTTTGCAGTTGAAAGGATTGAATGTCTTTGGACCTTCCCCAATTGTTGAAGATACAAGTACTCCTCCAAATTTCCCAATTGGAGCTTGAGATTCAAGATAATCTGTCCCTTTAATTGTAATATTTTTAGGTGAAGGGTATTCAACTGGCGCAAGTTGAGATTGTTCTTGAGTAAAAGATTTTTGTTCCGTTGGAATATCTTTTACCAAGCACGCTTTGCAAATTAGCGCAACTAAAAAGACTATTAATAATAAAACCCTAAAACCTCTCCATGTCATGATTTTAGAATATCACAAAAAGAGCTAAATGTATTGTCAATTTGGCTAGTATTATGGGTAAAGTTCTTAAAAATAGACTACTTTAGAAAAAAGAAAATTAATTGTAACATTTTTGTAACCATGAGGCAAAAAATATTTTCCTTTGATTTAAAATACATGTACAGTAGACTCATTATTTTATTATAAGGTGTGAAATGAATATAGACTCAATTAGAAATTATTCCGCAGGTGTCATGCTCAAGCATAAGCCAAAGTACGGGCTGGAGAACGGAGCAGAGAACAAGAGTGCGGATGTTTGTGACAAAAAAAATGTGAATAGAGGATATTATAGCGGCAGCTTTACCGGAGGGAAAAACGGGGCTGCCGCTGATGTTTTCGAAAACTTAGGCAAAAGTACTTGGGATAGAATTTCTGGTTCAAAGAAATTCCAAAAACTTGCAGAAATATTTGAAGAACAAGGACCAATCGGAGCAGCTTTAGTATCTTTAGTTGTTGCAGGTGGTTTAAGACCAGCAACAAATATTGCAATGACTGGTAAAAAAGATAGAGAAGATGGTATTTATGCTGCATCTCACGCAATATCATCTGCTGTTATCGGATTTATTGTTTCTTCAATTGTAATGGCTCCATTCGGATCAGCATTTAAAAAGATTAAAGCAAATCCAGAAAAATATTTAAAAGGTTTAGAAAAACTATTAAATGTTGAATCAATTGGTGCAAGAAGACTTGAAAAATCAAAACCATATAAAAAATTAAGTAAAATTGCACAATTCGCAATGGATTCAATTGTTTTAGGTATTCCAAAAGCGATGTTGACAATTGCTTTAATTCCTCCAATTTTGAAATATGTTTTCCATATGGAAAAAGGAAAGAAGAAGGATGCAGCTCCTGCACAACAATCAACTCAACAAGCAACACAAGATTATTCTAAAAACTTGGTAAATAGCCCAGTATTCAAAGAAGTTCAAGGAGGAAAAGAATAATGCAAATTACTCAAATTCAAAATTATAACAATACTCCTAAAAGAGCTTATACAACAAATCAAAGAGTTGCTTCTCAACCAAAATTTACTGGTGCAGCAAGTACTGCTGCAGCCGCAACTGAAAAGGCTTCAGAAGGTTTATACGGTAAATTTACTGAATGGATTGCTAACAACTATTATAAAAGATTTTATAACAGTAAAGCTGCAAAATATATTGTTGACCATACAAATAGTCCAAAATGGGATGATATGACAAAACACATGTCAGCTTTAGGTTCAACACTTATTTCTGGTATGTATGTTGTAAAAACATTAGAAAATGATAAATTAGACCCAGAAAAACGTAAAACATTAGCAATTAACGATACTCTAACTTGGGCTATATCAACAGGTTGTGCTTACTGGTTAGATGATAAATTAGGCAATATATGTGACAAAGCTACAACAAGAGCTGTTGCAAACCATTTATTAAAAGATCCAGAACTTAAAAGACAAGATTTGTTTGGTGATTGGGATCCAAAGAATTTGAAAATCATGATGAAAGAATGGTACAATCACATAAAACCAGATTCAGCTGAAGGTAAGGAATTGGTTGAAAAATTAGGTAAACAATCTTACTCTAATATCAGAGATTTCAACTTAGACATCTTGAAAAATAAAAAGATTACAACTCAAATCGATGGTATCAGCGCATTGAAATCATTATTTGTATTCGGTATGGTTTACAGATACCTAGTTCCAGTATTAGTAATGAAACCAGCTAACTGGATTGGTAATTACATCCACGCACAAAAAGCTCAAAAGGCACAAGAAGCACAAAATGCAAAACCAGCTGAAACAAAAGTAGATACAAAAGCATAATTTATAAACATAAATCCAAAAGTAAAAGGCGGTCAAACTATTTTAAGTTTATCGCCTTTTTTTTTAATATTTAAAATTTTTTATTTTATTTTCTCTGGTTTACAAAAATATGGGTTGTTTTGGTATTTAGCCCAAGTAATGTATGCTTTGTTACCTTTGATTGTTTGACTACCCACAACAACGTATTTAGTTTGACCTTTTTTATCTGTTTGTTGTGTAAAAATATCTAAATCATATTTTTGTGGTTCTTTTGATTTATCTTTCATTGATTCATATAATTCATCAACTTGCATACTTGAGAATGAACAATTTAATTTATATTCATCTTCTGGTGATTTGATTGTTTCTTGATATTTACAAAAACCGTTGCGCCATCCGATAATTTTTCTGTTTGTTGTAAATTGTTTACCTTCATATTCTGAAACTATAGATTCTTCATACGCATCACAATCTTTAAAATTCTTTATAAATTTAGATGAGAATTTTGTAATTTCTGCTGCAAAGACACAAGACATTCCAGCAACTAATGCAACTAAAAGCCCTAAAGTAACTGCTGTAGATTTTTTCATTCTCTTCATCTCCCTTCGTCTATTTTATCAACATTATACCAAAAATTCTGAAAGAGTAAAGATTGTTTACTTTTGTATTCAATTTTAAAATCTCATTAGTTTGTATGATTACAAATAAAATGAAAATGATAATATAACAATATACTCCTTAGAGACTAAGATACACATATCCCTAATCAACAGCTATGCACCTCAGTACATAGCTTTTTTTTATTGTATAGAAGGAATTTTTGTTTTTCGTGTATAATTAGAGTATGAATATAACACAAGAATTTGAAACAATTGCAGCTATTTCAACCCCTATTGGTACTGGAGGGGTTGGAGTTATACGTATTTCTGGCGATAAAAGTTTTGATATAGCTAAAAAAGTCACAGATAAAAACGACTTCCCTGTAGGCAAAATTTGTCACGGTTGGGTTGTTGATGGCGATACAAAAATTGATGAAGTAATTATTCTTCCATTCAAAAATCCAAATAGTTATACTGGTGAAGATGTAATCGAAATTCAGTGCCACGGAGGAATAAATGTTGTTCAAAATATTCTTGATGTTGTATTGAAAAATGGCGCAAGAATGGCTGAACGTGGAGAATTTACCAAACGTGCATTCTTGAATAAAAAGTTGGATTTATCTCAAGCAGAAGCTGTGGATGATTTAATTCACGCTAAAACTTCTAACTTTGCAATCCAATCTGCAAAGAATTTGTCTGGGGTTTTAGCTAAAAAGATTAATGAAATCAAGGGTGAAATTTTTGAAACAGCATCAAGAATTGTTGCGGGAATTGATTTTCCAGAAGATGTTGCAGAGCCAGAATATTCTTACCTTGTTGAAAGATTTAAATATTCCCTAGGTGAAATTGATAAAATTTTAGATTGTGCAAAATCGTCTGATATTTTAAGACAAGGTGTAAAAGTTGCGATTGTTGGACGTCCAAATGTTGGAAAATCTTCATTGTTCAATGCTTTGTTGAATTTAGATAGAGCGATTGTTACAGATATTGCAGGAACAACAAGAGATGTGATTAAAGAAAATATTGATTTGGGTGTTGCTGTAACATTGATTGACACAGCTGGAATAAGAGAAGATGAAAATATTGATAAAGTTGAAGAAATCGGCATTGAGTACTCAAAACAGTCTGCCAAGGATGCTGATTTAATCTTGTTTTTGTATGATGCTTCTGTTGGTTTAACAGAGGAAGATAAGCAAATTCACGATATTATCAAGGATAAAACTCATATTGTTGTGGCAAATAAGATTGATTTGTTGCAAGATGGAAATTTTGAAGAAATATTTCCAAATACTGCTAGACTTTCAACTTATTCAAAAGATGGTTTGGAAGATTTAAAAACAAAGATGAAAAATGTTGTTTGCAAGTTCTCTCTTGAAGATACTGAGTTTATTACAAACAAACGTCAGCAAGGTTGTCTTGAAAGATGTAAATCAAGTTTAGAAAGAGCTTTACAGGCAGCAGAACTTGGTGAACTTCAAGATATGATTTATATTGATTTGAAGTCTGCGCTTTTGTCTTTGGATGAAATTACGGGTGAAGTCATTACAGACGATATTTTGAATAATATCTTTGACCATTTTTGTATTGGGAAATAAGTATTAAAAAAGAGATAGAAATCAATCTATCTCTTTTTAAGTATTAAATATTAAATTATTTAGCTTCCTGAATTTGTAAAGTTTTTGTACCTGTAGCTTAGGATACTGTAACTTGATACGTCTGTTGAAGAGTTGTCATCTCCATAGAATAGTGACATATTTGTAGCTTTTTTGTAATTGTCCTCATCTACCATTTCTTGTTTGTTACAAGAGAAGGTGTAACTAGAAATTTCTGCGCTAGTTACTCTTCCGTCGTGGTTAGTATCCATTTCGTCAAAGTTTTCCAAGATTTTGGAAATCATTTCGCTTGAATAAGTTCCTGATGCTGCAAGTTGAGATAACTCTTCTCTTGAAACCCCAGAAGTAGAAATTGTGTTAGTCATTTTGTTCATTTCTTCTGCACTAATTTTCCCATCTCCATCTTTATCGATTGTAGAAAAATTATTTTGCAAATAAGAAGCGAATGATTGGTTTAATGTCAAATAATTTGTTTGGTCATTTCTTGCAGCTGTAATATTTTTGTATGTAACACCATCTTGCGGATAAAGTGATGCAAGATATGCGTATGTGTTTGATAAACCTGATGAAATATTTGTAATTATTGATGCGCCAGATGAAGCCATAATATAAATCCTTCTTGTTTCTTTATTTAATACCTTTATCTTTATAATAATGATGTTTTCTAAATTGTCAACCCATTATCTATAAGATTTTATATGGTAGTATATTAATAAATAGCGAGGATTTTGTAATGTTAAAAAATAAAGATGAAATTTTAAAAGTATTAACAGATGGCGGAGTAATTGCTTACGTAACAGATACTGTCTGGGGTTTGGGCTGCCTTCCCAATAATGAAAAAGCTGTAAAAAAAATTTACGAGATAAAAAAGCGTGAACCTCAAAAACCTTTGATTTTAATGTCAAATGACATTTATCCTCTTTTAAATTATGTTAAACCTATTCCTAAAGTTGGACAGCAATTAATAAAAAAATATTTCCCAGGGGCATTGACTGTTGTAACTGAAAAAAATGAAAATACCCCAGATTATATAACATCTTCAATGCCAACAGTTGGAATTAGAGTTCCAGACAATGAAGTTTTTAGAGAAATATGCGAAATTATTCCAGAGCATGTTTTAGCTACAACGAGTGCAAATCTTTCGCATCAACCTTCTTCCAAAACTTATGAGCAGGCTTTAGAAAATATGTTAGGTCTTGCAGATTTAATTATTGAGGACTACGGCTATAAGGCAAAAGGTCTAGAATCAACTGTTGTTGGTGTTATGGGAAATGAACTTCGCATATTTAGACAAGGCGCTATACATTTAGATATATAAATAATTTGAATTTTGTGTTAGTTTTTACTAAGATTAGATAAACGAGGATTAAATTATGGAACTTATATTATATCTAATTTATTTATACGTATTAGTTTATTCATTATATCTATTGGTTTTAGCCGTAAGAAATTTGAAGGATAAACCATTTACTATTGAGAGAAAATATTCAAGATATGATGATTCAAAGGCTAATTTTGCGGTAATAATATATAGCCATAATCATAAAGAATGTTTAGAAGAACTTGTCGAAGAATTGAAAATGCAAGATTATCCACTTGCTGATTTCAAGGTTTATGCAGTTTTAGATGATTGTAATGACGGTTCTGAAAAGATTTTTGAAAATGATAATTTTGTCCACGTTGTAAATATTCAAGATGTTGGAACATTAGGTAAAAACCAAGCGATTTCAATGCTCCTTGAAGAACTTAAAAAAGATGAAACTATTGATGCTTATGTATTTATCGATAGCACAAGACGAATTGCTCCAGAATTTTTAACACTCGCAAATTCTGCTTTGAAAAAATATGATGCTGTTACTGGGGAATTAAACATCAATAGAGAAAGCTTAGATGTTGTTGATAGAATTAAAGCTGTCTATAAAAAATATCAAGCAAACTTTTTCAAACAATCCCGTTCTTTATTAGGATTGGCAACAAATGTTGATTCTGGATTGTTTATTATCAAAAAGTCTGCATTAGATGATGTTGAAGATATTAATTTCAAGGATATAAATTCTGAATTAGAATTTAGCTTGCTATTATCTCAAACAGGTCATAAATGCGTTTATAACCCTAATATCCAGTCTTTTATTCTTGGTCAAGATTGTTCTTTTAAAAAGCCAAGATTAACAAAAAGATTTAATTTGTTAAAAAATAATTTTAAAAATTTAAAAACAATAAACTTTAACTTTATTGAGCATATTTGCTCTTTGCTAAATCCAAATTGTTGGACATTAATTGCTTTATATGCAATTTTGATTGCATATTCTTATCATTGCCAATTTATTGTTAAATGTAGTGTTGTAATCTTTACGGCATTTGTACTTTTAGCAATATTTGCTTTGAGTTTGGTGAATGCGAAATTGAATTTTAAAGAAATCATGCTTTTGATGTTGTACCCAATTTATTCAATTTGCCATATTATTAAAAATTTCCCACCAATCAGAGCATTGTTGAAAAAACTTGGCGCAAATACTGATAGAGAAGTTGATAAACTTTCAATTGATGTAATGGTTCAAACAAAGCATGGAGATAGAGCTTGTAAGTTAGAATTTATTTCGACTGAAAGCGGATTGTCAAAAATCAGATTTATTTATAAAAATAAAAAATATACAACTTCATCTCATTTGAGAATGATTGATGCTTTGCAGCAATTGAAATCAAAAATGGATGATTATGGTTTGATTTTAAAAATTTGTAGTTGTTGCGCAATGTTTACATCTTGCCCAGACGGTTCAACTAATATGTTGAAAGGTAAATGTCACAATGATTTCCCTAGCCCATTGTTGACAGAACCAAGACCAACATTGATTTGGAATTCTTGTTCTTGTTTTGAACCTGCAAAGGTTAATAATTTCATTGAAGAAATGGCTCAAGAAGTTGAAGAACAAAAAGATTAAAATTTGCTCTCATGCTAGATTGTGTTGTATAATTTTGTCATGAAGAAGATTGTAAGTTTTATATTATCAATAATGATTTGTGTTATGAATTTATCGCTGTTTGCTGTTGCAGAGCCGTTGAAAGGGTCTGTTTCAGAGTCAAATGAGTATAAACAAACACAAGACGATTTGTTCACAGGCAAAGTCGAATCTTTGAACCGTAAAGATGTAATAAATATGACTGTATCACAGGTTTTGGATTCATCTGTTTCAATTGAAGGTGATGAATTTTTTGCGGAAGTTACATCTGATGTCTATGGAGATAAAGGTGTAATTATTCCAAAAGGTACTGTTGCGCATGGCAAATTGACTGGGACAACTGAACCAAGTCGTTTAGGTCGTGAAGCTTCAATGAGCTTGTCTTTTGACTATTTAGTTACTCCAGATGGTAGGGAAATTCCTATAGAAGGTCAAATGACAACTAAACTTCATCCTATTACGGCAGGAGCTAAAATTGTTGCTCAAGATGTTGGTTATACTGTTGCTGGCGGTGCTGTTGGTGGATTGATGGCTTTGAACTGGTTAGGTCTAGAAGCTGCAATTGCTTCTCAGGGTTATACATTGGCAGGTGGTGCTGCGATTGGTGGTGTTGCAGGACTTGGTGTTGCTTTAATTAGAAAGGGTAATCATGTAATGATTGCTCCAGGGGATGAAATCAAGGTTAAAATAAATACTCAAGTTGATTTGCCTGTGTATAAAGAAGAAGCATTGAAGCAAGAAGAAGTTCACTATGACGGCTTGACTGTAAATATAAATAATATCAAACACGAAAAAGACCCATTTGGAGAAGTTAATACTATTACATTATCTTTGTTGATTTCAAACATGTCTGATAAAACTCTTTCTGGTTTTGATATGGTTTTGATGAATGATTATAACGCAAAATTCAGCCCATCTATTTTTGGGGATACAAAGCTTATGTTCCGCCAAATCAAACCAGGGGATAAAGTTGTTGCGAATGTATCTTTTGCCGTTGATAATATCAATAGAAAATTTTGGTTGACATTCTTTGATAGAAGAACAAAAGAAGTTATCGCAAAGGTATCTTTGGATAATGCTTATCGTTCAATCCCAGAAAAAACAAAGAAAAAGAATGCTAAAGTCCGCTCTAGTAAAAAAGATTACAAAAAAACAGAAGATTTTATGGATATGAATTTCTAATTTTTTGTAAATATTATGTAACAGGTATTGAAATCTAAAGTTTTTATATTACAATTATAGTAATAGTTGACAGTTACAGGAGGAAATCATGGTTTGCGGCTCTTTAGAAATTGAAATTTTAAATACATTTTGGAATTTAACTGCCACAGACGAAGATGCAGATATTTCTATTCAAGATGTTGTAGATGAACTTTCTTCAAATGGTGTTGAAAGAGCTTATACTAC
Organism: Candidatus Methanomethylophilaceae archaeon; assembly: GCA_963590665.1. Taxonomy (GTDB): domain Bacteria; phylum Cyanobacteriota; class Vampirovibrionia; order Gastranaerophilales; family Gastranaerophilaceae; genus Zag111. The sequence goes on from CAVAPR010000019.1 coordinate 18,546, forward strand.
AATCAAAACAGTTATGGATAGATTGGTATCTAAGAGTATTTTAGTTCGTTATAAGGTTGGAAAGAAGTTTTTCTATAAAGCTACTATGGATAAAAGAGAGATGGCTTTAGATATGTTAAAGGAATTTACTGATAATTTCTTTAATGGTGATTATGCTGACATGGTAAAATTCGTTGAACGAGAAATGTCAGAACTTCTTGTAAAATAATAATATGCCTGAAAATATTGAAGATAGACAAAAAGTCGCTAGGTTGCTAAGACTTGTGCGTGTCGGTGAACTTTGTGTTAGGGATGCAATGCTTGCTTACCCTAAGGATACGGATGATGAAAGTCTTATTGCGGTGTATCATGCACTGATTCATTATGAAGCGGATGAAGATTTGAGAAATCGTGATGCTTTGTATAAAGAAGAGCAGGATGATTATATTGAATTTTTGTCTTACACACTTGAAAAAGGTGAATCTTTGCCCCAAAATATTATAGAAAACTATAAAAAATTCTATGACTCTGCTCCTATTCTTCACAAGAATACTGCAGGTGGGTTTTTGAAAAGTTTTTTCAAAATGTTGAATATTGATAGAAGGAGAAAAAAATGAAAAAGTTGTTAGCTTTAGGCGTTTTGGCGGTACTTCTTGCAAGTTTGCCAGTTGTAGCGTCAGATAAAAAAGACAAGGTAAACACTTCAACTCCAGAAGTAAAAGTTGAACAAACTGAAGCTGTAGAAGAAGTTAAGCCTATCGAAATTGTTCCAACAATGTCAACAGAAAGCAAAGCTCAAAATAGAATTTGGGTTGGTACTTTCCAAATCGTTTGGAACGAATTGATGGATAATGTTATCTATGGACCAATTCGTTTTGTAGGTGATACTCCAAAAGTTGTTAAAGAATTGAATAAACAAGCTTTCAAAAAATCTAATATTAGCGAAAGTGCTTATTACACAAAATATGGTGAAGTTTCTCCAGAATTGAAGAAAGAAATCGAAAAAGGAATCAAAGAAAAATTTAATGAAACAAGTGATATTTTAGATTCATTCGATTGGACAAAAGATGGTCAAAGATTGTTTGTTTATGCAATGTTGAAGAAAGATTTCAAATTCTTGCAAGCATTCGACAAAATTACAGAAGCACCATTTGCTAAAAATTACAATTATAATGCTCAATACTTTGGTATAAATAGCGCTAGCAGTAAAAAATTATACAAAAACGTAAAAGTATTGTTCTATAACAATTCAGAAGATTTTGCTGTTAAATTGTTCACGAAAGATAAAGATGAAGTTATTTTGTATAGAACAAATGACGATAAAACATTTTCAAAATACTATTCAGAATTGAACGAAAAGACTGCAAAATATCACGGCAATAAGAAATTTACTAAAGAAGATGAATTGATGATTCCAGAAATCAGCTTGTATCAAGAAACAAACTTCCCAGAAGTTGAAGGAAGAGATATAAAAAGATCTAATTTCAGAATTGACCGTTCAATTGAAACAGTTGATTTCAAAATGAATAATGAAGGTGTTAAGTTGAAAAGTGAAGCAGCTGTAATGGTTCGTATGACAGCACTTCGCCCAGATAATTCACGTCGTTTCTACTTTATGGATAATTTTGTATTGTTCCTAACAGAAAAAGGACAAAAAACTCCATATTACGCAATGAAAGTATCTGATGTAGAAACCTTGAACAAAACAGGCAGAAATTAATTTTACTAAAATAAAAACAAAGCCCCTCGTCAATTTTGACGAGGGGCTTTTGTATGTAAGAAGTTTCCCTCTTCGATGGGTTTTGGAAACTTTCAATTTTTTATCACCCGTTTTTCGCATAAAAAATTCTTGAATCTCGTAAATAATAATATTGAACAAAATGAAAGGAGTTAAATTATGCACGAAGACGACGATAAAAAGACAATGAAAGAAAAACTTCACGATACTGCAGAAAAAGTCAAAGAAAAGGCTTGTGAACTTAAAGAAGATATAAAAGAGGGTGCTGAAGAACTAAAAGAAAAAGCACATGAAGCAAAAGAAAAGCTAGATGAAAAACTAGCTGAACACAAAGATAAAGATAAAAAAGAAGAAGAATGATTTAACTAATCCCCAAAAGACCCTATTTAGGGTCTTTTATATTTTTATGATAGACTTTGGTTATGGAAAAAATTGATGATTTATTAAAAAAATATATAGACTCTATAAATACAGCAAATGTTGAACTTGCTCGTGAAATTTGGGATAGAGAGGGTTCAATTTCCTTTATTCACCCTAAAGGTTATGCTATTGGATTTGATGATATAATGGCACATTTTCATTTGGGGCGAATGAATACAAATTTTTCCAATAGAGATTTCAAGTTAAAAGACATAATGATAAAGTATTATGGAAATACTGCATTTTTGGAGCTTCGTTGGGATTTTTACGCTACAAAGAATGATACTAACGATGAAATCCATACTGAAGGTCGAGAAACTCAATTTATCGTTCTTCGAGATGACGGTTGGAAGTTTAGTAATATCCACAGCTCTTCTGAGGGGTAATGTGTAAAAAAAATCTAGAAATGTTTTAGCATTTCTCGTTGTTGTTGGACAGCATTTTGGTATTGCTTCATTCTGCAAGTATCATTTCCTCCTGTTGTTTCTGTCCAAGTTGTAGTGGCGGTTCTTTTTACAACTGCATGTCCTCCACATTCATCAATGTATTTTTTTATTGTATAGACTTGCTGGCATTTTCCTGCATTGTACATGTTTTTTGCTTTTTGATAAGAATATTTAGCGTAATCTTCTGGTGAAATAACAAGATAATTTGTTGTTGCTTTAGCTGGACCACAACGCCAACCACAACTCTCTTTCGGTGTTTTGTTTGGCACAAATGGAATGTTTCCACACATGTATTCTGCTTCTGCATAAGCTGGTGTTGTGAATAATAAACAAAATAGTATTGTTAATAGAGTTTTAAATTTCATATATTTCTCCTAAATATGGGTAATATTGTAGCAGAAATTCTGTAATATGTAAAATTAAAAAAATGTCGAAGAAGGGACTTTGCCTGATTGTAGGCGAGAATATGAAATTCGAGCCGTACAAGGAAGGTATGCCGAGAAGTCGGCTGAACCATTAAGTTTTTCTCAGCAAGAAAAACTTAAGTGAGAGTTCCAAGATTAAGCTTTTTGCATTAAAAAAAATATCGAAGAAGGGACTCGAACCCTCAATAGCTTTCGCTACACGAACCTGAATCGTGCGTGTCTACCAATTCCACCACTTCGACATTTAATGATGTAATGTACTCAGTGGTGGATGTATTTACTTCGCAAATACCCTCTCCTCGAACTTGACATTTAGTCAACTTCTCGTCGGCAGAGTACCACTTCGACATTTATTTTATTGTTCCCTCTCCTTGAGGAGAGGGTTAGGGTGAGGTGGACAACTAAACGTATCAGTTATGCTGAACTCCTAATTATCCTCTGCTAAATTTGCAATTCCCCACCCTAAATTATAATATAAACAAAAATCTTATTGCTTTATTTGTGTAAGATGGTAGAATAGTTGTGAAGAAATTTATATGGTCAAAAGGCTTATGTTAGCGATTTAGACGAGGAGGTAGTGCATGATAAGCTCTTTTATTTCTTCTCATAGTGTTTTAATTTCCGCAAGCTTATTGATTCTTGCATATATTTTTATTGCACTTGAGAAAATTCCTAAGGTGACAATTGCTTTGCTTGGCGGGGCTTTGACAATTGTGTTGGGGTTAGTCAGCCAGACAAAAGCGTTGGGTGATGGTATAAATCCGCATTATTTTATCAATTTTATTGATTTCAATGTGATTTTTTTACTTGTTTCAATGATGATAATTGTTTCTATTACGACAAGGAGTGGAGTGTTCAATTGGATTGCGAACGAACTTTTGAAATTCACTAAGGGACATCCGATTAAAGTTCTTTGTGCATTGGGTTTGTTTACAGCAATTACAAGTGCTTTTTTAGATAACGTTACAACGGTAATTCTGATTATGCCTATTACATTTGCGATTGCGAAAAAGCTTGATATTGACCCTATTCCGTTTTTGCTAACAGAAATCTTTTCATCAAATATCGGTGGAACAGCAACATTGATTGGTGATCCTCCAAATATCATTATTGGTAGTGCTGGTGGATTATCATTTATGGATTTTATCAAGGAATTAACTCCAGTAATCTTAGTAATTATGTGCGTTGTCCTTTTTGTATTAACTTTTATTTTCAGAAAGAAACTCCACGCAACACAAGATAAGATGGATGAAGTTGCAAATATAGATAATTCTCACACAATTACTGATAAAGCTTTGATGATTAGATCAACTCTAATTTTGGCGTTGGTAATTCTTGGTTTTATGTTGCATGATGTTACTCATATTGAAACTTGTGTTGTAGCAATGCTTGGCGCAAGTATTTTGCTAATCTTTGAAAAGCCAAACGATATTTTGCAAGATGTTGAATGGAATACAATTTTCTTCTTTATCGGTTTATTTATAATCATTGGCGGTCTAGAAGCTTCTGGTGGTATAAAATTGATGGCTGAATGGATTTTGAAAGTTACACAAGGCTCTCAAGCTGCAACCTCTATGATAATTCTTTGGGCTTCTGGTGTAATTTCTGGAATTATTGATAATATTCCATATACAGCTACTATGGCTCCAATGCTTGTAGAAATCGAAAAAACAATGGGCGCAACTTATGCTTACCCTTTGTGGTGGGCATTGTCATTGGGAGCTTGTCTTGGTGGAAATATGACAATAATTGGTGCTGCGGCAAACGTTATTGTTTCTGAAAATGCTGCAAAATCTGGTCATCCTATTTCATTTATGAGATTTTTGAAATATGGTGTTGGCGTTGTTGCAATATCTTTGGCAATTTCAACCGCATACATTTATTTGAGATTTTTGCATTAAGTGAAATCATACAATTGAAAATAAACCAGCTCTACAAACTTGAAGGGCTGGTTTTATTTTGGAAATAATCAAAAAAAAGTCCTGCAATTTTTGCAGGACACGATTTCTACACTACTTTACTAACCTTTAGGATATTTATTCACATTTCTCATTTTGAGGAATAAAGAGATATTTATTCAGATTATAAAATTTTTATTTGCTTTCTTTTTGTGGTTTTGCATATTTAGCATATTCGCCACCCATTTTCTTGGCGATGATTTCAATTGCTTTATTGAAACCTTCACTAGCTTTATCATTATCAACCCATAATCTTGAGTGCATTTCATGATCTACTTTAGTAAAAGCTTTTTGAAGTTCAGGGTCTTGAGCAATACCTAATTCCATTGCTTTTTCACGAAGTGCTCCTGCGATTTGTTTACCATATTTGATTTTTTGTGATCTATCAGCATCCCATAAGAAGGCATCCATAAATGATTCCCCTTTTTCTTTAGATTTATTTGCATTCCATGAAACCATCAATGGCATTACGGTGTCTTTGTCTATAACTTCACATACGGCATTGAATGTGTCATCATCTGTTGACCAGCCACCGTATGTTGCATCATAGAATTTTTGAACCCAGCTAAATACCCCAGTATCATTTGCAGGATTTTTTACTTCTGCAATTGGTGAAGATTCGTCAGTTGTTGTTGATTCATCTGTTGAAGCACCTTGTGGAGCTGTTGCAGAATGAACTGCAGAAGTTCCTGTTGTTTCTGTTGTAGAAGTACCAGTTGTAGATGATGCTCCAGTTGAAGTTTCATCAGTTGAAGTTTCACCAGTTGAAGTTGTAGTTGATTCTTCTGTAGATGTTGAAGTGTTAATATCTTTAATCACTTTAGATGTATCAACTAAAATTTGTCTTAATGCTTTTTCTTGTTCTCCAACTTTATCGTAAGCTGTTTTAGGGTCAAGGTCAGAAGATTCTGCAATTTTCTTTAATTCATCTTCTTGGGCCTTAACTTTATCTAACATATCGTTAACTTGTTTCTTTTGATCGTCTGTAATATTTGTATTAGTCAATTGAGCTTCCAAAGCTGTTTTTGCTTGTTGAACGTTAGCTAAACAACGGTTCAAATTTGCACTTGTCATAGTGTTTAAAATTTTACCAACTATTTGTGATGCTCCTTGACGAACAGCATCATTAAATGCTTGAGTGCCAGGAGTTGGGATTCCAGAAGTTGAAGGAGTAGAAGAAATTCCACCACCAGCAAATGGGTTAGCTGCATAGCATGTTGCTGCTTGACCTACATTTGTGAAAATGCTTCCGCCCATCATTTGTTGTGCTACTGGGTTTAGATTATAACCTAGATTATAGTTATATTCTGGGTCCATTGTACATAACTGAATATCTCCACCAAAATTAGTTTGCATCATTGGTAAGTATCCATAATATGGAATGTTAGCAAATGTATTGTTTGTAGCGTGCAACATAATTTTCCCCGATTCTTTATTTTTTGTTCCCCGTACTTATATAAACAATTTTGCTTTTTAATAATTGCCTTTTTGTTTATATGAAATATATACTCAAAACTTGAAACCCTTAATTCTATTGCTTTTACGTTAAATATTTCATTGTTACAATTCTTAACAATTCGAATTTTCCAACTAATGATTATAAAAAGTATTCTATATTTATGCTATTATTTTGCCATGCAAACATTAGCAAGATTTATTCAAAACAAAAGAAACGAATTAGGCTTAACTCAAAAAGGTTTAGCTATTGCGGCAAATATTCCGCTTGAAGATGTAGAAGAAGTTGAAGCTGGGAAAGAATTATTTTTACCAGTAACTGTTCGTCAAGCTTTAGCAAAAGTTCTAAAGTGTGAACCATCTGAGATTAAAAAGTTAGAAAAAGATATTGCAAGCGATATTGTTTCACCAGAAATTATTGAAAGTTTAAAACAATTGATTTTGAATGGTGCTGGAGGGTTGAAATGTCCTCGATGCGGTGCACCATTGGATACAAGAATTGCAAGAATGTATGATTTGGAAGATAATCTTGTCCTTCATCCAAAGGCTCACTGTACAAAATGTCCGTTCCAAATTCATTCGTAAAAATCGGATACAAATACTTGATTTTTTTTCTTCTACATATTATCATTAGCCTTGTAGAGTGCTTACGCCAATAATCACTCAACAAGAAAAGGAATAACTAATATGTCAATTAATTTAAAAAACAAAACTGAAATCGTTAAGGCTTATGGAAAGAACGAAAAAGACACAGGTTCTTCAGCTGTTCAAATCGCTATGATGACTCAAAAAATCAGCGAATTAACAGAACACCTAAAATCTAACAAAAAAGATTTCGCTACAAAAAGAGGTCTTTTGATGATGGTAGGTAAAAGAAAGAGATTATTAGCTTATGTTAAATCTCAAAACCTTGATGAATACAGAGAATTGATTAAAAAGTTAGGAATCAGAGGTTAATCTGAAAAAGCTTTAAAGACCAGTCTTAAATTAAGGCTGGTCTTTTTTAGTATCTGGAGGTTGTTATTTTTATGAAATCATTAAAATCAATGCGCTTACATATTGGGATTTTTGGTAAAACAAATGTTGGAAAATCATCTTTGCTGAATAGAATTACTAATCAAGATGTTTCAATCGTTTCGAATATTGCAGGCACAACGACAGATGTTGTAGAAAAATCAATGGAACTTTTGCCTATTGGTCCTGTGAATTTTCTTGATACTGCAGGGATAAACGACTCTACCGCATTGTCAACAGAACGTATTGAAAAAACCATGAAAATCATAAACCGTACAGATGTTGCTGTTGTTGTTTGTGATTATAACGGTGTTGACGATTATGAAAAATCTCTGATTGAAAAATTTAAAGAACTAGATATTCCTTTTATGATTTTAGTAAACAAAACAGATGAAAAAACTCCGTCAATTGATGTTCTTGAAGGTTTAAAAGCCTATACTCCAAATATTCTATTGTCTTCTGCAAAAACCGATAAGGAGCTTGTTTTCAAGTTTAAAGAAATATTGGTTAAACTTTTGCCAGATGATTTTGTAAATTCCCCAAAAATTGTTGGCGATTTAATTCCTCAAGGAAGTACAGTTATTCTTGTAATTCCTATTGATAAAGAAGCTCCAAAGGGTAGAATTATATTGCCTCAGGTTCAAACTTTGAGAGATTTGCTTGATAACAATTGTGTAAGTGTTGTTGTGAAAGAATCTGAATTAAAGTCTGCTATTGAGAACTTAAAAACTCCTCCAAGTTTGGTTGTTACGGATTCTCAAGCATTTAAAAAAGTTTCTGAAATTGTTCCAGAAAGTATTCCGTTGACATCTTTTTCTATTCTTTTTGCTCGTTTGAAAGGTGATTTAAAAGCGTTTTCAAATGGTGCTAAGGCGATAGATACTTTGCAAGATGGGGATAAAGTTTTGATACTAGAAAGTTGTACCCACCACGCAATTGATGATGACATCGGGAGAGTAAAAATTCCTAATTTGTTGCGTAAGAAAACTGGTAAAAATTTAGTTATTGATAATATTTCGGGTCATGATTTCCCAGATATATCAAAGTACAAGCTTATTATACATTGTGGGGCGTGCATGACAAATAGAAGGGAAGTTTTATCTAGAATATTGATAGCAAACCAGAAAAATGTCCCAATAACAAATTATGGAATTTGTATTTCTTATTGTCTTGGAATTTTGCCACGAGCTTTGAAAATTTTTGAAGTATAATAAAGTCATGGACAAAAAGAAGAAGATATTAGCAATAAATTTTGGCGGTATTGGTGACGAGATATTTTTCTTGCCAACATTGATTTCGCTAAAAAAACAATACCCAAATTCAGAAATAACATTAGCACTAGAACCTCGTAGCAAAGGAGTTAAGGACTTAACTGATGTTATAGATGATTTGCTTTTGATTGATGTCAAAGGTAAAAATAAATATGTTGAAATGCTAAAACTATTAAAATCTGCTTGGGCTGGTCATTATGATTTAGTCTTGTCTTCGGGTGGAAATAAACTTATCAGCATTCTTCTTTTCTTGACAGGTATAAACGTTCGCTGTGGTTATGATACAGGTAAATTGAGCAGAATTTTGCTTACTCATGCAATGCCTTTAAATAAAAAACAATACGCTTGCAGTATGTACCATGATTTGATTAGAGATATAACGGACTTCAATACTGAACTTCCAGAAATAAATGTTCAACCAAAGGAAAAAATCTCAAATTCTGTTTTAATTCACCCTGGGGTTAGCAAGTTGAGTGTCCAAAAGGGATGTATAAAAACTATAACTCCAGAAGTTTGGGCAAAAGTTATTGATTTACTTGTTGCAGAAGGTAAAAAAGTTCGACTTGTTGGCGGTCCAGATGACAAAGAATGTATTGAAACTATTATGCAAAATGTTCGTACTCAAAATTTTGAAAATCTGTATGGTACAACTAAAAATTTGAGAGATTTGGCTGAATTGATTTCTTCAGCTGACAAGTTTTTATGTTCAGATTCTGCACCATTGCATGTTGCCGTTGCATTGCATACAAAAACTTACGTAATTTTTGGGCCAACAGATGTAAATGCCTTGATTCCTAAGAATGATAAAGTTGTTCCGATTATGGCAAATGATAACTGTGAATTGAAACCATGTTTGTGGGCTAGACGTCAAACAACTTGTGAAAAATTGAGTTGCCTAAAAATTTCCGCATCTCAAATTGCTTCTACAGTTTGCAATTCATAAAAATTTTAACAAATGTAAAGATATTTTCATCTTGTGCAATTTCACAATCTAAAAATACTTTATATAAATGTAAGGTATAGTAGTGTGAAAGGTTAACGTGTTTTATGTCATTTAGTGATGTAGCAACAGTTGGATTTGCAATAAGAAATGTCGATAAAACAACCTCTGGCGATTGGGGTAGATTACCTGTTGCTGTAGGTCAAACTGTTAATGCGATAAAAGCTGGCGCAGAATACGATAATAGATTTTCACATATTCTTAAACAAGGTATTGATGCTTCTAAAAAAGTTGCTGAGAGCGATTCTGTCTTCAAAGGCGTTTCTAAAGGTGTAAAATTTGTTAGTGACCATATTAACCCATTGATTGTTGTATCTAGCGGATTTAATGTCCTTACTGCAAAGAAAGAAGAACGAAAGAAAACAATATTCTCAGAAGCTGGTTGTATTGCAGGGATGTTCTTGGGTGAAGGATGGATGAAAAAGAATTTGAATCCAATTATCGAAAAACTTCCTGTATCTAACAAATGGAAACCAGTTATTAAAGGGTTGATATTTATTGGCGGTTCAATTGGTTCATCTACAATTGGTCAAATTTTTGGTGAAAAGATTTATAAAAATTGGGATAAAACTCCAAAACAAACCTCTTTAAAACAAGTTTATCAGCCAATGAATGTTAAAGCATAATTTGCACTAAGATTGTTGTTATTGTATAATTTGCCCTAAAGAGAGGTAAATTATATGAAAACAATTAAGATAACAAAAATGCAAGGTTGTGGTAATGACTTTGTTGTATTGGATTATTCCGAATTTGAAAAAACAGGCTTAACAATGTCCGAGCTTGCAAAAAAATTATGCGATAGAAATTTTGGAGTTGGTGCGGATGGAATGATTATTCCTGATACAAAACCAAATGGAGAAACTGATATTGCTTGGTATTTCTATAATTCTGACGGCTCAACAGCTCAAATGTGCGGAAATGGTATGAGATGCTTTGCAAAATATGTTTATGATAACAAACTTGTTTCATCAAAATCTTTCAGCGTAAAAACTTTGGCTGGAATTATTAAGCCAGAAATATTAGAAAACGGAAATGTCAAAGTAAATATGGGTACTCCAATTTTGGAAGATGCAAAAATTCCGTTCAAAGGTGAAAGAACAGTCCATGTAAAAGATAAAGAATTTCAGATTACACCAGTGTCAATGGGTAATCCTCATTGCGTGATTTTTACAGAAGAAGATACTTTGCACATGGCAAAAACTTATGGTCCAGATATGGAAGTTCACCCATTTTTCCCAGAAAAAACTAATACAGAATTTGTAAAAATTCTTTCTAAAAATGAAATAGAAATGAGAGTTTTTGAAAGAGGTTGTGGCATAACTTTGGCTTGTGGAACTGGAGCTTGTGCAAGTGTTGTAGCTGGGGTTTTAAATAACTTAACAGAAAATAATGTTAAGGTTAATTTGCTCGGAGGCGCTGTAAATGTTGAGTGGAGCGGGTCTAAAGATAATCCGAATGCTGATATTTTCTTAATTGGACCAGCTAATTATAGCTTTACTGCTGACTATATATTGTAAAAATTTCTATTTTTATGATACTATTAGGATATATTCAGTATGAAAAATAGTAAAAGGAGATAAATTAAATGAGAAAATACGAATTAATGGCAATTTTCAAGCCAAATTTAGATGTAGAAGAAGTTGATAAATTAATCGAAAAAATCGGTTCAATTGTTTCTGATTTCGGTGGTTCTGTTGAATCAACAGACAAAGTAGGCAGAAAAAAATTAGCTTATGAAATCCAAAACTTCAGAGATGGTTATTTCTCAACAACAATTTTAGCTTTACCTGCTGATAAAGTTGCTGAATTTAAAAGACAATTAAGATTAAATGACAACATTTTGAGAACTATGTTCTTAGAAGTTTCTGAAAAGGCTTCAGTTTAGTCTATAATATGTCATTCCAAATAATGTGTTTGGAATTTTGAATGTAAAGGAATAATTAAAATGACATTAGCAAAAGCAGTAGTTACAGGTATAGTTTACAAAGCACCAAAAACAGGTTTTACAGCAAATAATGTTGCCGTTTCATCTTTTGTAATGAATATCGGAACTCAAGATGAAACATTGATTAGAGTAATTTCTAAAAGACAAGCTTTAGAATCTGTTGTTGCAAGTCTTTCAAAAAATCAAAAAGTTTTGGTAGAAGGACGATTGCAATGTGGCGTAAGCAAAATGGACGATGGTACAGATAAGAAAGTTTTTGAAATTGAAGCTTCAACTATCGAATTGATGGGCGGTGCTTCACAAGCTCCTTCAAATTCTGCAAACCAAGAAGGTGACATTTTAACATTTGGTGAAATGGAATCTGCTCCAGAAGCTAATACTGATGTTCTATTAGATGATGAAGAAGTTCCGTTCTAGGAAGTAATTCAAAGTCAAAATTTTAAAAATAATGTAGTAAAACAATATAAGGCTAGAAAGGCAAATTAAAACAAATGGCAAGACAAGACGATAAGAAAAAACGTAAAAATTGTAGTCTATGTGCTGATAAAGTAACTTCAATCGACTACAAAGATGCTGCTAAATTGAAAAGATATTTAACAGAAGCTGGTAAAATCATTCCTAGAAGAATTACTGGTAACTGTGCAGCTCACCAAAGAATGATTGCAAAAGCAATTAAAAAAGCTAGAGAAGCATCTATTATTAGTTACGTTTTTGACTAATTAAATAGTTAAAAGATAACAAAAAGCGGAGGTTGGTTTTCCAATCTCCGCTTTTTGTGTGTTTATTTATTAGTGATTGCCACTCATTCAAAGATTTTTAGCAGATGCTGAATATCAATATGGCAATGCGTTTCCCTCTTATTCAGAAATAAACAGATTTTGGGTAATAAAATTCTTGTACTCATCATAGTCAATAACTTTGTTGTGGTCGAGGTCATATTTATCAAACTCATTGGATAATTCTTGAATTTTGTTCATTATAGAATCAGGTCCTTCTTTTTCTAGTGATTCCATATCTTCTCCCAGCAATTTGATAAAATTAACCATCCATTCATTTTTAGAAATAAAATAACTCTTGTCTGTATCTAGTTGAAGGAAATCCTTAGCGATTTCTGCATCTGTTAAACTTCTAAATCCATCAGGAATTTCAATGGCTTCTTTTTTGAAAACGTATTTCATTCTTTTTCTCCTATATTGCGTTAATTATATTTTTAATATTTTCATCTGTAACGACTTTTAGTGCAATGTCTTTGTCTTGTTGTGTTAAATTATTTCTTTCTTTTAAGGCTTCTATTGCCTTTAGAACAAGTGTTTGGTTAGAAGTATTATGTAATAAATTTCTTATTTTGTCTGTTGATTTGGTTAAATCGATTGCAGAGAACACAAAAGGACTTTTTTCTGTGATTTCTTCATCTATCAGTTTTGCAAACTTGTTATCAACTTTATTTAATAGCTTTTTAATATCAAAAATTTCTTGCTTAACATCTTTTGTTTCGTCAAACAAGTATTCATCATTTTCTGTTAGAGTGTCAAATTTCTCTTTTGCATTTAATAATACAACGGCGGATTGGGATGTTGGTGTTTCTGATAATAACATTTCAAAAACTTCGTATAACTGGAAATCAAAGACTTGTCCAAGCCCTAATATTTCTCCTAATCCATTGATAATTTGATTCAAAACGATTAACCCATCTGTTCGATTTGTTTTTAAAAGCTCAAATAAATCAACCAAATATGGAATTTCCCCTGCAATATTTTCAGGCATCGCAGATGTTTTCATTGCTTGTAAAATTTTATCTATGGCAATTTTATTCCCATAAGAAACTAGGAATTTTACCCCATCAAGTTTGTCAAAATCGTCATTAGAGTTTAATTTTTCTAGCGCTGTATTAAATATATCTTCATCTTTTAAAAGTGCAAGAGTTGAAGCACAATTGGCACTAAGGTAACTGTTTTCACTAAATGCATTTGCTCTTAAAAAATCCAATGCTAATGGGTCTTGGATATATGAGAAAAATTTGGCACAGTATGTTTTTTCTTCTTCTGAGCCATTTTCAAACAATTCAAGCATTTTGTCTGTCAAATCTTCATCTGCAAAGTTTGCAAGTGTCGAGATGATAAATTCTTCATAAGAAGGAGAATAAAATTTAAGAAAACTGATTAGATTTTCATAATTTTTTTCATTACAACTCTTTGATAGCCTTTTTGCGACATTTTGCTTTACAAAATCAAACAAAAAATCTTCGCTATCAACTAATTCTTTAAATAGTTCAATATCTGGCTTATTTATTACATCAAAAGCTACAGGCTCAAAATCACGGGGATTTTTACCTGTCAATTTTTTCAATCTATCGCTGCTCATAAAAGAGTTACCTTATTAGTCTAAGTAGAATACAGTAATAACTTTGTGACCTTCTTCAGCGTATTGAACAGCATTATGAAGAGTTTTACTTGTATGAGATAAGAAACAAATCAACTGGTTACATTCGTCAATAATCTCACGGTTACAAATTCTAGAAGCATCAGCTAATGTCATCATAGCTCTGTCAGCGTGTTCAATAATATTAGGCACTCCAATCAATTGGTCTTGAACATCACTTGGTTGTTGACCAATAGTTTGAGGAAGAACAACGCTAAGTTTATCTGGGTTTGCTTTCATCGCACCACGAATAGCTGCAGCGTTTGTACCAGAAGAACCACCAGAAGTAATGATTGTATTACCTTGCATAACAAGAGCTGTTGCAAGAGTTTCAATCATTTGCTGATGTGTGATAGGAAGATTACGGCTTCCGATAATTGCAATTTTCTTAGCAGATTGTTTGATTGTAGCTAATTCCATTGCCAATTCATCAACTGTATTTGGCGCATCTGATTTTACAGTATCCATATCTTCATCAATAGGAACAACTATTGATTTCTGAGCATCATCACCAGCTTCGCCAGTACTTAAAATAATTTCCTTATCACTTTCTGTCATTTTTTCGTTTACCTTCTAATTGCATTAATAACGTTTTTTGATTATGCTAATTATAGCATATTTTTTTTTATTTGGGAAGAGGGTCATGCAAAATCTATTAGAAAATCTTAATAAGGAGCAAGTTGAAGCCGTTAAAACTACAAAGGGACCTTTGTTGATTTTAGCAGGTGCAGGTTCAGGAAAAACAAAAGTTCTTACTACACGTATTGCGTATATGATTCAAAACGGTGTAAGACCTAGAAATATTTTAGCAGTTACATTTACCAATAAAGCCGCTAAGGAAATGAAAGAACGTATTGGAAAAATTATAGGTGAAGATACGGTAAAGTATATGTGGGTTGGTACATTCCACGGAATTTGCGGTCGTATTTTGAGAGAAAATATTGATAAATATAACACTGCGACTGGTAAAAATTTGGATAAGAATTTTACAATCTATGATGATTCAGATACAAACCAAATTATTACAAGAGCTATCAAAAAGTTGAATTTAGATGATAAGGTTTATCAAACAAAGCTTGTAAAATCTGTTATTTCTAATGCTAAAAACAAAATGCAAGATGCAACAACATTTGCGACATTTGCAAGAGATTTTAAATCACAAAAAATTGCATCTGTTTATGAAGAATATGAAAAAACACTTAATGCAAATAATGCAATCGATTTTGATGATATGTTGATGTTGACGGTTAAACTTTTAGAACAAAATGAAGAAGTTCGTCAACAATATTACGATAGATTTCAACATATTATGGTCGATGAGTACCAAGATACAAACTTGGCGCAGTACAAATTAGTAAACATGCTTTACACTAATTTGAAATCAGAAATTCCAGAATCTCGTTCGTTATGCGTTGTAGGTGATGTTGACCAGTCAATTTATTCTTGGCGTGGTGCGGATTTCACTATTATTATGAATTTCCAAAAGGATTACAAAAATACAAAACTTATCAAGTTGGAACAAAACTACCGTTCAACTGCACATATTTTGAATGCTGCAAACTCAGTTATTGAAAATAACGATGAACGTTTAGATAAAGTTTTGTACTCAAATAAAGGCGAAGGCGAAAAACTAAGTTATTATATTGCTGATGATGAAGCGGATGAAGCAAATTATATTGTAAGTAATATCAGACGTACCGCTGGCGGAAATTATAACAAATTTGCAATTCTTTATAGAACAAATAACCAATCCCGTGCACTAGAAGAAGCTTGTATGGCTACAGGTTTACCATATAAAATTTATGGCGGTACAAAATTCTATGATAGAGCGGAAGTTAAGACCGTTTTGTGTTATCTAAAATTGATAAATAACACAGACGATTCTCAAAGTTTGCGCCGAGTAATCAATATTCCAAAACGTGGAATAGGTGATACTACAATGCAAAATTTGACAAAATTTGCGAATGAAAGAGATATTAGCTTGTATGAAGCTATCAAGATTTGTGAACAATCAGAACTAAGTGCAAAAACTCAATCAAAATTGAAGGATTTTGCAAATTTGATTTTGAAATTCCAACAGGCAAAAGATTCTTATACTTTGAAAGAATTTGTAACTTTGGTTATTGAAAAATCTGGTTATCTTGCAGAATTACAAGCAAAAGCAGCAAATGACCCAGAATTTCAAGACGATATTAACAACTTGCAAGAACTTGTTAACGTTGCAGAAGAATTTGTTCCAGAAGAAGAAGATAATATTTTGGGCGAATTTTTGCAACAAGTTGCATTGGTTTCAGATTTAGATTCAATGGAAGAAGAGTCTAACAATGTTACAATGATGACTTTGCACGCTGCAAAAGGTTTGGAATTCCCTGTTGTATTTATTGCAGGTATGGATGAAGGCATTTTCCCTTCTCAACGAACTCTTCAAGTTCCATCAGAGGTGGAAGAGGAACGTCGTTTGATGTATGTTGGGATTACAA
The DNA here is from genome assembly GCA_963590665.1 of Candidatus Methanomethylophilaceae archaeon. GTDB lineage: Bacteria > Cyanobacteriota > Vampirovibrionia > Gastranaerophilales > Gastranaerophilaceae > Zag111. The sequence goes on from CAVAPR010000019.1 coordinate 35,095, forward strand.
GAGCGGAGGAAAAATTATATCTTGTATCTGCAAAACGTCGCCAAACTTGGGGTGAATATAGATATTACAATCCATCAAGATTTATTGAAGAAATTCCTCAAAACTTGATAGAATCTTCTGAATCTATGGGTGGAGGAAGTGCTTCATCTTCAACATTTAGAAGTGCTGTATCGAGAGCAAAAGCAAATTATGCAAAATCAGATAGTGATGGTTATATCAAACCTTCTTCTGGTTTTGGGGCTAATTTTGTCGCTCCTCAAAGAAAAGGGCTTGCAAGTGGTGGTAGAACTCATTCTGCCTCTACTTCAACTTCTTCAAATAGTTATAGCTCAAATTCATCTTATTCAAAGCCATCATATTCAAAACCTGTTTCAAACAGAACTCCGCATAGAGCGATGGTTGTGAAATCTGCTATCAATCAAAAACGTCAAGAAGAAGCAAGACGTGCTGCTGGATCAGATGCAATTAATGCACTTCGCAAGATGTCAGCAGAACGTCAAAATGAAAGAAAGTTGGCAGAAGAGCGTGAAGTTCAAAGAAAATCCGCTCCTGTTATAGATGATGTATTTGAAGTTGGGCAAAGAGTTTTCCATGGACAAATGGGAATTGGACATATCACTGATGTTATGAATATTGGAGAAAGTGTAATGTACACCATTGACTTTGGCGCTAAAGGTAAAAAGGCAATGGATGCAACTTATGCCAAATTGAAGAAGTTTTAATGCTGCCTATAAGTGGATAAGTCTATAAGTCTATAAGTTGATAAGTTTTTAAAAGGAAATAAGGAACAAGGAAAGAGGGATAAGTTCTTTACGTAAATTAGTTTTCCCTCTCCTTGAGGAGAGGGTTAGGGTGAGGTGGCTCCTAGACGTATAAGTTCTACTTTGTGAAAATGCGTGCCGAGTACTTGAGTGGTAGGCGATGTTAAACAAGGTATGTGTTTAGTTAGAGAAATACTTTAGCTGTCCAGTATTTTCTGCTCGCAAATTCTGTCATTCTGAGCGAAGCGAAGAATCCAGCTGATTTTTATTAGTCCCTCAAATGAAATTGTAGGTCGGCTTTACTAAGCCGACAGATAAACTAAGTAACTTGTAAAATGTCGAACATCATTCCCTCGCCCTATGGGAGAGGGCTAGGGAGAGGGGTTGATTGTTTTAATGTTCTCTTTTTCTTTTTTATTTCGACGAAAAAAGAAAAAGCAGAACCGAAAAAGAAAAA
>CAVAPR010000020.1:0-35902 GCA_963590665.1 Candidatus Methanomethylophilaceae archaeon
TATATTAAACGCAAATCTCTTTTATTTTCATATTCTCCATCTAGAGGAATTTTTATTATCCATCTTGGTTAGGTCTATGTGAAGATTTTTATATAGTTTGAAAATTTATTATTTATATTATAATATTTCTATATTGTATAAAATGTTGAATATTGATGATAAGGGAAAGGTGTATATATGGAAATTTTAAATAAGGCAGATATTGGTGTATTTGGTGGTTCAGGCTTTTATAGCTTTTTGAAAGATATTGAAGAAGTAAAAGTTGACACTCCATACGGTGAAACAAGTGATAGTGTTTTCTTAGGCAAAATTGGTAATCACACTGTTGCATTTATGCCTCGTCATGGAAGAAACCATTCAATTCCACCTCATTTGGTAAACTTCAGAGCCAATGTTTGGGCTATGAAACACTTGGGTTGTAAGAGAGTTATTTCTCCATGTGCAGCTGGTAGTTTGCAAAAAGAAGTTAAACCAGGGGATTTCGTAATTTGTGATCAATTCGTTGATTGGACAGATGGAAGAAAAACAACTTTCTATGAAGGACCTGTTGTTCAACACCCATCCCCAGCTGATCCTTATTGCCCAGAGTTGAGAGAATTAGCTATTAAAACTGGTAAAGATTTAGGTATTACAATTCATGACCACGGAACTGTTGTTGTAATCAATGGACCTAGATTCTCTACAAAAGCGGAATCAGCATTCTTTACTCGTCAAGGTTGGGAAGTTATCAATATGACAGCATTCCCAGAAGCTTATTTGGTTAAAGAATTGAATATGTGCCCATTAAATATTTCTTTAATTACCGATTACGATGCAGGTTTAGTTGGGGATGTTCCTCCTGTTTCTCACGAAGCTGTAATGGAAGTATTTAATAACAATGTTGCTAATTTGAAGTCATTGTTATTCACTATGATTGAAAATATTCCAGCTGATACAAATAATTGTGAATGCGCAAATTCGACAAAAATGGATATTTAAGAGGCTTGTTATGGCAAATTTTATAAAATTTTTGTATAGGCTTGTAATGTTGTATATGTATTACGTGCTTGGGGCATGTGTGTTGTCTTGGGTTCCTAATATAAATCCAGATTACCCTTTATTTAATTTTATATTTAGGTCATCAGGGTTCTATTTAATCCCTCCAATTATGGGATTATCAATATCTCCCGCTATGGTTATGCTTGCGTGCGGTTTGGTATTATTAGGGTTAGATAAAATTTATGCAAAGTATTTTGCCCCAAAAGAGCCTAAAATTGTCGTAATGTCACCAGAAGAATTTTTTGAAAAAATGAAAGAACAACAAAACAAAGAGGATAAAAAAGATGGCGATTAAAATTGTTATCGCAATAGCAAATTGCTTTTATATATATTTAATGATGATATTTGTTAGATGCTTTTTGACTTGGATTCCAGGTTTGAACTGGAATAATCCTTTCTTAAAGGCATTAAGTTCATCTGTTGATTTGTATTTGGATTTGTTTAGAAAAATTATTCCGCCACTCGGACCATTTGATTTATCTCCTATTGTGGCGACATTTGTTCTTATCTTTTTGAGGAATGCTGTTGTATATGGTGCGTTATTTTTGTTTAGTGCGTTAGGAATATTAGGGTAAGCAGATATGAAGATTGTTATTTATGGTGCAACAGAAGTTGGGTGTTTGCTTGCGACAGAATTTTTTGAAGATCACGATATTACTGTAATTGACAAGGAAGAAAACCGTACAGAAGAGTTTGACAAACTTGATATAAGTTTTGTTCAAGGTAATGCAACAGATATTAATGTTTTAAAATCTGCTGATATTATTAACTCGGATGTTTTTATTGCATGTACAGCTCTAGACGAGGCAAATATTGTTGCTTGTCTTTCAGCTAAAAAGATAAGCGGGATTAGAACAATTTGTTTTGTATCAAAAGCTGAATACCAAAACACAATGGAACTAGATAAGTCTAATGATTATCTAGGTGATTTCTTTATTGATTATGTAATTTGGCCAGAGGCACTTTTGACTCAAGAGTTATTTAGGATTGTTACTGTTGCTCATGCTCTGGATGTTGAAAATTTTGCAGATGGAAGAGCAAGACTTTTAGAATATAAAGTTCGCCCAATGTCCTCAATCGTTGGGAAAATGGTTAAAGATTGTGGTTTCACTAGAGATACAATCATTGTTGGTATCAAAAGAGATGATTTGTTGTTTATTCCGAATGGTTTAACTGAAATCAATGAAAATGACAAGCTTATTTTTATGGGTACATCTCACTCTTTGGATATTTTAGCAGGTACTTTTTTCCACGAAAAAGAACAAGTTAAGTCTGTTGCCGTTATCGGTGGTGGAAATGTTGGGTATATGCTTGCAAAAAGTCTTGAAGATATGAAAATAAAAACAAAGATTATCGAAAAAGATTATGACAGATGTGAATTTCTTGCTCAAGAATTACATAAAACTTTGGTTATCAACGGAGATGGAACTAATTTGAAAATTCTAGATGAAGAAGAAATTGGCTCAAGTGATGTTGTAATTTCTGTAACAAATAATGATGAAAAAAATCTTTTATGTTCTCTTCTTGTTAAACAATTGGGTGTAAAAAGAGTTATCTCAAGGGTTTCAAAAGTTTTGAATGTTCCATTGTTTGAAAAAGTAGGTATTGATATTGCAGTATCTCCAAAAACTTCTGCAATCAATGAAGTTCGTAATGATTTGGATGAAAATGATGTTGATATTTTAGCAACAGTTGAACAGGGTCAGGCGGAAGTATTGGAAATTCTTGTTAAAGATGAATTTAATGATAAAAAGATTATGGATTTGAGATTCCCTGCTCCAGCGATTATTGGGGTTGTTCAACGTCGTAATCAAGTTATTATTCCAAAAGGGGATACACAGATTAAAAATCACGATATTTTGATTATCTTTACAAAAGCGGATACCGCTCAGCAGATTAAGTCTTATTTTAAGGTAGCGTAGTAAGTTATGAGATTAAACTATATTTCAAATTCAGTAGGTTTGATGTTGATGGATATTGGTTTGGTATCCTTTATTCCTATTGCTGTTGCGATATATTATTGTGAATGGGGTTCAATTCTGCCTTTTTTCACTGCGGGAATTTTTTCTCTATTTATAGGCGATTTGCTTTGCCGTTCTTTTAAGCGAGGTAGTGGCGCTTTAAACGACATAAAACGTTCTGAAGCGTTGATAACTGTTTCACTAAGTTGGCTTGCTTTCGGTTTTGTATGTGCGATTCCGTATTTGTTTTATGGATTAAGCCCCGTAGATTCTTTATTTGAAGCTGTTTCTGGGATTACAACAACGGGTGCAACTATATTAGAAAATTTTGATTATCCTAAAACTATAATGTTTTGGCGTTCGTTTACTCAGTGGTTAGGCGGTATGGGAATTATCGTGTTATTTGTTGCGATTTTACCACAATTTGCGGTTGCAGGTCGTCAAATGTTTTTCGCTGAAACTCCTGGACCTACTGAGGATAAATTTACTCCAAGGATTAAAAATACTGCATCTGCATTGTGGATTGTGTATGCTGGTTTGACTGTAATTTGCTCAATTTGTTTGTGGCTTGCAGGCATGCCTGTTTATGATTCTATTTGTAACTCAATGTCCACGATGTCTGCAGGCGGTTTTTCTCCAAACCCTCAAAGTATTGCTGGTTATCATTCAAACGTTATCAACTGGATAATGATTGTATTTATGTTTATTGCTGGTACAAGTTATACTTTGCAATCAAGAGTTTTGACGAAACGTAAATTATCCCTGTTTTGGAAAAGTGAAGAATTTAGAACTTATGCAACAATTGTGTTGATAGTTTCTTTAGCCTTAGCAAGTGTGTTATTTTTTGAGCACCATTATTCATTGGTGCATTCTTTGACTGCTGGTTTTTATCAAATGTTATCTGTTTCAACTTCAACTGGTAGTGCTAGTGAAGATTTTCAAGTGTGGAATTTTGATGCGCATGTTGTGTTATTTTTCTGCTTATTTATTTCTTCTTGTTCTGGGTCTGCTGGTGGTGGCTTGAAATTGACAAGATGGATGCTAATTTTCAAATTTATTAAAAATGAAATTTATAAAATTCTCCATCCAAATGCCGTTGTTCCAATCAAAATCGATGGTAGAGTTGTGTCTTTGGATGTAATTAGACAAACAATATTTTTTGTTCTTTGTTTCTTTTGTTTGTGGGCAATTTCTGCTTCATTCTTAACAGTAATTGAACAAAATTTGGAAATTGGTTTGACATCTGCTATTACATCAATTGGCGATATTGGTCCTGGGTTAGGAAATGTAATTGGACCAATGGGCAATTATTCTTCTCTGCATTCAATTTCTAAAATTATTTTCATCTTTAATATGTTTGTTGGTCGTTTGGAAATAATTCCATTTTTAGTTTTGTTCCATAAAGATTTTTGGAATTTGAAACGATAAAAAGAGTTCTTGAGTTTTAATAATAGAAGCGCCAAGTGAAATATCACTTGGCGCTTTATGTTTATGTCGTTTAAAATTTAACTATTTGTTTTCTTTTAAACCTTTAGCAAATGAGTCATTTGCTCTTGTTTTGATTTCATCTTTGATAATATCAATAAATTCATCAACTCTGAATGTTCCTACTTGACCAATTGCTCTAGCTCTTACTGCTACAGAGTTTGCTTCAATTTCTTTATCTCCGATTACGCAAACGTAAGGGATTTTCTTATCTTGAAGTGATTCTCTGATTTTGTAGTTCATACTTTCTGATCTATCATCAAGATTTACTCTGATTCCAGCATCACGCATTTTTTTGTAAACTTCTTCAGCAAAATCAATATGTTTTTCATTTGAAATTGGAACGATGTTTACTTGAGTTGGAGCTAACCAAGTTGGGAATGCGCCAGCGTAGTGTTCAATCAAGATTCCGTGGAATCTTTCCATTGAACCAAAGATTACTCTGTGTAACATCAATGGAGTTTTCAACTGACCATCTTTATCTTGATATTTAATATCAAATCTTGTTGGCAAGTTGAAGTCTAACTGAATTGTAGCACATTGCCAAGTTCTACCGATAGCATCTTTGATTTTGAAGTCGATTTTTGGTCCGTAGAATGCGCCATCACCTTCGTTGATGTCGTATTTCATTCCACGTCTATCCATTGCTTCTTTCAAACCTGCTTCAGCTTTGTTCCAGTTTTCGATTTCTCCAATGTAGCTATCTGGTCTTGTTGATAATTCAACTTCAAATTTCATATTGAAGATTGCAAGAGTATCAGCTACAAAGTCGATAATTCTGTTAATTTCATCAACCAATTGTTCTGGAGTACAGAAGATGTGAGCATCATCTTGAGTGAAACCTTGAACACGTGTCAAACCAGACAATGCACCTGATTTTTCTTTACGATAAACTGTTCCAAGTTCAGCCATTCTTAATGGTAATGAACGGTAAGAATATCTGTTTGCTTGATAAATCAAGATGTGGAATGGGCAGTTCATTGGTTTCAAGATAAATTGTTCATCTGAATCATTATCTTTTTGAATAAAGAACATGTTTTCTCTGTAGTGGTCTGCGTGACCAGAAATTTCCCACAATTTAGATTTTGCGATGTGTGGAGTGTTAACGATTACGTATCCACGTTTTCTGTGTTCTTCTCTCCAGTAGTTTTCAATTTCTTCTCTTACGATAGCCAAATTTGGATGCCACAAAACAAGTCCGCCACCTAATTCTTCTCTTGTTGAGAATAGGTCAAGTTTTGTTCCTAGTTTTCTGTGGTCACGTTTTTCAGCTTCTTCCAAGAATGTTAAATAAGCTTGTAAATCTTCTTTATTCCAGTATGCAGTCGCATAAATTCTTTGAAGCATTTTGTTATTTTCGTTACCTCTCCAGTATGCACCTGCAACTTTTAATAATTTAAAAGCATTTGCTTTAATATATGATGTGTTTGGAAGGTGTGGACCTGCACATAGGTCGTTAAATAAAGCATTTCCATCTTTGTCTTTTGTGATGTACAAAGTTGGGTTGTCGTTTCTGTGTTCTTCAAGAAGTTCTGCTTTGTAGATTTCACCTTCTTTTTTAAATTCTTCAATTTGTTTGTCAACATCAGGAATTACATATTTTTCAAATGTAAGATTTTGTTTGATGATTTCTTTCATTTTTTCTTCGATTTTAGCCAAATCTTCATGAGTGAAAGCATGACCATCAGTTAAATCAAAGTCGTAGTAAAAACCATCAGCGGTTGCTGGTCCAATTGCTAACTTTGCAGATGGGAACAGGCTCTGAACGGCTTGTGCCATGATGTGTGATGTTGAGTGTCTTAAAATAGACAAAGTTTCGTTGTTCTTTTCCATTTTCTTCTTTCTATCCTTTTAGGGGTAAACCGAACTTATATATAAAAACCCTTATATATCAAATTTACCCTCGAGGTGGATCCCTCTAACTACTTACAATTACAATTATAGTACGGGGGTAAATAATTACAAGTTTTCTTGCACAATGCTTTGCGCTGTGATAAAGCCTGTTGACCAACAGTTTTGAAGATTAAATCCTCCACAAAAACCATCAATGTCCATGACTTCACCACAAAAATACAATCCCTTATGATTTCTAGCTTCCATCGTGGTCGGATTTATTTCTTTCAAGTTTATTCCGCCGCAAGTTACAACTTCTCCATCTGGGACATTTCCTGTAATCGTAAGTTCAAAGTTTGTAAGTTTGTTTAAAATTTTGTTCCTTGTTTTTCCATTTATTTTATGACAAGGTGTATCTTCTGAAATTTCTAGGTTTTTTAGAATCCAAGAGGCAAAAGATTTTGGCACAAATTGTCCTAGTAAATTTTTAATTTCTTTATGTGGATTTTTGTCTAATAACTCTTGTAAATTAAACTCTTCTAAAATTTGTAAACTTATTTTGTAGGGTTTATCTTTTCTTGCGTAAATAGATGAGATTTTATAAATCAAAGGTCCAGAAATTCCTTTGTGAGTGAAAATTATATCCCCTTTATCAAGGTTCTTAAAGTCTTTGCCACTTGCTTTGATATTTTTTAATGAAACCCCAGAAATAGCAGAAAAATCTTCTCTCGTTACAAGTCCAACGAGTGCTTGAACGGGTTGTTCTATTTTTAATTCAAGAGGGGCAATGATTTCAAAATTTGAATGCCCACCAATTGCAAGAACAACTATATCAAATGCGTATTTACTTTTATTTGTTGTTATTTTGTAGCAGTTATCAAGTTTTTCAATTAGTTTGACATCTTCTTTTATAAATGTGGCTTTTTGGATAGATTTTAATAGTTTTTCCTGTACTTCTTTTGAAGAGTTTGAAGTTGGGAAAATTCTATTATCGTCTTGAGTATATGTTGTTATTCCTATTGCGCTGAAAAAATCTAGTGTTTCTTTTGTTCCAAATTTTGAAAAAGCGGAATAAAGAAACTTTTCCCCTCTTGGGTAATTCTTTGCAAGTTCTTTAAAATCAAATTCTGAGTGTGCAAGATTACATCTTCCCCCTCCAGTTGGAAGGATTGTTCTCAAAAATTTGCCTTTTTCAAATACAGTTGGGGTAATTCCATTATCAAGTAAAAACTTTGCACAAATACATCCCGCAGGACCAGCCCCAATAATGGCAACTGATTTATTAAAAATCGACTCTTGTGCCATATAAAAATACCATCTCAGGGTTTTCTAAGTCATTGTGCATTTCTTCTATTGTTTTATGCAAAACAGGATGAACAAAATCAGCATTTAATTCCATCATTGGAACAAGTATAAATGCTCTTAAATGCAAAAATTTGTGAGGAATTGTTAAATTTTCTTCTTCAATAATATCCTTGTTGTAAAACAAAATATCAATATCTATTGTTCTATCAGCGTAAGAGTTAGAATCTTTTCTTTCTCTTCCTAATTGCGCTTCAATTCTCTGGCAAACTTTTAAAAGCTCTTGTGGAGAATATTTTGTTTTAATTTCAATTACGGCATTCACAAACCAAGTTTGGGTATCCATTCCCCATGGTTCTGTTTCGTAAAAAGATGAAGAACGCACAATAGTAATCCCCTCATCTGCTCCTAATAAGCTTGCTGCCTGTTGTACATAGCCGATGCGGTCACCCTTATTTGAACCTAAACTTAAATACGCTATTGCCATACTCCGATTTTATAAATTTTTATGTATATTGTCAACATGTAACCGTATTTGTTGTATAATTTCGGTATTATGATTACTTATTCAATTATTTTAATATTGTTGGTTTTGATTGTTGTTTCAATGTTCAGTGAATTATTTTTGTACGGACTTGTATCAACAATTATTTTTATACTATTGCTTCCATTTTATTATGTTGTAAGAGTTTTTAATGGAAAATTCTTATATGGATGGAAAGAAAAACTTGGCTTTTTCAAAAATCCTCGCCTTGGGGATAAGGTTATAATGTACCATGGTGTTTCTGTTGGGGAAGTGATTGCTCTTGAAAATTTGATTAAAAAGACCAAAGAGGTTTTTCCTGATTATAAAATTGTTGTAACAACAGGAACAAAGACTGGGCAAGAAATTGCGCATAAAAAATATGATAAAATTGTGGATTTTGTAACTTATTTCCCATTTGATATTCCATACTGTGTTGATTCTTTTTTGTTGAAGATTAAACCTACAGTTGTTTTGATTGCAGAAACCGAATTATGGCCAGTATTTTCTTTTGCATGTCACTCTAAAGGTATTAAACTTTACTGTATAAATGGAAGAATGTCAGATTCAACATACAAGTTGTACAAGTGTTTGACTTATTTTTTCAGACATGTTTTGAACAAATATACCAAAATTCTTACTCAAAGTGAAATTGATATGAATAAACTTGTTTCAATTGGTGCGCCTGTAGAACGAACTTCTGTAATGAAAAATTTGAAATTTGACATAAAAAAAGTTGATGAAAAAATTGATATTGGACAAGATGGGTATAGAGTAATTATTGCTGGTAGCACCCATAAGGGTGAAGATGAAATTATTCTGGATATTTTCAAAGAAAAATTGAAAAAATATTCAGATATTAAACTTCTTCTTGTTCCTCGCCATACAACAAGACTTCCTCAAATTGTTCAAATACTTGATTCTTTAGCTTTGAACTATGGTTTTAGGTCAAAAGGAGATACTTTCAAAGATAAGGATGTAATTGTTCTTGATACAATGGGTGAATTGAGCAAGATGTATTCAATTTGTCATTTTGCATTCATAGGTGGAAGTTTCAATAAAACTGGCGGTCACAACCCTCTAGAAGCTACTGTCTATTCAAAACCAACAATAACAGGTCCTTCTATTCATAATTTTAGAGATATTTATTGGTTGTTATCTCGTTCTAAGGCTGGCAAAATTGTTAAAACTCCAGCAGAACTTTCTGATTATATGGAAAAATTGCTCTCTGATAATGAATTTTATAAAGAAGCTTGTGATGATTGTTCTACAGTGTTTAACGACCAGCAAGGCGCATTGGATGTGGTTATAAAAGAATTGAAAGAAGTATTGTAACGAAATGTTACATAATGACTTTATTTGTTAAAGTTTTGCCAAATGGATTCCGATATATTGAGTAAGGAAATTTAATGAAAGGAAATCCATTATGGGTATGAGTGCTTCTCAGGCTAGATTTTTAAGCCTTACAGCTCGTAAAACAAATGTTGAATATGAAGGACAACAAATCAACCAACAAAGAACAACTTTGTCAAATGAGTCTTCAAGCTACTACAGCCGTTTGACTAATATGGATGTTCCTACACCTCCTTCAAGTGCTGATTATACAAAAATTTCATATTCTTTTTCAGATGGTTCTGAAACTAATACAATTAATTCATTAATTGCCACAAAAGATGGCACATACATCTTGAATTATACTCGCCAAACTTTAGAAGAATCTGTTGTTTCTAACGGTTCAGTAATGGTTACAAGACAAATTGCAGATGATGGTTCTAAAACTTATTATGTTGGCGCTTCAAAACTAAGAACTTTAGGTCAAGATGCAAACGATGATCCATATTTAAAAACTTTAACTGATTCTGAAAAAGCAGATGCATTGGTTGTTGAAAACCAATATTTGGCAATGTTACAAGACAAATACAAAGACCAAGATTGGTATGTAAAATATCAATACAATTCTACAACTAAAGCTTATTCTCCAGTATTCTATTCTGCTCAACAAATTGAAAATGCTGATTACTCTGAAAAAACAGGTGCATCTTTATCTTCAATCAAATCATACACTTATGGTCAAGATACTGAATCTGTTGAAATCAGAAACCAAAAAGCTAGAGTTGAACAAGATAGTACAGGCAGATATAAAAGTATCTATATTTACCAAACAGATGAAGAAGGCAATATTCAAACAGATGAAGATGGTAACGCTCTTGGTTATGAATATACTCTAGATGCTTCTTCAGCTACAGATGATGCTGCATATAATGATGCAATGAACAAATATCATTATGACAAATCATTATATGAACAAGAAGTTCAAGCAATCAATTCAAAAATTGAAATTATTCAACAACAAGATAAAGACCTTGAATTGAGATTGAAACAACTTGATACAGAAGAAAATGCTATTTCAACAGAAATGGAAGCTGTTAAGAAAGTTATTTCTAAAAACGTTGAATCAACATTCAAGACATTCAATGCGTAATGAATATGCTAGGGCTTTATGGTTCTAGTTCTCAAATAAAAATACAATAAAAATTTTAAAAATAAATTTCCTTTCCTTTTTCCTATTTATTTCCAAACGACTCATAACAAAGTCGTTTTTTTTTGCTGATTTGCCATGATTTGAAATATATATTATAATTATCAAAAAGGAGGAGTTTATATGGTAAAATTCAGTCATAGCTTGAAAAACGGGGGGGGGTAACCTCTTAAAGGCTTTAATAACCGATATTTTAGCGGGTGGTAACCGCTTGTTCCATTGTGGAGATTTGAAGTTAAGGAAGAATAATAATTTATTCCCTCGCCTAAGGGAGAGGGTTCAATTAAGAGACCAAATCAACCCCTCTCTCAAAATTGTACCTTTTCGCAGAATGCTCAAAGACAATTTTTCTCTCTCCCTAGGAGAGAGAAGCAAGAACCCATGTGAACAGTCAGAGATTCTTCGTTCAAGTTCTACTGATTTGTTGCAATCCAACAGATTATCACTCAGAATGACGAGTGCGCTTGATAAATCTGGCAAACTATGTCATGCTGAACTCGTTTCAGCATCTCTAGCTGGTGCGTACGGACAGAGATTCCGAAACAAGTTCGGAATGACAATTAATCACAACAAATTCCGTCATCCTGAGCGAAGCGAAGGATCTCAAACTGAACAAATGATAGCTAACTATGGCATTGCAGGATTGAAGTCTGAAGCAAAATTTGCAAAAGAGTCCACCTCATCCCAACCTTCTCCTCAAGGAGAAGGAGAACGTAGTTGTGCCGAACGCATTGGCAATTTCCCCTCTCCAAGGGAAGAGGGGATAGGGGAGAGGGTTTTATTAAAAGAGCAAATTAACCCTTCTCTCAAAAAATGTGCGTTTACTTTAACAGAAGTTCTTATAGCTGTTTTCATTGTTGGTGTTATCGCTGCAATTATATTGCCTATGGTAATAACATCTTATCAAAATAATGTATTAAATTATCAATATACTCGAGAGGTTCAATCAATTGAAGATGTTGTGAATACTTTGGCTGTATCTGAAAATAAAACAACTTTCTTTTCAACAATGATGTATAGCGATAGTGAACCATCTTCGTATGAAGAAAATGCAGGTTTATTTATAAAAAAATATTTTAAAGTTGCAAAATATTGTGGAGAAAATAATGGTAATTGTTTTGCATCTACATATTATACATATAAAGATAATTTGAGAAAAGTTTATACGCCTAAATATAAAGGAGCTTGCGCCAAACTTAAAAATGGGATGAGTATATGTGTAATTCCTCAAATTGGGAATTTGGGAGTTCATGGTTTATTGGATTTGAATGGTTTAAGAGGTCCGAATGTTTTAGGTAGGGATTTGCGAGAATTTAGTATCGATCCGTTGGAACGGTCTGCAATAGGAAGAGAAACTTCAGAAGTATATTATGAAGATTATCTTGTCCCATCTAAAGATGAGTCTAAGCCAGATACCCCTCCAACTCCTCCAACACCTCCAGAGCAACAGAACCCATGTACTGAAAATCCTTCAAGTATAGATTGTTGCAAAACTAAAAAAATAACCTCTCCAAGTGATAAATGTTGTACTTATACCGAGATTAAAAATTCAACTCCAGCTTGTATTGATACATCCATATCAATTACTTTTAAGTGCAATAAGGGAACATTGATGGGCTTTTCAGGTTCTACTGTTTCTTCATGTGAATTTAATGCAACAGGATATGAAGCTGACACTTATTTAGTCTTTATTCCTTTTATTGATAAAACTAAAAGGGATGATTATGCTTTTTCTTGTACAGTGTCTGGAGCTATAGGGAGCAAGGCTTGTTGTGGTTTAAATGATTATGCGGGCTATGTAGCAGGTACATGCCGTGATCCTGGAGATATGTCTTTGGACAAAAGAGTTTTTTCTAACGCAAATAAATCTGGTTCTACTCATCCGTTCTGTTCAAGAAAAGCTGAACTGTGGCAATATAAAAATGGTGTATATAAGAAAATAAAGGATTTTTCAGATACTGTTACAGGTGTAAGTTACCATTCAAAATAAAAAATATAGTCATTTAGTATTAATGACCTTTTGAAAAGTTTATTATATAATCTTTATATAGTAGAAGAGGTTTTTATATGTCAATTGATGATGCATTAGTAATGATTTTAGCAGGCGGAGAGGGGAAAAGATTGTATCCTCTTACTAAAGATAGAGCAAAGCCTGCTGTACCATTTGGCGGGCGTTATAGAATTATTGATTTTGTTTTGAATAATTTTATTAACTCTGGCTTTTACAAGATTAAAGTTTTGACACAGTACAAGTCTGACTCGTTGAATAAACACATCACACGTGGTTGGGCATTATCGCCGTTTTTAGATCAGTATGTGGATTTGTGTCCAGCTCAGATGAGAACTGGTAATGACTGGTATCGTGGAACTGCGGATGCTATTTATCAAAATATTTTTCACATAACTGATGAAGATCCTCGTTATGTTTGTATCTTTGGCGGGGATCATATTTACAAGATGAAAGTATCTCAGATGCTTGATTTTCACAAAGAGAAAAAAGCTGATTTATCAATTTCAGCTATTCCTATTCCAATTGAAGAAGCTTCTGAATTTGGAATTATGGAAGTTGATGATGATTGGCGATTAGTTAACTTTGTTGAAAAACCTCAGTACAAACCAAAATCAATCCCTGGGCATCCAGAATTGTGTTTGGCTTCTATGGGTAATTATATTTTTGATAAAGAAATTTTGTTAGATTCTTTGAATAGAGATGCTAATATTGAAACTTCTCACCATGACTTTGGAAAAGATGTTATTCCTATGATGTTGAATGAAGGTAAAAATATTTATGTCTATAATTTTGCTTCAAATTCATTCCCTGGGATGACTCCTGCAGAGCAAGGTTATTGGCGAGATGTAGGAAGTATTGATGCATACTGGCAAGCTAATATGGATTTATTGGCTTATTCTCCAGAATTGAATTTATATTCAAAAGAATGGCCATTAAGAACATTCAATTACAACTATCCTCCTGCAAAATTTGTCTGGGAGGAAGGCGATAGAGTTGGTATGGCTACTAATTCTATGGTTTCAGAAGGTTGTATTATTTCTGGTGGTGGTTTGTCACACTGTGTTCTTTCTCCAAAGGTAAGAATTAACAGTTATTCAAGTGTTACAGACAGTATTTTGATGGAACAAGTTGAAGTTGGTCGTTATTCTCAAATTAGAAAAGCGATTATCGATAAAAACGTTGTGATTCCTCCTCATACCAAGATTGGCTTTGATAGAGAAGAAGATTTGAAACGTGGTTTCCATGTTTCTGCTGGTGGAGTTACAGTTGTTCCAAAAGGTGCGATTTTGTAATACAATTGTAACAATTTAACGCTTTTTTATATTTTGAGGTACAATGTGAATTGTGCCTCAATTATTTGTAAATTTTTATGAATATACTAGCAAAAAAAGGCAATTCTGATGCTTTATAATCTTTATTGATTTGGGTAGGAATAATTGTGAATAATATTACTAGAATACCAAGTAGAATAGTTTCTTATGTTGTTAGTAAAGCCCCACAAATGACTGTTAGTGGTGAGCGAGCTAACAAAGCTATTGCTTGGGTTGGCAAAAATATTTCTTCCCCAGAAAATAGGTTCATTTTAGGTGCAACTGCTCTAATGAGCCAACCTTTCATTGATTTACATAACAGAAAAATTGATGAAGATACTAGAAAAGTTTCAGCTGCGAGAACTGTTGCTAAAATTATTGCTGGAACTTTGACAGGTGTTCTTATCCGTTCGGCTTGTATTCATTCTGTAAATGCATTTACAAAACTTCCTCATGAAATCAAACCAAATATGAAATTTAAAGCGTTGCGAAATTTCTTTACTCCAAGTGAAGGAGTTTGTAAAAATCTTGATAAATACAAAGATGCAATGGGCACAATTTTAGCAACCGTTGTAATGATGTTTACTAACTTCTTAATTGATGCTCCATTAACAAAATTTTTAACAAATAAATTTGTAGATAAAATTCACAATAACGCTCAAACCAAATCAAATTCAAGTCAAAACCTTGAGCCTGTTAAAACTGCTAATGAACCCAAGGAGGTAAAACATGATTAAGCCTGCTTGGATGCAAAAAACTTGGGATTATGTTGCAAGTCGTTACGGCGAAGATGTCGGGAAGATGCTTGTTCATACAGGAGTAATTGGATGGGTATTGTCATCTGCTGCTCAAGTTACTGCAATTCTTATTAACGATAAACTTCCTAAAGAACAAAAAATGTATATGATTCCTCAGGAATTAGCAGATGCAGCTGTGAATATCGTTTCTTTCTATGCTGTTACAAGAACATTCAAATCTCTTGCGAATAAGTTAGTTTCTTCTGGTAAATTGTTGTCCAAACCGATTAGAACTTTCTTGAATAATAGCTCTATAGCGGAAAAAGTTGGCAAAAAAGGTTTTAATGTTGCCAAAGATGGTCATTTGTCTGCTGATTTACTTGAAAAATATGACAAATTTTATGCTGGTGTTGATATTCTAGGGACAACATTAGGCTCTGTTATTTCTTGTAATTTGTTAACCCCTGTTATTCGTAATGAAATTGCGGCAAGAAGACAGAAAAAATGTATAGCAAGAGTAAATTCAAAATCAGAAGCTCAACCTGCAAATCTCAAAGCTCCAGAAGTTAAAACTACTCCGTTCTTGCAAAAACCAACTATGCAAACTTTTCAGTCTGCATATATGAATAGCGGTAGTTTAAAGATATAAATATATAAAACCTCCAATTATTGCAACAATCAATGCTACAAACCCAATTGAAAGTTTATAAAAGTAATTGGTAGTGTAGTCTTGTGGTTCTTGAATTTTTGAAACAATGTTTCTTGAATAGTCAAATTTGGAATCATTTTTTGTTCTTTCGTATGCGGAGTGTAGTAGTTTTTTATATTTATACATTGATTCAAGTTCTTTTCTTGCGTTTGGGTTTGAAATTGTCATTTTTTTGATTTTGATATTTTCATTTGAGTTCAGTTCATTATCAACGTAAGCGGACAGATTGTTAATGAAATCCATCTGTAATTCTTCTTTTGGCTCTTCTTCTTGTTTTGAGTTATTGAATTTACTCATAATTTTTTGAAGTTCTTCAATCTTTTTTCTGCAAGAAGGACATTTGGCTAAATGATTGTCAAAATCTTGTTTTAAACTTGGGTTTAGCCGACCGTTTATATAGAAATTTATTAGTGCTGCAACTTGATTACATGTAAGTTCTTTGTTCATTGTGCTCTCCTTAGATTAAATGTAGTGTTTTAGCGCTTCTTGGAGTTTAATTCGACCTCTTGCAATTCGTGATTTTACTGTTCCGATACTTGAATGTGTTGTTTTTGCTATTTCTTCATAACTCAAACCTTGAAATTCTCTTAAAATTATTGCAATTCTAAATGATTCAGGGAGTTCTCTGATTGCGGATTTAATAAGTCTTTCGCATTCTGCTGTTATACATTTGTCGAAAGGTTTACTCTTTTTGTCTGGAATTTCTATTTTTACTGTTAAATTTAGAGGTTCGCATTCATAATCAAGAGATATAGTTTCGGGATGCTTTTTTATTTTCCTTAAATCATCATAGTACGTATTTGTAATAATTTGATTTAGCCACCCGTTGAAACATCTGGGGCTTTTTAAATTCCCAATATTTTTTGCTACTTTTAACAAAACTTCTTGGGTTAAATCGTGGATATTGTTGTTATTTTTTGACATATATGTTAGAGTTGCAAAAATGTCATGCTGTATTCTTTTCAACAAGGTTTCAAGTGCTTTGAAATCCTCTTGCTGAGAAAGCACAACAAGTTCCTCTATGGACATCTTTTTATAGAGTAACTTTTTTTCTTGCATAACAAAATCTCCTTAACTAAATGTTAAAGAGATTTGTTAATTATTTTTATCAACTTTTTATTAAGCAAATGTGATATTGTTATTCTTTATAAAATAATAATACCATTATTTATTCAATTTATAACGAATTACTGAATTACTACCTTGTGATGATACAAACAATAAATCCCCTGTAATGTACATACAATATGGTTTTTGAACATTAGAAATAATTTCCGTTATTGCTCCATTTGTATCAACTTTAAGAACATTATCTTTGTTGTAGTTTGCAATGTAGATATTTCCAGCATTGTCGTTTGCTAGTCCAATTGGTCCATCTATTTTTTGACTTTTTAGATAGATAAGTTTTTTATTATCTGGTCCAATTTTATAGATTGTATTATCGGAAAAACCTGCAACGTAAAGATTCCCACTTCTATCTGCAATTACACCTGTAGGGCTTGGAATATCTTCATAAACACCATTACTATTGTTTGCTGGTGCTGCATCTTGGTATGTTTCTGGTGCAGTTTGTTCAGCTTTTGCAGTTGGAAGATCTGTTCCAATAGAATCTGCTAATTGCTTTGCTTTTTGTCCAATTAGTGTGTCAGTAGGAATCAAAGTCAAATACATTTTAGCTTTTTCTGGCTCTCCTAACTTTTTACTCAATTGGGCTGCTTTATAAACAGATTCATAATCATCAGGTTTTCTTAAGATGATTTGTTTGAATACTGCAAGTGCCGCTTCATCTTGTTTTAAATACTCAAGAATAGAGCCTAAGTTGTAGTAAGCATCAATATAATTTGGGTCAAGCTCAATTGCATTTTTGAAACATTGAGCTGATTCTTCAAACTGTCCAAGTTGATAATAATCAATCCCCTTGTTGTATTGAAGCTTTGCATCTGTTGCAATAGCTGCATTACTTGCTAATGCGGTACAAAATAATACTGATAATACTAAAATTGATTTAATTAACTTATTGTATTTCATCTAGTTCCTCAATTAATTTTTTATTTGCGTTTGCAAATTTGCTACCTCTAGCAATTATAGCTTTTTTTAGAATTAGTGGCAAGTTAATTGTTTGCATTTCTTCAAAATTATTTGGAAGTCTTAAGCTCCAGTTCTTATCTCCAGATGTTCCAGGAACATTGTAAGTTTCATTCATATTGAAGAAGTCTGTAAAGAAAATTTGGATGTTTTCTGCTTTACAAGCAAATAGTTCTACCAATTTTGTTTCTTTTAGAAATTCTGCATCATTTGTCATTTTTACAATGATTTCATCTTTATTATCAGCTTCTTGGAATAAATCATCTACAAGGTTCTTAACATGAAGATACCCTTCATGTGTATGGATTAAAGATTTTGCCCAGGCGCTAACTGGTCTATTATCATGAGTTCCAATCATTGCCCAGCATTTTTCTGTAATATTTTTACATCTATATGGATCATCTTCTTCTGTTGGAACTGTGAATTGAGTTAATCTCATTCCAAGTAGTTCATATTCTTTCATTACTGCGGCAACTGGATTTGTTAAAGTTCCAAGGTCTTCACAAACGATAGAATCTTTTGTCAATCCTTCTTCTTTTGCTGCAGCAATAACGATTTTTTCAATTAGTCTTCCGTAAAGTTTAATTTGTTCTTCTGTTAGAGTTTTTACTCTTTTTTCTTTGTCTGAAGTTAATGTTTCATCCAAATCTTCAAGTTTAGCGATGGCATATCTTGAAAGTTCTGGATGTTCAGGAGAAGAATATAATCTTCCTGCTCCTTGGCTTGGCATAGGTTTTTTGCCAACTTTATAAACCCAAGGATCAATTAATCCTACGATGTGGTCAATTCTTACCCCACCAGGGTTTTCTTTGAACATCTTTTTGAATAAGTTTTTCATCAAAATTCCTGCTTCTCCCAAAGAACCATCTTTGTTGTATAGTTTTTCTGGGTTTATAACAGGGAATCCCCATGCCTGTCCATCTTTTGAGAAGTAATCAGGAGGACAGCCTAAGCACCAGCCTTCTAAGAACAATGATTGGTAAGCCCAGCAGTCACGGTCAGAGAACGCAACTTGTCTATCCGCAATCATTTTAATTCCTTTAGAATCAGCTAGTTTTTTAGTTTCTAAGTTTTGTTTATTTAGTACAAATTGGATAAATTTGTATTTGTCAATTTCTTTTGCATAAGTTTTTGAAGTTTCCTCAATTCTTTTTGCAAATTCTTTTTCTTCCTCTTTTGATTTAGGGTTGAAAAGGTTTTTATCTGTTTTGTCTTTCCAGTTTGGCCAGAAATCTGTGCCATTTTTGATAGAAAGTGCTTCGTACAAGCTATCTTTTGATAACCAAGAATCATTTTCTTTTTTATAAGCTTCAAATTCTTTGTTTAATTTTGCGTCATTTAGTTTTACAAAATTGTTATAAGCTTCTGTTAGCGCTTCATCTTGTCTTTTTGTAATGTATGAATACCTTGTTCTATTTTTGTCTTTGTTTGGATTATTTTCAACAATATCATTGAAAGTTTTTTCTGATAAGATTTTGAACCATTTATCAGTTGTTAATTCTTTCAAATCTATAAATAGAGGGTTGTTTGAGAAAATTGTACCTGTGTATGGTGAAGAGTCAGAACTTTTTGTTTTTCCTGCTGGTCCCATTTGAATAGCATCAAATAAACCTTGAACATAATTTAAGAATTTTTTTCCGCCATTTGAATTAATTGTTCCAAAGCCTGTGTTTTCACCTTCTGCAGCTGGGAAACTTCCATTGTGCATAATGAATACAAAATTCTTTTTGCCTAAAGTTTTCAAAGCCTTTTTAATTGTACTAACTTTGTTTTTATCTAGTGTACAAACCATCTCTACCCCTTCTTATTTAAAATTAAACTAAAACACTCTCTAACTAAAAAATAAAAAATGGGCTCAGTGGGACTCGAACCCACGACCAATTGATTAAGAGTCAACTGCTCTACCAACTGAGCTATAAGCCCATTTACATATAAAAGAATATCATAAAAATTCTGAGTGTAAAGTGGTTTTTAAGTTTAAATTTTTATTCTCTAGTCCATTCCCACATGCCAGTATGCGCATCAAAAGGTCTGAAGTCATTTTTCTCATAAAATTTTTCAGCCCCACGAGAATCTGGGTTTAAGGTAATTCTATCTGAAAACGCTTTGATAGAATCAAGTATTTTAGTTCCGACTTTTTTGAACAGCGGTTCTAATGAATAGACATTTCTTGGGTCAACTTGGATATACGAAATATGAAACTCTTTTGGTTTTTGTTTTACTATTTCTGTTAATCCTAAAATTTTTTCATCATCAAGTTTTTCAAAGTGATCTTTTTGTTCTGTAACGACAAAAATTTTAACCCTATCTTGCCAACTTTTGTCATTTCGTAAACCTAATGCATCGGTATAAATATTGCTGGCATAATGTTCATTTTCTGCCCAATAATAACTAGCTCTTCCTAGAGCTTTTATGTCATTTTCATTGCTCGGTTCAATTTCGACAAATGAAACCTTATGCGGTTTGAATGCTCCTTGCGCATCTTTTCTTAGAATTTCAACTGGATTTTTGAATTTTGCACCAAAATTAATTTGGGGATTGTAGTTAATTGTGTTCATCTCAATTTTAGCTAAAACCCCTAAATGAAAAATTTTGCTAGTATATTTTATAATCCTGTTTTTTCAGCTAATTTGAAGTAGTCAATAATATCATAAATTGCAGAAATTTCTTCATAAAAGACTTTTGTTTGTTTAGGATTTTTCAATGAGCAAAAGATTCCTTCAGAAAGTTCAAACAAGTTTTTCTCTGTTGATAGTGCGAACATAACTTTGTTATCAAAGAAAGCGCATTTTGCCATTTTAGTTCCAAATGCGGTGTGTAGATTTTTGAACCTTTCCATAAAACTTGTTGTAACTAAGTAACGACCTTCAATTTGGTCTTGTGTTGAAACATCGTATTTTTTATTAAATTCTGGATCTTCAAGCGACATGTTGTTCATTTTCTTGCCTTGTTCTTTTTTCTCACATAGTGCAAGTAATCCGAAGAGAATTAAGAAAAATATTCCAAATCCGAAACGAACCATGTCATGAACGATGAATTCCATTACTGTTCCAAGTGCAAGACATGCCATAGTACAAGTCATTCCAATATTTTTGTTGCGTGTGCTGTGGTCACCTTTAGTCGTAATTATTGTTTTAGCTCTTGTTTCTTTGTTTGAGTCAATTAGAATAATTACACCACTAAATATTGGGTAAACTCTTCTGCTTTTACCGCTTCCAGCTATTTGAGTCATTTTTGTTTCTGATATTTTGAAAGATAAGTCGTTATATTTCCCCTCAAACATGTCATCATTTGTTCGGACATTGTAGTATCCAAACAAATCACTTTTTTCTAGGGTTCTATTATCTATCAATTCTTTTTCTTTAATCCAGTAGATATCACCAAGTCCAGAAATAACTCGTTGCAATAAATCGTCTTTTACTTTCTTCTGAAATTTACTGTTAACGCTGGAATAAATAAAAAGTATAATAATTGCATCGACTATTATTCCTAATATAATAACTTGGATTAAAGAATTAAAGGCTATAAAACCAATTGAAAGAGTGATGCATAATATTGTAGCTGCAGTAAATTTTGCAACATATTTTTCCCGCTCGTTTTCGTATTTATCAATAACAGGTAAAACCTCCCTTTCATATATTTTGTAGAAGTTAAGCATCCTGTTATTTTTCTTTTGTCTTATGGTTTGGTAATTATCTATACTTTTAATCATATTTATTATTATAACAAATTTTTACAAGAGTTTCAATTCTTTGTTTTTGGGGTATAATTATTTTTGTAAATGGAAGTGTATAACTTAAAGGCGTTAGGTAGAACGCAGAAAGAAAAGGTAAATTTATGAAACCTGAAACAAAAAGCTTTCAATTAGAAATCGGTGGCAAAACCGTAACTATTGAAACTGGAAAGTATGCACAATCAACTAATGGTTCAGTTACTGTAAGATGTGGTGACACAATGTTATTTGTTCACTGTGTTGTATCAAAAGAACCTCGTGTTGGGATAGATTTCTTCCCATTGTTGATTGATTATGAAGAAAGAATGTCTTCAATTGGTCGTATCCCTGGGGGGTATAACCGCTCAGAAGGTAAAGCAAGTGATAAAGCTATCCTTGTTTCAAGATTGATTGATAGACCAATTAGACCTTTATTCCCTAAAGGTTATAGAAATGATATTCAAATCGTAGCTCAATTATTCAGCTATGACCAAGAAAATCAACCTGATACATTGGCTATGTTAGGTGCATCTTGTGCTTTGATGTTGTCTGGAGCTCCATTTGAAGGTCCTATCGGTGCTGTTAGAGTTTCTCGTAACAGCGAAGGCAATTTGATTGCTAACCCAACTCACCAACAAGCAAAAGCATCTGACTTAGACATCGTTGTAGCTGGTACTCATGATTCAGTTATCATGGTTGAAGCTGGATGTAAATTCGTTTCAGAAGACGATATTATGGCCGCTGTTGAATTTGCTCAAGGCGAAATTAAAAAACAATGTGAAGCTCAAGTTGAATTTGCAAAAGCTTGTGGCGTTGAAAAACAAGAATTTGTTAATCCATACGACACAACTGGAATCAAAAAGATTATTGAAGAAACAGCTCACGATATGATTTTTGATGCTTATCACAATTTCGACAGAACTTATAGACAAAATAAATTGGAAGAAGCTAAGAAATTAGTTAAAGAAAAAATTGATGCTCTTCCAGATGATGATTATATCAAACAAATTATTGAAGAAACTGGAATTGACTTCGTTGCTGAAGAATTTAAAAATGCTGAAAAACACATTATGCGTACAATGATTCTTGACGAAGGAGTTAGAGCTGATGGTAGAAAACCTAACGAAGTAAGACCTATTTGGTGTGAAGTTGGGGTTATTCCTAGAGCTCACGGTTCTGCCGTATTTACAAGAGGTCAAACTCAAGTATTATCAGTTGCAACATTAGCTGGTCCTGCTATGAAGCAAGAATTAGATGGTGTTGACCCAGAAACTGAAAAAACTTATATGCACAAATACATCTTCCCAGGATTTTCAGTTGGTGAAGTTAAACCTTTAAGAGGACCAGGAAGAAGAGAAGTTGGTCATGGTCACTTGGCTGAAAGAGCTAACATTCCAGCTCTACCTTCTCAAGAAGAATTTGGCTACACTATCAGAGTTACATCTGATGTATTAGAATCAAACGGTTCTACATCAATGGCTTCAACTTGTGGCTCATCAATGGCATTGATGAATGCAGGTGTTCCTGTTAAATGTATGATTGGTGGTGTTGCAATGGGTATGATTACTGAAGAAGGTAAAGAACCTGTTGTATTAACAGATATTCAAGGAATCGAAGATTTCTTGGGTGATATGGATTTCAAAGTTACTGGAAACGATACTGGTATTACAGCTCTTCAAATGGATATGAAGGCTAAAGGTATTGCAAATGAAACTTTGAGAAAAGCATTAGGTCAAGCAAAAGAAGGTAGATTGCATATCTTAGGTAAAATGAGAGAAGCAATTACTGAACCTGGACCAATGTCACCATTTGCTCCAAGTATCAATACAATGACTATTCCAACTGAAGACATCGGAACAGTTATCGGACCAGGTGGAAAACAAATCCGTGCAATTATTGATGCTTCTGGTGCAGAAATTGATATTCAAGATTCTGGTGTTGTAACTATTACTTCAAATGACCAAGAAGGTGCTAAAATCGCTATGAAAATGATTAGAGATTTAACTTTCAAACCAGAAGTTGGAATGGTTATTAAAGGTAAAGTTGTAAGAATCATCCCTATCGGTGCTTTCGTTGAATTAGGCGGAGGCAAAGATGGTATGGTTCACATTTCTCAAGTTTGCAACGAAAGAATTGAATCAATTGAACCTCATTTGACTATTGGTCAAGAAGTTATCGTTAAAGTTATCAAAATTGATGAAAAAGGTCGTGTAAACCTTACTATCAAAGGTGTAACTGAAGAAGATAAAGCTAAAGTTATTCAATAGTTAAATCTTAAATATATTAAAAGCCCTTGAATGATTAAATCAATCAAGGGCTTTTTCATATCAATTTTTAGTTTTTATTCAAGGTTGGAAGAGTGACTGTTTCGCAGAAAAATCCCGTTTTGATTTTTTCGTTCGTTGCGTTATAAAATTCTCTGCCAGCTGGAGGTAAATTCCCTTCCATTCTTCTAATCAAATCTTTGTCAAGTGAATCCATAAGTGGAGTATATTTCTCAACAGTTTCTTTATTTACAAGGAATGGTAAGTATTGCTGATGGAATACACATTCATCTATTATGCCATTCATAAATGATGTGAACTTATTAAATTTTTCTTTTTCATCTAATTTTTTATTTAAAATTGTTTTTGTCGCATCTGGCATTACCTCATTTATAAAGTCTTTAATCTTTTTTCGTTGGTTTTTGTTAAGTTTTGACATATCCTTGAACATTAAAATAGTTGCATTTGTTCTTGGGGCAACATTTTTGTTGTTTTGATATTTGTCAATTTCGTTCATAAATGCAAGTGTTGCCAGATTTCGTTCTCTATCTGTCATCGGAGCTAAAAGTTTTGAATATAATGCATTAAGCTCTTGTTTGTGAGTTGAAATAAATTTTTGAAATTCTTTATCCTCATCATTTATTTCATTTGAGTCCGTAGAAATATTTACATTTTTAAATTTTGGGTTGTCGTAAGTGATTGCAAGTTCATTTATTGCGCAATTTGTTGTATTTACTTCTTTTTCATAATTACTAAAAAATTGAGCATTAAGGTCGTCTATATAGTCTGGAGAGCCATCTGTTCTCCAGATTTTTTGAATATCTTCTACTGTGCAATCTTTTGGAAGATTTGCAACTTGTATTTTGAATGCAAGGTCTGCATTTTCATTCATAAATTTGCAATATTCTTTTAAAAGAGGACTTGGGAGGATAATCGCTTCTTTTTTTATTCGCTCTTCAAATTTTTCATTAACAGTGTCAATAGAAAATTTATCTTCATCTAATTCTGCATCCTCTATGTTTGGTATAGTTTCTTCTGTTTGGTTAGAATCTATTTCATCTGTGTTGTTTAATTTGTTATCGTTTTCAAGGTTTCCATATTTTTCTTCAAAATAATTTTCCCATTTGATTTGTTCTTCATCGTGTTTTGCATATCTTGCTTCCCGATTTGGATAGATTGTTTGGGTGTAGTCTAAAAGTTCTTTATATTCTGGAGAAACATAGTCAACTACTTTTTGATTTTTAGCATCAGGTGTTATTTCTTTTAAATCAGAATTGATTGCAATTAAACCACCATCGCCATAAATATCTTCAAACATATCAATTGTATCGGTTATAGCGTGCGAGAAAACGTTCTTCATCATAGGATTTCTGTTCCAATAACGTTGGAGCATAACCTCTTCTTCTCCATCTTTTCCGTTGCGATGTTCTGCATCAATAAAAGACTTTAAATCTTCCGAAAGGTGTGCCCTATCTGTCGCTACAGTCATAATAGGGCTTAAGTATTTGATAATAAATGATGCTTCTGGATCATCTTTGGCAAATCTTTTTCTGATTTTTTTCTCAACATCAGAAGTTGTCATTGTTGATGATTTAAAATCATCTGCAAGTTGTTTCTTTTTATATGTTGGAATTGAATATTTTCTTGGTGCTCTTTTTCTTTCAATAGGTGCTTTATCTTCTGTTTGTCGAACTTTTGATTCTCTCGGCAAATGTACGGCAGGGTTTACAGAATTCTTAGGAAGAGTAACAAAGAACTTTCTATATTCTTCTCTTGTTGCAATGAAAGAGTGCCAGAAACTTTGTTTAGGAAATCTTATACCATAAGCTGCTGGATCATCTTTGGTTAATGGTTTTGTGATAATCCCTTTATACTCTTCATTCATATCTTTTTCAAAGAAATCTTTGTTAATTTCTTTTATGGTTTTCCCTTCAAGATAAATCTTTTTCAACAAATACATTCCAAAATTGTCATCTCCATTTTTTAATAGAGGGGTATCACTCATATCTTTTGCCATTTTGATTTCTGCAAGAATGCTTGTTTTATTCTTTTTGTTATTTTCATGAAGATTGCTAAATAATTCTTCATTCGGGTAAACATTTTTAACATCTTCAAAATTATCTGCCAAATTTAGGTATTTAAAAACTTCTCTCATCATTTGTTCTGGTGGAATATGTTGTCTTGTTTGGTAATCGTAGTCTAAATACTCCTTCATTGATGATGGCATATTATTTCTGTTGAAGTCTTGAGCATAAAAGTTTTCTGGCGTTCTACCTGTAAAATTTATATTAAAATCTTTATAAACATGAATATTTTCATATTTAATTTGTGGATTAGTTGAAGTGTTGTTTTTATTCTTTGGTTTTATTGTATTATTTTGAGTATTATTCAAGTTAATAAATTTTGGTATAATTGTTAAATTCATTGGTGTATCCTTTTTCTCGTTTGTTTAAATAATAAGGTTCAAACAAAATTTTTTTTGCTTATTTAAGTCTTTTTTCTCTTCTTTCGTTGTGCTAATATAAAATCAATCGGATACATTAAATGGAGAGTTAAAAATGGCTGATATAGTTACTATTGGAAGTGCGACAATGGACGTATTTGTTGAATGTGATGATGCAAATATTGTTTCAGTTCGTTCATTAAAGAAAAAATCAGAATTTATGAGTTATTCATACGGGGCAAAAATTGAAATTACAGATTTTGCTTCTCAAGTAGGTGGTGGCGGTGTTAATACTGCTACAAACTTTGCAAATCTTGGACTTTCAACTGCTGCAATTTTCAAGGTGGGTGATGATATTTATTCAAAAGGTTTGTTTGAATTTTTTAAGACCAGAAATGTTGATTTGTCGAGTGTAATTCAAAATAAAGATGAATCTACTGGTTTTTCAATTATTTTGACAAGTTTTGAAGGTGATAGAACTGTTTTGGCTCACCGTGGCGCAAATGCTCATATCAAAAAATCTGAAATCAATTATGATGCAATTAAAAATGCAAAACTTCTTTATATTGCACCATTGAATGGTGATAGCAACAAAGTTTTAGATGATATTGTTAAATTTGCGAAAGAAAACAATACCGCAATTTGTTTTAACGCAGGAACAACTGGTATTAAAAAAGGTTTTAATTATTTGAAAAAGATTTTAGAATCAGCTCAAATTGTTGTTATGAATAAAGAAGAAGCTTCTATGGCAACTGGAATCCAACTTCGTTCTGATACAAAAGAAGAAAAATTCTCAACAATGCTTATTCACCCTGATTTGAAGGCTATGTTTAAGAAGTTAAAAGTATCAGATTATCAAATTATTGTAATTACTGATGGTGGTGCTGGTGCTTATGCTTATGATGGAAAACAGTATTACTATTGCCCATGTTTTGATGGACCAGTAACTTCAACTCTTGGCGCTGGTGATGCTTTTGCTTCTACTTTCTGTGCTTCATTGATGAGAGAAAATAAAGATATTGAAAAAGCTTTAAAAATGGCTTCAATCAATTCTTCTGGTGTTGTTTCAGAATTTGGTGCAACAAGAGGTCTTTTAACGTTTGATGAAATTGAAAGAAGACTTTCTAATTCTCCAGATTATGTTTGCAAAATCGAAGCAGAATAAATTTTAAATAATTTTTGAACTTTTTATCTCCTTGTATCGTTTATAAAAATGTAGATGATATAAGGAGATTTTTTATGACAGATGAAATTAAAACTTGTGATTGCAAAGAAAAATGTGTGAAAAAATTAAAAGAGTGGACATTTATCACATCTGCTGTTTTTGTAGGTGCATTATTAGCAATTTTGTTGAGTGCGAATATTTTGAGACCAAAATGCCCTCCTCCATGTCCAATGATGAATGGTTATGGACCTAGAATGGAACAACAACTTCCACCTCCTCCAATGATGCACCCAGAAGCTAGAGGTGATCATCAATTCAGAGGTCCTCAAGGCGGTCCTCCTCCACAATTTAGAGAACACCGTGGGCAAAAAGATTTAGGCAGACAATTTAAACATCATAAAGATTTTAAACCAGAAGCAAAACCCGCTCCTCAACCACAAAAATAATTAAACAATTTTAAATCTAACAAATCCCGTCAAGTTCCATCCTGACGGGATTTTTGTATTTCTCCTTTGTAATAGCCCAACTCGGTAATTTAATTATTTTTGAATGTCGTGTTAAATGATAATACAAATCAGAAAGGCTGAGGGATAAATATAATGGTAATGGAAAAGGTCAAAAAAGTAATAATAGTTGATGATTTTGCTCTCAGTCGAGCAATTTTGAAAAAAATGATTGCTGCTAGGGCTGATTTGGTTGTTTGCGCAGAGTTTGAAAATGCTGAAACTTGTATAGAATATTTGAAAAATAATACTGTTGATTTGGTTATTATGGATTTTTGTTTGCCTAAAATGAATGGTACAAATGCTTCAAATCTAATAAAATCTTTTGCTCCAGATATAAAAATTATTTTGTTAGTTTCGGCTAATACTCGTTCAGAAATTTTGATGTCCTTATTTGCAAATGTTGATGCTTATGCTCTAAAGGATGTTAGCCAAACTCAGTTGTCAAATATTGTTGATAAGGTTTTTTCAAACTATATTTGGGTTGATTTTAGAATTCAGCACGCTATTTTTAATTTAATAAAATATTTGCCAACATCTGATTATGTATATTTTAAAAACCTTTTGACTTCAAATGAGGGTGTTCTTATTGATATGATTTTGAAAGGTGTAGATAAGTGCGATATTGCAAAATCTTTAAATATTCAACTACCAGATTTGGCTTTAACTGTACGTTCTATATTTAAGAAATTGTCAAAAACAAAACGAGTAATTCAATTGGTAGAGGATTTTAAGTATGACTTTGTTTAAGAATAAGATTTTTAATTTTAGATCTAGAATGTATTTTATACATCTATTTTTTTATCTTATAACAGTTTTTTTCTTTTGTAGTCCATTTTTAGGCTTGAAATTCCTTCCTCCAAAATTATCTGTTCTGGTGGCAATATTTATTTTGACATTAAAACAATTATTCAATAGTTTCTTGTTTAATTGCAAGTTGAACGTTAAAGATGATGAATTTCTAAGGTATAGATATTGTATTTCTGAAACCAAATCACTTTCGCCATCTTGCAATTCTTGTCATGTAGAATCTCTTTTAGATATGATTTTTTCAAATTCTCTAGATGTAATTACTTTTAAGGATGCCAAGCTTCGCTATGCAATGTGTTCTAAAAAATTTGCACGAGTTGCAGGTAAAAAAGATTCTTCTGAAATTATTGGGAAAACAATCAAAGATGTTTTTTCAGATAAAAGACAAGCTAATATTTTGAAATCAAATGATATTTATGTAATGAAAAAAGGTGTTCCTCGCAGTTGTTTTTATACCGATTATTCCTCCCCAAATGAAACAAAATACGAAGTCGTATCAACTCCTATTATTAGTAATAATGAAGTTGTTGGTGTTTTGACTTTAAGTCGTGATGTTACTGATACTTGTAATTTAAAAGACTCTTTAGAGTTTTCAAATTCTCAATTAATAACTTTGTTGAATAATACACCAATGTTTGCTTATATTGTTGATACAACGGGAAAATATATTTTAGGAAATGACAGAGCAAACCGTTTATTCTTAGAGGGAATTGATGAACTTTCGGCTGGTGAAAATATTCAATTTAATCCAGAAGTTTTTAAAGATGAAGTAATGACAGAGGACATAATTGTCAAAAAAAATCAACAGAATTTGCAGTTTGAAAAACGTTTTACTACTCTTGACGGTGATAGATATTGGTATAGTATTAGTAAAACTCCATTGTTTGACGATAGTGGTAATTTATATGCAATTTCTACATTTGGAAGAAGTATAGAACAGGAAAAACGAATTTCGGAGCAAAGAGAAACTTATATTGCAACTCTTAGTCATGATTTGAAAACCCCAACAATTGCTCAAGTTCGAGCTTTAGAACTTTTGTTGAGCGGGCAGTTTGGAGAATTTAATCAAGACCAAAAAGATATGCTTAAATTGACTTTAGATTCTTGTAATTATATGTACGATATGGTTTATACCTTGTTATCTACTTATAAGTTTGAAAATGGTGATATATCCTTAAACTTCTCTTCTTTCAATTTGACCAAAACTGTAGAAGAGTCTATTAAAGAGGTTTTGAATTTGGCGGAAGAAAATTTTATTACTATTGATTTTAAAGATAGTTCTGTGCATAAAATTGTAGCAGATAAAATTGAGATGAAACGTGTTGTTATAAATTTGTTATCAAATGCTATTAACTATGCTTTCCCTTATTCTTCTGTTGTGATTTCTATAAAAAAATCTGGAAAAAATCTTGAATTTCTTGTAAAAAATTCAAGTCCTTATATTGAACCAAGTGTTATGAGTGGATTATTCAGAAAATATGTTACTCATTCTGATAAATTTAACAAGGTTGGTGTTGGGTTAGGTTTGTATTTGTCAAAGAAAATTGTTGAAGCTCATGGGGGAAAAATTATTGCACAAAGTTTAAAAACCCAAAGTAATATCTTCGGGTTTTCTATTCCTATTGATTGTTCTCTTGATTCTAAGATAGAATTTACAGGATCTATAAATTAGTGTTTGGGTTTGTATAATCTTGACCGCCTGTAGCTTTATACAAGTTTATTGAAGAGATAACTTTATTGATGTTATTAGTAACCATATCTTCTTCCATAATTAAAATTGCTTGGTTATCCTTCATATTGTCTAATTTAGATCTCGCACCAATTTTGAATTGATTATTTGCAAGTTCTAATTTTTCTTTTTCTAAGTTAAATCTTTCAAGGCTGTTTTGATAATTTTTGCTAGATGTTTTAACGCTCATCATTGCATCATTTAATTCTTGAATAGATGTTAGAATTGTTTTTTGATAAATTTGAAGTGCTTTTTCATATTCTAATTTGTTATAACGAAGTTTAGCCTTTTTGTAACCACCAGTAAATAAGTCAAGAGATGGTGCTACTCCAATATTAGAAAGGAATGTGTGAGGTGCAAAAATTCTACACCAGTCATAAGCATTAAAACCTGCTTGACCATATACAGTGAATTTCGGCAAGAAATCTCTTCTTGCAATTTTTACATCAATACCTGTTTTTTCAATATATTCTTCAGCTTTTTTCATATCTGGGCGATATTGAATGTATTCTGTTGAAATTTCTTCTGGAATATTGATATTAGAAACTGTACTATAATCACTTCTATTTATTTCTTTTATAAATCTATCACCAAGTTGAGTAATCATTTGATTTATAATAATATCTTGTCTTTCTTTTAATGAATTATATCGTTCATTCATTTTTGCAAGAGTTTGTTGTTCTGATAAAAGTTCATATACTGGGCATAATCCGCTTTTGTATTTGTCTTTTTCTAGGTTAACAATATTTTCTTCAATTTCTATTAAATCTTTTTGATTTTGAAGAAGTTTATCTATACCAATAAGAGTATAATAATTAGCCGCAAAATCTGATGAAATTGAGATGTAAGAAGCTCTTTCATCTTCTTTAATCATTTCAGCTTGTTTTTTTGCACTTTTGGTTTTCAAATAATTTTCACCCCAAATATCAACTTCATAATTCATTGTTAGAGGTAAATAATATCTTGCTTGGTTGTAATCTGGAATTATTACATCTCCAAATTTAGTTGTTGCAGATGTAAATTCTCTTTGGATATTACCGTTAAAATAAAGTTGAGGTAATTGGTTTGCGAAAGCTTGTTTTATTGCTTCTTTTGATTGTTTTGCTTTGATTGTTGCAATTTTCAAGTCTTGGTTGTTTTTGTAAACTTCTCCAAGATAGTTATTTAAGTTTTGGTCATTAAACTTACTCCACCATTGCAAATTCATATATTGCAAATTTGCATCTGTTGTTTGAGCTTCTTTTGCTTGTGTTTGTGGGGTAATAACGAGTAAACTTATTAAAATAATTAATATTTGTAATTTTTTCATGCTACTTATATCCTTTTTGTGTTATCATAATAACACAAAGTAAAAACATGGACAAGAATAGATTATTAAAATATAAAGTAGGTTTGAATTTGACTGGTACAGGTAATTTATCTAAGATATTTGCTTGCCAAGCGTTTTCAAACAGTAATTTCCCAATTACCCCTGAGCAGTTTTCTGTTCTGGCTGTTTTGTATGAAAATGATAATTTATATCAACGTCAAATTTCAGCATTGACTCTTAAAGATAGACCAAATATTTCAAGAATTATTTGTATTTTGGAAGATATGGGCTGTATAACTAAAACTCCAGACGTTAGTGGTCGAAAAGTTTTCAAGATTGCTATTACACAAAAAGGAATTGATTTATATAACAAAGTCCTTCCAGAAATATTGAGAGTTTGGTTAGAAACGGTTGATGGTGTTGATGAAAAAGAATTAGATGTTTTTTACAATGTGCTTTCTCAAATTAGAGAAAATTTAATATCGAAGGTAAATATACAATTATAAATGAGGTAAAATAAATGACGGAAAACAAAGATAAAATTAACGTTGCCCATCGTTTTCCAAAGGGTAAGAAAAGAAAAAAAGAAGAAATTGAAATTTTAGCAAAGGCAAGATTGAAAAAAAGAAGACCAAAACTTACTAAAAAGCGTGTCTTTATCCCTGCAATTGCAGCTGTCGTACTTATACTGTTAGGCTTTTATGCCGCAATTATGTCAACACATTATCAATCAACAGATGATGCTTTTGTTGAAGGTAGAATAATTTCAGTTGCTCCACGTGTTGCTGGCCCTGTTGTCAATTTGCTTGTTGACGATAACCAACCTGTCAAAAAAGGCGATTTGCTTTTAGAAATTGACCCAAATGATTATCAAGTTAAACTAGATCAGGCAGAAGCAAAACTTGCAGAAGCAAAAGCTCGTTTAAATGTATCTAATCATGATGTTTCAAAGAATACTTCAGATATGCACCAAGCATCTGATGATACGGCATCTGCAATGTCTAAACTTGATTTTGCACAAAAGGATTATAAACGTTATAACGATATGTACAAAACTGGTGTTGTTTCAAAACAAGACTACGACAGAAGTTCTAAGGATTTAGATGTTTCAAAAGCAAATTATCAATCAGCAAGTAATAGAACTAAAGCTATGAAATCAGAACTTGATTCATCTATTGCGAAAACTCAAACTGTACAAGCTGAAATTCAAAGATTAGAAGCAGAAGTTGAACAAGCTAAATTAAATTTAAGCTATACAAAAATTTATGCACCATCAGATGGTTTGATTTCTTCTCGTAGCGTTGAACAAGGAAACTATGTTCAAACAGGTCAACCATTGTTGGCTGTTGTTCCTCGTCGAGTTTGGGTTGTTGCAAACTTTAAAGAAGGTCAATTAACTCACATGCAACCTGGGCAAAGAGTTTGGGTAAAAGTTGATACTTATCCAAATAAAAAATTCAAAGCTCACGTTGATAGTATTCAAAGAGCAACTGGAGCTAAATCTAGTTTGTTCCCTCCAGAAAACGCTGTTGGTAGTTATGTAAAAATTGTTCAGCGTGTTCCTGTAAAAATTGTATTTGACGAAGATTATTCAAAATTTAATATTGTTCCAGGGATGTCTGTTGTTCCGACTGTAAAAATAAAATAGCGTTCAATATTCATTATAAACAAGAAAAGCGTAAGGAAATAAACCTTACGCTTTTTTGTGAAAAAATAATTGGATTAAATCTTTTTCAAAATGCAATATGCAACTGCAATAATTATTGATGCGAAAAATCCATTCAAATAATTATCCATGTGAAATTGTGGAATAAAGTACGCAATTCCAAATAACATTGCAAAGTTAATAACAAGATTAAACAAACCAAAAGTAAACATATTTATTGGAAAAGTTAATAATTTAACTAGCGGTTTGATGAAAATATTGATTAGCGTAATTACTGCCGCAATAAGCATTGCAAACCAAAAACTATCAACTTTCAACCCAGGGAAATAGCATATTCCCATAATTATCAATGCGAATATAATCCATTTTATGATAAGTTTTTTCATTGTTATTTAATCCCCTGTATTCTAATTTGTCCATTTTCATCCTTTGAAAATTCCATTGGTTTTTGCAATGGTAAATCTTCTTTCTGCTTTAGATTAAAAGATGTTGGCTTGTAATAAGGGTTAACATTTTGATTAATTTTGCCTTCTTCATAATCAAGTTGAGCATCTTTTTTAGCTCTTTTTTCTTTGTATTCTTCTGGATGATTTACGAAATCAAGAGTTTCTTCTTGTTCCATCTGTCTTTGCATCATTGGGTAGAAACTCATATTCCCTGCATTTGGAGCTTGGTAGTAGTAGCTTGCAAACGCTCCATTTGTTGTTAATCCAATAAAACTTAAAACTGCTAATCCGAGTAATGTTTTTTTCATAAAAACTCCTTCTTTTTTTAAGAGTATTTTATCACGTTTTTCAGAAAAAAATCAAATAATTTTGTACCTTTAGGCAATATTTTCTAAAAGATTTTAGCTATTTTGCATAATGAAAGTTGTCGAAAATATTTATATTATCTAAATATAATCCTCAACTCTTCTGATTGCTCAGCTGCCCTTGTTTTTTCAAATGAGGGCTTTTCTTTTTTATTTCTTAACATTGTGCCTGATTTGTTTTATTAGTGTATAATTATGATACATTTATATATTATTTGAAAGGATACAGATGAGAGAATTAGTTGTTGAAAATCAAGAAGTATTGTTAATTCCGCAAGATTATAAATTTGCAAATAGAGGTAAGGTTACTGCTGTTAGAGCTGGTGATTTTACTCTAGAACTTGAATATGAACCAGAAAATATTTTGGTAAATACATATTGTGAATTTTATACTCAAACTCCTCACGGAAAGTTATATTTTGATTCTTACGCAAAAGAAATCAATGGCAAAACTCTGATTATTGCTAGTCCAGCAAAACATAAATTCTTGCAAAGACGTCAATATACTCGTATCAAATTCCTTCACAATTTAAAATTGAATTTAGAAGGGCAGGAATATGATATTTCGACTTTAGATATTTCTGCAGGTGGTATGAAATTCAAAACTAATTCCAATTTGAATATAGATGGTTCTTATGTGGTTTCTGTTCCTCTTTCTGATACGATGAATGTTGATTGCGAATTTCAGCCAATCAGAATAGAAAAACGTATGGAAGAAGGCGGATATGCTGTATCTGGTCAATTCGTTTATAAATCTAGTCATGACAAAATGATTTTGACACAATTCTGTGCAAAACGTAGTGTTGAAATTAAGAACAAATAGGAATGTTATGAGCTTAGTTAGATTACTTGAAACCAAAACCGTTAAAACTCTTTTTACAACCCCTTCTCATTCTCAAAGGGGGGGGATTTATCAACCGTTGAGAGATATGTATAAAATTGATATTTCTGAAACGGAATGCCAAGACCCTCAAGAAGCTTTGAGAATGGCTCAGATGTGGGCAAGGTCTATTTATCATACTTATTCAACAACGTTTTTAACAAATGGTTCGACAAGTGGTATAATTGCTGCTGTTTTGTCTTGCACTCAAGTTGGTGATAAGGTGCTAATTGCATCAAATTCTCATCCTTGCCATTTTAATGCTGTAAGATTGGCTGGTGCTAGAGCTTTGACTTATGATTTAGAAATAGACCCAGAATGGGGAGTTCCACTAGAAACTAAGCCAGAAGTTATTGAATATTATTTGAGTAGATATAATATTCGAACTGTTATAATTACTTCTCCTACTTATGAGGGAATAATTTCTGATATTGAAGAAATCAAGGCTGTTTGTGAAAGATATGATGCCTTTTTGATTGTAGATGAAGCGCATGGAGCACTGTATCCATTTTCTGATAAATTGCCTTTATCAGCAGTTAATGTGGCAGATTTTACGGTTCAATCTTTGCATAAAACTGCTGGCGGCTTAAATCCTACGGCATTGTTACATTGCAATTGCGAGATTGATGTTGAACCAGCGTTGAATATGTTTATGACAACTTCTCCATCTTATCCTTTACTTGCTTCTATTGAAGCAAATATTGAGTATTTGGACTCTAGAGATGGAAGAAAAGAAATTAATAATTTAATTACTCGTTTGGATAAAATGAGAGAAAAATGCCGTGGTTGTGAGTTCTTTGGTGACGACCCAACAAAAGTTTTAATTAAAGTTCCAGGAATTTCTGGTTATGAATTATCAGAAATGTTATATGAAGATTTTGATATTGAAGATGAAAAAACGAATGAAAAATCAACAATGTTGCTTTGCGGAATAGGAACTGATAATAGAAAATTAGATAGATTACAACATGTTTTATCAAAATTATAAGGAGAGTTAAATATGGTAAAATTTAATCATAGCTTGAAAAACGGGGGGGGGTAACCTCTTAAAGGCTTTAATAACCGATATTTTAGCGG
>CAVAPR010000021.1:0-27537 GCA_963590665.1 Candidatus Methanomethylophilaceae archaeon
CTATAGATGAAAATGCTGTTATTATGCCAGAAACAGTATTAAATCCTCAAAATTTAGCAAATAAAGTATGGCAAAAAATATGGATTAATACAGGTAAAGAACCAGAAAAATGTCTCTATAATGTTGTCGAAATTTTTATATTTAAATTTTTATCTGATTTGGGTATTTTAGAAGACACGTTGAGCTTCTCGCATATTTATAACCTTAGTATAAAAAATCCAAGATTAGCATTACAATCATATGCAAATCCGATACGAACAATAATAAAAAAAGAAAAATTTCC
This sequence comes from Candidatus Methanomethylophilaceae archaeon, assembly GCA_963590665.1. GTDB lineage: Bacteria > Cyanobacteriota > Vampirovibrionia > Gastranaerophilales > Gastranaerophilaceae > Zag111. Next base: position 284 of record CAVAPR010000021.1, read on the forward strand.
ACCTAGTGAAATTGATGGTACAACTATTTTTAATGGTACAATTTTTGTAAATGAAACTGGCAATCCAAATTTATCACAGGCGAATTTATTTGCAGAAGTTCTCAAAGAATTTGCAAATTATGAAAAAGAATTTGGTTCATTTAAAAATATAGATAAACAATTTAAAACTAAGCTCTATGAAAGTTTCTTAAGACAGTCAGCTGGTATCTCTGCATTAGGACAATACTTTACACCAAGAAATGTTGTAGTTTCAATAATAAATATGATCAATCCAAATGAAATTCCTGAAGCGGCCAAAATATGTGATCCTTTTTGTGGTGTAGGTGGTTTCATTTTAGAATTACTCAATCAAATTCCAAAGTTAAAAGAAAATTATATCCCAATAAATGGGAAAATAACTCCAAACATAGAACTTATTGGTTATGATAAAGGAACTGATGAAAAAGATGATGAAAGAACAATCATATTAGCAAAGGCAAATATGTTAATTTATTTTGCGGATTTAATTAAAGAATATAAGAATGATGTAGCAGAATATTCTAAATCAGTATTTAATAAAGTTTTTCATTTACTTAAAACTAATAATTTAGGTACGTTTGCAATGGATATTCATAAAGACTATTTTGATTTAATTTTAACAAATCCTCCATATGTTACAAACGGTGTATCATCTGTAAAAAAAGCTATTATTGATCAAGGTTTAGAAGGATTGTATCCTTCAATGGGAAATGGACTAGAAGGTTTAGCTTTAGAATGGATTATTCATTCTTTAAAACCGAATGGACAAGCTTTCGTTGTTGTTCCTGATGGGGTTTTATGTAGACAAGGTGACCAAACACTAAGAAATACTATCTTGAATAAATGTATCCTTAACGCTGTCATATCTTTACCCACAAGAACTTTTTTTGCAACCCCTAAAAAAACATATATACTAGTTCTAAAGAAAAAAGAAACACCTAATACACAAAATACTCCTGTTTTTACATATTTAGTATCAGAAATTGGTGAAACTAGAGATGCAAAAAGAATTGAAATTGATAAAAATGATTTAGTGGAAATGTCCAAATTATATCGACAATTTATAACTTTACCAAATGAATTTTCTAATAAAAACATAAGATGTAAAATTCAACCAATTGAAAGATTTAAAAATAAAAACTGGTTAGTAGATTGTGATTGGACAGATGAAGATAAAAAAGCATTAGGTATTAAAGATGAATTAACTGAAATGAGTGAAGAAGATTTTTATTCAACATTGCATGATATAACATATTCAATTAACAAAATTTTAGCAGGTGAAACTAATGCTAAGTAAAGAAATATGTCTTGATGAAATTTTTGATTTCCCATCTATAAATTCAGGAATTACTGAAAAATTTATTGCTAGGAATAAAGGTGATATTCCTGTATATGGTAGTAAAAAAGACGGGTCTCCTATCGGATTTATAAGAGATGATTTGAAAAATAAAAAATATTTTTCAAATTGTTTAACATGGAATAGAAACGGTTCTGTTGGATATACCTTTTATAGACAAACAAAATTTATGACAACGGATGATTGTAGGCCTTTAGTTTTAAAAGAAAAATATAAAAATCTTTTAGATTATAATTTTTTAAGATATGAAGTTCAAAAAGTAATTTTTGCTAATGGATTTGCTTGGGATAATAAAGCAGGAAAAGAAAAAATAAAATTATTGTATATAACAATTCCTATTGATAAATATGGTAAATATGATTTAACCAACCAGAAAAAAATTGCAAGACAGTATGCAAAAATAGAAAATATCAAAAAAGAACTAAATATATACAAAGAACGGTTACAAAAATCAAAAATTAATATTTATGATGAAAATATACCCTATCAAGAAGTTAAACTAACCTCCTTGTTTGATTTATACAAAGGAAATGCCAAATATACCACAAAATATATATTGAATCATAAAGGTTCATTCCCAGTTTTTTCAGGTGCAACTTTAGACAACGGATTAATTGGAAATATTAATACATATGATTATGACTTTAGCAATGAAAAAGTATTAACTTGGACTACTGATGGAGTATATGCTGGCACTGTATTTGTAAGACAAGGAAAATTTAGTTTGAATACACATTGCGGTTTATTAGTGCTAAAGGATAGTATTAAAAAGCTTGATATAGATTATTTATCTTATATTTTAAATTTAATTTTACCCAATTATGCAGTTGGCAGTCAAAATAAAAGAGTAACTATTAAAATCATGAAAACAGTTTTGATACCAATCCCTGTAGATAGTAATAATGAATATGATTTAGAAGCCCAAAAACAAATTTCACAAAAGAGTATTCATCTAACAAAAATAAAAAAACATGTTTTAGATAAATTAAAACAAGTATTGAACACTCAAATAAAAATCTAAAACAGTTAAATAAACAACACATTCCAATATACAAACTTGGTAAAACAAAATAAATTTTTATAAAAATTAGTGCCAAGTCGTGGCAAATCGTGAAAAGTCATTTGTGGTTGGGTAACACGAGCATCTCCTCATAACCCGAAGGTCGTTGGTTCAAATCCAGCTCCCGCAACCATTTGAAAGTTAATAAGGATAAGGTTTTTGCCTTATCCTTATTTTTTGTCTAAATTCAAAAATTCCATTTTGAGTGACAAATAGGAGCCTAATTTACTCTTATACTTTTGAGGGAAAAATTCCTTGTCCCTATTTTTCTATACGGTAGTTTTTATAAAACTTTTCTACCTTTTTCAAATTATCATTGTAGTTTTCAATAATTTCACCTTTCACTGTTATACTTTTTCGGGATTTATTTACCTTTCCGAGTAGCTAAAATTAAATAATAGGAATCACTAAATAACAATCGTTATTTAATTTAGGTCAGGAAAGGAGAAATTTATGACTACTGTTGAACCTATTAGAAATATTGAACATTTGCAAAGGTTGGAAAACTATTTTGCAAAAAGGAGTTTGCGAGATTTACTACTTCTTACTCTTGGAACAAACTGCGGATTAAGAATTTCAGATATTGTCGCACTCAATGTTGGAGATGTTAAAAATAAAACTTACATCCGAATAATAGAAAAGAAAACAGGAAAATCTAAAAAATTTCCAATTAACGCAAAATTAAAACCAATGTTTGAAGAATTTACCAAAGGGAAAAAAGCTGAAGAACCATTATTTAAAACAATTTTTAATAACCGAATGGATAGATTTGGCGCATATTATATTCTAAAAACAGCAAGTAATGCAATATGTCTAGATGAAAAAATCGGCACTCATACAATGCGAAAAACCTTTGGATACCACCACTATAAAAAATTTAAAGATGTTGCAATTCTTCAAAAAATCTTTAACCATTCAACTCCACAGATAACCTTGAGATATATCGGAATAGAACAAGACCAAATTGATAACAGCTACAATAATTTTATTCTATAGAGCACTAATCCTGCAACAATACAAAACTTTATCTTAAAAAAATTATTTTGGAATTAAGAAAATGAAAAATATTTAAAAATAGAAAATAGTCTAAATGTTTATTAGTCTAAATACTTAATTGACTCTTAACTATATATCTATATTGTTAAGATTCACTTACCGACTTGTCCAAACCTATGTTACCACAAATAAAATATATTTTCTTTTTTATAAAAAATAATAAGAGGATTAAAATTATAAGAGTTTAATATTCTAAAAGACAATTATATCCAGCATTTTCAGACTCTTAACAATATAGATAAAAAGTTAAGAGATTTGTTCAAAATGAAAAGTTATGGAGTGTTCAGAGAACATTTTTAGGATATGAAAGCTAGTTTACCAATAAAAGATGTAGAAATGATAAATAGGATAAAAGACTTGTTCATAAAAAAGGGACAAGTCAGAAATTATCTGCTTTTTGTTATTGCAATAAATACAGGTATAACTTTAAAAGAGCTACTTGAGTTAAAGGTAAAAGATGTCAAAAATAAGAATTATTTAGTGTTGAGTGAAAACAAAACAGTTCCTATTAGTCCCGAAGTACAAGAAGTAATAAAAAATACAGTTAGCGACTGTAAAGATGATGAACCTCTTTTTAAAGGTCGAGCAGGACAAAAGCTAGATAGAACCTCTGCATTTTATATTTTCAAAGTTATATGTACAGAGCTTGGTGTTCAGGATAAATATTCCGTTTCCTCATGGCGCAAAACTTTTGCATATCACTATTACAAAAAGTACGGAGATTTGTCATATTTGCAATGGCTTTTTAACCAAACTTCTGCAGAACAAGCCCTAAACTATATTGGTGAAAATGAAAATATGAATTTAAGATATAGAGAAGGAGTTTGCCTATAAAAAGGCGGGTACAGCCCCATCTATACACAATGGACAAGACAAAGAAGCACAATCACAGATTTAATTGTGCTTAGTGTTTTGAGGCATTAAACCCATTAAGGTTTTAATGGTCCATAGAAAAATGATGCAGTCGCACCGCCATCAACCAAGAAGTCTGAACCAGTAATAAAAGCGCCTCTAGGACTCATCAAAAGCTCCGCAACATTTGCAACTTCATCAGCAGTTCCTGGGCGACCAGCTGGACATTTAGCAAACATATTTTTATAAAAATCACCCCTTAGTCCGTTAAATTCATCTATTGCCAATGGAGTAACAATAATTCCTGGAGAAATTGAGTTTAACCTTGCACCACGATCTCCCCATTTTACAGCTTGAGCCATTACTCTTTTAACATTACATCTTTTTGCCAACTGATAAGCATGCAGAGTATCTTTAATATTTTTAGGGTTCAACAAATCAATTGCCAATAATTCTTCTGTTGGAGTCATTGCGAGCATCATATCTTCTTCTGGAGTTAATGCTGGCATACGATGTCCAGATTGGCTTGAAATCGTCACCCCGACACCTTCACAAGCAATAACTTTCCCAACTTCCTCAAGCAAAACAGCTGTACCATATAAATCAACTTTCAAAATTTGTTCAATTGATGCTTGAGATGGAGAAACACCAGCACCATTTACCAACATTGAAATTTCACCATACCCTTGAGCAAACTTTATTAAGTCTAAAATAGATTCCCTTGAAGATAAATCCATTTTAAATGGAACAACATCAAAGCCTGCATTATTCATTATTTCAGAAATTTTATTGGCATTTTCAATATTCCAATCCCCAAGGATAATCTTTTTATCTTGACCAACCCTACGTGCAATTGCCATGCTAATTTGTCCTGCACCAGTTACTATCATTACTTTTTTCATAACCTATGTTCTCCTTTTTTAGTAGCATACAACATTAGAGTAACTATCAGTCAAGTGTTAATTATCGTATATCATTTGTTTATATTCTAGTGGCTCAAATCCGTGCTTTTTATATACTTCACAGGCGAATTTATTTACTGGAGCATATTCAAGTCTTAGCCTTGGAACATCATAGTTAGATTTAAGATATTCTAAAAAAGCACCACCAATTCCCTGACCTCGGAACTTTGGCAAAACATATAATTCTTCTAACCAAACAACCATTCCTCCAGCCTCTTGAGAAAAAGTTATAGCTAAGAGAGCATATCCAGCTCTCACTCCATTTTGCTCTATTATATAAATATCTGCAAATGGAGATGATTTCATAACAAGTTCAAATGTTTTTTCAATATTTTCATTTGGAATAGAATGCAACGCCGCTTCTGAATTATAAAAATCAATAACAGAGTTAATATAAAACTCTTTATCATCTAATTCTATTTTTCTAAATTTAAGCATAAATCCTCAATTATTTTTTATAATTCTTTAAAATATCTGCAATTTTTGCAAAAACAGGCGACCAGTCATCTTGGCTTTCAACCTGAAATGGAGTACAAGAGTTATACCATCCAACATTTTCGCCTTTAAGCTTAAACCAGCGATAATTAGTTTGTTTATTAAAAAGAGCCAATGTTTTAACTCCCAACGCCCCTGCAAGATTTAAAATTACATTATCTGTTGTAACCACTAAATCCATATTTTTTAGAGCCATTGCAGTATCTGTGAAATTATCAAAAGTTTTGCCTAATGAAACAACACCTTCAAAATTTTCTTCTTCATCATACTGAAAAGAATAAAAATCACAATTTGGAATTTCGAATAAAGGTTTAAATTTATCAATCGTTAAATCTCGCCCAAAATAATTTGCGCTCATATCACCATGATATGCAATTCCAACTTTTATTTTATCATTATTCTTTAGATAATTTTTTGAATAATTTTTAACCAAACTTTGGTCAACATTCAAATATTTATCAGAATATGGAAGATTTTCCACCGTAGTTTTTAATACATAAGGACAATCTAAAATCCCCATCCAATAATCATATTCTAAAGAATTTATATCTGTAGTATCAGAAATTACATCAACTCCATCTGAAATAAGAGTAGAATTTTTTATCAAATCACATAACTTATCTTGCACTACAAAAATTATTTTTTTAGCATATTTTTTTAAGAACGGAACAAAACGACAATACATAAAAGTATCACCAAAGCCCTCTTCAAAATACACAAGGAGAGTTTTATCCTTAATATCTGAGTCTAAATCCCATTTTTTATCAATAGGAAGAATTGAATCAAGATTAAACTTTCTATGTCTTAAAAATCTATGACCTCGAATAAAATCACCACATGAAATCAAAAATAATCCATAATTATAAAAATCTGTATCAGTTGGTTCATTTTCTAAAAGTTTTTGATAATAAAAATCAGCTTTATCTTTATCTCCAAGTTTTTCATAATTAAAAGCCAAACCATGCAATGACAATCTATCAGTTGGCTTTAAAGAATACACTTTTTCATAATAAGAAATTTGTTCTTTTAAACTTTTATCTCCGTAAATTCGAGAATATAAATTTGCCAAAATTGTATAAACTACGGGTTTTGTTTCATCAATTGAAATATATTTTTCATAATATTGAATAGCCTTTTTTAAATCTAATTTTACAAAATTATAAAAATTACCAAGAGTTAAAAATAACAACGGTTTATTTTGTTCTTTGGGAATATAAATATCCAAAAAATTCTTACTTAATTCAGAATTACCAAGAATTTGCAAACCTTCTGCAATTGAAAAATAATCTTGAGCTACAAGATTTGATTTAACAATCAAAAATCTGAGTAGCACAAGACTATCAAGAATTTTTTCATTCCTCGCAACATCCATCGCAAAGCCTTTGATTGTCGAAAATAACTTATCTTTCATCTCATCTGGAGCATCTTGTTTCATTGGTTGAAATTTTTGATAAATATTCACAACTTCTGGAATAATATGATGCTCCTCAACTTTTTCTAAAATAAAACTATCCAAAGAGTTTAACAACTCTTGCGGAATATCATTTCCCGCAAGAGGTCTTGAATCTTTTAAAAATAAATCTTTCAACAATTCTTTTTGCATATATTTTACCAAATATTATAATGAACTCTTGACATATCTGCTCTATCAACAAAATGATTTTTCTGCTCGCTATAGCCTAATGCAATTACAGAAAAGGGAATTCTATCTTCTGGCATATTGAAACAAGCTTTTAAACTATTACTTCTTTCTTCGTTTGGATAAAATCCCATCCAGCAGCCACCAAGACCTTCGTTAGCAATTTGTAAAAGAATATTTTCCGTACAAGCACCCAAATCTTGAGGAAGAAATTCCGCAGATTTTTCACTTGCTGGATGACCAACGACAACAATTGCAACTGGAGCGTTGGCAACCATTCCAGACCATGGACTCATTGTTGAAATAGCATCTTTTTTATCTTTATCTGTAACAACTACAAATTCCCAAGGCTGCATATTATGAGCAGATGGAGCTTGCATTCCAGCCTTTAATATTCTTTCGATTTTTTCTTGTTCAACTGGCTTATCTAAAAATTTTCTAATTGATCTTCTTGTAAAAATAACATTATTTTCCATATAAAGCTCCTTTTATTTATATTGCAAAATTATTATAACATATAATTTATTTTAAAGTACTTGACTAAAACGCATAATGTAATACTCTAAAATATGTAGGTTGTAAAATTTAAAGGAGTTGAAAATGAAGGTATTATTGCTAAACGGTTCTCCACACAAAGAAGGTTGCACTTATACAGCACTAAAAGAAATGGAAAAAGAATTTCACAAAGAAGGGATTGAAACTGAAATATTTTATATTGGAACAGATGCAATTGCCCCTTGCAAGGCTTGCGGAGCTTGTGGGAAATTAAAGAAATGCGTTGTTAATGATAAAGTAAATGAATTTATAAAAATCATGAAAGAAAGTGATGGACTCGTAATTGGTTCACCTGTTCATTATGCTTCTGCGAGCGGAATTATTACTGCGTTTTTAGATAGAGCATTCTATGCTGGTTCTAGAGCAGGGAAAGATACTTTTACACACAAACCAGGAACATCAATTGTAAGTGCAAGAAGAGCTGGAACAACAGCAACTCTAGACCAACTAAACAAATATTTCACAATCTCACAAATGCCAATCATTTCTGGCAGATACTGGAATATGGTTCACGGAGCAAAACCAGAAGATGTTCTAAAAGATGAAGAAGGTTTGCAAAATATGAGATTTGTAGCAAGAAATATGATTTATCATCTTAAATGCAAAGAAGCTGGAGCAAAAGCAGGAATTTTACCTCCAGAACAAGAAGAAACAATTATGACCAATTTTATTAGATAAGAAATCAAATACAAAACACGAAAGAGAACAGGTAAAAATTTTATCTGTTCTCTTTTTTTTGAAAAATTTTTAAAATAGGGGTTGACTTAGAGTAGCTATCAAGTTGTAAAATTATATTATCAAAGTTTTGAATAGTAAAAGAAGGAGATTACAAACGTATGATTTTAGACAAAGTTAATACACCAAAAGACGTAAAAGCACTTTCTATTAGCGAAATGAACACTTTAGCAGATGAAATTAGGGAACTTATTATAAAAAAAGTTAATACAATTGGTGGTCACATGGGACCAAACCTCGGGATAATTGAAGCAACAATTGCAATGCATTATGTATTCAATTCACCTGTAGATAAATTTGTATTTGACGTTTCTCACCAATGTTATCCACACAAAATCCTTACAGGAAGAAAAGAGGGATTTACAAACCCTGATAACTACCTTAAATATACAGGTTACACTGCACCAGAAGAAAGTGAACACGACCTATTCAAAGTTGGTCACACTTCAACATCTGTAAGTTTAGCTCTTGGTGTTGCGAAAGCTAGAGATTTAAAAGGCGAAAAAGGAAATGTAATTGCACTTATCGGAGATGGTTCTCTATCTGGCGGTGAAGCTCTTGAAGGTTTAGACAATGCAGCAACCCTTGATGGAAACTTCATCGTTGTCGTAAATGATAATGATATGTCTATTGCAGAAAACCATGGTGGATTATATGGAAATTTAAGTGAACTTCGCAAAACAAACGGGAATGCAGAGAACAATTTCTTCAAAACTCTAGGATTTGATTATTATTACGAAGAAGAGGGAAATAATATTGAAAAATTAATTCAAGCTTTCAAAAAAGTTAAAGATTCAGACCATCCTGTAGTTTTACATATTCATACTCAAAAAGGTCACGGATTAAAAGTTGCAGAAGAAAACAAAGAAGCCTTTCACTGGATTATGCCAGGAACATTGGACAAAAAAGAAGATACAACACCTGCTCCAATTGTAGAAGATTACAATTCAATCACAAAAGATTTTATCTCTAAAAAATCCAAAGAAGATAAAACTGTAATCACAGTAAACGCTGCAACTCCAGGAGTATTTGGATTTACTAAAGAATACCGTGAAGAACTTGGCAAACAATATACGGATGTCGGCATTGCAGAAGAACACGCAGTTGCATATTGTTCTGGACTTGCAAAAAGTGGTGCAAAACCAATTTTCTGTGTGATGAGTTCATTTATTCAAAGAACATACGACCAAATGTCACAAGATATGGCTCTAAATAATTCTCCACTTACAATGCTTGTATATTGGGGAGGTTTATCTGCTGCGGATGCAACACATCTTTGTTCTTTTGATATTCCGCTAATCTCAAATATTCCAAATGTTGTTTATTTATCCCCAGCAACAAAAGAAGAATACTTAGCAATGCTTGAATATTCTCTAAACCAAAATGAACATCCTGTTGCAATCAGAGTTCCGTTGACTTTAGTTTCAACTGGCGAAAAAGACACAACCGATTACTCAATCTTGAATAAATTCAAAGTTGAATCTCAAGGTGAAAAAGTTGCAATTCTAGGACTTGGAAACTTCTTAGGTTTAGCAAAAGAAGTGAAAGACGAATTGAAAAAACAATTTGGATTTGATGCAACAGTTATCAACCCTAAATTCGCATCTGGTGTTGATGAAGAATTACTTGAAAAATTAAAAGAAAATCATTCAATAGTAATAACACTTGAAGATGGTCAAGTTGAAGGTGGCTTTGGCGAAAAAGTTACAAGATTCTATGGGAATTCTGAGATGAAAGTTCTAAATTTTGGCGGCAAAAAAGAATTTACAGATAGAGTTGCATTAGAAGAACTATATCAACGTTACCACTTAACAAAAGAACTTATCGCAGAAGACATTAAAGCAATTTTGGAATAAGGATTTTACTATGTACAAAAAATTATTATTGTTAATAATGGTATTAGGATTGTTGCAAGGGAATTTCACCCTTGCAGCAGGACTAAATAATGAGGATAAAAATATGACAAGAGAAGAAATTTGCAAAGATAATTTTAGACAACTTTTTAAAGGGGAAGCATTACCAAAAACTGGTAATGATACTGAAATGATGGCAATTTTGCAAAAATATATTTTTGGAGAAGTTTTTACAATTGGAAATCTAGATATGAAAACAAGAGAAATGATAACTGTTGTTTCTCTATCTGTTCAACAAACACTCCCACAACTTAAAGCTCACCTAAACGCAGCTTTAAATGTTGGAGTAACACCTACAGAATTAAAAGAAGCAATTTATCAATGCGCACCATTCATTGGCTTTCCAAAAACATTGAATGCAATCGGAGTAATGAATGAAGTATTTACGGAACGTGGCATTCAACTCCCACTTGAAAATCAAACAACTACAACTGAACAAGATAGATTCCCAAAAGGAAAAGCTATCCAAGAACCTATTTATTCTGATGAAATTCAACAAGTATTGACTGGATTACCAGACAATATGGGGGATGAAGTTGCAAGATTATTGACAGAAGTCACTTTTGGAGATTTTTATACAAGAGGAGGACTTGATATTAAAACTAGAGAATTATTAATTCTTACAATTCTTGTAACAACAGGAAATACAACAACTCTTAAAGCCCACATTTTAGGCAATAGAAAAGTTGGAAATGATGATACAACAATTGCTGCAGCAATCATTCAAGCTATGCCATACGTAGGATTTCCGAATGCAATTGCAGCGCTAAAAACACTAAAAGAAACAATGAACAAATAAAAAAGGAATAGAAACTATGTACACAATTAAAGAAGTCGCAGAAAAGCTGGATATTTCTGAACACACTCTCAGATTTTGGGCAAAGAGTGGATTTTTCCCATTTGTCAAAAGAGATCAAAATAATATCAGACAATTTTCTGATAACGACCTCCAATGGGTAAAAATAGTTAAATGTTTGCGTTCTGTAGGAACAGAAAACAAAGCTATAAAAAGATATATTGACCTTTGTATAATTGGAGATTCTACAATCGAAGAACGCTACAAAATCATCCTTGATACAAAAGAAAAAGCTTTAGCTCAAATGGAAGAACTCAAAAAACAATTAGAGCTCCTTGATTTCAAAGAAAACTTCTACAAAAACTTAATCAAAAATAACTTAGAAGATTCTTGGAATCCAATGAACCAAATGGTTCCAAATGAAAAAGCTGGTTAAATATAAGAAAAGGCTGGACTTAAAAAGTCCAGCCTTTTCTTATATATTTTAAAATTTAATTATCGACATTTCCAAAATCTCTTGGATTTACACCGTGTAACCAATTTGATTCAATTTGTTCTAATGAAATACCTTTTGTTTCTGGAACAAAGAAATAAACAAATAGAATGCAGAGTAAGGATACAACAGCAAAGCCCCAGAATGTATAAGCCCCGCCAATTCTATGAATTAGAATTGGGAAACTTCCAACAACAAAGAAGTTAAATGCAAAGTTTGAAACAGTGCAAATACTCATTGCAACCCCTCTTATTTTTAGAGGAAAAACTTCTGAAACAATAATCCAGCCGATAGGTCCTAAACTCATTGCAAAGCAGATGATATAGGTAACTAAACTACCAACTGCAACCCATTTCAAACTGTCGCCTAAAACACTTGAAAAGGCAAAAGCACAACCCAATGCGACTAAACTTAGCATTACACCAGTTAAACCAAAGTACAACAAAGGTTTTCTGCCCAATCTATCAGTAAAGAATACAGCAACAATTGTCATCAAAAAGTTAATGACCCCAATTCCAGTTGTCGCATAAATTGCGTTCAAGTTAGAATCAAAACCAGCAGTTTTGAAAATAGTTGGGGCATAGTAAATTATAGTATTTATACCTGTACAAATTTGAGCAAACATAATACCAATACCAACAACAAATGGCATTATCATCCATTTTTTAAATCTTATTTTTTTATTTGAACCCTCAGCCTCAACACTCAAAGTCTTTTTAATTTCACCAATTTCAGCATCTGCATCAGCATTTGGGTCAATTTTCTTAAATACCTTTTTAGCTTCTTCATCTCTATTTTTACTTACAAGCCAACGAGGAGTATCACTCATCAAACTCATACCAACAAGTAATACTAACCCAGGAAGAATGCCCGCTAACAACATCCAACGCCAACTATAAACAGCATTAGCAAAAGCAGCATTGATGAAATAAGAGAACAAAATCCCAGCCGTAATCGCCCATTGATACAAAGAAACTAAAGTTCCCCTGATAACTTTTGGAGAAATTTCTGACAAATATAGCGGAATAACAAAATTAACAATCCCAACAGCAAGTCCAACTAAAATTCTTGAAGCAATCAGCACATAAACATTAGGAGCAAAACCACAAAGAATTGAACCCAAAATAAAAATTACAGCCGTTGCCATAATAATTTTTTTACGTCCAAAAATATCTGCCAAAACACCATTTGTTGCAGCACCAATAACAGCACCAATCAATACCGAACTAACAACAATTCCCTGCATTGAATCAGACAAATGCCAAGAATCATTAATAAACAACAATGCGCCTGAAATTACGCCCGTGTCATAACCTGATAATAGACCGCCCAAAGATGCAACAATCGCAACTACATAAAGCCACAAAAACATGATTTTTCTCATATAAAAAACTCCTCTGAAAACGATAATCTATATTTATATTTTATACTATTTTTCAAAAACTCTACAGCCTATTTTTACAAAATATTAAGAAACTTTTCGCAAAAATTATTGACTGATAGTAACTATCAAGGAGTAAAATTATAGAAGTAAGAAAGGTCGTAAGTTAAATGGAAATTATAAATGTACAAACCCCAAGAGGAATAGTTTTAAAGGGTGCAATGTGGGGAAACAACTCAATGGACACCGTAGTTATAATGATGAGTGGAATTTGTTCCAACGTATTTCAAAATGAACTTTTACCAGCAACGGGTAAAAAATTAGAAGCGAATGGAATTGCTTTTATTGCTGGTCACGCAATGGATGCATTTTCATTTATTAGTTATTCAAATACAATCACTCATAAGCAAACTACAACTGGGGTTGTTACAGATGATTTTTCTATTGTTTATGAAGATGTTGATTCTTACGTAAATTATGCAAAAGAACAAGGATTCAAGAAAATAATTTTAGCAGGACATTCTCTTGGTTCAAATAAAATTATTAACTATCTTGCTAACACTCCAAACAATGATATTGAAAGTTTTATAATTACTGCTCCAATCGATTTGGCTCACTTTTTCAACATTCTACCAGAAAAAGAAATGTACCTTAGAGAAGCTCAAAAATTTATTGATGCGGGGCGGGAACACGATATTCTTCCATTTTTATTTATGGGATTTTCCCCAATGACAGCAAGAACGCTTATGAGATATTACACGGCAGAAAATCTAAAAAATTGCCCTGTAATTAGTAGTGATGGAGAAACAATTTCTCTAAGCAACATCAAAATTTCTGGTTCGTTTATCATTGGAAGTAAAGACAGTATGACAAATGGTAATGCTACAGGATTTATGGAAAAGATAAATTCTTATTGCAAGTTTAAAGATGAAAATACAATCATAACAATTCCAGATGCTTCGCATATTTTTTATGGAAAACACGAAGAATACGCAAACGAAATTCTAAAATGTGTTGAACAAAGATTGTGTTGTGTTTAACCTATGATTTTTTCTCTGCCATTTTTGTTGCAATAACATTACCCAAATATACGCCAACAATATTACCTGCAACGACCGAAGTGGTCAAAACAGAAAGGACACCCGCTCCACCTTTAAAACCTTGAAATTTCTCAAGTGCTTTTATAGAATTTTCTTTTATTTTAGGTTGTAATTCTGGGGTTGATTTTTTGAAGAAATCAGTATTTTCAATATTTTCTAAATTATGTGAAATTCCTTTTTTCAATTCCTCTTTTGTGAATATATTTGCCCATTTTTTGGCAGGTTCAATAAATTTATCATTTTTCAAATTTGCAATTACAGAGGCGCAAGATTCTGTTAAAACCTTCCCTTTTTCAATCGCATTATTAACAATATGTCTAACAGCTTCGCAAGCGGTATAATACAGTGCAAGGTATGTAGAATTTATCATTAGTTCTTGTTTAACTAAGAAATTTTTCTTCTTAGGTTCTAATTTTTTATCCGTCATCAACATCCCAACTTGTGCACTAGTGGCAATAACGGCAACACCTGCGCCAACATGGACTAACAATTTGCTGCTATCTTTTGCATAATTTTTGAATATATAATTTGAAAATTTGGTCATAACAGTAGGTTTAACTTGCATGATGTTTTGCCTCCTGTCTTGCTTTTTCTCGCTTGTAGAAAATATCTGTTAACTTCTTTGTTATAGGAAGTTCAACGGTAGTTTTTACAAAAATAGCTAATGCAGTTGCAAGAAGTGCCCCCATTGCCATTTTGTAATTCTTATAATCTTTCGTAAATTGGCTCACGCTTCTTGGTTCAATATTTTTATCAATTGATGGAGTAAAAATATCTTTTTTAGCTTGGGGTGAAATTCCAGTTACAATACCTTCTTTATTTTCATCAATTTTTGCCTTAGAGAACTTTGATACAAGAGCAATAGAAAGGACTCTCAAAATATAATCAGAAAGGTTACCCGTAATATTCTTGCCAATTGAACGCCCTACCGCCATATCTCGAGTATCTTGGTCAACATTCTTATTCATTCTATTTATTGGAGGAATAAACAAAAGCGCTGTACCACCAATAATTAGGGCTTGAGCTGGGGCATTGAGTTTTCTCCCTGAATAAGAAACAAATTTTTCAAAATTTGCACTTCTAATAATCATATCTTAATGTATATCCTTAGCACGAAAAAGTATCTTACAAAATTACTTAAAAATCAATACTAAATTTAGGCAAAATAAAAGAGGGGACAACGTAAAAGTCACTCCCTCTTTTATTAAATTATTTTATTTTTCAACTACTTCATTGACAAAGATTTCAAAACTGTTTTAGAACCTACGTGTTGAAATTCTTTTATCTCTTGAGATTTTTTATTTGAAGTTGATGATTTTTTAATTTGTTTTGCGTTAGCTTTTGGAGCTTTGTTAGATTTTGGATTAAACCAATCAAATGTATAATTCAAACCTAATTGGAAACCAACACCAGTTCTTCCACCATTTCTGAATACAATTTGGAAGAATGAATTTAATCTGTCTTTCCAAGTTTTAGTAACACCAACACCATATTGAATGTATCCGTGTTCCATTTTTACACTAGCTAAATCAACATTACCAGCTCTACCACCAACTTGTTCATTAATATTATACATATATTGGAATGTTGCATAAACGCTCCAAGTTTCTCTTGCATAGATGAAGTTCATGCCAGGAGCAACGTTAATTCCGTTCAACAATCCAGAGTTCATACTCATAGAACCAAAATCAGTTCCCCAATTTTGACGACCGAAAATATTATAAGACATAAACGCAGTCGGTTGAATTGTAAAATGTTTAGTTGGATGGAAGTTATAAGCCAATTTAGCAGCAGTACCAGCAAACCAGTTACCTGTTCTGTCAGTATTACCCTCAACAGACATTTCGTTATTGTATCCACCACCATAAGCTACGATAGAACCGATGAAATCATTTTTCATAAATGTTCCCATCAAACCACCTTGACCACCGTTTTGGTACATACCAACACCATTGAATGTTTGGTGAGCTCCATTATAGCCAATGTAAGCTGTTGGCATCAATCTCCAACCATGTTTCAATTTGATAATAGGGAAATCTGCACCAACTAATGATCCATAAGAATTATTTCCAACTTTCAATCCTTGAGTTAGTGACAAGTTTTCAAAGTTTACATAAGATTTGTACCACAATCCGCCATCTTCTTTTTTGTATTGATATGGTGCAAATTGAGGAAGGGTAGAAGCATAAGTATTAGCATTTTTACCTTGTGCCAATAATCTTTCACTATCTAACGTTACGTGATTTAACAACATATCGTCAATCATCAATTGATTGTTGAAAGAAGCTAATGTTGCAACTTGACCTCTAAATACTTGAGGGTTGTAACGAGTCATATTAGATGTGTACCAACCACCTCCAGCAGATTGAAGATTGTAATAACCGATTGGAGTTAAGATTTCTTTATTTGTTGAAGAGAAATCAACAGTATCCGCAATTGAATTTGAATCAAATACTCTAATTTTGAATTGTCTATCTATTGGAGCTAAACCTACAAAGTTAAAATCAGAAACATTTAAAGTACCATTTGTATTTGACGTCAAATTATTGATGATAAATGTATCACCAACTTTATTTCTACCATCAATATCAATAGATACGTTATTTTTACCTTCAACAGTCATATCATTTGTAATTTGGTATCTATTTAGAACACCATTCATTGCACTTAATGTAGAATTATTAGTCATATTCAAATCGCTAACAAAGAAATGATTATCCGTAACACCACTACCGACATGTAATGTTGAACCATTGGTAATTCCTAAAGTTCCACCACGAATATAACTATCTTTTCCATCAATATAGATATTTGAGTTGTTATCAAAAATTGAAGTACCTCTATTTTGCTGCAACATACCACCATAAGTAGAGTTGTCAACATTATCAGTTTTCAAAACTCCACTGGTTTCATTTGTAATTAAACCAGCCCATCTATCATTTGAATCAAGATTTAATTCTGCTCCGTTGCGGATATTGATTGTTGCACCACGTTGAATATCAACAGCAACAGCACTTTCAATCTTACTTGGAGTTTGAATATCCATATATGAACCATCAAGCAAATTCAAATTACCTGTTTTAGCATTTAATGTACCATTATTTGCAGTATTGCCATTTGCGGTCATACCGTAATTCAAAGTACCACCATCAAGTGAAATTGTACCGCCCCAAGTATCATTATCGTTAATATTTACCTTACCGTTATCAGTAATTTGCAGATTTGAATTTGAATCAATATTTGTTTCAACATCGCTATTGATAAAACTATCTTTTCCAACAGTAAATGTAGAATTTTCAATAATATTTAATTCTCCATTTGTTGCTTGGAAAATACCATTAGAAGATGTGAAATCTTTAACTGTTAAAGTTCCATCAGTAAGAAGAACTCCACCTTTAGAAGCCCAATCAGTAGTTGTACCCAATGTTACATCTCCACCACTAACAGTCAACAATGCATCATCTTTAATTTTTACTGTTGTTGCTTCTTTTATCATATCCCCAGCAGAAGCAGTCAATCTTCCACTAATAATATCAATAGTTCCACCATTAGCAGCAATTGTACCATTTGATGTCAAACCATCGATTGTCAAAGTTCCACTTCCAACAGTATTTTCATCTCCGATAAATATGTCACCTTGCCATTTATCTTTATCATCTAGAGTTAAACTTCCACCGTTCAAATAAATACTTCCAGCTTTTGCGATATTTACAAATGCATCTTTTTTAACTACGCTTCCAGTATTCAATGTCAACTCTGCATCATTATTGTTGCCAATGTTGATTAAGCCACCTTCAGCCTTTATAACACCATCATAATCATTCATGGTATTCCAATTTAAAACACCGTTTGTAATTGTTGTTTCTCCACCGAAGAATTTTGAACCTTCATTTACATCAGTTTGACCAGAGTTTTGAGTGTAAGTTCCTGTATATTTTGAATTATCGCCATTCAAAACCAATTTACTATTAGTATTTTCAATTGTTCCTTCGCCACTAATTGAAGAATTGATTGTATTTTCTCCGCCAACAAAATATGTTTTACCATTTGCACCTTGATAAATATCATTAGTTGCATTTTCTGTCGGAGCATCCAATGTAACACCACCAAGATTCATTGTGCCATCGTTATAGATAGCTCCACCTTTTTGAGTTCCAGAACTATTACCAGTGAATTTTGTATTAGAAATATTTAAAATACCATTGTTATAAATAGCTCCGCCATCTGTACTTGATGAAGAACTGATAATATTAACATTATCAATAGTTACCTTAGAAACTGTGCTTTCGTTATTCACAACAGAACCAGAAGTAGCTTTGCTTGCATTTGCAAGTGTTACATCGTGAATTGTCAAATTTATATCATCTTTTTTAATATCAAAGAAGCTTCCTCTTCCTGTTTCTTGACCTGTTGTTTTATCAACAAAAGCTCCAGAAATCGTACATTTGTCTTTGTCATAACCTTTAACAGTAAAATCACCTGACAAAGTTTCATCTAATGATTGTCCTATATTATAAGTTTGTTCTTTATTTGAACCATCATCAGAGAATTGGAAGAATCTTGTACCTTCTGTTTTGTGGTTCATTTTATACAAAGTGTTTTCATCAGCTGCGCTATTAATCTTCATTTGGATAGACTGATTATTATTAGTTTTTGAAATGTCATAAATCCAAGAAGTTGTAGCACCCGTTGCTAATTTGTCAACTTTACCATCTTGGAAATTAGAAGCAGGATTGTCACTAAAGGTAGCACCTGTCAAAACATCGCCATCTTTTGTAGAGTAAATTCCATCCCAACCATTTTCTTCTCCAGAAATATAAATATCTCCAAACTTGAATGATTGACCGCCATTTCCAATAGTAATTTTATCCGTTTGTAAGTATTTTGAGCCATCAGTTGCGCCAGCAACATCAGCAATAATTACATTGAAGCTCAATTTATTATCACTACCTGTTACATTTGAAAATTTATAATCGCCAACCGTTGTATTATCAGAACCCAATTTGATATTAGAGTTATCAAAATTATAAATTGTTCCACCTGTATAATCTTTATCAACTAAAGTTACATTAGCACCATCAATTGAAATTGTATTTTCTTGTCCATTATCAACTTTGCTCAACTCAATATTTGCAGTCGTACCAGAAGCAGATTTAAAACTAGCTTCTGAACCTAATGTTCCATCTGCAAACTTAAATACACTGTCATCAATTTTATTCACTGTTGAGTTATCAGAAATTGTATGAATTAATTTAGCACCTTGAGCATCTGAACCCAACACAACATCACGATACTCAATTGAACCAGCATTAATAGTTAAAGTTCCAGTATGAATATTCTTTTCGCCACCAAATAAATAACTTGAGTTCTCAACGATAACATCACCATAAGAATCTAACTTTCCGCCAAAACCAGAAGCATCTTTTGTAACGTTAATAGTTCCATTATTTGTAATTGTAGCTGTTTGCTTGCCTGTAAATATTCCATCTATATTTAAAGTTGAATTTGTATTATTTACTAATTCATAATTATTTTCAGTTGTTCCAGATAGAGTCAATGTTCCGCTATTTGTAACTATTCCAGCATTATTAGTAAGTTTTCCAGAAATTGTAACATCTCCAGATGTATTCAAATTTGAAATATCTGCACCAGCTTCCTCAGAAATCAAGTTAAGAGTAATATCTTTAGAAGTTGTTAAATCTTCAAAATTCAAAGTCAAACCAACATTTGAACCATTAACAATCGCACCAATAATACTATCAACATTAGAATTTTCAGTACCATTCACTGTAACAGTTGAATTATTTATAGAAGCAAATCCTTTTGTTACTCCAGAATTTTGGTCATAAATCAAAGTAGAATTGTCAGCAGTCAATGTACCGTTACCAGAGATATTTCCAATTGTCATAGATTTATTAACTAGGCTCAAATTAGCGTTGTTGTTAATAGTTACATCAGCATTAGTAATATCACTAGAACCTTTTATAGACAATTGAGCTTCATTAGAACCATCACCAACAATCAATTTAGCTCCTTCTTTTACAATCAAAGAGCCCTTTGACAAATCCTCCTTTGTATTCCAATTCAACTGACCACCGCTAATAGTTGATTGGCCATCAAAGAATTTTGCACCATTCGTAACTGTTGTTGTGCCACTAGTTTGAGCAAATCTACCACCAAATTTTGAATTATCACTATTCAAGATTACGTTTGCAGAAGATTCAATATATCCAATACCAGCAATACCACTATCAAACTGTACAGAACCTGCACCAAAAATGTTAATCTTTCCTGTTTCGGTATTATAAATATCATTAGCAACACCACCAGCCTTGTTTCCTGTAAACAAAATAGTATTCCCAGCAAGAGCAGTATTTATATCTAATTCATCATTATTATAAATCGCACCACCATCTCTAGTTGCATTGTTCTTTTGGAAAGTTGTAGCGCCAGAGGTTGAAACACCAATATTAACAACACCATGGTCATTATAGATAGCACCACCATAACCCAAATTGCCATCTTTTTCAGATGCGTTATTTTCTACAAAATTTACACCATTTGCAAATACTTCGCCACCTCTATTGATAACAGCACTATTAAAACCACCATAAGATTTTACATCTTCTATCGTCAATCGTTGAGATTGTTCTTGCACCTCATCTAAACCAACTTCTATACCCAAAATATTCTTTTCGGATTTGATAATATCAGTATCAGCACCTTTTCCATAAATTCTAAAAATATTACCTCTGAGTTGATTTCCAACTCCAGGAATCCAATCACCAATTTTTCCATTATCAGCTGCTGAAACTTGGTGACCACCCATATTTTCATCTACAACATCATAAACAAAGCCACCAGAAGCACCAACTTTTGAAATTAAAACTTTATTATTTCTAACTTCAATTGAGTATGCGGTATCGCCAACAGCAGTAGTTCCAGCACCTTTATAATCAGTTTTTATTTTATCTGCATCCGTTCCTCTCAAAAACTCAGAAGAATAAGAAGTTGTACCATCTGACAAAGTTCCTGTGATATAAAGAGTGCCGACATTTAGAGTTCCATCGCCTTCTTTTGTTGTAAATTGAATATTATCAGAAAGGTTATCTTGAGATAAATCTATATCAAATAAGAAGTTTGAATTTGAGTTGATATTCAAATTCCCAACAACCATATTATCAATTTGACCATTTTGAGAATTTAATGTACCGCCATTGAATGTCAAATTTGAATTATCAAAAGCATTAGCAACTGTACCAATTTGCAAAGTTCCACTATTTAGATTTACAGTTTGGTCAGCAATTGTGCCATTCATAACAACACTACCCAAATTCTGCGCTGAAGTACCGATATTCATTACTCCGTTATTACCAGAAATTCCACCATTGAAAACAATTTTTCCATCAGCAGAAGTAACCAAATTCAAAATACCAGCGTTATAAATATCATTATCAACACCGCCAGCCTTATTGCCCGTAAATTCTACAGTATTTGAACCAGTAGCCGTGATATTTGTAGTTGCACCATCTGCGTTATAGATTGCGCCACCATCTCCAGTTGCAGTGTTATTTGTAAAACTTGTGTTTGTAACATTTAACTCACCACTTGTTATAGTTGTGCCATCTTTTACACGGTTAAGGTTTTGAATTGCACCACCATTACCATCTTTTGAATATGGAGTTCCAGCAATAACATTGCCGTTTTCTTTGTGAGATACATCATTGTAAGCACCACCAGTAGAATGGTTCTCACTAAATATAGAATTATTTAAGTTTACTGTTCCACCTTTATTGATAATTGCAGTATTGAATCCGTTCCAACCTGTACCGTCAGACTTTTTAACATCGTTAATAATCAATTTTTGATTCTGGATATTGATACTTTCTGGATAATAAGTATCAACATCCAGAACCATACCAACGATACTATCTTTTGCAGCGATAACATTCTTACCGTTACCGTTGATTTCTAAGAATTCACCTTTCAAAATATTTGAAGTATAACGGTCTTCAGCAACCTTCATATTTTCAGTTTTAACTTGATAACCTTTGTACCAAGATTTGTTTTCTTCATCTGGAGATGTAGGTGGAAGTCCAATAACTTCATCATCCGTTGCGTTATATACATAAGTTTTTTCACCAGCAAGAGCTTCGTCTTGACCGATAGAAACAGCAACTGGTAAACCTCCAGAACTTACAACTTTTGTAACCTTAAGAGCATTTTTCTCTGTAAGTGTTTCATCTTCTTTACGACCATATTGATCTAATTTCAATGAATAACCTGCGTGACTTGTAATGATTGTTTGCAAACTATTTGCCAAAGTTATATCATCCAAGCCCAACTTATTTTCTTTCACAAATTGAAGAGTAAAAGAGTCCCCAAGGTTAGCACTTGAAGGCATATCAGTATTGAATAACAATTTGTCAATTACAAGTTTCCCTTGACCATTCGAACTTTGAATTGTAGAGTCGATATAATCAATTGAACCTGTACCATTACCCAAAGTAACATCTAATCTTAAATTTGCATTTCCTAAAACATCAATTGAATCTGGATTAAATCTATTTTTTTTATGATTATCAGAACCTTCGATTATATTATTAGATAAATCTAAAGTTCCACCTTTAAGAGTGATTTTAGCGCCATCAGAAAAATAATTTTCTAAATTGTCACCAACATAACCATCTAAACTATTTTCTTTGTGGAATGCTAAAGTTCCATTATGAAGAACTAAATTTGCACCTTTAACAGTGTTATTGAAAATAATCATACCATCTGTTGGAGCAGAATTTGGAATAGAATTGCTTGATTCGGCTTCTAATCTTCCATACTCAACATCTGAAGAATTTAATTGGATGTTATAGTTAATTTTTTCATTCTTGAACTTGTCTAATTTATCTTCATAGTAGTCACCCTTAGCATTAAAAACATCATTAAAAATCAAACTACCAGAATTTCCAGCATTGAAAAATACTTTACTATCATTTCCATCTGGTCCAGTAGTATCTGCTGTAGAGTAATTTCCAATATAAAGACCTTCTTGGCTAGGAGAGGTTGTACCTGCTGGAGTAGATCCCCCCGTAACCTTATTACCTCCGAAAAATGTATCACCGCCATCTGCGATAATTTTTAAATATTTGCCATCAGCGCCATAATGTGGATCCCAAGAAATAGCACCTGCAGAATTTTTTGCAGTATTACCAATAAATTTAGAATTAACGATAGTCAAGGCTGTATTTGAAGCAATTACACCACCAGAACTAGAAGAAAAGTTTTCTTGAAATACAGAGTTGTTTATAAAGCCTTTTATATCTCCACTACCTAAGCCAATAGCTCCACCCCAACCATCATAAGAAATATTATTACCAACCAATCCATTTTGAATAAATCGAGAATCTTCAATATTAAAATCAACCCTTTTATCAAAATAAATAGCCCCACCATGAGTAGTTGTTGTATTATTTTTAAAATCTGTAGAAATAATATTCACATAAGCAGGAGAATCATCTTTCCCTTCAACATACAATGCTCCGCCTAAATGTTGCGAATTGTCAGAGGGAGTAGTGCCTGGACCTGCTGAATTACCTTCAAAAACAATAGAAGCATTTCCATCATCATCACGAGTACCGTTTAGAGTTAAGTTTCCTGCATCATTATATAATGCACCACCACCTTTACGTTGGTTATTAGCTCCTACCACCGTAGCCAAAGCTTTGTTATTTTTGAACGTAACATTTCCAGCAATTGTCATTCGACCCGCATTATAGATTGCGCCACCCATAATAGCATTATTATTTTCAAATCTATAAGTTCCATTTTTGTTAAATTCTATACGCCCTGTATTATTTTCAAATTTGTTATCTTTAACAACAGCCAAACCTCTGCCGTTATAGATAGCACCACCATAACTTGCATAGTTACCGTTAAAATCTACAACTTCTCCAGAACCTGTATTGAAATTAATAACCCCTATGTTTAACAATGCACCGCCAAATGAATTTTCAGAATATGCAGAAGAATTACCACGAAAGGTCATACTCCCATTAAATGTTGCATCCGCCATATTGGCAACTGCACCACCAAAATAGGAAGAAGCCTTATTATTAGAAAAAGTCATATTTTCAGCAACCAAAGAGCCTTCATTATAAATTGAACCACCCCAACCCTTAGAAGTAATATTTTCAATTGTCGTATTTTTAATAGTAAGTTTTGTTGCAGACTGAATATCCCACACAACATTATTTACACTAGAAGTTAAAGAATGCCCATTTCCATCAAAAGTAATATCGTTGCTATAACCACTACCTAATTTTATTGAATCTCCAGCAGTAATATTATCGCCCAACTGAATGTAATCAACAGCCGTTGATTGTTTTAAGGCACTATTTAATGAACTCCAATCTGATATAGGAATTGCAGTTCCATCTGCCATTGCACATTGTGCACTCAACAACATCGCAACAGAAATTGCAACAAGTTTTACTCTTTTATTATTATTCTTCATAACTTCCTCTTAATCCAGTCTTCTTATTACCTAAATTATATCTAGAACATGAAAATTTTTCTAATAATTTAGGTTATTTTTTAAGGAGTAAATTATTTTCACTTTTCTTGATAATAGCTATATAACAATAGATACAGGGGTTTAGCATTTTTGGCAGTTATATAAAAATTTTAACAAAAATTAAAAATATTTTGCCATATCATATCATATCATATCATATCATATCATATCATATCATAAAGCAATTATAGCAATAGTTTTAAGTGCATATCTAAAGATTTACACATCTTAAAACATTTTTACAGTGCAACTTCAGTAATTAAAGCGGAATTTTCATCTAATTTTGGCATTTTAAAAGAAAAAGTATTTTTTGTCCCAATATTATCTAAACTTATCACGCCCTCATGAGCTTCCAAAATTTTACGACAAAAATACAAACCTAACCCTACACCACTATTTGATTCTAATGGATTACCGCAAACATATTTATCAAAAATATTAGCCTTCAATTCATCAGAAATTTCATCACTTTCGTTTTTAAAATCAAATACATAAAAACCGTTTTCTAATTTTATAGAAATTTCGACAACACTATTTTCAAATGCATAATTTATCGCATTGTTGAGCATATTCCCAATAACTCGACGCAATTGGTTTTCATCTGCATAAATCAACTTTTCATTATCTTTTAATTGACAATTAAATTTAAGCTCAACATTTTTAATTTTACCTAAATCTCTAATCTCTTTTATAGATTTATTCATCAAAGAAACAATATCAAATTTTGAATACACAAGTTGAATAATCCCATTATTTTGTTTGCAAGTTTTCAAAAGAGTACAGAGCATATCTTTCATATATTTTGCAGATTCAATAACAAGCTCCATAATTTCTTGATGTCCTTCGTCTATTTTTCCATAATATTCACGGTACAACATCTCAAGAGAACTTATTTGAGCTTGCAAAGGATTTTTCAAATCATGAGATAATGTCGCAAGGAACAAATCTCGTTGATTTTCTAATTTTTTATCCGCATCAATATTTTTTGCAATAGTTACAAGTCCACTAATTTCATTATTCGACATCAAAATAGGAGCTTTGTGAATCCTATACCAATGTTGCTTTCCATCTGGGTCTTTCGCAACCTTTGTTTTTCGCAAATGTTTTTTATTTTGCAAAACATAATTATCTTCATTCTCAACTTCTGGAAGCGCTTCTTCCATATTGATTTTTAAACCTTCCGAATAATGGTCAACACCATTCAACACAAAATCTCGAGATTCGTTATTCGCAACAACGAGATTTCTATTCTTGTCCTTCATATAAACAAGTACAGGTAAATTTTCTAGTAATGTATTAAGTTGATAATTCTTTTCGAGCAATCTCGTTTTCAAATTTTCTTCTCTTGTAACATCACGAGAAACTGATAATACACCACGAACGACCCCATCTCTTACAATTGGAGTCGTCGTTTGTTTAATTATTTTATTTACACCATGGATTTTGTGACGGAAAGTATAACAGTTTGTTTCTAATTCTAAAATTGCTTTTTGAGAATTGTTTGTAATAATTTGAGCACAACCACCATTTTGAAAAATTTCTTCTACAGATTTCCCAATAATGGGAGTGTTTTCATCACCCTCTATAATGGATTTCAAAAAAGCTTTGTTGTAAGCAATATATCTTAAATCCAAATCTTTTACTGTAATTATATCTTCGCAATATTCAAAAATTGCACCTAATAAATGTTCTTTACCTTCAATCTCAATCATAATTTGAATACATACAATGCTAACTACAAGAAAATAGTACTATTTTTAAGCCAACTGAACAATTATCCACTCGGCTAATATTTCAAATTATAATTGAATTTTGGAGTTAAATTTAGTGAAAACCCTTATCAGAAAATACATCAAAGTAATAATCATTGTTGCTAGAGAACAATCTATCATCTTCTCCAGCAATTTTTAATTCCATTTTGTATCTCAACGTGTTATTATTTTTCCCAGTCTTTTTGATTCCAGAAGAGCCCCATTCACGAGCAAAATTCGCTAGTGCATCTTCAAAACCCTTGAGGTAAGTAACACAAGTTGGGTATTTATATTTATTGGCAATTGCTTTTTTAGCTTTGGCACTTAGAGTTGCAGTTATTGTCTCAGCTCCAGCAGTTTTAATTTGAATTGGAGTATCAATATTCAAATAATCTTGCTCAATTATAGATTTTAAAATTGCCTTATCTACAGAATTTTTTTGATCAAACATTTCTATAAAATTTGAAAGTTGAGCCTTATTTTCTTGTGATAAATTTGTGTAATCCTCATACTTACACAAATAT
>CAVAPR010000021.1:27547-34139 GCA_963590665.1 Candidatus Methanomethylophilaceae archaeon
ACTTTCTGGATACATTTTTACAACTTGAGAATTGATTAAATAGTGACCAGCTTTATCAATATCAATTGTTCCATCAGATTTTAGTGCAAATTTTTCTGCTTTCGCTAATACTTTATCACTTGCTTCGCCACCATTTTTATAAAAATTATAAGTATCCCAGCGCATAATACTCTGTTCTACAGAATTTCTATCTAGAACTTTTGTTTCTTTATCAATATTTTTATTTATCAAAGAAATTAAATATTTTGCATCATCACAAGCATCTATAGATTTTGGTCGATAATCAGCACAAGAGTTTGCTAAATCTGCCAAATCATTTTGATAAAGAACATTCATCGCATTATCAAAATCTTTCTTTACACCCTTCAATTCAGCCGTAATTTTTTGCCTAATTTTTATATCTTCTTCCGCTTTTTGTCTTGCAATTTCGTTTAATTTATTTGTTCCTTTTGGTGCTAAATCTTGTTCTTTGATAAAATCTACAGCTTCGGTCATAGATTTTTCACCTTCTCGAACCGAATCTAATTCTCTCAAAAATTTTGATAAAAATTTCATATCTTCTGGAGTAAAATCACAACCGTCAAAATCAATAATCCTACTCAAAATTTCTTCATTTTCACCAATACCACCATTTGCAAAGAAATCTAACCTTGCCCTAAATTGATTTACGTCAAAATTATCATAATCTTTCTGAGCATATTCAAGATTTTCTCCAGCCTTCACAAATGAGCGAACTTTTTCTGGCATTTTTTCAAACTTGTACTCAGAACCTCTTAAATCGGACATAGGGATAGAAACACCATCTTTTTTATAAACAATGTCATTCAACTTTTGCCCTTCAAGATAATGTTTTCTAACAGTAGAAGTTACAAAATCGTCAAAATCAGTATTTAACAGTTTTAAATCTAAATCACTAACTTGTGGAGATTTTATTTTGCGAACTTCGGGAATTGATGACATTCCACTCGTTGCAACACTTTCATATCTTTCAAAAATTCTAACTGCAGTATGAGGAAAAACAGCATCAAATAACTCAATTGGATCTACTTTATGTTTCATTGCAATATCATAAACTAATGCGCCAACAGGTTTTACACAATATTCACTAGCTTCTTCAACAGACCCCATATTATCTGCCAAACCTTCATAAAAATCACGAGTTAAAACACTCTCAATTTTATTTGCAATAACTTCTTGAGGAGAAGTTGGAGTTTTAATTTTTGGATATTGTTTTTTTAAATCCTCAATTTTAGAAATATTTTTTAATCCACTATAATAATCTGTCAAAACTTTGCCCAAATTAAAATCATCTTCTACAACTGCAGATTTCAATTTGTTCAACAATTGATAATCAATATTTTCAGAAACTTGTTTTTTATTTTTAGGACCATCTGGGGTAATTTTAAACTTTGAAGCTTGATTTAATTTCTTCTGTAATTTTTGAATTTCTTCATACTTTTGCTGAGGATTTAAAGCCTTATTCTGGGTCAACTTTTCAGCATCTTCTAAAATTTTCTCCTGTTTTTTCATTGACTCTCTGAAAAAAGCCATAACACGACGCATAACTTTCATAGTTAATTCTGCGGTATCAACATCTTTTTCTTCAGTTTGCAAAAGTTCGGTAATTTGTCGCAAGAGTTTAGATTTTTCTAAATCAAAATTTATTTTTTTAGGTTTAACCCCATAAATTGAACCAAACGCAATTTTTGAGTAATCAACTTTCTCAAATGAAGGGATGGAAGAGTTGATAGGGGATGTATTTTTATTACTAATTTTATAATTTGACGAATTTCTCGCAGTGGGGGTGAATGTAACTTTTTGAACTAACATAATATTTCCTTTATACCTATAACCATAATAAAACAGAGGACATATTTTTTTGATAAGAACGCATAAAAATTTAGAAAATTTTACAATTTAATTCTATTGACTGATAGCAGCTATCAAGCTTTATAATAAAATAAATTAAGGAGGAGAATATGAAATATAGAAAACTTAGAGATTTAACAGTTTCAGCAATCGGTATGGGATGTATGGGCTTTTCTCACGGCTACGGAGCATTACCACCAGAAGACGATGCGATAAAAATGATTCAATACGCTTACGAAAAAGGTTGTACATTTTTTGATACCGCAGAAAATTATGGTCCTTTTGTGAATGAAGAATTAGTTGGGAAAGCAGTTAAACCGTTCAGAGATAAAATCATCTTAGCAACAAAGTTTTCACCATTTACTCAACCAACACAAACTGCACCTCAAAAACTTAGCAGAGAAGGTATTAGAGAAGCAGTTGAAGGTTCACTAAAAAGACTTCAAACAGATTATATAGATTTATATTATGAACACAGAGTTCCACTAAATAGCAATGTTGAAGATGTTGCAGGTTGGATGGGCGAACTTATCAAAGAAGGTAAAATCAGAGGATGGGGACAATCTCAATCAACAGAAGACCAAATCCGAAAAGCTCATGCCGTAACACCTTTAACAGCAATC
The DNA here is from genome assembly GCA_963590665.1 of Candidatus Methanomethylophilaceae archaeon. Classification (GTDB taxonomy): domain Bacteria; phylum Cyanobacteriota; class Vampirovibrionia; order Gastranaerophilales; family Gastranaerophilaceae; genus Zag111. Next base: position 30,040 of record CAVAPR010000021.1, read on the forward strand.
CAAAGCGAATATTCAATGATGGAAAGAATGTTTGAAAAAGATGTTATTCCAACTTGTAAAGAATTAAATATCGGGTTCGTACCATTTTCACCTCTTGCGAGTGGTTTTTTAAGTGGCAAATACAACAAAAACACAAAATACGAAGGCGACGATGTTAGACGAGCAATCACAAGATTTATCCCAGAAAACGTAGAAAAAAATCAACCACTTTTAGATATGCTAAATGACATTGCAAAAACTAAAAATTCAACTCCTGCTCAAATTTCTTTAGCTTGGATGTTACATAAGTACGAGTTTTTAGCACCAATACCAGGAATGAGAAAATTTGAAAGAATAGACGAAAACTTAGGCGCAGCAGATATTGAATTGACAAACGAAGAATTTGAAAATATTGAAAAAGAACTAGATAAAATTACAATCTATGGAAACAGAACTGATGAAGATATTCAAAACATGGGTTATGTCAGAGCGCAATAAGGAAAAAAAAGAAATGATTAAAAAATTATTACTTATTTTAATTCCGATACTTCTTTGCGTTGCAGGAGTAGTTTTTGCCATCGTTCAACAAAAGAACGTAGAAGCTCAACCTGTGGGGAATCTTATGGATAAAAAAATATTAATTGCGTACTATTCAAGAAGCGGCAATACAAAAACGATTGCAAAGGAAATTCAAAAACAAACAAATGGAGAATTGTTTGAGTTAATTCCATCTCAAAACTATCCATCTGGCTATGATGAAATGACAGAATATGCAAAAAAGGAAATTTCGCAAAATATAACTCCACCTTTGAAAAAAAATAAAGATATTTCTTCTTATGAAGTTATTTTTGTTGGAACTCCAATCTGGTGGGGCAAAATGGCAACACCTGTTAAAACATTTTTAAAAGAAAATAATTTTGAAGGCAAAATAATTATACCTTTTGTTACCCATGGTGGTGGAGGGGGTTATAGCATCTCAAAAGATATGCAAAAACTTGCGCCCAAAGCAAAAGTTTTAAACCAATTTACAGTTTATGGAGCTGGAGATTCTTCAACTCCAAATGAAATTTCTAATTGGATTTCAACACTAAAATAATATTAAATAAGGAGGAAAGATGAAAAAGAAATGGCTAATTATGGCAACTGCTTTGTTATTTTTAAGTAGTTCAAACATTACATTTGCCCAGCAAAAATATTCAGAAGTATTTGACAAAGTTAATTCTCCTCAAGATGTAAAAAATCTCACAATCCCAGAGATGAATACACTTGCTGGAGATATTAGAACAGCAATATTAAATAAAGTTGATACAATCGGAGGACACCTTGGACCAGATTTAGGCATTGTTGAAGCAACAATTGCACTTCACTATGTTTTTAATTCCCCAAAAGACAAGATTGTTTATGACGTATCGCACCAAATTTATCCTCACAAAATTTTGACAGGCAGAAAAGATGCATTCGTAAACCCACTTGCGCATCCAGAAATCACAGGATATTCAAACCCTAATGAAAGTGAACACGACAACTTTATTCTTGGGCACACTTCAACATCTCTGAGCCTTTCAACTGGTCTTGCAAAAGCTAGAGATTTGAAAGGAGAAAAATATAACGTTATCGCACTTATTGGAGATGGTTCTCTTTCTGGAGGAGAAGCACTAGAAGGGTTGAGTAATGCCGCAATTCTTAATTCAAATATGATTATCATTGTTAATGATAACAATATGGCAATTGCTCCAGTTGAAGGCGGAATTTATAACAGCTTGGCACTACTTCGCAAAACAAATGGTCAAGCCCAAGATAATATCTTTAAAGCAATGGGATTTGACTATTACTATGTTGAAGAAGGGAACAATGTTGAAAAATTAATTGAAACCTTCCAACAAGTAAAAGATACGCAAAAACCAACAGTCGTACACATTCATACTCAAAAAGGTCTAGGTTACAAACCAGCAGAACAAGACAAAGAAACTTATCATTGGCAAATGCCAGGATTTATAGCGAGAGAAGGACAACATATTCAACAACCAGAAACCTATAACTCTATAACGGCTAAATACTTAATTTACAAACACAAAAAAGATCCAATGCTAATTGCAGTTTCTCCAGCAACTCCAGCAGCAACTGGCTTAACTCAAGATGTGAGAGATAAACTTGGCAAAAATTTTGTAGATGTAGGAATTGCAGAACAAGATGCAGTAGGATTTGTTTCTGGGTTAGCCGCAAATGGCGCAAAACCTGTTCTTGAAGTTATGAGTTCATTTATCCAAAGAAGTTATGACCAATTATCTCAAGACTTAGCCATAAACAATTCTCCAGCGACAATACTTGTATTTGGAGGAGGAATTTCAAGTGCAGATGTAACTCACCTTCAAATATTTGATATTCCTTTGATTAGCAATATTCCAAATATTGTTTACCTAGCACCAACAAACAAAGAAGAATATATTAAAATGCTTGATTGGTCTATAAATCAAAAAGACCACCCTGTGGCAATAAGAGTCCCATCTGGGAAAATAATTTCAACAGGAAAACCCGATAAAACAAACTATTCAAATTTGAATAAATTTAAAGTTCAAATTTCTGGGGAAAAAGTTGCAATTATTGGGGTTGGAAATTTCTACCATTTAGGAAAAGAAGTTCAACAAAAATTGAAAGCAGAAACAGGAATAAATGCAACACTCATTAACCCAGTATTCCTTACAGGAGTTGATGAAAAAGTTTTAAATGATTTGAAGAAAAATCATACTCTTGTAATCACTCTAGAAGATGGATGTTTAGATGGCGGTTATGGTGAAAAAATCTCAAGATTTTATTCAAATAGTAATATGAAAGTTCTAAATTTTGGAGCGAAAAAAGAATTTACAGATAGAACTCCATTAAAAGAACTTCAACAACGCTATCACCTAACCCCAGATTTAATTATTCAAGATATTAAGGATAACTTGAAATAGATAATGAACACATAAACCAAAAATATTTTTAAATAATAAGTTTAACAACAGGAGCGGGAGTTTTCAACTCCCGCTCCGTTTATATTTCTTATATTTATTTATATTAACAAAACAATTAAAAGAATTATTAAATATAATAACATTGATATTTTTATCATCTTATCTTTATATATAAACTCTGCAGGGTCATCATTATCAGAGCAAGTATAAATTTTAAATAATAAACGAAATATCACGATAGAAAATGGAATTACTGTAATATACAAATACTCTGTTCCAGCCCTTTGTATTGTTGAAGGATCTAGCATATATGTAAAATAAAAAGCAATAGATAACACAGCATTTATTGTTACAAATTGATTTAATAAAGGCTCATTATATTCTTTTATAGATTTTCTACAAGCACTTTTATCCTTTATAAGCTTATACTCTAACTTTCTCTTTGAAAAAGTGAAAAACATTGAAGTAAAAAATGTTAACAAAATAACCAACGGAGAAGGAATAACCAAAATTACTCCACATCCTGCCAATATTCTTAAGATAAACCCAAATGCAATACATACTACATCTATAATTGGAATAAATTTCAACTGCACTGAATACCAAACATTTAATAATAAGTACAATATAACAGCGAGTAATACATATTTATTTATATATAATGAAATTAAAAAGCTACATAACATTAAAATAACAAATAACACACAAGCATGAAGAATAGAAACCATTCCAGATGCAATAGGACGATTTTTCTTTATCGGATGAAACTTATCATTATTAACATCCAAAATATCATTAAAGACATATACCGCAGAAGCAATAAAACAAAACGCAATAAAAGCTCCAACTGACAACAATATTGCCTTTACACTAAGAAATTTCAATGAAAAAAATAATGGAATAAATATAACTAAATTTTTCACATAATGTTTTATTTTTAAACACTTTATTATTGCATTAAACACTTAAGCCCTCCCATGAAACAATGCCAAAAATAACATTACTATAAATACAATTAAGTAATAACCATATATAACATCTTCAAATCTAATGCGAATACCATATTTCACGATAAATCGTCTTATCCAATAAAAAACAACTAAACATAATATTGTCACAAGTAATGAAAACAATATTAAAATAAAGAAATTACAATGTTTTTCTGCATTA
>CAVAPR010000022.1:0-4653 GCA_963590665.1 Candidatus Methanomethylophilaceae archaeon
CTTTTTTATTTCGATGAAAAAAGAAAAAGCAGAACCGAAAAAGAAAAACACGAACCCCCAATATTCTCCATAGTCATTTCGAATTGACTAGAAAATAAGTTGAGATGAAATCGAAACGTAATTTTCTGTTCCTACTCGGTAGTTCAGGGACTCTATCCAAACGCCCCAGTTAGAGATGCTGAAACGAGTTCAGCATGACCATACAAAACTTCGTCATACTGAGCGGAGCGAAGTATCTCTATCCTATGTGTTTGGTTGAACCCCTCACCCTGCCCCTCTCCCCAAGGAGAGGGTAAAAGTTGTTGGTTCAGCTAGTTGTCCTTAGGAGAGTACATAATTTTAAAGAGATTCTTCGGGTAAATTTGCAATGTTATTTTATCTATTCAACAGTTTAGTCCTCAGAATGACGTATGCGAAGCAATCCAGCTTATTATATGCGATAGTTCTTCGCTCAGAATGACGAAATTGCATAAAGAACTTAGTGCCCTAGTGCCATAATGCCTTAAAGCCTTCTGTAACCAACCTATAGACTTATTCCTTACAAATCTTTCCATATTCGCATCTAGCGCAGGATTTTGCATTCTTTTGATACCAAGAATCGGAACTTATTTCAGTGCAGATTTTTAGCAATCTGTTTTCATATTCGTGCTTTAACTTGTCATTAAATTCTATTACGTAATTGTTTTTATCTTTTAAATTTATATAGACAAATGACAATTTTGCATATTGTTTTAGGTATTTGTCCATACACAAAAGGTAAATCATTGTTTGGTAATCGAACTCTGGATTTTTCGGTGTTGCGCCAGTTTTGTAATCAAGAATATAATATTCATCTCCATCATGAACAACCGCATCTAACCTTCCACCAAGCCAAAACTCTCCAATTTTTGCACTAACTGAAAACTCTGATTTTAAACATTCTTTCCTATAAAATGGATTGTTTAATAGTGATTGCCAGATAGCTTTTTCTTCATCTGTAAGTGCAGTTTCTATCCTTGAAATATTTATTCCTTGGAGAAAATAATTTGCTAATGCGTGGATTTTTTTACCTTTTTCAAAAGGCAAAAATGATAATGGAACATTCACCCCTTCAACGTATCGAAAATAAAACTTCTTAGGGCAATTTTCGTAAGTCTTTAACATATTTGGAGAGTATATTTTAATCATTTTTACCTCCTTCTACATCTGTAGAAATTCCTAGCAAATTTTCAAAAATTACACTTGGTTCAGAGGTTTTTTCTTTTCCAAATGATTTAATTTTGCTGCTTGCGGTTATATAGAGTTTATTTTTTGCCCTTGTGATTGCAACATAAAGAAGTCTTAAATTTTCGGCTAAAATCTCTTGTTTAAGCTCGTAGTCTGATTTTTTCTTGTATGTTGGATTTAGTGATTTTACGGTTTCCAAAAAGTCAGCGGATTTTAGGTTAATTTTTCCTATTGATAATGGCAAACTTTTTTCTTGTAATTCTGGAATGAATACCAAATTAAACTCATCACCTTTAGATTTGTGCATTGTCATTATTTGAACTTTTCCGCATAGAGAGGATTTATCCTCTTCATCTTCTTCTGAGAAAAATTTGAATCCACTCAAATTAGGTTTTTTAGAAAGTTCTGCCAACCTTGAAACCGCATATTCTAAAGAGTTATTTTTTATACAAATTCTTTTGATAAGGGTTGAAATTAAGTAAATATTAGCTTTTTCAATTTCACTGTTGAAAAATTGTTCTCCAATTTTTAGTGCAAGTTCATTTGGCGGCAAATAACAGAGTGACATCCAATAATTCACATCATAATTAAATTGTTCAAGGCTTTGGGCTTCAATATTATCACCATTTAGACGAATGAATGGATTTTCGTATTTTCGAATTTCGTCACCTAATCCTCTTTTATATAATCCTAAATCAGAAAGAACTTCATAATTTGAACCAAGGTTTTCATTGTCAAATGGATGTAAAACTATTTTCATAACCGCAAAAATAGCTTTGAAAATAGCTTTTTGTTCCAAACATTGATTCCTTGTAATTGCTTTTAAACCACTATTTTCAATCAAATCTTGCCATGAGGCAACTTGATAATTATTTCTAAGCAAAATTCCAACAGTATAATCTGGATTTTTTGAAAGCGTGTCTTTTATAACTTTTAAAATGTAATTTTTCTCATCAATTGTTGAGGCAAAAACTTCCCTAGTAACAGCATTTTCACTTTTAGGATTTCGACCTTCAACAGGTTGCATCAACATTTTGAAAAAAGCATCTTTAGAGTCTTGTCTTTGAGAAAAAGTTTCCACCAAATTATTTGCACATTGCCAAACACCTTTGGCACAACGTTGAGAACAATTCATCATAACATTGTTGTTTTCAGTAATAAATTTTCTAAACCCTTCAACATCAGCGTTAGAAAAAGTTGATGTAATTGATTGGTTTACATCTCCACAACGGATAATATTTTTATGTTTCCCAGAAAGAAGCGAAATCAATTCTTGTTGAATAGAAGATGAATCTTGAGCTTCGTCTTCTATAATGTATTCACAAATTTCTTGATAATGCGCTAAAATATCTGGATTTTCTTTCAAAATTTTTACAGAACCCGTTAGCATATCATCATAATCAATTAGATTAAATTCTTTCAAATTAGCTTGATACAAGTTGAAAAAAGTTCTGAATTTTCTTAATTTTGCATCCGTTGGTGGTGTTTCAAATTTTCCTAACCCCATTTTGAATACAGAAACTGCTCTATCAAACTCTTCTGCCGTTTTCGTATCAATTTTCATAACGGATGAAATTTCTCTGAGCATTCTGTTCCTTTGAGAATCATCACAAATTTCAAAGTCCGAAGATAGACCTAATTTTTCATAATTACCATTTTCTTTTAAAATTCTTAACGCCAAACCGTGAATTGTACTAATGTTAGGAAGTCTAGATGAATTTTTGCGGACATTTTTAATTCTTTCTCTAAAGTTTCTTGCAGCAGAATCCATATAAGTTAGAACAAAAATCCTCTCTGGATTTATTCCTCGTTCTAACAATTTTATAATCAATGCAAGCAAAATTGTAGTTTTCCCAGCTCCAGGGACAGCAGAAATTCCCATCTTTCCAGATTGGTATTCAAGGACAGGTTTTTGGTCATCTCTTGGAATAATTTTGAAAGTTTTTTGCTCTGATTCTTCCTGTTCTGTATCGTTTTCAACGACAATAAAATCTTCTAAAGCACCATAATTTTCTATCCCGTTTGAATCAAATAAACTTGAGTAACAGAAAATTTTATCTTGTGCGCAGAGTGAAAGTTTTCTCATAACTCTTGCATTTTTCTCTTTTGATAATTGGATATTATCATCTATTGTGTATTCTTCCTTATCCCAATCTTTTTGAAAAACCCAAGCATTGTAAAGAGGTCCTGTATCTGATTTTATCCACTCGGCATTTGATATATCCAGCCAAATTTGATACTTCGTTTTTATTTGATTATCAATAATTTTTTGAGGAGTTGAAATTACAAGGTCATTTTTTGCAATTTCAAGAACTGAATATGGATTTTCCGAAATAATAGAATTTTCAACCTGCAAGATAATTTCTGCTTTTCTTGAGTTGAAACTCTTTCCGAATACATTTTCAAAATCTGTAATTTGTTTTAGGAAAAAGTTGAACTTGTTAATTTCTTGTTTATTCCAAATATCAAAAACAAAAAGTTGATTGTAAATTTTGACAATTTGTTCTGATATTTTTTCTTCACTATGTGCTAATTCTTCAATTAATTTCAAAAATTCACTATATTTTTGATTGTAATCCTCATCCCCAAAATCAAATGGGATAAGTATTTTTTGATTTTGAAATGTTTCTAAAATTTCTTCGCAATATTTTAGTGGAATATGTAAAAATTCTGATAAAATTACCCTAATATCAAACTCAGATAGAGTCTTTTTGAGTTCGGTATTTAGTTTCAGCACTGTAATCACAGCAAGAACAAGTCTATTTTGAATTAATTTTTCACTCCCTGATAGATAGCGCAAGTTTATATTATTTGGAATATTTTCTTTAAGAGTAAATTTCAACATCTCATCTACAATTGGTGTAATTATTGAAATTTCACACGGGGCAACTTTTTTATCCAAAAGAGATTTTATTTTTTTGATTGCACTTTCAATAATTTCAGAACGCTTTGAAAGAGATTCAAACGTTAAATTGTGCAAAGTCCCAGTTTTTTCTCTGTCAATGTTTTCATAAAGAGTTTGAGAATCTTGAAGCATTTTAGACTTTGAAGGAATTACAATAACTTCATTATTAAATATACTTTTTAATTTTGTATAATTGTTTTTATCAGCACTCAAATACCCACAACGAGAAGAACCTTGTGGGTCAATTGTAATAAAATAATCCTTCAATTGTTTCGATAAATACTCAATAAAATCAATACAAATTGGAGTACATTCATCTGCATCATCTAGAATTAAGTACTTAATATTTTTGAAATAGTCCGTATTTTTATAAACAAAATTGAACATTAAACATTGGCGTAAATAGTCAAAATCTCTTAGTTCTAGGGTCTTTTTCATGAGTTTTTTTATTGCAAGTGAAGCTTCATCCGAAAATCCTTCTTTTAGAATTTTTGCTCTTTTGTCAATTTCACTTTGCGAAAGATTATTTTGCACAATTAAGG
>CAVAPR010000022.1:4798-6353 GCA_963590665.1 Candidatus Methanomethylophilaceae archaeon
CAATTAAGGAATAGCGTCTAAAAATTTGTTGCAAAAGTGACATTCTTGAATTGTATCCACGAAAAGGGACTTCTTTTAAAATATCTTTAAGCAGAAATTGTGAAACCTCTAAACCTGCAAGATTTGGTAGGATTACAGGGTTATCAAAAATATTCCTATCTTCAAGAAATGCCCAATTGTCATTTATCGTGTTATATACAAGAGAAAAAAACGAGTGAACCTGTAACTTTTCAACACAATCGATAGTTAATTTTTCATAAGTTTTTTCAATGAAATTATTTTTGAGGGTAGAGTTTTGAACTAACACCAAAATTTCAGAAGAAGATATGCCACTATTGAGCAGACTGGCATATTTTTCAACCAGTAAATCGGTTTTGTTTGACTCTATACTCCCCTCTATTAGCAAATCAATACTCCTTCTGGAGTATTTTACCATAAAATAATATGCCAAACTACGTAATTGAAATGATGTTTTAAATATTAAAATAAACTATTATCAATGTATCGAAAAAGTGTGATGACTACAATAAATCAGGAGGAAAAAATCATGGCATCAAAAAAAGTTAACTTAACATTAGAAGAACAAATCGGATTTTCAGCAGGAGAAATTTATAATTATTTACACCAAAACGGTACAACTTCTTTTGCTAAAATGAAAAAAGAATTAGATTTAAAAGGTAACTTTGCAGATTTAGGTTTAGGCTGGTTAGCTAGAGAAAACAAAGTTGAAATCGCTCAAAAAGGACCTGCTGTAAAAGTTAGCCTTAAGTAGTTTTTAACCACATTTACACATGGAATAATATAAGAGGTATTACGAATTGTAATACCTTTTTCTTTTTTTTAGGCAATTTTTATAAACAAAAATACTTTATATATACATAGGGGATAAAATAAGGGAAATTAATATGAAAATTGTACCTAAACTACTTCAAGGTGCTAAAGCACTAATTGAAGAAAAACCTATTACTGGACTTGTAACAAACCCACTTAAAGCTAAAGGTTTGATAAATTTTGAACGCACAGAAAATGATGTTCAAAAATTAGCAGAATCTGGAATTAGAAAATACCGTGTCAAACCAGATATTACAATTCCTGTCAATGTTCAAACTCAAGCACTAAATAGACCAGCGTTTGAAGTTACATCAGATGCAATTAAAGCTGGAGATATTACTCATCAAGCAGAAATTGGAAATATTGCACTCCGATTAAGTGAAAGTTATGAAAAAGCTTTACCTAGTGCAAAAGCTCAATTGGATAAAGTCTTTTCTGGATTTAAAATGGAAGTCCGCCCAAAAGGTGCAAACTCTGTGTATTCAAAAGTTTGCAAATGGATGAAAAAATTAGATCAAAACGTTTCAACAGATAAACAAGCAAGTGAATACATCCAAGATGCAATTGGGGGCAGAATACAGCTTCCTAATTTGACCAAAAAAGATGTTGCAGAAACCATTGAAAACTTTACAGTTGAAGGTAAAAACTTAACTAAATCAGAACAATCAATTATTAAAAAATTCTTTAATAACGAAGCTTTATCTCCAGCAGAACAAATTGTTGC
>CAVAPR010000022.1:6363-31898 GCA_963590665.1 Candidatus Methanomethylophilaceae archaeon
AATTGTTGCAGATAAATATTCTCATGCAATTAAATGTGCCTTAGCAGAAAAACAATCAGATCCAGTTGTTAATAAATTTCTTCTTTCTGGCATGAAAGATGCTTTGGATAGGAAAGTTACAACGATTGAAAAACTAGAAAAATCTGGAATGAGAAAAGATTTGATAGAAGAATTGAAAACCAATCCGAATATTGAACCATTGCGACTTGGAGATGTAAACAATTACAAGGGCAAAAATGGTATTGCATATTTTTCTGATAATCAAATCAGACAGTTTGAAAGATTGCAACTCGCAACTGGTGAAAAATTTGATATAATCAGTTGTTCAGAAAATATTGACCTTGCAAAATATGGATTAGAAAATCTTCCAAAATCCGCTCAAGATGCGATTAAATCTGGTGGTTATACAACAGGACAAATTAATGTAATTTTTAAAAATGGTAAATATGGAGAAATTCAAGTTCGTGGCACAGGAGAATTTGCAGAAGCTGAACACGTAAAATATGATGCACTTCAAGAAAAATTAACTCTAACTCCTGCAAGCAAAGAATACGTTTCTGCATTGAAAGGTTTAAATCCAAATAGCGCAAAACAATATGACCACTATGGTTCAAAGGTTTATGACTTTGATAGAAATGGAGAATTAGGTATTAAATCAAACGCTCCAGAACTTCCAAAAGGTTTCAACTCAATATTGTCAAGAAATTCTATGCAAAAAATTCATGAAGCTGATGTTGCGGACCAAAGGGCAAAAATGGTAAATTTTGTACCTCACTTAGAACCATTAAATATTGCAAATGTAGGATAGACTGGTAAGGATTAATATGATAAAATTTCTAAATATAAGATCACATAAAGCAGAAATAAAAAGGTTAAAACCAGTAATGACATTACAAGAACAGCTAGAAACTTTGGTGAAAACAATTAAAGACCGTGCAGGAAAAGAAATTTATGATAATTCTTATTATCGTGAAATCAATGTTCCTGTGCAAAACACCGATAAAAATGTATATTGCCGTTCGTTAGTTTTGACAATTTCTCAAGATGAAAAAAATAAGGCTAGTCACCTTTTAGAAGTTGCAATGCTTCACCCAACAATGATGATTGAAAACAAAAGACCTCTTGCTATGGGGAATAAAGCTGAAATTTTGCAAGTTTTAGAAGATAAAAACTTTATAAAAAATTTGTCAAAAGATATTTCAGAAATGAGTGACAAACTAAAATCTCTATAAAAATATCATTAAAAAATAATTAAAAATAACGAAAAATCTCCTATTTTATATTATCATTAGAATAGGAGATTTGATTATGAAATATAAAGATTACTATGAAACTCTGGGAGTAAAAAGAGAAGCTACCGAAGCGGAAATTAAATCTGCTTATAGAAAACTTGCTCGTAAATATCACCCAGACGTAAATAAAACAAAAGAAGCAGAAGAAAAATTTAAAGAAATAAACGAAGCTTATGAAGTTCTTGGCGATAAACAAAAACGTCAAAGATATGATAGCTTAGGTGCAAATTGGCAAGGTGGTGCTGATTACACTCCACCTCCAGGGTTTGAAAACTTTAACTTTGGCGGTGGTCAAGGCGGAGCTTACCAACAATTTAACTTCAATGGTCAAGATATGGGCGGATTTTCAGATTTCTTTAGCTCATTATTTGGTGATATGATGGGTGGAGCTTCTGCTGGTGGCGCTAGAGGCGGTTTTTCTGGATTTGACTTTGGCGACTTAGGTGGAGCTCAACAAGGTTATACAAGAAGAAGCTATGGCGGAAGTACAGGTTCAAGAGGTTCTAGAACAAGAACTCAAAGTGCGCCAAAAGAAGACTTAGATATAACCAAAACATTGAATGTTACAGCAAAAGACTTGTTCTCATCTGACCCAATTACTGTAAAATTTAATGATATGAGAAAATGTACTCAATGTCCTGCTGGTGGCGGATATTGCTCTGCTTGCGGTGGAACTGGTATTATAAATGAAACAAAATCAATAAAAGTAAGACTTCCTAAAGAGATAAAAGAAGGACAAAAAGTTCGTTTAAAAGGCGAAGGAAAAGCTGATGCTTATGGTCAAAAAGGTGATTTGTATTTGATAATTACACCAAAGGATTCTGAATATGAAATCAAAGGTTCTGATTTGACAAAAGAAATCGAAATCACCCCTCCAGAAGCTGTTTTAGGTTGTTCAAAGGAAATTTCAACTTTGCATGGCAATATCGGAATTAAAATTCCTCCAATGACTTCAAGTGGGAAAATGCTAAGACTTAAAAACTTAGGATTGCCTAAAAAAGCTGGTGGCTTTGGGAACTTGAACGCCAAAATAAAAATCGTATTACCTGCAAAATTAACTCAAAAGCAAATTGATTTGTATAAACAATTGCAAGGGTAATTCCACAAAATGTCTATAAGCACTAGCATTATTCCCTCTCCTTGAGGAGAGGGAAAGGGTGAGGAGGTATACTAAACACATAAGTCTATAAGTTTTTAAAAGGCACTAAGTTCTTTATGTAATTAATTCGTCATTCTGAGCGAAGAACTATTGCATATAATAAGCTGGATTGCTTCGCCTTCGCTCGCAATGACTAAATTTGCTAGAATATAATCAAACGCATACGTCATACTGAGCAAAGCGAAGAATCTCAATAAAGTATCTTCCTCTCCTTGGACTCTGCCGAGCAAAACAATCCAGTGAATTGTTTTGTGAGAGGTAAAAGGATTGAGGTGAGGGGTTAAACTGAACTCCTAGGATTGAGATTCTTCGGGTAAAATTGTAATATTATTTTCACAATTTTGCTGTTTAACCCTCAGAATGACGTTGTTTGTTAATATATTGAACATCACTCCTCTCCGAGGGACACTAGCTGAACCAACGAAACGAAGTTGAGTTGTGTGAAACTGCGTGCCGTATGGCTGAGGATTTAGGAGAGGGGTTGATTTGATAAATCCTTGTTCACTTTTTCTTTTTTATTTCGACGAAAAAAGAATTAAAACCCTCACCCCTACCCCCTCAGCTCAGCCTTCGCACGCATACAGACTCACACGCTTCGCCCTAGCTCAGCGGTTCGCTTTGTATCCCTTTAAAAAGTCATGTAGGGTGGGCTCACTAGCCCATCAATAAGAAAATGTCATTATGTTGGTGTTGTCCGACAAATAACCACCCAGTGATAACAATACTTTCCTACTCTTGTCAAGTGGCAAACTCCCCCAAGTGGCTAGTCGTATTTTTACGTACGTAAAAGTACGGATATTTACAAAAATCAAAATCGTATGGTATATTAGAAACATCGGTTAAGGCTCACACCCGAGAGAAACAAAAACTCTTAAAAGTCCTAAACTTTTCGATGGTAAAGCTGTTTGCCGATAGAGTGGTCGTTTTTTGCGTTCTGAATTTGAAATATTTAGCAAAAAATATTTTTACAAGTTTTGTGAAATATATGCAAATATCAAATTTTCAGAACCCCAAAAACTTATCTTTTCAAGCTAATTTAAACTCTAATAAGTTAAAATTCAAAAGTGCCGACTTTTGGGTTAATATCAAAGGTTATGGCAAAAATAGAGTTTGGGCTCATAGTGTCAAAAATACCGCAGATACTGCTGTTAATTTGATAAGAAAAGATACCTCGTGCGAAAATGTTTTGCGTTTTATAACGGCGGGTATAACAAAAGCGAATAAGTTTACTTTAGACATTACAAAACGTAAGCACACAGGGATTTTACGTGCTAGTCGTGAAGGTTGGAGAAGTGGTTCAGATTGGGATAAATATGATATTCTTGCAACTGATTATTCTCTAAAAAAGTCTGCTTATAAGTCTTATGAATTGCGGCTGAATAGACGTATAGATAATCCTGTAGGTAACCCTTATCCTTACATAAGTTTAACTCGCCCAATAAGTGGTTCAGATACAAATTTTCTTCGCCATGGGGATAAAAATGGTGTGAATGCTGCTCTTAATATGGTTGGAGAATTGTATAAAAATCATATCGCAAAATATACAAAAATTGATGTTCAACCAGAACATTTGAAAGATATAAATGACAATGTTGCAGAAATTCGTTGGATTTTGGCACATTCCACACCTTGGGAGCGTGGAAGTGATTCAATTTCAAATGTTTTTATTCGTGCAATTTATAAAGCGTTAGGTATTAAAGCAACTCCGCTTGCAAAAGGTGTTTCGCTTGATTTAGAAGCATATTGCACTGAATTAGATAGGTATAAGAAAAAATTCCCAACGTATTTTGAAAAACCTCCAGAAGTTATTCTATAAAACTTCTCGAATTGCGCAAATCATTCCGTTTGGGTCGGCAATGTTTTTCCCCGCAATATCAAATGCTGTGCCATGTCCAGGGGAGGTTCTAATAATATCTAGTCCAATTGTCATATTTACAGTTTTGTCGCCAGCAACTGTTTTAATAGGAATAAGTCCTTGGTCGTGGTAATTTGCAATGTAACAATCGTAATCATCTTTTTCGCCTTTGTAGTAATGCTTTCCAGCTTTTACAAACAAGGTATCTGATGGGAGAGGCATTGAAATATTTATTCCTTGAGCTTGTAATTCTTTGACTACGGGGATTAAAATATCAATTTCTTCTCTTCCTAAAATTCCATCTTCGCCAGAGTGAGGGTTAAACCCGCATAGTGCAAATTTAGGGTTTTGGATTTTAAAATGTTCTTTGAAAGTCTTAACAAGATTTTGCACCTTTGTAATTACGATTTCTTTAGTTAAATTTATGTCTTTCAAGGCGCAATGACGAGTTAGCAAAAGTACTCGAAAATTATTCGCAACAAATAACATTTCTGCAAGTTGATTGTCATGCGCAAGATATTTTTGTAAAACTTCTGTCTGTCCGTTGAAATTATGTCCAGCAAGGTGCATAGCATTTTTGGCAACAGGTGCCGTTACAATTGCTTTTGGCTTGATTTCACAAACTTTTAATAATGATTGGAATGAAAATTCTCCAGCTTCTTTTGTTATTTGTCCAGCTTTAATATCTTTTTTGTCGAAAGGGATTTCAACTATGTCATACTTTTTATCAAGTTTTCCATAAAAATCAAGGACATCTTTATTTGAGATTAGAACAATTTTATCTTGTGGCAAATCCAGTTCTTTTAGTGCTTTAATAGTAATTTCAGCACCAATTCCATTTGGGTCGCCTGTTGTTATTGCAATTTTATCCATAATTTATTCTTCGTGTTTTTCAAAATATCTTAAAATTTCAATAAGAGTATTAACTCCGCCCAAGTTCCCAGATTTTGTTACAATCCACTGGTCTGAGTTTACGCTTCTGCCTAGTGCAATTGCTGGTAGGACTTCATCAACAAGTTTTAGTTGGTTTGCTCCAATTGCGTTACAGCACTTGTAAGAAGTTTCACCGCCTAGAGTGATAAGAATTGCTTTTTTCTTTTCTAGTACTCGTTTTGCCAAATCTGAAAGGAAATCAGTTATAACATTTGCCAATCCTGATTTTGTTAGGTCTGCTTTAATTGTATCTTCTGAAAAACCGTCAAAATTTTTGAGTAATTTTGATGTGTGGACAAGGACAATATTGTCGCTTCCTAAGTTAGAAACAATTCTATCCACTAAACTATCTTCAACTCCAGAAAGGACTGTATTCATGCTTAATTCAATAATTAAACAATTTTCTTCGTAGTTTTCGTTTTGTTCAAGTTTTTCGATTTGATTTGCTGTAATGTGAGTTGCACTTCCAGATACGATAAACTTCGGCAATGTTGGAAGTTTTACTGGCAAAACCTCTTCTTCCTCATCTTGCGGAAACCATTCGTTGCTTAGAACTTTTGCTGCTGCGGCTGTTCCAACTGGTAAAATTCGATAGTTAGACTTTTGCATAGCTAGAACAATTTGTTCCAAATCTGTTGTTGATGTTGAATCTGCAACGATTATTTTTTTGCCTTTTGAAATCAAGTCATTCAACTTCATCAAAATAGGTCCAGCACCGTCTAGAATGGTTTTCAATCCTATTTCTCCAACCAAATCTACTAGATTTTCACCTAATTGAGCTTTCAACATTGTTGGAAGGTGAGATTCTGTAATTGGTGAATGTGGATCTCTTGCCATTTCAGTTCTTTCAATCGGAACACCTTTTAACAAATGGTATCCTCCAACAGTAATTCTTCCCTCTTGTGGAAATGCTGGCATAACAATTGCTGCATCCCATTCCAAAACTTGAAGCAAAGATAAAACTTCAACGGCAATATTCCCTCTAACAGTAGAATCGATTTTTTTGTAGAAGAAATCTGGATTGATTTCGTTTACAAATAGCTGTGCCGCATTTTTAACCTTTTCAAATGCTTCTTGAGGTGAAACATTTCTTGACTCAGTTGAAATTGCCCATGCTTGAGATGGGTTAGTTTGAGTTTTTTGAATTTCATTATTTAGCAAAATATTTGTGTCAGCACCATTCAATTCAAACTGCAAAGCAGTATCGTTTGCCCCAGTCAAATCGTCTGCAATGATGCCCACAGTGTTAGAATTTATAATCATAATACAGCTTCTGTTTCAGCATCCCTTTTTGAACCTAATAATCTAATGTTGTTTGCAATAACATAGAAAGATTCTCTTTCGTTGTTAGTTTGTTTGTCAATCCAACGTCTATTTGCAATTCTACCATCAATTGCAACAAGTCTTCCTTTTTTGATGTATTCAGCTGCAAATTCAGCTTGTTTATCCCAAACTTCAATATTAAACCAATCAGTTACTTCTGATTTAGTTTTTGTATCCCATCTGTTTACTGCAACAGAAAAAGAAGCTTTTGTTTTGCCTGAATCGTAAGCATTAAAGTTTTCAGAAGCATCTCTTCCTACTCTGCCAACAACAACTACTGTATTCATATCCATATCCTTTCAGTTTTCAATTTTATACATGGCATTATATCTCAAATGTCAAAATATAACAAATTTCTCTACACAAAAGGATATATAGCCATTATGCGATGTAGAAAAGTAAATTGATTAAAAAGTCTGCAACAAGCATATAAATAGTTGAAAGGATTGCTGCTTGAGTGGTTGAAGTCCCAACTTCTTTTGCTCCGCCTTTTGTTTCGTAACCTTTTGAGGCGCAAACTAAAGCAATTAACCCGCCAAAAATGCATGCCTTGAGTAAACTTATATAAATATCTTTTGTTGCCATCCATGCCCACGCTGAAGTCATGTATCTTGCAGGGTGTAAATTGATTGTTTCTAAAGAAACGAACATTCCACCTAAAATTCCAACAAATTCAGCTATCAAAACAACCATTGGAACAGTGATTGCGGCAGATAAAATTCTTGGTGCAAAATAATATCCAACAGGGCTGATTTTTAATGTTTTTATTGCGTCAACTTGTGATGTAACTTGCATATTTGCGATTTCTGCTGAAATTGCTGTTCCTGCTCTAGCGCCAATTGCTAGTGCTACAAATCCTGGAGCAATTTCTCTAATCATAACAACGGCAATTGTACCACCGATGTAAGCTTCCGCCCCTGTCATCAAAAATTCTTTTGATACTTGGATGGCGATTACAGCGGCAGAAATAAATGCGATAACTAACGAGATAGGCAAGGAGTCATAACTAATAGCTGCAGCTTGAGAAACAACAGTTTTAAATCTTACGTTTCCGCTGAAAATGTATTTGATGCATTCTATTAAATTTTGGACACAAGCCCCTAAAAATCTAATCAAGTTCTTACCCTTTCTCTTATGCGTAATATTGTAGCATAAATAAAAGTCTATATGAAAAGTCGATAAGTCTATAGGTCTATAAGTGGATAAGCTGGTTTCAAAAGGCTTTAAGATATATGGCACTAAGGCACTGAGTTCTTTATATAATTTCGTTATTTTGAGTGGAAAATTATTGTATATAATCAGCTGGATTGCTTCGCATTCGCTCGCAATGACCAAATTTGCTAGAATATAATCAAACGCATACGTCATTCTGAGGGATTTGCAATTGGGATAATAAAATAAATTACAAATTTACCCGAAGAATCTCCTTAATATTAGTTCCCTCGCCCTATGGGAGAGGGCAAGGGTGAGGGGTTTGATAAAAAAGAAGAACCCTCTCTCGAAATTGTACCTTTTCGCCAAAGGCTCAAAGACAATTTCTCTCTCTCCCTAGGAGAGAGCAGTGCGTAATGGTCATTCCGAATTGACTAGAAAATTACGTTTAGTTATATAGGGGGTTCGGGGGCGAAGCCCCTGATGACTCGAGCCATTTAATCATTCGTGTTTTTCTTTTTCGGTTCTGCTTTTTCTTTTTTCATCGAAATAAAAAAGAAAAAGTGAACATTAAAATAATCAACCCCTCTCCCTAACCCTCAGCCATACGGCACGCAGTTTCACTCGACTCACTTCGTTTCGTCGGTTCAGCTAGTGTCCATCGGAGAGGGAACAATGACCACATATTACAAACCCGTCATACT
The DNA here is from genome assembly GCA_963590665.1 of Candidatus Methanomethylophilaceae archaeon. Taxonomy (GTDB): domain Bacteria; phylum Cyanobacteriota; class Vampirovibrionia; order Gastranaerophilales; family Gastranaerophilaceae; genus Zag111. The sequence continues at coordinate 14,782 of CAVAPR010000022.1, forward strand.
GAGCGTAGCGAAGTATCTCTAACAGAACTTGTTCAGCTTAACCCCTCATCCTAACCTTCCCCCCGAGGGGAAGGAACAAGTGAACAAGTAGGATTGTCGGCTTAGTAAAGCCGACCTCCAATTTCATTTGAGGTACTAATAAAAATCAGCTGGATTCTTCGCTTTGCTCAGAATGACGGAATTAATTATATAAAGAACTCAGTGCCTTAGCGCTTTAAAGCCTTTCAATCAACCCCTCTCCCAGCCTCTCCCTCGGAGAGGAGCGATGTTCTATCATTTTCTTGTTCGCTGAGAGGAATACAAAATAAAATGTAACGAACTTATTCCCTTATTCCTCTATTCCCTTTATCCCCTTGTAACCAACTTATCCACTTATAGACCTATAGACTTATCCACTGCTTTCCTTATTCCTTCTTCAAAGAAATTGTGTCTTTTAAGTTTTCAATAAATTCTTGTCTATACAAAAATCCTAAATGGGAGCCATTATCAAGAAGTACAGTTTTTGAACCTGTATATTCTTTTAGTTTTTTGAGTTGGTTTGTATTTGTCAAATAATCATTTAAGGAATGATAAATTTTATAATTATTTCCGTGCTCCAAATAATCTGTAATTGAATACAAACTCACTTCATAGCTCAAATCATCACTGTTTTTATCTGTCGATGAGAGCAAATATTTCTCTGCATAATCTCTATAATTCATGTTATCTATAACGTGATAAATATCTGATTTTGCAGACTTAGAACCATTTTCGATTGTGAAAATCAAATCCGAAAGTTTTTGGTGCATAACAAAACCTGTAATTAATTTTCCTTCTTCATCTGTAAAAGGAAGGTAATTGATTTCTTTTTTAGATTCATCTTTCGATTGGTACAATTTCAAGACTTTAGCAGCTGTGAGCGCCACTCTTTGTTTCAAATCCTCGGAAGATTTATTCCATTCTTCTGAATTTTTATCAACCTGTGTCATTGCATAAATCAAATCTACAGGTGGACAAATTGAAATAAATTTAGCGTTTCCCAAAGTATTATCACGAGATTCTAATTCGCCTAAAAATAAAGAAGTTAATGCGCCAAATGATGTTCCTATAAAAACTTTGTTTCCAAATTCACAATCATATCTTTTTTGAAGATTGTCTATAATTTTAAGAGTTACATTGCGTAATGCAATTGCATCTTTTGCTGGAAGCCCTGGGCGATAATCAACAGGCATACTTTTTACAAATTCCCATTGAAAATGGCTGCCTTGGATTATAACAGAATACCCCGCATCATAGAATAATTTTGCAAGCAAAACTGAGTGACTAGACATAATTCCTTCTCCAATTGATGGATAAATTATTGCAAGTGGAGAAGATTTATCTTTTTGCAAAATATAGCGGAATCTATAATTATCTCGACCTTCCACAACTCCAACAGAAGAAGTTCGAATGCGTTTGCTAAAACTTCTATTCCATACAGATAATTCATTCCAAACAGATTCATCAACCCCAGGGAGGTCAAATAAAGCTGTACGCATAGAATCAACTACAGGTGTTTGAGGATTGAAATTTGGAAGAATTATATCTGCATCAAGTTTAAAATTCTCAGTACTGTAATCATCTAGGTTTGCTCCACCTTTCAGAAAAGATGGCATATAAATTTGTGATGTAACTTCTGTTTTAACAATTTTATCGTTCTTTTCTGCTGGTTGAACTGGAGTTTTTTGTTTTAAAATAACTGGTTTTTGTGCAACTTTTTTATTTTCTTCAGATTTAACAAGTTCCATCTCTTTTTTTATATCAATTCTGTCAAGGTTTTTGCATTTGATATAACCTTCTAGCCCATAGATTTTCTTTGCTATCTCATAAGGGTCGGCGTAATTTGATTCGACCATTTTTATTAATGGTTGCATATAAGAAGTTTTATTTACTGTTAATCCAGCTTTTACAATTGCTAAAACTGGAGTGGCAATATATGACCCTGGATTCAATGCGGTATCTAAAACTCGCCCCAACAACCCCCTAAAACTTGTGAAAGATAACACTGGAAAGACAAAAAACTTGCCGTTTTTCATCTTGCAGCCAGCTAAAGCTTGTTCCATATTTTCTGATGATTGTTCAATTTTGAATAGTGTTTTTGCAGGGTCATACATTCCGCCTAATCCTAAAATTGTGTTTGTGAAAAATCGGATTGTTTCCTTTTTCGAGGTTTCAAAATCTCGTTGAATTAGACTGCTCAAAAGTCTTATAGGATATTCAATATTGTTCGTGGCAGATTGGATTCTATCCATACCGTATTCTGGCATGATTGATGACCACAAAATATGGATTGGGCGAATTACATATTTGTTCAGTCCTAAGTTAAAGTTAAACATTTTTCGATTATAACCTTCAAACTTATCTTCTCCAAGATATTCAAAAGCATAATCTGGGTATTTATTTTCAGAAGCTAAAACAATAAAATTCTGGCTGAATAAACATAATAACAACGCTATAACAACTACACTCTTCTTTTGCATTTTCAAATCCTAAAATAAGTAATTAACAGATTAATATTTAGGAAAAATAGAAATAAAAATCATTACACAAGAGAGTAGATTGAAATGCTAAAACAAGTTCTAACCTTGTAACAGATTTTTACATATTGGGGATAAAAACTATAAAAAAGATAATCAGCATGTTAAATTGAAGAAGTCTAGTTTATTAATTAAGGAGGTAAAATGAAAAATTTACTAAAATCAATTTTATCAGTTGCTGTATTATGCTTGATGTCAGCGCCTGCATTTGCTTTCCCTGATGTTTCAAATGACTACTGGGCAGCACCACAAATCAAATTGTTATCAGAACAAGGTGTTATTGTTGGTTATCCAGATGGAACATTCAAACCAGATGCAAATGTAACAAGAGCAGAATTTGCAGCAATGGCAATTAGAGCACTTGGTCAACAACACACAAAAGTAGCTCAACCAGTACATTTTACAGATATTAGTGAAGATTATTGGGCTTACCAAGATATTCAAAAAGCGCTATACTTCGACCTAATTTCTTGCGACAAAAAAGGTGAATTATTTAGACCAGAAGACTCTGTATCAAGAGCAGAATCATTATCCGTTGCAGTAAACGCTCTTACAACAGAACAAATTAGTGTCGCAAAAGCAAAAGAAGTTTTAGCTCAAAAATATGCAGATGCAAATTCAGTTCCAGAATGGTTTATTATCCCAGCTGGTAAAGCTGAAATTTTGGGAATGGTTGTAGTTGCGCCAAGTGCTAAAAAAGCAGAACTTGAAGCAACAAGACCTGCAACAAGAGCAGAAGTTGCCGCAATTCTATATAATATGATGGAACAAGCAAAATTAAATCCAAACGCAAAACTAGCAGAAGCAATGAGAAAGAAAACAGGCGAAGGCTATGTTATTGATGATGCTACAGTACAAGGAAGCGTAGGAACAATTCCAGCAGGCTCAGTTGTTCCAATCAAATTGAATACATACATCAGCTCTCAAACATCAGAAGGTGGAGCAATGTACACTGCTAGAGTTCCACAAAACTATGTAACAAAAGAAAAATATATCCTTGTTAGAGAAGGCGCTATGTTGAATGGACAATTGTTAGATGTAAGACCTGGGAAATACTTTGTAAGAAATGGTGTTTTAGTTTTGAAAAACGCATTAATTACAACTGAAAATGACCAAACAACAGCATTTGAAGGAACTGCTGAAATCTACAAAGATAGAAATTGGTGGATGAAGTTTGTAAGATGGGCATTCAAGGGTGAAAAACTTGAAGTTCCAGCTGACGGCACAGCAAGTATGTTGTTGTTAAAACCACTAAAAATCGACCTAACTAACGGTTGGATTTACGAAAACTAATTTAATATAGTTTAAAATCATAAAATCCCGATGTTGTTATTCACAATGTCGGGATTTTTTGTAAAGTCTATAGGTGTGGATAGGTGGATAAGTCTATAAGTTGGTTACAGAAGGCCTTAGTGCCATATATCTTAAAGCATTTTGAAACCAGCTTATCTATTTATCAACTTATAGACACACTTTTTCATGTTGAAAATGAAATACATTTTTGTTATCATCAAAACAGAAGAAAATAGGTAAATTAAAGAGGAATAAATATGTCAGGACACTCAAAATGGGCGAATATTAAAAATAAAAAAGCCAAAACAGATTCACAAAAAGCCGTAGTATTTCAAAAATACTCAAGAGAACTTATCGTAGCAGCAAGACTTGGCGGTGCTGATCCTGCTGGTAATTTCCGTTTGAGAACAGCTATTGAAAAAGCTAAAGCTGCTGGACTTCCAAACGATAATATCAAAAGAGCTATTGATAAAGGTGCTGGCGCTGGTGCTGCTGACAATTACGAAGAATTAACTTATGAAGGTTACGCTGCTGGTGGTGTTGCCGTTGTGTTAGAAGCAATGACTGACAACAGAAACAGAACTGCTGGTGATGTTAGAAGTATCTTTACAAAGTTCAATGGAAACCTTGGTGAAACAAACTGCGTAAGCTGGATGTTTGATAGAAAAGGCAGCATTGAATTTGAAAATACTGTTGATTTTGACAAACTTTTTGAAGCTGCAATCAATCTTGATGCGGATGATGTTACAGAAGAAGAAGATTGCTACAAAGTTTTAACTTCTGTAGAAAACTTCCAAGCCGTAGTTGAAGGGCTTGAAGCTGAAGGATTTAAAAGCACAACTGCTGAATTAACTAGAATTCCGCAAAACACAATTGAAATTACCGATGTTAAAACTGCAACATCAGTAATGAGATTAATCGAAAGACTTGAAGAGTTAGACGATGTTCAAAATGTGTACGCTAATTGCGATATTCCAGATGAAATTGCTGATCAAGTTGAGGTTTAATAAGTTTGCTTAGTAATATAGAAAAACTTTCAAAAGTTCTTAATGAAAGCTACAGCGAAAAAACGCTGAATGCATCATTGGGAACTTTTTTTGCCAAAAATTTTGGAATAAAAGATTTTTCTATAAATACTGATAAATCCCCTAGCGATTTGGAATACGAATACCCAGTATTCAAACACAAAAAATGTATTGGGTACTTGGAATTTCCTAATAAAACAGTTGAGTTAGAGAAATTTCTTGATATTACAGCCCCATTTATTTCGTTGAAAATTCAAAACATTTTGCTTTCTGAAAAAATGCAGAAAGATATTGATTTTCACGATACGATGAAAAATATCGCAAAAATTATAGAAACACAGTACGAATTGAACTATGTCATTCCAATTGTGGGTGAAATGTTAGATAAGTTCTTTACCGATTATTTAATTTATATTTTTATCAGAGATGAAAATGTCGGAGTGAATGCCCTTGCTTGGCCAACAGCTTGTCACGATAGACGAATTTTAGAAATTGTATCAAGAAATCATTCGAAAGAACTTTCTGAAGATAAAAAGACCTATATAATTCCTCTAATGAGTGAATCTAAAAATGTTGGAACTCTTGTTGCGAAAAGTACAAATGATGAAATTACTCCAAAGGATAGAGATTATCTTCAACAATTGTCAAAACAAATCGCAACAACAATCAATAGAGCAAATGTTTATGCTGAAATCTTGAAACACGCAACTCTTGATGCTTTGACTGGTTTTTATAATAGACGACAACTAGAAGAACGTTTGAAACAAGAGGTTTCTAATGCTAAGCGTCAGAAAGCGCCACTCTGCGGGATTATGACTGACATTGACTTTTTCAAAAAAGTAAATGACACTTATGGTCACGCTGTTGGAGATTTGGTTTTAAAATCTATTGCAAAAATTATTAGAGGGCAACTAAGAGAATATGATATTGCTGGGCGTTATGGCGGGGAAGAATTTTCAATACTTTTGCCTTTCACCAAAATTAACGAGGCACAAATGGTTGCTGAACGTTTGAGAAAAACAATTGAAAGCAAAGTTATTGATATTTCTAAAGTTAACCCAGATAGTGAAACTAAAGAAATTCAAGTCACTTTGAGCCTTGGTATATATGAGATGCAATCAGATGACAGCGATGAAGACTTGTTGAAAAAAGCTGATAAGGCGCTTTATCAAGCAAAAAATACTGGAAGGAATAAGGTTGTAGTAAACAATGACTGAAACATACGAAAAGATATGTAAAAATTTAGACGATACAAAAGAATTAGCAAAAAAGTTTGCAAAACTTGTTGAAGATAAAGGCTGTTTTGTAAATCTTTATGGCGAAATTGGTGCGGGGAAAACAGCTTTTGTAAAAGAAGTTGCAAAAGAAATTGGAATAGAAGAAAAAGTAACAAGCCCAACATTTGTAATCTTGAATGAATATCACGGTGGCAAACTCCCAATGTATCATTTTGATTTGTACAGATTGGAAAACGAAGGTGTTAAGACAATTATGGATGAGCTTCGTGAATATTCAGAAGGGAAACAACTTACTTTTGTAGAGTGGGCAGAATTTTCTCAGAATGAATTTCCATTTGACCACTTAAAAATTAATGTAACCTATGAAGATAATGATGATAGAAAATATACTTTCACAGGTTACGGAAAAGATTGTATTGAAATTGTTAAAGGATTAGAAAAGTGAAAATTTTAGTTTTTGATACTTGCTTAGACAAGATGTATGTTACACTTTCAGAAGATGACAAAATTTTATCATCAGAAGTTGTGACAAATAAAGATAACAAATACCATTCAGCGTTCTTAATTTCAACAATCAAAGAAATACTGAAAAAGAATAATCTTACCCCAAAAGATATTGAGGGAATTGGTACAAATGTAGGTCCAGGAAGTTTCACAGGAATCAGAGCTTGCACAACAGTAGCGAGAATGATTGCGCAACAGTTGAACTTACCAGCCGTAGGAATTTCATCTCTTGAAATTTTATCTAAAATCAATCTGACAGACAAACCGACAATGGTTGCACTTGATGCAAGAAAAAACAGCGCATATCTTTATTATGACGGAGAAGTGAAGGGCGCAATTCAAATTGATGAAATTAAAAAGCAATTAGAAAAAGACGATTACTATTTAATTACTGATGACAAAATGCAAAAAGAACTTGGTGGAATTTCATATCAACAGGGAGAATATCCGTTAGGTGACATTCTTGCGAAATTGGCGTATAAGAAGTTAAAAAATTCATCTGCCAAATGGCAAGAGCTTAAACCATTGTACATTCAACCTCCCCCAATGGGCTAATAAAATCTTATAACTACTTGCAAAAATCTGAAAATAGTGTACAATAAAGTGATGGTTGTAAGTTAGATATAGCCACAAGTACACAATCAGGAGAAAAACAATGTACGAAGATGAAAAATTAGTATGTGAAGACTGCGGAAAAGAATTTGTCTTTACAGCTGGCGAACAAGAGTTTTATGCAGAAAAAGGTCTCGTTAACAAACCAAAAAGATGCCCAGAATGCAGAGCTGCACGTAGAAAAAACAACAGAAAAAACAGAAGAATGTATGATGCAGTTTGTTCAAAATGTGGTGCTCAAACTCAAGTTCCATTCAAACCTGTACCAGGAAGAGAAGTATTTTGCAAAGAATGTTTTCAAAAACTTTCCTCTGAACATCAGGAAGGTTAATATATAAATAAGTTTAACCACAACGACGGAAGAGCACAATGCTCTTCCGTTTTTGCTATCATATCATTATACAATTATTCAAATATTCAATAGTGCTAATTTTTTCATCATATAAGTATTTTATAAAATTTAGATACGAACTGTCACGAGAGGAAATAACCAAATTTATCTCAAACCCTTCAGTACAAAAGGGTTCATAATCATAAACAACATAACTATTATATTTACTTTTCCATTCCTTGCGTTCTATTCTGCTGTTATTTTCTTCAATTATATCTTCAAGCCACGCAAGCATATTCTGGTCAACATTTTTCATTTCCAAACGATTGTACCTGCTGCAATCATTACAACTATTTCCAATAAACATACTATTTTACTCCCTACAAATCTGTATATTGAAATTTTACTAACATTGTCAAAAAATATAATCGCCATAATGTACAAAAAATAATTACACTAATTGCTTATTTATAAAGTATATACTTAATATATCTTTACAAAAAGTGCAAATTTTGGCAATTTTGGAAATCTAAAAAACTTTATATAAATAAGAGTACTAATCAAAGAGGATATTAATGGGCTTTGCTGATACAATGAACATATTAAGCAATATCAATTGCGTTCTGAGTTCGGGAGTATCGTTCCTAGAACAAAAGAAGCAAGGTGTTGACACAAATACTGCAACTTGCAGTTTGTTCAACAACATTGGTAACGGTGTTGCAAGAAACGCAATTGCTTATGATATGGCAAAATGCGGTAATCCTCTTGGGTTTAATGTAAATATGGCTTATGGGTACGGAAATCCAGTCGCTAATACTTGCGGAACAATGGCAATGTTATCGGTTGCAAGTCCATGGATGTTTTTCAACTCGCCATTCTGTGGCTTCCCTAGTTATGGTTTTGGAATGGGAATGCCATTCGGAGGAATGTATGGTGGCGGATTCAACATGGGCTTTGGCTATGGAATGAGCCCAGGATTTTTCTGTTAAATTTTAATTTTTTTTTCGTCGATATAAAAAAACGAATATTAGAACAATCAACCTCTCTTCTAACCTCAGCCATACGGCATTCAGTTTCATTCGGAGAGGAATTATGTTCTATGCATTACAAGTTTGTCATACTGAGCAAAGCGAAGTATCTCTAACAAAACGCATAGGATTGAGATTCTTCGGGTAAATTAGTAATGAGATTTTATATATTCAACTGTTAATCCCTCAGAATGACGAATGTGTAACGAAATTGTAAGTCGGCTTTACTAAGCCGATAGAAAAACAAAGCAACTTGGAAAATGTTGAACATCATTCCTCTCCAAGGGTGAGGGTAGGAGAGGGGTTGACATTTTCAATGTTCACTTTTTCTTTTTGATTTCGACGCAAAAAGAATTAAAACCCTCACCCCTACCCCCTCTCCCTTTAAAAAGGGCGAGGGAAAATAGTTATAAAAAGAAAAACACGAATGATTAAATGGAACGAGTAATCAGGGGCTTCGCCCCCGAACCCCTAAAACAAAGTTGTCATGCTGAACTTTACAAAGCGAACCGTTGAGCAGTGGCGAAACGTGTGAGTCCGTATGCGTCGGCGTAACCGTTAGCTGTTTCAGGGTCTCTAGCTGGGGTGACCTACCCCTCTCCCCACCCCTCTCCCTCAAGGGGCGAGGGAGCAAAGATCGTCTCTATTGTGCACCGCTCTTCATCCAACTAAAGAACTTCTTTAAGCCTTTGCGGATTTGTCATTCAATACTGTTGAAATTACTGCAACGTAAGTCCAGAACATGAATTGCAATTGTGGTCTGAAATAAATTGTATCAACTAATCCGTGGAACATTACTGCCCATATAGAAATTATTGATGCTGCAATAAATATTACTTGTTCTCTATTGTCAGAATTCAAGATGTATTTTACTGCATCTTTTGACATTGTGATTAAAAATCCTAAAAATGCAACAAGGGCAAAAATACCGCTTTCAACCGCTGTTTCAAGATAAATATTATACGCACTTAAAGCATCAAAACCCGTTTTCATATATAATCCGTAGATTTCACGGAAATTTTTGTTTCCAACACCAATTCCAAGTAACCAGTTATCCTTGAACATTTGCAAAGACGAATGATATACGTTAAATCTAAAAGAGTTAGAAGAATCATTACGCATTGCAAAGATTGACATAAAACGGTGTCTTAATGCGCCGACAAATGTCATTGCAAACACGAATAATGCAAATGCTCCGCCAATAATTGATAAATATATTTTTTTGTAAGTTTTCCAGAAAAATTTTGCAGAAAGTAAAAATACACATAAAAATATCAACATCATTGATAAATATGCACCTCTACAACCTGTTTGCAAAATTGTATAAACTGTTAATAATGCAAAAGCTACAGCGCAAAGCATTAATTTGAATTGTTTTTTATTTAAGAAATAGAAGATTGAACCAATTACAGAACCTAAACCTGCAACCAAATAACCTCCGTACAAGTTAGGATTTAATGGTTTCAATGTTCCATAAACACGTGATAATACGTCTTCTGGATTTAAGTTTGATGTGTCTTGCCAAGTTGAAATTTCATCTAAGTGTAAAAAGCTTTGCAAAAATCCAACAATACTTTCACCGCAAACGCACAAAATCAATGTTCCTAGAACGACTGGAATTTTTGAAGTATTGTTTTTTAAGTATTGTGCAACAGAAAAATAAAAACCAAGATAAACAAATGTTTTGAAAAATCCTTTCAAGCTTAATTCAAATAATGTTGAGCCGAAAAGACTTACAACAACTAGCATAAAATATGCCACAAGCCATATTTCAAAATGTTTGAAACTTAACTCCTCATTAGGTTTTGTAAGCATTTTAACAACAGTCAAAAACATTGCAATCAATGCGAAAAATCCTATAGAATCAGAGTTCATAAATGTTGAAGATAAAAATGTCAACATTATGAATAGTAAAATGAACTTGTCTATATGTTGTAAAAATAAGCTATTTTCGTATAAAAAACTCAATTTATCTTGTGAAAATTTAAAAATTCTATTGAACATCGTCTGTAGTATTCATCTCTTTATTAACAACTTCATCATCAACGGCATCAATTACTTTAATGTCAGAAACTGAGCCAGTAAATTTGTAATTAGAACCTTCCAAAGTGATAGGCAAGCCTAATTTAACTTTATTTCCACCTACAACAGCACCATCTTTTGTGATTTTAGCAGTATCTGTTAAAGTTACAACAACATCATACAAATCTGGTTGTGATTCGTCTTCTACAACAATTACAACTTTTTTTGAATTTAGTGATGGAAGAACAATTTTTCTTCTATCTGCTTTAACATCAACAATATCCAAATCTGAATAAGGTACGTTTCTAATACTAATAAAAGTTTTTTCACCTTTCTTGATAGGAATACTATCGCCAGAGAAAGTTACTCCTCTCATATAAACTTTGAACACGATTTTAGAAGTAGCTTCGATTTGTTTGTCCGCAGTTTGTCTATAACCTTTGTAAGTGCAAAAACCAACACCCAAGGCAATAATCACAAATGCCACAATAATAAAATCTACAATTCTAACTTTTTTTATCAGTTCTTTTAATTTTTCCATAAAATGCTCCTTCTTTAAGAAATTCTATTTTATTTCGATTTTTGAAAGATTGATATTGAACAAAAATCGAGCTCTTATTTTTTATAACTTTTCAACAGCAGCTAAAAGCTCGTCAACAGTAGTTGTTGCACAACCAAACTGCCTAACAACCAAACTAGCAGCTACATTACCAATGATTGCGGAATATACAGGGTCAATTCCAGCCGCTAAAGCCAAAGAATAAACAGCAGTAACTGTATCGCCTGCACCAGTTACATCAAAAACTTCAGATTTGTTAAATACAGGAATTTTTGTGTAATCATCATTTGGTTTAGTTACAAACATTCCATCTGCCCCGCAAGTAATCAAGACAGACTTCGCATTTGTTTCCTTTAACAAAATTGAACCTGCACGCTTCAAATCTTCTTCTGATTCAATTTTGAATCCAACTGATTTTTCTGTATCTGGAAGGTTTGGTGTCATAGAAGTTACGTTCTTATAACTGCCCAAATCTCTTTGAGCATCAACTACAACAACTTTTCCTAACTTATTTGCATAATCAGTTGTAAACTTGATAATTTTGTCAGTTAAAGTTCCAATATGATAATTTGATAAAATTACTGCATCATAATCTGGCAAAACTTTTTCAATGTTTTTGATAATTTTTTCTTCTGTTTCTTCTGAAATTCTACCCTTAGATTGTCTATCAATACGAACAATTTGTTGAGTAATTGATGTTGTGATAGAGCCAGAAATTCTAGTTTTTACAATAGTTTTGCGGTCTTTATCTTTAACAATTTTTGAGCAATCAATATTAGCCTTGTCGAAAGTATCGAATAACAATTCTGAATAATAATCATCTCCAGAAACTCCGATAACACCGACTTTGCCAGCATTCAAAGTCGCAACGTTATGTGCAGCGTTTGATGCTCCACCTAAAATTAATTTAGTTCTTGTATGTTGCAAAATCAAAACGGGAGCTTCACGGGAAATTCTTTCAGCATCACCATAAATCATCTCGTCTAGTGCCAAATCTCCGACAACAAGAACTCTTGGTTCTGTAATCTTTTTAATACAAGAAACTAATTTTTCTTTATCTATATTCATAATACCAACTCTTAAACTTTTTACCTATGGCAAAATTCTACCACAAACATAAATGAAAGGGGATTAAAATAGTCGGGTTAGTAACTTAGGTCTATAAGTCAATAAGTGGATAAGTCTATAAGTTTTTAAACGGTTTTAAGGCACTATGGCACTAAGTTCTTTATGTGTGTCATTCTGAGGGGAAACTGTTGAATAGATAAAATAACATTGCAAATTTACCCGAAGAATCTCAAACTTAACGTACCAGTAAGAAATAGTATGATGTATGCGTTTAGTTATGATTTATTGGTGGGCTAGTGAGCCCACCCTACATAACTGGGAGGATTTTGGGGGAAGGTTAGGATGAGGGGTTAAACCAAACGCATAGTACAATGTTCACTTTTTCTTTTTGATTTCGATGCAAAAAGAAAAAGCAGAACCGAAAAAGAAAAACACGAATGCCTAAATGGCTCGAGTCATTAGGGGCTTTGCCCCCGAACCCCCTTATTCAAATATATCATGCTGAACATTTGCCCCTCTCCTTAAGGAGAGGGGCAAATGTTGGTCTAGCTAGTGTCCCTAGGAGAGAACATAATTTTAAAGCAATGTAGGTCGGCTTTACAAAAGACGACATTTAGAAGATCAGCTGGATTCTTCACTTCGTTCAGAATGACGAATTAATTACATAAAAAACTTAGTGTCTTAGTGCCTTAAAACCGTTTAAGAACTTATTGACTTATAGACTTTTTGTTAACTTTTGTAAACTATTTCAATCGAATTTAGCAATTTTTCACTTTCAGAATACTTTATATAAATATATAAAGCTCTCTCTTCTTATTTAAACGGATAGGCCTTGATTACTAAAAACAAGGTCTTTTTTTTTGCTCAAAATTCCGATGAATTATATAAACAATTTTCCGATATGGTAAACCGCAAATGCTGTAACCCAAGCAATTGAACATTGAATAAGTATTACCAAAAGCGCATAACGCTTGCCTAGTTCTCTTCTTACAGTTGCAACTGCGGCAACGCAAGGTGTATATAATAAACAGAAGATTAAAAATACAAATGCTGTTAACTTAGTAAATAATACTGGAAGTTTGGTTACATCTCCGCCAAGTAATACTGTCAAAGTACTAACAACACTTTCTTTTGCCATAAACCCAGTAATAAATGCTGTTGAAATTCGCCAATCAGATATTCCTAGAGGTTTGAATACTGGAACAATGAAATTACCCAAAACTGCAAGTAAACTTTGAGATGAATCAGTAACCAAATTCAACTTTGTATCAAAAGTTTGCAAGAACCAAATGACAATTGCAGCCCAGAAAATTATAGTGAAAGCCTTTGTCATAAAGCCTTTTGCCTTGTAATAAATCAATCTATAAACATTTTTAAACCCTGGCATTCTGTAGTTAGGCAATTCCATAACAAATGGAACTGTTTCACTTTTGAATACAAATATTTTCATAAAGAATGCGAAAATTATTCCGACTACAATCCCTGTCAAATACAATCCAAGCATAACCAAAACTTGATGAGATTTAAAAAATGCAGCTGTAAACATTGCATAAATTGGTAATTTTGCAGAACAGCTCATAAACGGAATTAAGAAAATTGTCATTTTTCTATCACGTTCAGATGGGAGAGTTCTTGTTGACATAATAGCTGGAACAGAACACCCAAAACCAATCAACATTGGTACAAAACTTCTTCCAGAAAGTCCGATTTTTCTAAGAATTTTGTCCATAACAAAAGCAACTCTTGCCATATATCCAGAGTCTTCCAAAATTGAAAGAAAGAAGAATAATACAACGATTACTGGCAAAAAGCCCAAAACGCTTCCAACACCTGAGAAAATACCATCAATAATCAATGAATGCACAACTGGATTTAATCCATAAGAAGTCAAAAGTCCATCGGCAAATCTTGTTATATGGAGGATTACAAATTCCATAATGTTAGATAAAAACGTTCCAAACGGTCCAAATGTCAAATAGAAAATTAAGGACATAATTAGTAAAAACGACAAAATTGCCGTATATTTACCCGTCAAAAATTTATCAACTTTTGCAGACAATCTGTAAGCTGTTGTTTCTTGTGGTTTGAAAACAAATTCATCACACAACTTTTCAATGAAAGTGAACCTCATATCCGCAATTGCAGATTCGTGGTCAAGTCCAGATTCTTTTTCCATTTGTTCAACAATACTTTTGCAAGTTGCAATCTCATCATCATCCAGATTTAATTCTTTCAAAATCAAAGAATCTCCAGCCGCAAGTTTTGATGCTGCAAAACGTACTGGAATATCTGCATCTTTTGCGTGGTCTTCAACAATGTGAACAAGTGCGTGAATACATCTATGTACAGCCCCTTCTTTTCCGTCGCCTTCTCCGCAAAAATCTAATCTTCCTGGGTGTTCAGAGAATTTTGCAACATTTATTACGTGCTCAACAAGTTCATCAATCCCTTGATTTTTTAGTGCTGAAATTGGTACAACAGGTACTCCTAAAGCTGATTCCAAACCATTAATATCAATAGTTCCACCGCTTTGGGTAACTTCATCCATCATGTTCAATGCAATTACCATTGGTACATCAAGTTCAATAAGCTGTGTTGTTAATAGCAAATTTCTTTCAATATTTGACGCATCGACAATATTGATTAAACCATCTGGTTTTTCTCGTAAAATAAAATCTCTTGTTACGATTTCTTCACTGCTATAAGGGGATAATGAATAAATCCCTGGTAAATCTGTGATGGTAACGTCTTTGTGCCCAATAATTGTTCCATCTGTTCTATCTACTGTTACTCCAGGGAAGTTTCCTACGTGTTGATTTGAACCAGTTAATTGGTTAAATAGTGTGGTTTTCCCGCAATTTTGATTACCTGCAAGAGCAAGTTTCAATTTTGTTTTAATTGCGCCTTTGCTCAACTTTCTTGTTTCGTAGGTTTTTCCTTCCCCTTTTTGGGAATGTTCAGTTGTTATATTAAATTCTGAATTTTTACGAGGACAATTGTGCGCATTGTGAATATCAGAAATAATAATTTTCGACGCATCAGATTTTCTTAGGGTTAATTCATATCCACGAACTCTAATTTCTAAAGGGTCACCCATTGGAGCGGTTTTTACAAGTGTAACTTCAACTCCTGGGGTCAATCCCATATCTAGAATATGAGAACGAAGAGCTTTATCATCACACTCAATCGCTTCTATTACTGCATCTTTTCCAATTCCTAATTTATCTAAAGTTGTCATCTTATTTGCACTCATATATATTTCGCCTCGTTGCAAACAATATTATACAACACACATAAAATTTTTGGGAAAAGAAGAGTTAATGCATAAATGAACACCCCCAACCAGTACCATGCAAACAATCTTCTAAGTAGTTGTTTTTATTTAAACTCGGCGTTGCATTTCCTGCTTGGACACTACATGCATTAGGGGTGATAGAATATCCTCTTCCAAATCCAACTTCTGGACTTGTTGCGCCATCTGCAAAATACATAAAATAAATATCTCTTCCTATCGTATTTGGTCTAGCATCTCCGTTAACATCCACAAATAGTTGGTTCCCACAGGTATAAAATAATCTAATTCCGTTCATCAAATCGATTGTTAATGGTGAATACCCAGTGTTTATTTTTTGAGGATTACCTTTTTTGTCAAACCATTGTTTGGCTGGATGAAATGTCCAATTTTCGTCCCAAACACTTTTTCCTGCATAAGGCCATTCTGAATTTGAGCCATAAACTGAATCGTCACTAACTTTTGAACAGTCGATTCCAGATTTCATTACTTTCATGTTTTTTTCTAATTTGCATAAATATACGGGCATTTGTATCCAGCTTGTAGAAGTATAGGTTTCTTCTGAATCTGCGTAAACTAACCTCATTGATTGAGATACAATTGAAATTGCTTGCTTATATCTCGCTCTGAATTGTCTATCTTGGATTTTTGTTAGCAATGTTGGAATTGTCATTGCTGCAACAACACCAATTATGCCAATAGTAATCAGAACTTCTGCCAATGTAAATGCAAAATTTTTTGAATAAATTCTTCTATATATAAATTTTGAACCCAAAAACTTCCTCCTATTCATTATTAAACAGTATTACAATAAAAATATATACATATATAATATTATTATACATGTATATAATAAAAATCAAGCTTTAATCTCAAATGCTAAACTCTATTTATGATAAAAAATAAGTTGTCTATAATGATGGGTGTGCGAAAAATGAATATGGCAGAACTTGCAAGGCTTGCAAATTTGAGCCATGTTGCAGTTTTTCGGATTTACCACAACAAAACAAAAACGATTGAGCTTGAAACAATTAACAAGCTTTGTTACGCCCTAGATTGCAACATTCAAGATATTTTTGAGTATGTTCCAGATTAAGTGAGATTTTAGTTATTTTGAGTGAAGTATTTCTTGTTTGGGTGGATAAGGCTTTAAGTTGATAAATGGATAAGTTGGTTACAGTTACGTCATTCTGAGGGGTAAACTGTTAATTTAATAAAAATAACACTACAAATTTACCCGAAGAATCTCTAACTTAACATTCCAGTAAGAGTATGAACCTATGCGTTAAGTTATAATTTACTGGTGGGCTCGTGAGCCCACCCTACGTAACTCAGTATGACAATGTGTGTGCTATTTTCCCTCTCATAGGGAGAGGGGTAGATTATAATAGAAGAACCCTCTCTCGAAATTGTAACTTTTCGCCAAAGGCTCAAAGACAATTTCGCTCTCTCCCTTGGAGAGAGTAGCTATTCAAGTTTTGTGCTTTTTGAGATTCTTCGCTTTGCTCAGAATGGTGTATTTGTAAAATATTGTTCATTATTCCTCCCCTAGGGACTCTGCCGAGCAAAACAATCCAGTGAATTGTTTTG
>CAVAPR010000023.1:0-29643 GCA_963590665.1 Candidatus Methanomethylophilaceae archaeon
AAAAGAATTACTGCAAGCAAGACATATATTTTCCAGAGAGTGAGATATAATATTGTTTATAACTTGATTATCTAATTTATCAATCAACTCTTTGCTTTTTACAGCTCTAATATTATCAATCCACTCAAAATTTTCTCTATATGAAGTTGCTGTAAATCTATGATAACAATGATCTAAGAAATCTTCAATTGTATCAATTTTCCTGTCAACAGTAATACTAAAAATATCTCCACCAGTTATAACGGCATTTTCAAATGTTTGATCAGAGCAAGTTGCAGTAACTGTTTTCATTAAATCACTTGTAATATTAAATCCGAAATCGGATATTTTTGCAGCTTTTGGCATTTGTTCCTGCGATTGTTTTTGATTTCCACCGATATTTAGTTTTGAAATTTTTCTAATGTCATCAGCCTTAACTGTATTTAGAACAATCTTTAATCCAAATTGTTCTTCAATGACATCTTCGTTAAAAAGAGGTTTTGCATAGCCAAAAGTTAAAGCAAAGGTTCTTTGAATATCTCCGTATGTTCGTTTTACAAGTAAAACTACCTTAGAATTGGCTTGAAACAATCTATTGTCGTTTATTTCAAAGAAATTCTTTAACCACATTGGTTGATGGAAATTACTACCAACAAAGTAAACTTGCTTGTCCGGATTATATTCTTTTAACAACTCTATTTGATTTTTAAAGATACTATTTATATTCGTAACTTGTTCTTTTATTAAATATATTGATAGTTTATTTTTCATACATACCCCCACTTTATTAAACGAATAAAATAAGAACTATTCTATTCGACAATTGGGCTATATTTGTAAAAGCAAAATGACATATGATATTGGGAAGACAAAATTGTTTTACATATTCTGCAATATTAATTTACAATTTCGGTATCTTCTTAAAGCCTCCATGTTAAAGTTATCAGGATATTTGATTTCTATATCTAGCACTTTACCTTTAGTATCTATAATTTGAACTTTGCCGGATTTCTTTGTTACAAAGTAATTCCCATTTGGGATATAGGTAATTTTGTCAAAGATGTAATTTGTAATAAACTTTTCTTTGCTTAATGAATACAACGCATATTTGTTAGCCTTATTGATAGCAATAAATTCTTTAGTTTGTTTCCAACTTAAGTAATTATTGAAATTTTTCTGTTGTTTCAAATATATCTCCTAATTGTTATCTTAGATTAATTTTAGCGCAATATTATATTATTAGGTAATATTGTCTAAAACAATATCAATATCAGGCTTTAGGACCACTTTAGATTATTAACATTTTGTAGTGGCAAGATTGCTAATGTTGCCACTGCGTTGCCACTTCGGACTTTTATTTACAACAGTCCGAAACTAGACTACGAGGGAATTATAGGGAACTGTGCAAATGTTAGAATTTTTCTGAGGTTCTTTTTTTATTACCACTTTTGTTGCCGCTAAGCATAATTTTTAGAAATTTTAGAAAAATAAACTACTCTGAAAGATAGAAATAATAAGCGTTTCTTGCTTGACACTAGCTAGAATTCAGTAATAATGTATATTTTAAAAATTAAACACTAAAAAAGCCACGCTATACGTGGCTTTTTAAATGGTACCCCCAAGCGAATTCGAATCGCTGTCTACACCGTGAAAGGGTGTTGTCCTAGGCCTCTAGACGATGGGGGCTTGAACTTTTTGCTACAAGAGTTATTGTATGCTAAACAAAATTAAATGTCAACTACTTCATCGCAAATTTTTTATATTTAATTTCGCTTTCCTTATTTCATCAATAATATCACGGATTTCGGGCGAAATATCTTCGTCTGTTTTGATATTTATTTTTACCATTTGTGCAAATTCTACTTTTTTAAATTCGTGCATGCCACGTGTTTTGAAAACTTCTTCCAAAAATTTTACTCTTGGAATATCTTCATTCAATTTTTCTTTTTCAAGCATTGAAATATTTTTTAATTCATACTCCAATGTTCTCAAAACGAGGTTAATTGGCAACAAGTCTTCAAATTCTCCACATTCAAGCAAATGAATTTTGTCACATTGACGTAATCGTGGTTTAATTTCTTCAAGATTTTCACTTGCATCCTTATCCAAAAGTACAAATATTGGTAATCTTAAAATTTCGGAAAGTTGGTAATATAGTTTTACCACTTGGTTTTTCCCGCCAGCAGAAAGAATATAAATCCCTTCTTTGTCAAAATCAAAACCGCAATGTTTGCCAAATTCTGGTAATAATGTTTCTTCTGTTGCGCCTTCTGCAATTATAACTTTTTCAATTGGAAACCGTAGGGCTTGTTCTTGGCGTATTTTTATATCGTTACCTTTAGAAAGAATTTTTAGCCATCTTAAGTTTTTAGGAGAATTTTCATCAATAAAATCTAAACAGGCTTTGTAATTAATTTTGTTTTTCAATAATTTCTCAACATCTTCTCCAAAAATAAAAACAGATTTTTCATAATCATATAATTTTTGGTTAATTACAAAATCTTTATCCAGTTTTTTGCCCATATTTTCTAGAGAATAATTAATAACAAATTCTGCCCAATTTTTAAGTTCTTCAAAATCCATTTCTTCAAGTTCTGTTTTTTTGAATTTTGGAGAGATTAGATTATTTGTTAAAATGTCACGAAAAACTCTCAAATATTTAACTTCGGTGCTTTTGAACCTAGTTAATCTATCGATAGAAATTAGAATTTGTTCTTTTGTCATTGGTTTGACTTTTGAGTTTTTCAATGATAACCTCTTTTAATATTTATTTACAAAAATAGCTGGTATTTAGCAATTTTTTGAGTTTTTGATTTTTATTATATTTGTGGAGTGAATATGGTAGATAGAATAAATTCTCATATCCAACAATATAATTATAACACAATTCAGCGTGTAAAAAATGTCACAATGCCATCAAATGATGTCCAAGTGGCAGCTACACCATCATTCACATCTGCAAAAACTGTACCAATTGCAACTGGTCAAACTCAAAACTTAAACTTGAGAACAACCTTGAGTGGGAAAGAAGAAACTCAGAAATATACCTTTTTAACATCTAAATTGGACAAAAACAATAGAAAAGTTTTAGATACTTTGTTGAAAAATGGAGTATTGTTGAACTCTGATTCTAATGACAAATCTACCGTATTGGATAATCTTTATAAAATTGCAACAGAACCGAGAGCTGAAGGACTAAGTTCTGATGGTATTTTGAAGGACACTATTGCAACAATTTCTTATCCGTATGTAATTACTCAACAATTTGGTGATATTCCGCAAAAATATAGAAAACAAGCTATAGAACAAAATAATGAAGGAAAAACCAATCTTATAGATATTCAACAAGGTAAAAAAGATATTGATGTTGAACTTTCTGGAACTTGTGTTGCTGCAAGTACAGAATTTAAACTCGCCAAACAACAGCCTGCTGAATTTGCAAGATTTGCAAATGAATTAAGCTCTCCAAATTTAGCTGTAAATAAGACTATCGAATTGAAAAATTTAGCAGATAATACGTTGAACGCAATTTGGTTGTTGAATGCTTTTGAAGTTCCGTATGAAATGAATAATTTTGATAATGCAAAGTTAAAATTTGCACCAGATAAAAATGCTTTACTAAGAGCACAAATTCAAACAACAGATAAAGATCCTTATGAGAGAACACCTTTGGATGTGTTGATGCAATCAACATTTATGCAAATTGGTTCTCAACAGTCTTATAATACAATTACTGACAAAAGAGGTGGAAAATTTAATCAAAATGATAAAGGTTTGATTGAATTTGAAAAAACTTTTACTGAGTCTGTTGTATTTGATAAAAATATTCTTTCAGTGACATATCAAACAGTAGATGAAAATGCAAGACTTGTCGGTTATGAAACAGATTTAGACACAATGAAACGCCATATAGTACAAGCTCTTGATATGGGCGAAAATGTAATTATTGGTTATACTCAAACAGATAATAACAATATTATTATTAATGGACATGAAATAACTATTGTAGGTTACAAGACCGATAATAAGGGCAAAATGACCTTTATATGTAACGATACCGATGATAATATTTCTAAACCGATTGAGTATTCGGAAGATTATTTGTTGCCAAAAATCCATCATGCGGCATTACCTCAAGAAATTGTGGAAAAAGATTTGAATATTGTTCCAAATTGGATTGAAGGTATTGAAATGTATAAAGAAATGAAAAGAGCTGCTGCACAACAAAATACTCCTCCACAAATTCAACAACCACAAGTTGCATAGTTAGTTATCGTTTCAAAAGTTAGTAAAGATGTCACCCTAAACTTTACAAAGCGAACCGTTGAGCAGGGGCGAAACGTGTGAGTCCGTATGCGTCGGCGTAGCCGTTAGCTGTTTCAGGGTCTCTAGCTAGTGCGTTTGGTTAGAGATTCCGAAACGAGTTCGGAATGACTGTACAGGTTTCGTCATACTGAGCAAAGCGAAGTATCTCTATAAAAATTTTCCCTCGCCCATGGGGAGAGGGGTAGGGTGAGGGGTTAAACCAAACGCATAAGATTGAGTTGTGTAGGTCGGCTTTACTAAGCCGATAATATAAAATCAGCTGGATTCTTCGCTTCGCTCAGAATGACGTATTTGTAAAATATTGTTCATTATTCCTCTCCGAGGGAGAGGTTAGGAGAGGGTTCTTCTTTTATAATCAACCCCTCTCCCTAGCAATGTAGGTTGGGCATACTTGCCCAACAATAACTAAAAACACAAAATCCTATTCAAAAAAACACTTTCCCAATAAAAAAAGAGGGTGGAATAAGAATATTATTTCACCCTCAAATAATGTAAAGCGTATCAAAGCGATTCGGTATCACTTTGACTTATTTTTTAAGTCTATTTAGCAGATGTCAAAACATATTTAGCAGCATCAGATGCTGGTTCAACAGTTGCATCGTGGAATACAATAGGGAATACGTCTGTCATGTGTTTTGCATCATTTTTAACTGTACAAGGTGATTCAACTTTTATAGATGCCGTAAAGGTATTTGCATCTGTACCGCATCTAACTTCTGTATTAGGTAGAGTTGTGCCGTTTACATCAATAAATCCTATACAACCACCTAAAGTCCCACTTGCTCCAAGTGATGTAGAGTTAACTTGTTCTTCTAGAGGAAGAGAACAGCCTTTAGCGCCCTTAGGGAATGCAACAAGTGAACCATCAGCCAATTGGTATGCTAGGTAATTGGCCATAGTTGAATCTAAAGTAGTAGTCTTAATACTGTATGCGGTTTTTCCTGACTTGTCAGTTGCTCCAGAATTTGCTCTATACAGATTAGATGGAGCACCAACATAAGTTTGACCAGTCAAGGTACCATTTAACAATGAACAGAATGTCATTTTCCCTTCTGGATTGTCTGTTCCTCCTGTCTTACTACAAGCTTCATCAGTTCCAGCATAATCGAAGTCGTATTGAGCTTGAGCCATCAAACCAGCTTGGTTCAAAGTAGATAATGTTTTTTTGAATTGAGATCTAAATTTTGCAGAGTTAGTGTTTGCAATCAATGTAGGGATTGTCATTGCAGCAACTACACCGATGATACCCAAAGTAATCAATACTTCTGCAAGAGTAAAGCCGAATCTTTTTGTCATAATTTTTCACCTTTCTTTTTGTAACTATAACTTCCATTCTGATAACAGATTTTTATAACCAATTCTCTATTTAATATATAGAGTTATATTATAATTATATCTAATGAATAGGATTTTGTCAATCCGCCATGCAGAATTTTTCTAAAAATATACTCTATAGATGGTTAAAATTTTTATTTGAGTTGATAAATTCAAATAAAAGGGGTTGCCAAATGACACTAAAACAAAATCTTGGACAAAAAATTCAAAGATTGAGAAAAGAGCTAAAACTCACACAAGAAGCTCTTGCTGAAATTGTTGGCATTGACCCTAAAAATATAAGCAAGATTGAAAATGGAAATAATTATCCATCCCCAGAAACCTTAACTGCAATTGCAGCTGCGCTAAAAGTAGATATATATGAACTTTTTGTTTTTAGTGCTATTCCATACGACGAAATGAAAGAAGAAATTATAAACTCTCTCAATTGTGATAAGAATATTTTATATTTGTATAAGTGTTTGAAATTTGGCAAATAATTTTGTTAAAAATAAAGTATCTTCCTCTCCTTGGGGGCACTAGCTGAACCGACGAAACGAAGTTGAGTCGAGTGAAACTGCGTGCCGAATGGCTGAGGATTGAGGTGAGGGGTTAAATTGAACCCATAGGATTGAGATTCTTCGGGTAAAAATGCAAAATTATTTACTATTTCAATCGTTTATCCCTCAGAATGACATATTTGTAAAATATTGTTCATTATTCCTCGCCGAGGGACACTAGCTGAACCGACGAAACGAAGTTGAGTCGAGTGAAACTGCGTGTCGTATGGCTGAGGATTGAGGTGAGGGGTTAAACTGAACGCATAGGCTTGAGATTCTTCGGGTAAAAATGCAAAATCATTTACTATATCAACCGTTTACCCATCAGAATGACGAATTTGTAATATGTGGTCATTGTTCCCTCTCCTAGGGAGAGGGATTAAGGGAGAGGGGTCGATTATTCTAATGTTCACTTTTTCTTTTTTATTTCTACGAAAAAAGAATTAAAACCCTCACCCCTACCCCCTCTCCCAACAAGGGCGAGGGAAATGTTTTATGCGTTTGGTTAGAGATGCTGAATCAAGTTCAGCATGACAGAATAAATTCCGTAAAGAACTTATAGACTTATCCACTTATCAACCTATAGACTTTTTCAATCAACCCCTCTCCCAGCCTCTCCCTAGGAGAGGAGTGATGCTCAACATATTACAAATTCGTCATACTGAGCGGAGCCCTGTAGGTTGGGCATACTTGCCCAACTAAAAACTTCATAATTATTAGTATATTTGCACATTATAGATTTTGAGATAGAATATAGTATATATTTTGATTAGGGGTAATTATATGAAGTATGAAAATGTGTTTTCTTTGTTGGAAGAAATTACTGTAAATAATAGCGAAAAAATTTCACTTGGGATGAAATCCAAATGGGGATGGAATGAATTTACGTACAAGGGTTTAGGCTTGTTATCTAGACGTCTTGCATCTTATCTCATTGAAGATTTGCAAATTCCTAAAGGTGAAAAACTCGCAATTCTATCTGAATCCAAACCCGAATATGGCGCATGTGTTTTTGGTTCTGTTTTAGCAGGTTTAACGACTGTTCCTCTAGACAATAAGCTTACTATTTTTGAACTTAATTCAATTCTTTCAAATTGTGAACCTGTTGTTATGCTTGTATCAAGTACATATATTGACAAAGCAAAAGAATTAAAAAACAAAATCCCTTCAATCAAACATATAATTCTTATGGATTCTTCGCCTAGTGAAGATGAGCTTATTCCAAGTTTATATTCAATTCCAGAAAAATATAATGCAAAATGGAGAAGACGCCCCCTTAGCGCTACAGCTTTCACTATCTACACTTCTGGAACGACGGGTGCTCCTAAAGGGGTAGAAATTACATTCAAAAATATGCTTGCACAAATGCATGATTTGAGAATTGCGCTAAAAGAAATTCTTCCTCCAAACGAAGATATGAGAATGCTTTCAATTCTTCCAATGAATCATTTGTTTGAGTTAACAGTAGGATTTTTCACATTTTTAAATCATGGTTATTCAATCTATTATACAAAAAGCTTAAAACCAAATGATATTCTTGAAGTTATGAAAGAGAAGAAAATTCGATTCATGATTACCGTTCCTGCATTTTTGAAACTTTTAAAAACTTCAATAGAATCCGAACTAAACAAAAAATCAAAATTTGTTCAATTCTTATTCAAAATAAATTATGCAGTTGCAAAAATTTTACCCGTAAAAATGAGAAAATATTTATTCGCACCAATTCATAAGAAATTTGGCGGAGAGTTTTTTGGATGTATAGCAGGTGGAGCACCACTAGATGTTCATGTTGGAGAATTTTTTGAACGAATTGGAATAAAAGTTCACCAAGGCTATGGTTTGTCTGAAACAAGTCCTGTTGTAGCAGTAAATAGAGGTAAATACCAAGACATGAAGTCTGTTGGTCCAGTTCTAGACTCTTTTGAGGTGAAAATAGATGATTTAACTGGAGAACTTATGCTAAAAGGTCCATCTGTTATGAAAGGTTATTACAAACGACCAGACTTAACAAATGAAGTAATAACACCTGATGGATGGCTTCACACTGGAGATATTGCAAGAGTAGATAGTAAAACAAAATTAATATATATAACAGGTCGCATTAAAAATATGATTGTTCTTTCTGGTGGTAAAAAAGTTTTTCCAGAAGAAATAGAGGCAGTGTTAGAGCAAAGTCCAAATTTTGCAGAAGTATGCGTTACTGGTGTAAAAAGAAGTTTTGGAGAAAAGGATGGATGTGAAGAAATTGCAGTTGTAATCGTTCCAACAGTAGAATTTTCTTCTAATTTTGATTCTTTTGAAAACTTAGAAAAATCTATTCAGACAGAAGTTAAGTACTTGTCAACTCAACTTGCACCATACAAACGCCCAATTAAAATTATTGTGAGAACGGAAAATCTTCCAAGAACGACAACAAGAAAATTAAAACGTAAAGAAATTAAAGAATTGATTATGCAGTAAAATTATAGATTGTCAATTTAATAAATTTTTAAGCCACTTGTCAAATAATCATTTATATTATATTATAGTTCTATAGATAGAAAAGTGAGGACTATTCAATGGAGCAAATAATTAAAGTAGCGTGGGATTTAAACGAAAATACAGATAATAGATATAAATTAGTTTACGAAATCGCTGAACTTGCTAAAAAAATCGTTGATGAAAACCAAGCAAGAAAAGCTCGTGAAGATTTTGGTTTTGAAGAAACACACGAAACTACTTATTCAAAAGAAAATCCTGTTGAACACGCTTTGATGGTTAAAGCATCTGAAGCTGATGATAACAGATTGGTAGGATAATTTTATAATTCAAAAAATACGCAAACGTCAGTTGGACATTTGTGTATTTTTTTGAAAGAGGGGTTTATATGATAAAAGATACTTTGGATTATATTGAAACTTATACTGATGAATTTAAGCCAGAAGTTGGTATTGTATTAGGTTCTGGTCTTGGAGATTTGGCTGATGAATATTGTGAAATCTCTATTCCTTATTCTAAAATCCCTAATTTCGCAAAATCCACTATTGCTGGTCACAAAGGTAATTTAGTTTTTGCGACAATTGGTGATAGAAAAGTTGTTATGATGCAAGGTAGAAGTCATTATTACGAAGGTCACTCTTTGCAAGAAGTTACTTATCCTATAAAAGTTATGAAAGCCCTTGGGGTTGAAACTGTGATTTTGACAAACGCAGCTGGTGCTGTAAATAAAAGCTTCCGCCCTGGAGATTTGATGGTTATTACTGACCATATCAACATGATGGGTGCAAATCCGCTTGTAGGTCCTAATGATGAAACTTTTGGCACTAGATTCCCTGATATGTCAGAAGTTTATAATAAAAATTTAATAAAAATAGCAGATGCTGCTGGCAGATTGTTAAAAATTGATTTGAAGCATGGTGTTTATATTGCTTCTTCTGGTCCAAGTTATGAAACCCCAGCTGAAATTCGTATGGCAAGAATTTTAGGCGCAGATGCTGCTGGCATGTCAACTGTTCCAGAAGCAATTGTTGCTAACTATTGTGGAATGAATGTTCTAGGAATTAGCTGTATTACAAATTACGCAAGTGGTGTTTCTTCTAAGAAACTTGACCATAAAGAAGTTATTGAAACCGCAGAAAAAGTAAAAACTAAATTTAAAGAACTTGTAAAATTGCTTGTCAAAAACGTTTAGAACTCATTACTTCTTTTGTTGTTTTTCAATAAATTTATCGACTTTTTCTGCCAAGTAAGTTGAAAATATTGGCAATATACAGTAATAAATTCCTGCAAAAATTAGTGCTGGGCGGAGGATGTTTATGCCTTCAATATATTTGTTTAGTTTTGGGTCGGTAGCATTGATTTTTTTGAGTTTATCAATAAGTCCATTAGAATTTTTTGCTATTAATTTATCTATCCAATAGCCACCACCAAGAGTTATTGCCGTTGAAATTACATTGTTATAAATCAGTGCTTTTTTGCGGTTTTCTTTTATTTTTTTGCTGTTGTTTGTTTGTACGGCAAATGACGTTGTTAATAAAATATCTGTTGCAGCTGTTATATGTTTTGCTATATCTTTGTCTTTAGTTTCGTTTTTAATTGCGAAGTTTTGAAAATGTTTGCTATCTATAATTTTTCCTAAAGCCTTAGAAATTCTATCAATATTTCCTGTGAAGTTTAATTTTTCTTTGATTTCTTTATTTGAAGCTGTGAATGGTGTGAACTGTTGTGCTGGAGTTTGTTTTTTTGTATCTGGAACTTTTGTTTTAAAAATTGAACTCATTAATACTGGGATTAGCGCAAGAGTAAGCATTGATTTTGGGATTGCGGTGAAAAATCCTGTACTTAATTTGATGATTTGTGTCATGAGTTTATAACTTCTGGAGTTAGTTATTGCTTGTCCTTCAGTTGTTAGATTTTTTATAGTATCTTTTTGTAGAAATTTTTCGGCTTTTTTATCAATATTTTGTACAGCTTTTTCAATTGGAAGAGCGACAGCTTCAACTATTCCGAATTTTATCAATCCCGAACAAACAGAGTTTGTTGCTGCGTATTGTTTGTTTTCTTTTTCAACATCTGGTGTGGAAAATATTGCAATTGGGCGCATAACAAGTGATAAGGCTAAAGAAGTTCCAGCACTAAAAGATGTTCCATGGTCAGAAATTTTTTCTAGGGTTTTTAGTACTGTTTTATTTTTGAGTAATCTGGTTGTAAAATTTTGCGAGCCGATATTTTGTATGTGCATTTTAAGTTATCCTAATTATAGTAGAACGCACACAAAGGTAAAAGTAAAATGATTTTTAGAAATCTTAAAATATTTCAATATTTGTGAGTTTAGTGTAAAATGCTTTTAATGAATGTCGTTGATTTTATAAGAAAAGAATTTTGCGGATGGGGCAAGTATGAAAGGATAATTTTTCCTTTGGAAATTGTTCTTATAATTTTGATGTCATTGTATATGAAAGATAGTAAAATTGCCTTAGTTTCTGCGATTTGTGGAATATCATATACAATCTTAGCTGGCAAGGGTAAAATTTCTTGCTATATGTTCGGATTGTGCGGAACTTTATGTTACGCTTTTTTGGCTTATAAAAATAATTTGTTTGGGAATTTGTGCTTGTATTTGTTGTATTACTTTCCGATGCAAATTTTTGGAATTTTCAAGTGGAAACAACATTTGAAAAAGGATTGCCAAGAGATTGTTAAAACAAAATTATCAACAAAAGAAAGATTAGTTTATTATTCTGCTTCTATTATATTATCTTTTATATTGTATTTAATTTTGAAATATTTTCACGACCAAAGTCCTATGATTGATGCTGTGACCTCTGTATTTTCAATTGTCGGTTTGCTCTTAACGGTAAAAAGATGTATAGAACAATGGCATGTTTGGTTTGTTGTGAATGGTTTATCTACAATTATGTGGATAAATGCTTATTTGCACGGTTCAAATTGCTTTGCGACTGTCATTATGTGGGCAACTTATTTTGTTTTGTCTATTTATTTCTTGTATTGTTGGAGAAAAGAAATTAAATTTTAATACTGGTTAATATTTGAAACATTATTATTTGTAATAAAAAATGTTTTTGTTATCATGATAACAAAGATAAGAGAAATTTATGGCTAAAACAAAAAGTAATACCCCGACAAATCCGTATATTGTTGCAATATCAGTATTGTTGCCGTCATTTTTATCACTTGCGGCATCATCTGCTACAAACGTTTGCCAACCAAATATAGCAGGATTTTATGGCGCAACACAATATGAAGCAAATACAGTAATTACCTGTTATATTATTTCAGCAGGTTTAATGCTTCCTGTAACAGGTTATTTGGTTCAAATTATTGGTAAAAAGCTTTTGTTTTTCTATAGCTTATTGATATTTGCTATAGGTTGTTTGCTTTGTATTATTGCTCCGAACCTTCAAGCGTTAATTGGTGCTCGTGTTGTTCAAGGTGTCGGGAGTGGTTGTATTTTGCCGTTGTGTCAAGCTATTTTGTTGGAAGTTTTTCCAAAAGAACAGCGTGGAATTGCAATGAGCCTTTTTGGGGTAGCGGCAATGTTTTCCCCTTTGGCTGGTCCATTTATGGGGGGATACTTGACCGATAACTGGTCTTGGCAATGGGTATTTATTATAAACATTCCGTTATGTATGTTGTCGTTCTTGTTATTGAAGCTTTTTGTGCCAGATGACAAACCTCCAAAAAGTGTTAAGAAAAAGAAGTTTGATATAGTTGGATATATTTCAATTGTTGTGGCTATGGCTTGTATGCAAATTGTTTTGGATAGAGGTCAGCAGTACAATTGGTTTGATACTCCGTGGATTTGTTATTTGACTGGAATTTGTATATTCTCATTTATTTTCTTCTATGTTTGGGAATTGGAATATGACAATCCAGTAATCGATATAAGAGTTTTCAAAGATAGAAATTTCTTATTTGGAACAACAATAAGTTCTTTTATTAATGTAATGCTTTATTCTACATTGTTACTTGTTCCAATGTTTGTTCAAAGTTTATTGGGTTATAGCCCTTCAATGTCAGGTTTAACGATGTTTCCTAGAGCAATAGTTTGTTTTGTGGGGTTGCTTGTTGTCGGTGCTATTTCAAAATATGTAGAACCAAGATTGCTTACTGTCATTGGATTTTTGATTATGGCTGTTTCAATTTTGATGTTGACTGCAATGAATACAACTTCTTCTATGGAAAGTGTTATTTTGCCTAATCTTTTGTTATGTATAGGTGTTCCAGTTGCATTTGTTCCGATTACAGCGTTGTCATTCCAAACAATGCCAGCTTCTAAAAACGCAGATGCTGCTGCATTACACGCATTATTCAAAAACTTGGTAACAGCAGTATCTACTGCAATGTCTGCAACATTTATTGCCAGAGTTTCACAAGTTCACCAAAATTATTTGGTTGGGGATTTGGGTTATCATAATGTAATGTTTAGATATAAATTGATGGCTTTTACCAATAAATTTTTAATTCATTATCCTCATGTTGTTGCAGCAAGAAAAGCAAATGGATTTTTGTATAAACAACTTTTGCAACAAGCTAGATTAGCTTCTTTTTATGATGTATTTGCATTGCTAGCATTTCTATGTGTCGCAATTTTACCATTATTGTTCTTCTTGAAGATTAAAAGAGTTAAAAAAGCAAGTTAGATTAAGCTTTCGGGATGTAGCGCAGCTTGGTAGCGCACTTTGTTCGGGACGAAGGGGCCGCAGGTTCAAATCCTGTCATCCCGAGTTTTTTTCTTTTCCTGCTCCGCAGGTTCTCACGAAATCACAATTCTAAACAAAATAATAAAAAGAATTGTAGATTTCCCGATGTATGGCTGTAAGACTCATTCTTCGTCAACAGCCACGCAAAATCCTGTCATCCCGAAAACTTTCACCCAATCGCTTTACATATTTTACATTTAGACTTGCAAATATTAGGATTTCATAATACAATACTCTTAGCCGAAAGTTATAGGCTTTGGTATGCCTGTAATTTTTTAGTTACTACTTTAAGAAAAAGGAGAAGAAAATGCCAAAATTAAAAACACACAGATCAGCTGCAAAGCGTTACAAAGTAACCGCATCTGGTAAAATCATGAAAAGACAAGCAGGTATAGGCCACTTGCTCCAACACAAGTCAGCATCTAGAAAACGCAGAATTTTCAAGATGGTTGGCGTTTCTGAGTCACATGTAGCATTGGTATCTAAAGAGTTACCATACAAGAAGTATTCAAGATAGGAGCATAAAAAATGAGAATTAAACGTGGTAATGCAGGTGTTAAAAGACACAAAAAAATATTAAAACTTGCTAAAGGCTTTATCGGCGCTAGAAGCAGAATCTTCAAAGTTGCTAACATCGCTGTTATGAAAGCTCTTAAATACGCTTACAGAGATAGACGTACTACAAAACGTAATATGAGAAGATTATGGATTGTTAGAATCAATGCAGCTGTAAGACAACGTGGTATGAGTTATTCTAGATTCGTAAACGCTTGCAAAAAAGCTAATATTGTTGTTAACAGAAAAATGCTTGCTGACTTAGCAGTTAAAGATCCAGAAGCATTTAATGTAATCTTTGAAACTATTTCTAAATAAGTCGTTTCAAGATAAATGTTGAAAAAGAGTAAAGGTTTTTTAATCTTTACTCTTTTTTTATTGGTTTTAAATTTACCTAATTGAAGATGTTGAAATTTTTATTTTTATCATTAGATAAAAAGTATGGCGTTTAATAGTACAAAAAATTATTATGAAATTCTTGGTGTTTCTGTTGATTCAACAACAGTAGAGATAAAATCTGCATATCGTAAACTTGCAAGAAAATACCATCCAGATATAAATAAAGACGTCGATGCTATAAATATTTTTAAAAATATAACGGAAGCTTATGATGTTCTTTCAAATGATGTTGAACGTTCAAAATATGATACATTGAATGGCTTTTTTAAATCTGAAAAGACAACAACATCCTCTAAAAAAGCAGAAGAGGCATACAAAGAAGAACAAACAAAAAATAGTTCTTATCATTCCCAATTTGAAAATTCGTCAAAACCATCTAGTACGAAAAAGAAAGCTTCAGAAAAGAAAGAGAAATCAACTCTTTCAAAATCTATAAAATTTTGGTTTGCTCAATTGAAAAGGAAT
Organism: Candidatus Methanomethylophilaceae archaeon; assembly: GCA_963590665.1. Taxonomy (GTDB): domain Bacteria; phylum Cyanobacteriota; class Vampirovibrionia; order Gastranaerophilales; family Gastranaerophilaceae; genus Zag111. Next base: position 14,801 of record CAVAPR010000023.1, read on the forward strand.
AAACGCAATCGTGATAACAAAAAGCCTAAAAAGGGTGAAAATATCACAACAGAAGTTTCCATTACTCCAGATGAAGTTATTACTGGAAGTAAAAGAATAATAAATATCCGTACAACTCAAACTTGTCCAAAATGTTTGGGACATAAGTTTGTGAATGGCGGAAAGTGTTCAAACTGTGACGGAAAAGGTGAAATAGTTAAAACAAAAAAAATTACTGTGACTATTCCGAAAGGAGTAAAAGATGGCGCAAAACTTCGATTGCGCGGGGAAGGTGCAAGTGGTAAAAATGGTGGCGCTTGCGGAGATTTATATATTAATATAAAAATTGAAACAAAAACTCAAGTTCATTTTGACAAGTTAAATATTTATTACACGGTTCCAATTTCACCATTTGAGGCAGCATTGGGTGAAGAAATATCTATTCCTACTTTTGATGGCAAGATAAAACTAAAACTTCCTAAAAATACTTGTTCTGGGCAAAAATTTAGAATTGCGAACCAAGGTATCAAAAAAAATGGCAAGGTTGGAGATTTAATTATTTGCGTAAGTATTGAATTTTCTCATGATTTGTCGGAAGATGAAATTAAGTTGTATGAACGACTTAAAAATTTGTCAAAAGATGATGTGAGAAAGAATTTCGGGTATGGAAGCTAGAATTAATGAAATATTTTCTTCTATTCAAGGAGAAGGTCCTGTTGTTGGATATAAACAGCTATTTATAAGATTTTGCGGTTGTAATTTGAATTGCGATTATTGTGATACTGAGTTTCAAAAAGGTACTGATTTTTCTCCAGAAGACTTGTATTCAAAAATCTCAGAATGTTACGATTTATCGACATTTCATTCAATTTCATTAACAGGCGGAGAGCCTTTGATTTCGGTAGAGTTTTTGAAAGAGTTTTTACCTTTGGTTAAAGGAAAAACTAAAATTTATTTAGAAACTAATGCAACTCTTTTTGATAAATTGCCAATTATAAAGGATTATATTGATATAATTTCTGCCGATATAAAATTGCCATCTTCAACAGGAAAAAATACTTTCGAATTACATCGAAAATTTTTCAAAGTATGTGAAGGTGTTGAAACTTTTGCAAAAATTGTATTTGATAAAAATATCACAGAAGACGAAATCGAAACTTGCGCCAAAATTGGCAAAGATTTTGGGATTGAGCTTGTTCTCCAACCAAAAATGATTGGAGATAAAATGAGTGTTGATTCTGATTTTTGCAGTTCAATTTTGGATAAATTTACATCGATTTATCCAAATGTCAGATTGATTCCTCAAGTGCATAAATTTTTGAATGTAAGATAATTATTTAACCTTTTTTAAATCTTCATCTTTATCGAAAAGTTGATTTGCTTTTGTTAGGTCATTATTAGCGCCATCAATATCTCCTTGAGAAAGTTTAGCGCAACCTCTCATTGTATATGCTGTTGCATCATTTGGAGAAAGCTCTATTGCTTTGTTGAAATCTGCTTCTGCACCTTTATAATCGTTCAAATCCATTTTGCAAATTCCTCTAACAATGTAATAAGTTCCTTCTTTAGGGTTGAGTGAAATTGCTTTGTTAAAGTTTTCTAAGGCTTCTTGTTTTTGGTTGATGGAGTTTTGAATAGATGCCTTCCAGTAGTATAAGTCAGGTTCTTTGGGATATTTTTTTAGAGCTTCATTACATTTGTCTAGCGCTTGCATATAGTTTCCGTTATTTGCAAGAGAGCCTATTTGACTAATTGTTTCAATTGCTTGTATGTTGTCTTTTGCGAAAGCGCAATTGTTTATTCCAAAAACTAGGCACAAAATTAGTGCAAATGATAATAAAAATCTTTTCACCTCGAAAACTCCTAATATTTATGACGTATTAATTATAGCGTATATTTTTATAAAATTCTAGTTAGATATAACAAATTTTAAAGATTATTTTTGTTCGTGGTAAGATTAAATTATGTGTGAAAAAGGGATAAAATATTATATTAAAGAATTGATGACAATAGCTGCCCCAATTATTATGGGTAATTTAGGTTTCATTTTAATTGGTGTTGGAGATGTTGTTATTGCGGGAAGATATTCAACGGATGCATTTGCGGCGATTAGTATTGCAACGGCAATTGTAAATTGTATTTTTACATTTGGAGTAGGCTTGATTTCTAGCATTTCTCCATTGTTATCAAATTATCGTGGACAAAATAAATCTATAAAAAAATATTTTTATCCTTCTATAAGGTTTTCAATGTTGTTGGCATTGATAACTTCTCTTGCGATTGTTGCGGTTGTTCCACTTATTCCTAAAATGGGATTTGAAGAAAAATTAATTGCACCAGTTCAAGATTATATGCTTATTACAGCATTTAGTACATTTGGAGCTTATTTGCATACTTGCTTGAAAGAGTTTTTACAGGCTTATGAAATTGTTGTATTCCCAAATGTTGTAACATTTTTCTGCGTATTTTTGAATGTTGTTTTGAATTTAATTTTTGTATTTGGCGTTGGACCTATTCCATCTTTAGGGGTTATTGGTTTAGCTATTGCAAGTTTATTAGTTCGATATTTTATGGGTTTTGCTCTTTTAATATACTGCTTTATAAATATGACTTTCAGAAATTACAAGGAGAAAGAATACTATCACAGCATGCTAAAAATTGGAATGCCGATTTCTCTTGCTGTATTAGTTGAATTTGTAGCATTCAATAGTATTGCAATTTTGATGGGCAGAGTTTCTGGATTATATGCAGCTGCACAAAATTTGGTTTGTACTTTGACCACAATTTCATTTATGGTTCCGTTTGCAATTTCTAATGCTATTGCTGTTAAAGTCGGATTTGCAAATGGTTCAGATAATTATGAAGATTTAAAAAAATATTCTTTCTTTGGAACAATGCTTTCTGTATCGTTCATGGTTTGTAGTGCAATTGTCTTTTCTTCCTTTGCTCCTCACTTGGTTAGAATTTTCACCTCTGATGCTTCATTAGTGAAAATTGCCGTTCCAATAATGTATATTTTATCTGTATTCCAAATCTTTGATGGATTACAAATATCATTGGCTGGTGTTTGTAAAGGTATTAAACAAACTAATGTTGTATTGTTTGCAAACTTTGTAGCTTATTGGTGTGTATCAATTCCTCTTGGCTGCTTCTTAGCTTTCCATTTAGGTTTTATGCTGAAAGGATTTTGGTTAGGTTTGGTTTCCGCAGCATGCTTGTTATGCGCAATCATGCTCATAAAGTTGAAAAAATACTTCAATCCTGTTCATCAATAAACTAAAAACAAGAACTTTTGAAAATAGTTCTTGTTCTTTGTTTTAGGGGTATTTGTATTATATATTGCCTATCAAATAAATTTTATAATACGAAAAATAAAAGTGTAAACATGCAACCTAGCGACGCAGCACTGAATAGAAACCAAGTGTGCATTACAGGATGTTGATAAGACCAAATTTCTTTAATTGTGCTAGTTGCGTTAGAAATAGTTCGCATGTTTTATTCTCCAAAAAAATAACCTAATGTTTTATATATTCTATTTTCCATATTTATCAAAAATAGACATCACCTGTTTGGTTGATTATTAATTTAGTTTAGCTTATTATTGACTTATGCGAAACGTTGAATTATTGATGCCAGCTGGCAATTTGGAAAAATTAGAATATGCTGTAAGATATGGTGCAGATGCAGTTTATCTTGGTGTTGTGGATTTCAGCCTTAGAGCAATGCGAAAAGGTGAAATTATCACTCTTGAAAATCTTAAAAGAGCGATTGATTTGGCGCACAAACTTGGTGCTAAAGCTTATTTGACACTTAATATCTTTGCTTTTAATGAAGATATTAAACACTTGGAAGAGAGCATGGATATAATTAAGGATGCAAATCCAGATGCTGTACTTGTTAGTGATTTTGGTATTTTAAGATTAGTAAAAAAATATTTGCCAGATGTGGATATTCATATCAGTACTCAAACCAATATTTTAAACTATGAATGTGTGAAGTTTTGGCAAGATATGGGTGCAAGTCGTGTTGTACTTGCTCGTGAATTGTCAATTCCAGAGATTGCTGAAATAAAAAGACAAGTTCCAGATATGGAAGTTGAATGTTTTATTCATGGTTCTCAGTGCGTATCTTTTTCTGGAAGATGTTTGTTAAGTGATTACTTTACAAATGGAGAAAGAAAAGCTAACCATGGTAACTGCTCTCAACCTTGTCGCTGGAGTTACAAACTTGTTGAAGAAACTCGCCCAGGACAGTACTACGAAATCCATCAAGATAATCGTGGTTCTCATATTTTGAGCCCAAAAGATTTATGTCTTGTTGAACATTTGAAAGAAATGATTGATGCTGGTGTTGATTCATTCAAGGTTGAAGGTCGTACAAAAAGTTTATATTATGTTTCAGCCGTTGCAAAAACTTATAGAAATGCAATTGATGAAATTATGAAAAATCCAGATGCGGATTTGTCAAAATATTTCTTAGAACTTAAAAAAGTTGGAAATAGAGGCTACACAACAGGTTTTGCTTTAGGTGAAAACAAGCCAGATAGCTATAGCTATGATATTTCAAAAGGTTTGGCTGGAGCTGATTTCTTGTTTGAATTTAAAGGCATTAAGAAAAAACATTCTGAAATTGATTTGGCTTCAAATTCAGATGACAATTTCTATTTCGTGAAAGTAAAAAATAAAGTTCTTTTAAATGATGAAGTTGAAATAATTACACCAAAAGAACAGTTTGTAGCAAAAATTCTTGAAATTATTGATGAGAAAGGTGATAATCAACAATTGGCAAATACGAATGCTGATGTTTATTTGAGATTTGATAAGGAACCTGTTGATTATTCAATTGCACTTGCTCGAACAATTGGAGTAAAAGAACATGTTTCTTAAGCCAGATTACAATTTAAAGAGAATTTTTGATATTAATTTAGAAGAATTAAAATCCCAAGGTATAAAGGCAATGCTTTTTGATTTGGATAGTACTTTGATGGCTTCTAAATCTGGTAAATATTCTCAAGAAGTGCTTGATTGGTTAAATGAAGTGCGTAAAGATTTTTTTATTGCAGTAGTTTCTAATAATAAAAATGAAGAATATATTGAAAAAGTTAAACAGATTTCAGATTTCCCATTGTTATTTAAGGCGGCAAAACCTAATACTTCTGCAATTTCAACTTTTGTAAAAGAACATGGTTATAATCCAAACGATTGTGTTTTAGTTGGGGATAGACCTTTAACTGATATTCTTTGTGGTAAAAAGTTTGGTTGCAAAACTATTTTGGTTGATTCAATCACTTGTGATACCGAATCAAAACTTGTTAGATTTGCAAGATGTTTAGAAAGATTAAGTATTCGTAAATAAGAAGTTCTAAATCTATGGATTGAACTTTTAGCTAAATTTGTTCGTTTTACGAAATGTAAACTTGCCTAAATCCTTTTATATTAGGCTGTTTCAGATGATACGGGTTAAAATTTGCACTATATTTCTGTTTTTTGCCTTAATCTTGAAATTATGATACTATTTTAAGGAGAGCTATTGTTGTGAAATACACTAAATAGTTGATACACAAAATTGAGAGCTTTAATATAATGTTATTATCAAAGACTAAGATGGGTGGGAATAACGTGAACACAAATTATTATCGGAAAGAAAGTTGGATAAACAATACATTCAGCAAAAGAGGGAAGTTTGTATTAGGACTTCTTATTGCAGTATTATCTGTTGGGATAATTTCTTGCGGATGTGGTGTTTTACAAAATTTAGGTGGAGCAGCAAGTCAAGAGGAAGAAACTCCTATTGCAGATACTAATCCAGCTCCAAAAGAAGAGGTAAATGTCCCTTCTGATAACAACGTAGATTTAGATGTTAAAGATAATCAAGCTAGTAACTTGATTTCTTATGATGTTACATCAATTGGTCGTTCAGACCCGTTCATGCCATCAGATGAGATTAAAGCTTTTGAAGAAGCTAGAAGATCTGCAATCGCAGAAGCTAATGCTTACAATTCTCATATTGCTAAGATTAAGAGCATGAAAAATGTTTCAATTAGAGAACAAGATGATATAAGCCCATACAGCTTCAATCTTCCTGTTCCTCCAACTTCATTAGCTTCAAAAGATGCAGCAGCAGCAAAGATTACAAGAACCAAAGTTGTTGGTATTATGTATAATAGAACAAATCCTTCTGCGATAATCAATGTTGATAACAAAGATTATTTGGTAAGACAAGGGGATAAAATTATTGGTCAAGAATACAAAGTTGTTACAATTGACCCATCAATCATTACAGTAACTCTAGGCTCAAACGTATATTCTGCAAGTATTGGAGAATTGTTCTCTAGAGATGATTTGAATGGTAAAGCTAACGATTTGTATAACTTGAAAAACAGATTTGGTGGTAGAAAAGGTTAATTAATAAGAAGAAAATATAAGCAGGAGCAGATATGAAAAATAGAATCAGAGAAAAAATTATTGCAAGTGTTATGTTATCAGCTTTCGCTGTAACTAATTTGTCAAGCGCTGCATTTGCATTAGATGGTATTTATGGCGGATATGGTGATGCTTTATCAAGACCTCAAATTAGATCTACTGAAAGTGCACCGATGGATTTGAGTTCAAACGTAAAGATTGCGAACGCAGATTCAATTGTAAATTTAAGTTTAAGAGATGCAGATATTAAACAAGTTTTGAGAATGTTTGCAGACCAAGCTGGTATGAATATTATTTTCTCTCCAAATTTAGAAGAATCTACAGTAACAATGGACTTAGTTAATATTCCGTTGTCAGAAGCTTTGAATTTGGTAGTTACTACAAATGATCTGTTCTATGATATTGAAGCAAATACTTTGATTATTTCTAAGAAAGACGAAGCTTTGTCAATGGCTAAAAAAGGCATGACATTGATTCCTGTTAAATATGTAAATGCTACTGCTATTGCATCATTTTTGAATACAAATATTTTCAATAAAAATGGTATCAACCCAGGATTGTCAACAAAACCAGTTGTTACTACAAACCCTGCAACAAATGAATTGATTGTAATGGGTACTGCAAATGATGCAGATATGGCAAGAAAAGTTGTTGCTCAATTTGATATTAAACCTCAAATTACAACATTCAAAGTTAACCACACAACTCCTGCAGAAATGGCTAATATGATTTGTTCTTCATTATTACCATCAACTGCTTCAAATGGTTCATCTGATAGCAGTTCATCATCTGCTGGAAGTAGCAGTTCATCTGCAAGTGGTTCTTCAGGTACTCCTGTTGGTTTTGCAGCTGGTGTTCCTACTGGTTTTGCTTCTGATGATAGCGATAGTAGTGATGATAGCGGAGATAGCAGTGATTCTTCAAGTGATTCATCAAGCTCTTCTAACGGAATTTCAGTTGGTGGAGGTAAGTTAGTATGTTCAGTTGATGGTTCTGCTCCATCTGGGGATGGCATGGCAGGATTGTCATTGAAAACTCTTTCAGTATCTTACTTCCCAACTTTAGGTACTATCCAAGTTATTGGAGGTTCTCCGACTCAATTAGAAATGATTAGAGATTATATCTTGGCTAATGATAAGAAAACTCCTCAAGCATACTTGGAAGTTCAAATTATTTCATTATCAGAATCTGGTAGTAAAACATTTGATAATACTTGGATGTTCATGAGTAAAAACTTCTCATTCAATGCTGGTGGTGGTAAAGGATTCTCTACAGCTTCTAAATATCCAGTATTCTTCTCTGGTCATGGTTATGATATTGTAGGTGATTGGGATGAAGACAAGGGTGAATACAAAAAAGAAGGCGAAATTGTTAAATGGGGTGGTTCTCCACAGTTAGTATATGCAGTAAACTACTTAGTTGAAAATGAAAAAGGTAGAGTACTTGCTAATCCAAGAATTATGATTACTTCAGGACAAAAATCAACAATTGACTTGACTTCTGACTATGTATCTAAAGTAACATCTCAATATTTGGATAATGGTTCAGCTTCTGGTTCTTCACAAGCTCAAAAAGAATACACAATTAACAATGATAACGGTATCAAAGTTGAGATTACACCATTCATCAGTCCAGATGGTTATGTAACTCTTGACCTTAAACCTCAATATGCAACTATCTCAGCTCAACTTACTACTCCAGGTGAAGTTGATGGTGAAAGAGATATTGCCGCAACATTATTACAAAGACGTAACTTAGACCTTAAAGGAATAAGAATTAAAGACGGAGAAACAATGGTTGTAGGTGGTATGATTCAAGAAACTGAAACTAAAAACGTTTCTAAAATCCCATTCTTAGGTGATTTACCAGTGATTGGTATGTTCTTCAGAAGTACAACAACTGGTAGAAAGAAAGAAGAAATGGTAATGATGATTACTCCACAAATCATCGTTGATACAGAAGATGCAGTAAGTGACGATACCTCTTTATAGAGGGTCGTCGCCCAAAAGCGATTTATGATTGAAATTAAATAAATTTTTGGTTGATATTGTTATATAAGCAAAGAAAAGTATTATAAAATAGATGAACGCACTAATTTTAAGATTGAAAAACAGCATAGATAAAAAGATACTGGAAAGTGTCGATAAGAATCTAATGGGATTGCATTTATTCGTTCCAATTAGTGTGAAAGATAATTTTCTTTTCGTTGCAGTATCAAAAGCTTCAAATAAAGATGAAGTTAATGCTATTTTAAAAAAATCTTTTTCTCAATCTATCAAGTTTATGCTTGTAGGAGAAGATGATTTGAAAGAACTTTTGGCTGATTTTGTTCCTGCTGGAAGTATCAAGGCATCTGCTGATACACCTAAAAATACAACAGCAACAAATCCAGCTTCATCTGCACAATCTGGCAAACCAAAGGCTGCACACGGCAAGTTAGGTGAAATGCTTCTTGCTAAAGGTATGGTGTCAGAAGTTCAATTGATGAAGGCTTTGGCTGAATCAAAACGTACAGGTGTTCCAATTGGTTCAATGTTGTTTGAAATGGGTTCAATTTCTCTTGACCAATTGAAGGATGTTTTGCATGACCAAACAGGTTATGACCTTGTTTCAGCTGATCAATTAGTAGATCAGAAAAAGTTTGTAAACATCTTACCAGAAGATTTTATTAAAGCAAATTCAGTAATCCCGATTTCATCAGATGGCAAAACTCTTGTTTTAGGGGTTGTTAAACCTTTAAAAATGGATGTTTTGAAAGAAATTATTTATCTGACTGGTCAAAATCCAAAACAGATTTTGATGACTCACTACGAGTTCCAAACAGCAGTAAATACTTTCTTCTCTGAACAAAAACGTCAAACAGAAGAAATTATTGAACAAATTAAAGAAGAAACAGTTGACTCTGATGAAGAAGCAACATTGTGGGAACAAGTTGATGCTGAACTTCAAGATTCTACTGGTTCAGTTGCAAAATTTGTTAACCAAATTATTACCAACGGTATTGATAATAAGGTTTCCGATATTCACATCGAGCCGAGATTATCTGGTTATATCGTTAGATACAGAAAAGATGGTATGTTGCAGAAAGTGTTGGATGTACCAGCAAAAGTTGAAACTTCTGTAATCGCTCGTTTCAAAGTTATGGCGAGAATGAACATTGCAGAAAACAGACGACCTCAAGATGGTACGTTCTCAATTTCTTATAATGGTTGCTCTTACGACTTCCGTATTAACACACTGCCTGTATCTGGTAAAGAAAAGGTTTGTATCCGTATCTTGGCGCCTGCTGTATCTTTGGCTTCAAATGACAAAGAGATTAAATTGGTTGGTGCTGTTGAATCGGATATTCAAAAAGTTAAACAGATGGTATCTTGTCCGAACGGTATTATCCTAACATCAGGTCCTACTGGTTCTGGTAAAACAACAACTCTATACTCTGTATTGAAGAGTTTGAATGATGAATCTGTTAACATTACAACAATTGAAGACCCGATAGAAATCAAGCTTGAAGGTATTAACCAATCTCAAATCAACGCAAAGGCGGGTATCACATTCGCATCTTGTATGAGAGCTATCTTACGTCAGGACCCTGATATTATTCTAGTTGGTGAAATTCGTGACTACGAAACTCTTGAAATTGCGATTTCAGCTGCATTGACAGGTCACTTGGTATTAAGTACTGTCCACACAAACTCTGCAGCTGCTACAGTTACTCGTTTGATTGAAATGGGTGCAAAAGATTACTTGGTATCTTCTACTTTGTCAGGTGTAATCGCACAACGTCTTGTAAGAAGACTTTGTGATGATTGTAAAGAAGAATATCATTGCACAAGAGAAGAAGCAATGCTTGTTACTCACGATGAGGAAGATATTAAAAAGATTATGGCAACACCTATTTATAGGGCAAAAGGTTGCAACAAGTGTGGTTTCCAAGGCTACAAAGGTCGTCTTGGTGTATATGAAATCATGCAAATTACTAAAGAAATCAAAAAACTTATTGCACAAGGTGCTCACGATTTGGAAATCGAAGAAAGTGCTGTTGCAAACGGCATGACTACATTGAACAAATGTTGCTTCAACCATATCTTAAAAGGTTGGACAACGATTGATGAATTCGTGAGAGTACTTGGTATGGCAGGCGAATAGAGGAATTATGACAGTATATAATTATACAGCGATAAAAGACGGTACAAATGAACTTGTAAAAGGTAAAGTTGAGGCTGACGATCTTCGAGAAGCCCGTGCAGCGGTAAGACGTTTAGGTTTTACTCCAACAAATATTGTTGAAGAACAGGCAGTAAAGAAAGAGGAAAAGAAGAAACCAACTGGTAGGATGCCGAAATTAGGCTTGGCGGAACAGATTGATTTCACATCAACTCTTCAAATCTTGGCGGCAGCTGGTATTCCGATTATCGAGTCATTGCTGTTCATTGAAAACGATGCTGCGAAATTGAAAATTCGTCAAGTTGCAACAGAATTAAGACGACAAATTATGAACGGTGGTACTTTCGCTGGTACGGTTGCGAAATATCCAGAACAGTTTGGTCAAGTTTATATCGGCTTGGTAAGAGCTGGTGAAGATTCTGGTGAATTGGAAAAAACATTAGACCGTTTGTTGGAATTGTTGAATAAACAACAAGCAATTAAGTCAAAAGTTGTTGGTACACTGATGTACCCAGTTTTCGTAATCTTGTTGGCAGTATTTATCGTAATTGTCATGTTGGTATTCGTATTCCCAGTATTCAAAGAAATGTTTGATTCAATGGGTATGCAATTGCCATTCATCACAAGGGTTTTGATGAATATGGGCTTGTGGATGAAAAAGAACTGGTATGCAATCCCGATTGGTTTTGCGGCAGTTGGTGCTTTCATTAACTTCTTGTTCCGTTGGAAACCAAGTAAATGGAAAATTGATGATATATCATTAAAGATTCCTGTATTGACAGATTTGATTCAGTTCTCAAACTTCGCAAACTTTATTGCAGTTATGCAGGTTGCGTATGATGCAGGTGTTCCGATTTTGGAATGTTTGTACCTTTCAAATATGACATTGACAAACCATACATTGGAAACAAGGGTTGAAGAAGCGACTGTAATGGTTCAACAAGGTCAACACTTGTCAGCAGCTTTGAGAAAAACCCGTACAATGCCTAAGATGATTTTGTTCATGATTGCAACAGGTGAACAATCTGGTCGTTTGGGTGATATGTTAGGTCAAGCAACTAACTATATTGATAAACAATTGGATACAATTATTGATATTATGACAAAAATGATTGAACCAATCATGTTGGTTGTAATCGGTACTATCGTATTGATTTTGGCAGCAGCCCTATACTTGCCGTTGTTCGCATCTTATATGGGTATGTAAGAGAATATCAAAATATTGATAAAATTCTTAGAAAAGCAGGCGGAGTGGGTTTCCCACCCCGCCTGCTTCTTTATGTTAATTTGTATCTTTCATAAATAGTTAATTATTGTAAAAAGTTTAGCATGGATAGAGCAAAATTAGAGAAATTAAATCACTTTTGTTCTATCATTAGTATATAAAGTTTAAATAACAAATTGGGTTATGTACTGAAAAGTTTAGGTTAATGTGAATCCTTTTTTGTTTCAGAAATGAAATAAGCGGACAGTTCCTGTCCGTTTTTTTTGTTTGTTTAATAGTTCCTTCTCCTTGGGGACACTAGCTGAACCGACGAAACGAAGTGAGTCGAGTGAAACTGCGTGCCGTATGGCTGAAGGTTAGGATGAGGGGTTTGCCCTCACGCATTGTTATTTAGTTGTTCCACTCAGCGAGGAGTGATATTTGAGTTATGAAGAGTGGATTTTTTAATTAAAAATTCCGTTCGAATCTCTAGCTGCCACTTGTATCTTGCTCATCTGTATTGTAATAATTCTTATCATCTGGAACATTATAGTTATTTTTTAACAATGCATTAAAACATTCTGCTGGAGTATCACAGGTTCCTGGGTTTGTAGATTTATTACCACTTATTGTTCCATCTTTAGAAATGAAAAATGCAAACAAATCTCTTCCTACAATGTTTGGTTCATCTGCCCCATTTACGTCAATAAAGATTTCACAGAGTTGTTTATTCCCATAAGCATCAGTTTTAGCTGGTTGATAGGCAATAGTGGCTCCGTTTTTTAATCGAATAGCACTCCCTTCTGGAACTAGCTCATACGTTTGTGCTCCTCCGCCTATAACTCTATAGCCATCTCCCCAGCATTTTACGGTTGAAGATGCGGAACATTTTTCGCCTTTTGTTGTTTGGAAAAGTGCATAAAAATCTGTTTCATTGGCAAACGCTGTTTCTGTCAAATCTTTGGTGTTTTTGATGATTTTTTGGTTTCCGATTGCTTGTTGAATTGCCGCAACATTGTTTTGCAACTGGGTTGCTAAGCTTTTGTTGTTGATAGTTGTCATAAGGCTAGGGATACATAGTGCGGCAATGGCACCGATGATTCCCAGTGCGATAAGTAGTTCAGTAAGTGTGAATGCTTGTTTTTGCATGTTTATTTTCCTTTTTGTTGTGTTTATTTTCATTTGTTTCCCTCTCCTAGACTCTGCCGAGCAAAACAATCCAGTGAATTGTTTTGTGAGAGGTTTGGGATTAAGGGAGAGGGTTTGATTTTCCCTCTTTACCTTAGTTTGAGATTCTTCGCTACGCTCAGAATGACGTTTTTGTTTAGTTGTTGTTGGGATTAAGGTCTTTTACTGACCCCTCTCCCAACCTCCCCCTCGGGGAGGAGTGATGTTTTGTTGTTTTTCTAGTGAGAAATATATTGTATTATTGTTCGGTTGTCCACCTCACCCCTACCCTCTCCTCAAGTAGAGGGAGTATTTGTTTCCTTCCCCTTGGGGGGGGGAAGGATAGGATGAGGGGTTTGCCCTCACGCATTGTTATTTGGTTGTTTTCCTCTCCTAGACTCTGCCGAGCAAAACAATCCAGTGAATTGTTTTGTGAGAGGTTTGGGATTAAGGGAGAGGGTTTGATTTTCCCTCTTTACCTTAGTTTGAGATTCTTCGCTACGCTCAGAATGACGTTTTTGTTTAGTTGTTGTTGGGATTAAGGTCTTTTACTGACCCCTCTCCCAACCTCCCCCTCGGGGAGGAGTGATGTTTTGTTGTTTTTCTAGTGAGAAATATATTGTATTATTGTTCGGTTGTCCACCTCACCCCTACCCTCTCCTCAAGTAGAGGGAGTATTTGTTTCCTTCCCCTTGGGGGGGGGAAGGATAGGATGAGGGGTTTGCCCTCACGCATTGTTATTTGGTTGTTTTCCTCTCCTAGACTCTGCCGAGCAAAACAATCCAGTGAATTGTTTTGTGAGAGGTTTGGGATTAAGGGAGAGGGTTTGATTTACCTCTTGACCTTAGCTTGAGATTCTTCGTTTCGCTCAGAATGACGTTATTTGTTTAGTTGTTGTTGGGATTGAGAGGATTAACCCCCTCACCCTACCCCTCTCCCACAAGGGGCGAGGGAATGAGCCCTGTCATGCTGAACTTGTTTCAGCATCTCTATCCGTTCGCATTGTTAAGAATGACGTTAATACCTTATTCGCCAGCCGTCGTCAACTACTGCTCCGAAGCATGCAAAAGCATCATTTTTACATGCGTTCTGTTTTGTCTTTAGAGTAACATTGCCTTTATTATAATATCTATCAACAATCTTACCCTTATCTGTCACATAAAAAGAAAAGAAATCCCTTCCCGCAATATTCGGTCCTTCGTTTCCATTTACATCTATATCAAATGCACCAATAACTCTATCGGTTACTCCTTCATAGACAAAAGGATTAGATGTTGTGTTGTAATATGAAATTAATGACCCACTTTTCAGTTTCAATGTCAAAGTGTCAAGCATTCTTAAATCTGCACCAGTTAGCCATTTGTAAGGTGTCGCTTCAGTTGTGATTTTCCAACAGTTGGCATGTGATGTTCCTGCTGGACAAATTTTTGATACTGAGAAATTGGAACTATCTTTAGCGTTTGCGACCTCACTTTCCTTTACTCCTACGAGTACGTAAGATGGACCTTTCCCAAAATCTGTATCAGACAAACTTGTTGTGTTATTTCTTGTCAATTGCTCATCAATAACCTGTTGAATGCCTACAACGCTATTTTTCAATTGAGATGCAAGAACTCTATTATTGATTGTTGACATCAAGCTCGGAATAGATACCGCCGCAATTGCGCCAACAATTCCCAGTGCGATAAGTAGTTCAGTAAGTGTGAATGCTCGTTTTTGCATGTTTATTTTCCTTTTTGTTGTGTTGTTTTTCGTATGTTTCCCTCTCCGAGGGAAGAGGGATTAAGGGAGAGGGTTTGATTTACCTCTTGACCTTAGCTTGAGATTCTTCGCTACGCTCAGAATGACGTTTTTTGTTAAGTTGTTGTTTGGGATTAAGGTCTATTGTTGACCCCTCTCCCAGCCTC
>CAVAPR010000024.1:0-27198 GCA_963590665.1 Candidatus Methanomethylophilaceae archaeon
CAGAACCGAAAAAGAAAAACACGAATGATTAAATGGCTCGAGTCATCAGGGGCTACGCCCCCGAACCCCTAAACAAATTTGTGCCCAGTTTAACCCCTCATCCTAACCTTCCCCCTGAGGGGAAGGAAAAATTACAAAGAATAATATGTCGGTGTTGACACGCCAACAATGAAAAAATAGCTGGATTCTTCGCTTCGCTCAGAATGACATGTTAATTACATAACGAACTTATTCCTTTTTATGTAGGTTGGGCTTACCAGCCCAACCTACATAAAATATATCAACTTTCTTCCATTAATGAAATTGTAGGTCGGCTTGGGAAAGCCGACACTTTATCTTTGTTCACGTTTCTAAATTAACAACCTAGCTTCTACTGTTTGCCAGTAATTTCTCTATACATATTCATATATTCTTTTGCACTGCGTTTCCAAGAGAAATCCGCTTCCATTGCAGATTTTCTCATCGCATTAAATACATATTTATCACCATAAACATATAATGCGCATTTAATTGCATTCAACATATCCCATCCATTATAATTCCAGAACTTGAATCCATTTGAATTATCTAAAGGATAACCTGTAACAGTATCTTCCAATCCTCCTGTAGCTCTTACAATTGGCAAGCTTCCATATCGCATTGCAATCAATTGGCTCAATCCGCAAGGTTCAAATTTCGATGGCATCAAGAAGAAATCACTACCTGCGTAAATAAGGTTTGCAAGTTTGGCATCATAGCCAACAAAAGTTCTAATATTTGGAGTATTGTTTGACAACCAAATGAAAAGATTTTCGTAACTATTATCTCCACTTCCCATAAATACAAAATCGGCATTCAAATTTTGCAATTCGTATTGCATATCTCGAATTAAATCAATCCCCTTTTGACCTACAAGTCTTGAAATTAAAGCAATTAAAGGTCTATCTGGGTTGTATTTAATTCCAAAGAATTTGCAAACTGCTTTTTTATTTTCTTCTTTTTTATCTAAAGATTTAACATCATAATTCTTGGCAAGAGATTTATCTTTTTTAGGGTCGAAAACAGTGTAATCGATACCATTCAAAATTCCACGAAGTTTATATTGAACTCCACGCAATGTATAATCCATATTTTCGCCATATTCAGAAGTTAAGATTTCTTTTGCATAAGTAGGAGAAACTGCCACAACTCTATCTGCATATTGAATTGCACCTTTCATCCAATTTACTCTGTCATAATGTTCACAACCCCATTGATTGTAAACAATATCTTTTCTCATATTGGCAAAATCTAATACATCTTGGAACCAAATTCCTTGATATGCAAGGTTATGAATTTCAAATACGCATTTTGTATCTTTCCAAAATTCATCAAATTTATAATTTGAATGCAAATATAAAGGAAGCATTGCCGTATGCCAATCATTTGCGTGAATTACATCGGCTCTAAAGTTCAATGCTTTTGCGTATTCCATAACAGCAAGAGAGAATGAAATATATCTTTCGTGTTCATATCTTGGGTCTAAGTATTTTGGATAAACTTCTTTAAAACAAGAAAAATACCAATCATTTTTGATGAAAAATACATTTATCTTTGTTCCTGGAAGTTTTGTCATATAAAGATTGAATTTGTGTGGTTGATTTCCAAAAGTCAACCACATTTCAGAATTTTCAAGCTCTTTAATTTTATATTTATCTTTATCAATACATCCGTGAAGAGGTGTAAAAATTGCAATCTCGGCATCTTTTTCTAGTTCTTTAGGCAAACTACCTACAACATCGGCTAAACCACCTGCTTTTGAAAATGGTGCAACTTCCGCAGACGCAAATAAAATCTTCATTTTTCCTCTCTTTCCGAACATAAAATTTATCCCTTCAGCTTAAGAGAAAAAGTCCTCTGGATTTACAAAACCCTCGTCAGAAGGGTTTTCACCTTCTGTAGAATTTGTGGTTTCTATTTGTTTATTTTCCTTTTCTGATAAGCTCTCTTCTTGTAATTGTGGGGTTGTGTTTTCTGGATTAACTTTCTGAACAACCTCTACATTTTGATTTTCTACCATAAGTTTTTTAATGTCAATATTTAGGTTAAAATTTAGTCCATATTTTTGGACAATCAATGCTGCTTGATTCATACAAATTTGAGCTTTTTCAGGTTCTTTAGATGCCATTAATACTTTGTACATATTCACTTTATCAAGCATTGTCAAATATTCACTAATCGGAGTTTTTTCCATAAAGATAGTTGAATTATTTAATACTCCATAAGCAATATCAAATTTACCTTGAGCAATATCTAAAATACTCATAACATACCAGCCAATATGTTCAATAGAGTTCATTCCGTGTTCTTTCGCATCCATAATTACACGATAAACAATTGCAGAAGCTTTTTTGTATGAATTTAATCTTGCATAAGAATAACCAATCAATAAATCTGCAAACAATTCAAACTTATACACACCCATATCTTTTGCAATAAGTTTTGTTTTATAAACTTCTTTGGCAAACTCTGTTGGCTTATCTTTGAAATATGTATATGCTTTTATTATGTGATAAATAGATGCGGTGTAAATATTCTCCTCTGGCTGATTTGGAGGTAGCTGAACATTTTGACCCTTCAACAAGTTTTGCAATTGTGAGAACAATGAAAACTCTTGTGGAATAAAGTCAAACAATTTGTTTGAAATATCCAAAAATTCGTTCACATCTTCTTTCATCGAAACAACATCAGAAATTGCGATGCAAGCAATACATTCAACAAGCATCATTTTAAATTCATCAATTGTCAACATCGTGAACTGAATATTGTTAATCTTTGTCGTGTCTAATGCGTTCAAAACATTGTAACCAATATCCAAACAGTCATCATAAGCCCCGATATTAAATAGAATTTTTATATGCACCATAGAAAGAATCAAAAAGTGCAAACTAAAATTCTCCGCTGCAGGGTCAAGAGAAACACCATCCATAACAGATAGAACTTTATGCGTAAGATTAAGGGCATACAAGTATTGTCCATTATAAAAAGCCCCTTGAATCATCTTTGTCCCAAGTTCAATAAAACTTGTGATATTGTTATTATCTTTCAAACTTGTTAGAGTTTTTTCCGCAATTTCACGGGTTTCATTCGGCTCGTATTCAAACATGTTATTTGAAATGTTTTCATAGATAGATTTTTTATACTTTGAAAGTTCTTCAGCGGACCAATTTGAAGCATATTTATCAAGGCATTTAATAATTTCGCCAGAACAATTTAGATAAGAAGAAAAATCACCCATTGAAAGGTTAATATTAGCAAGACTTTCCCACTCATAAATAACTTGTTCATTCAAATCCATTATTTCATAAAGTTCCGCTCTAACAGGACTTGCCATTCCATCAACAAATGCAATTTCTAACAATTCTTTTGCAATTTTTTGTAACTCTTCGGGTTTTAATACATTTAAAAGATTTTCTCTCAAGATTGCATAATTAGAAAAATACATACAACTGTTGTAGAAATATACATACCCCATGCCAGCCAATTTGTCAGCTAGTGCCTTCCAATTTGCGAAACCAAAAGCTTCTAGAGTTTTTTCATCAACCCTTGTTCCTAAAAGAACAGCCATAGTTAAAAACTTGATAGCTCTAGCATCGTCTTTTAGCAAATTCAAACGGCGCTTCATCAATTGGCTCAAACTTGATGGGATAATAATAGTTTTTGGATTAACCATTACAATTGAATACTGCGTTAGAGAATAAACTCCAGATTCTAACAAATATTGAATTGCAAAATCTAAAAATAGTGTACTTCCACAAGCATATTTTGCGATGCGTTGAAAATAAAAATCATTTAATACATTTTTATAAAAATCTTTGTTTGATTCAATAATTCCCTCAAAAGGAGATGGTTTCAAGGTTATTTCTGTATAATAAGGTCTTGATAGCAAGAAATGATTATCTTTATGAAGTGAATAATCTTTATCATAAGTGATTAAATAACTTACACTAAAATCTTCAAAATGGTCAAAAAGTTGGCTTAATGCTAACATTGAACTAGAATCTACTTTTTCAAAATTTTCAATGTAGATTAAAGAATTTGGAATAGCTTCCATCAAACGAGCAAAAACTTGAAAATATTCATCACGAGTTTCTTCAAAGTTTTTCATTTCTCGTTGGGTACAAGTAATCAAATCTTTTACCAAACCTGAAGAATCAATGTTGTTAAACATTGAAAAATCATTCGTGTTAAATAGCTTTTGAGAAACAGCATATTCAAAAATTGCAGAAATTAATTCTTTAAAAAATGAATATGGAGCATATTTCATCCCGTCATGGCAAGTAATTGGAATAATGTCATTATAAATTCCTGTTTCTTCAACCGAAGACAAAAGTCGCAAGGTGTAAGGCTGGTACATGTTAGAGCCTTTAATTGCTAAAATACCACGAGGAACTTCTTGCAAAACATCTATGACATTATCTAAAACTCGAATGTTTTCTGTCATATAGAATGCGCAATTAACTTCGTCAAAATTAATCAATTCTCCGCTATATAATTCATCTTCTGATACATTATTTTCATCATCTAAAGTTTGTTTTGTAATTTTTTCTTGGTCAACTAATGCAGATTGAACAAATTTTGGGACTTCAATCTCTTCATCAGACGGAATATCTGCAGATTCTTGAACAAATTCATTTATTCTAATGAAATCAGCTAGATTGATTTCATAAAACTGTTTCATTTTTCCATTGACTAAAACAGCATTTAGGGTTTCTAATTTGTACTTGTCATTGTAATACTCGTAAAAATCCTCATCGGTCATCAATTGAAAATAACCAAGCGCCTTAGTTTCAAGATTATCAGAAAGTTGAACCATATCAGCTTGAAAACCTGTTGCAACATCATAAGGATTATCTTCTACATTACGTTTTAGGATAGTCAAATTGCACTTCAAACCAATACCTTTTTTGCGAATGAGTTTGACGTTCAATTTAGTAAACATATTGGCAAGCTCAATTGAGGACATAATAGCAGAATTTGCAGAAGCTGAAATGGTATAAACATTGTTAAATCGGATAATATAGGTATCACCTTTAACGATTTGACGACGAACGCCAAGAGAGGACATATAATTCAAAATCATATTATCCAAATTTGTTTTAAACTTTGTCAAAAGCTGGTTTGAACCGAGTTTTGCTTTTACAATATCCATATTTGGAAATTCAATTTTCAAAATCGCAAAATCATCGGTATTAGATTCTCCGTGAATAGCACTTTTTTCGGTAGAATATCCGCATTTAACACATTTTGAATGCTTGGTCAAATTTATTTTTCCGCATTTTGCGCATTTGACAACAAGAATTTCCCCGCACTTTTTGCAGGTATTTTTGGTATTGACCGTACGGCAAACAGGACAAACAATTTTGAGAACCTTTTTGCAATTTGGACAAACCATTGCACTTTTATCAATTTCAGCACCGCATTTTGGACATTCCATAACCAAATTATACCATAGCACCCGAGTTTTAAACTAATTCAAACAGAGGATATTATTGTTAAAGTCTATAAGTCTATAAGTGGATAGGTGGATAAGTTGTTTACAGAAGGCTTTAAGATATATGGCACTAAGGCACTAAGTTCTTTAAATTTTATTTTTCTTCCTCTCCTCGGGGACATTAGCTGAATTGATAACTTTTACCATCTCCTTGGGGAGAGGGTTAGGGTGAGGGGTTGATTGTTCTAATTGTTCACTTTTTCTTTTTTATTTCGACGAAAAAAGAAAAAGTGAACCGAAAAAGAAAAACACGAATGACTAAATGGCTCGAGTCATCAGGGGCTTCGCCCCCGAACCCCTAAACAAATTTGTCAGGCTGGATTGTCTATTGCGCACTACTCTCTCCAAGGGAAGAGAGAGAAATTGTCTTTGAGCTTTTGCGAAAAGATACAATTTCGAGAGAGGGTTCTTCTTTTTATCAACTCCTTTCCCTTAATCCAAAACATCTCACAAAACAATTCACGGGATTGTTTTGCTCGGCAGAGTTCTAGGAGAAGGTAACAAGTAAACGTAAAAACCATCTAATACCAGCACAACAAATAAACTTTTGTAACAATTCCCCAACATTCTAGCAATAATAAACATTTACGGACTTTCTAAAGTTGGAAACTCAATCAAGGAAAAGAAATGAATAATACAATTACCCCAAGCTATGGCAATTCTCAACTCGTTACAGACAAACTTTCAAAAGATTTAACCGAAAAGAAAAATAAAATCGCAAGAAGACAAGGACTTATAGGCAAAGGTTTTGATGCCACAAAATCAGCAATCGGCGTTGGCAGAAATAGCAAAAAAGCTACTCAAATGATTGATGATTTTAAAGCTGGGAAAGTTGATTATAACACTGCGAATAAATACCTGGATGATTTTCAATATACTCAAAGAGATGCAACTGAATTAGTTCTTGATACTGCAACAGGTTTGGGCGCTTTTGGCGCTTATGCAATGGCTAAAAAAGGCGCAAAATTTGCTTCTCCATTTTTAACTGGCGTAAAACTTAAATTTGATATTGGAAAAGTTGCAGGTGGTGTAGGTACTGCAGCTGCAATTCTTACAGGCATGTCAATCAAACCAACTCTAAGATTTATTGATAGAATTTATTTGAAACGTAAAGAAAAGAAAGATAATAAGACTTTCTGGAAAGATAATTTGACAGGAGCAATTGATGGCGCATTAGCACCAGTTGCAGTCTTAAAAGGTGCAATTTTAGGTATTCCGCTTGTTATGGGTGAAAACGCTCTTCAACGTTATGTATTTGTAAAATCAGATGACAAAAAATCAACAAAAGATTTCTTGGACAAACAAAAAGATAATTTGGCAGTAAAAGCAGTTGCAACAGGTGCTATCGCATACAAAGCAAGAAAACTCCACACATCACTTGGCAACTGGGATAAAGCGATTGAAAAAGCTCTAAAAAATGTTAAAGATTTAAAACCTTTTGAAAAAGTTTCTGTAGATTCAGATTTCAATATGTTGCAATCAAAAGCACAACTTCTACTGGAAGATCCAAAATTTGCGATGGATATATTCGGAAGTGAAAAATCAATTGAAGAGAAAATGAAATTGATTGAAGCAAAAAATATTTTCTTACCAAAATTTATCCAAACTATTCCAGAAAATGTTTTAGGAATGCTTGGGAAAAATGAAATCAATTTCGGGGAATTAAAACTTAATACAAAAGAAATTTCAACAATTATCACAAGATTTAAAAGCGATTGCCCTCAATCAAGAACAATCAATGAAGCTCAAGACTTTATCTCAAAAACTTATGGCGACAAATATACAATTATCAATGATAAAGCTCTTGGGGTTGGAACAGTTGCAGAAACATTCCTTGCAAAAGACAACACAACAGGAAAAGAAGTTGTTATTAAATTGTTGAAAAAAGGGATGTCTGCTGAAAAAATTGAGAACGACAGAAAAGCATTTATTGATTTAGTAAAACAAAATTCAAAAGACGATAAAGAAAAAACAGATTTCACATTAAGAAAAATCAATTCATTATATGATGCTTGGGCTAAAGAAGTTGACCTTTCAAAAGAAATGGAAGCAACTCAAATATTAGGTAAAAACGCAAGAAATTATCACGCTGTTAAACCAATTGAAGTTAAAGATAACATTTACGTTATGGAAAAAGCTCCAGGGGTTCAATTCAATGAATTTATCGACCAAATGATGAAAGAAAATAAAAAACTTACTCCAAATGAAGTGATGAACTTGATGAGAAACTATTTCCAAGTGTTCTTTGAACAGTTGCTTTCTGTTCCTCCAAAAGGTGAAAAAGTTATGCACGCAGACCCTCACCCTGGAAATATTTTCATCAATTTGGCAGATAAAGAAAAACCATTCACATTTATTGATACTGGTAACGTATTGAGATATACTCCAGAAGAAGCAATTGAAAACGCATTGAACCACTTAGATTACTTTATCGGAAACACTAAAGGTATAGCAAAATCCCTACTAAGAAACGCAAGCTTACCAGAAGGAATGAATGAAAAACAAGCTCTCGAACTTGTAACAAAAGGATTGAATGAAAAGGTTTATAACGGACATACAAACCTTATTACAGGTGGAAACTTCTTCCAAGATGTAAACAATGTCGCATTGAAAGTTATGTCTGACAATGGAATTATTGCAAACCAAAACAATACAAACTTGTTGAAGGCGGAAACAACATATTTCATGAATTTAACTTGCTTAAAAGATATTCAAAAAATTATGGATAAAAATAGCGACTTTTCTTCTATTGACCAAGCAGAAGCTAAAAGACAATCTCAAATGATGATGAAAGAAATTGGGGAATCAATCAAAAATTCTGCAATCAATAATAAAAAATATACAACTAAAAAACTCAAAGATAGAATGGATTTTATTAGCGAAAACAAAGAACAATTCTATTCAACAATTCTTTCATTTGCCGAAGGAATGAAATTATAAAATTTTTCAAAACTCGGAATTTATGATATTATTTAGCTATGAGTATTATTGCAGATGATAACGATTTTGAAAAACCAAAAGTTGAGAAAAAAAATCCTGTCGTAAAACCAGAAGCGGTTGATTGCGACAAGAATTTTGAAAACTGTATTCGCCCAAAATCATTTGACACTTATATTGGGCAAAGTGCCCTAAAAGATACTTTAAAAATCACAATCAAAGCTGCTCAAAAAAGAGAAAAACCTCTTGACCATTTGCTTTTTTACGGTCCCCCAGGGTTAGGAAAAACAACTCTTGCTGGTGTTATTGCACAAGAAATGGGTGTTGATATAAAAATCACATCTGCTCCAGCACTTGAACGCCCTCGGGATATTATTGGAATCTTGATGTCACTTCAAGGCGGTGAAATTTTATTCATTGACGAAATCCATAGGCTTAATAAGGTTGCAGAAGAAATTTTGTACCCTGCAATGGAAGATTTTTACCTTGATATGACAACAGGAAAAAGTCAAACTGTCAAAACTCTTAGAGTTCCGCTTCCAAAATTTACTCTAATTGGTGCAACCACAAAAGCTGGGGAGTTATCTGGTCCATTGAGAGATAGATTTGGAATTATCCATAGATTAGAATTTTATACAGACGAAGAACTTGCTCAAGTTATTAAAAGAACGGCTGGAATTTTAGAAATTGAAATTGATGAAAAAGGCGCACTAGCGATTGCAAGACGCTCAAGAGGCACTCCACGTATCGCAAATAGGCTTGTTAAACGTGTTAGCGATTATGCCCTTGTCAAACATGATGGAAAAATTACAGAAGATATTGCAAACAAATCCTTAGATATTTTGAAAATTGATGAATTTGGACTAGATACGACAGATAGAAGTCTTTTGAAATTAATCATTGAAAAATACGAAGGTGGACCAGTTGGGATTGAAACAATTGCCGCTGCAATTGGGGAAGACGTGCGAACAATCGAAGATGTTTGTGAGCCATTTTTGCTTCAAGCTGGTTTACTTCAAAGAACTCCAAGAGGAAGAAAAGTTTCCCCAGCAGGTTATCGTCACTTAGGATATAGAACAGGAAAATTCAATTCCGACCAACAAAAGTTGTTTTAGGTTAAAATTTTAAGTCAATAAGTCTATAAGTTCTTTAAAAGTCTATAGGTCTATAAGTGGATAAGTCTATAAGTTGTTTACGGAAGGCTTTAAGGCGCTATGGCACTAAGGCTCTAAGTTCTTTATGTAATTAATTCGTCATACTGAACGTAGCGAAGAATCCACAATGTAGGTTGGGCATACTTGCCCAACAATTAACTTTACCCAATAATTTCTCTTGTTTTTATTCTAACTTCTTTATCTATTTCAAAAATTTCATCAATAGACGGGGCTTTTACAAGCTTGTGTTGTTCCATCATTTTTGATGTAATTTGGTAGATTTCATAAAGTTTAATCTTATCTTCCAAAAATGCAAACACGGCTTCTTCATTTGCTGCATTCATGCAAACAGTTGCACTTCCGCCTGTTTTTCCTGCTTCGTAAGCCATTTTAACACTTGGGAATTTTTCAAAATCTGGTTTTTCAAAATCAAGTCTAGCAATATCTGCAAAACTGAAACTTTTAGATTTTATCCCCTCAAATCTTTCTGGATAAGTAATTGCGTACTGAATAGGAATGTGCATACTTGGGAGTCCCAATTGCGCAATTACGCTGCCATCAACATATTCAATTGCAGAGTGCACCACGCTTTGAGGATGCACAACAACATCAATTCTTTCGTATGGCATATTGAATAAATGGTGAGCTTCAATAATTTCTAATCCTTTATTCATCAATGTTGCAGAATCAACAGTAATTTTCTTCCCCATACTCCATCTTGGATGGTTAAGCGCTTGGGCTACTGTTGCATTTTTCATATCATCAATTGATTTGTGCAAAAATGGTCCGCCACTAGCTGTTATAATAAGTTTGTCAACTTGGGAAATATCTTTTATGCACTGATGAATAGCACAATGCTCGCTATCTACAGGAATAATATTAACACCTTTAGCTTTTGCCCTTGGCATAACAATATCGCCAGCCATAACTAGGGTTTCTTTATTTGCTAAAGCTATATCAATGCCATTATCAATAGCTGTAAGTGTAGGTTTAAGACCAACTTTCCCAGATACAGAAACTAGAATTATATCATTTTCTTTGTTTGAACAAATTTCTTCTAATCCTTCAGAGCCATAAAGGGTTTTAACTCCTGCAATTTCAATCTTTTCGCCTTTTGCGTTTCCAATACAAACATATTTTGGTTTGAATTTTAAAGCTTGTTCTTTCAAAAGCTCAATATTTGAACCTCCAGTTAAGGCGATAATTTCAAATTTGTCTTGAAGTTTTTCAATAACTTCTAACGCTTGTCTGCCAATTGAGCCAGTTGAACCAATTATACTAATTTTTCTTTTATTGCTATTCATTATTAATTATTTCCTTTTACTATTAACTTAAAAGTTCTTTTTGGATTGTGACACCTTCTGAATTTTCGGTATTTACAGGAAGTGCAAAGTGGAAACTTGAACCTTTTTCCTCTTCACTATCGCACCAAATTGTACCCTTATGAGCTTTTATCAATTGTCTTGCAATCGGCAAGCCTAGCCCTGTTCCGCCAACTTTTCTAGATAGAGAGTTTTCAATTTGTGTAAATTTGTCAAATGCTTTGAGTAAGTTTTCTTCTTTAATCCCAATACCTTGGTCAATTACACTAACTACAATGTAATCCCCATGAAGCTGTTTAATCTCATTTTCAAAATACTTGTTTGTTACAATGTCATTTGCGTTCTTTAATTCAGATTTTATCGTAATATTTTTGCCTTTTGGTGTGAATTTAATTGCATTGGAAACAAGGTTTGTCAAAACTTGTCCTAAACGTTGAGAGTCTGCATAAATATCTGGAAGTCCACTTTGTTCTTCTGCGGAGAAGATTATTTCGTGTTCTTTTGCAACGCAATCAAAGTTAGTTTTAACATTTTCAATTACAGAGTGAATATTCATTATTCGGTAATTGAAATCCATTTTACCTGCTTCAATTTTGTTAATATCCAAAATATCATTGATAATACTTGTTAAGTTTTCAACATTGCGTTTTGCCATATCAATAAATTTCTTAGCGCTTTCACCAAATTCGCCACATCTTCCGCTTGATAAAATATACAAAGCATTTTTGATAGGAGTTAATGGTGTTCTCAACTCGTGAGAAACTATTGAGATAAATTCTGATTTTACTCGTTCAAGTTTTTCTAATTCTTCGTTCTTTTCAATAATTTCTTTATAGAGTTTTGCACTTTTTAAAGGTAAAGAAACTTGCTGAATAATTGTTCTGAAATAAGCTGCGTCGTCTGTTGAAAATGGGTGTTCTTTAAAAATTTCAATACAGCCAAAGAAATTTTCACCAATATCAATAGGTGCAAACATATTGTCATACTGAAAAATTGTAAAAGTGAATTTGTTGTTTGGGTTTTTGATATTTTTTATGATTTTTAAATTCTTGTCATCAATTTCAAAAGGTATTTCTCCATCCTTGAACATCGATTTATAATTCAATACCGTACGCAATTTCAATGCACTAAGAATTTCTTCTGAAATATCGTAAAGGGAATTGATAATCAAAACTGGTTCTTGCTCAAATCCAAAAGTCAAAGTGCAAGTCAAATCAAAACTCAAAGACTTGTCTAAGCCTTCTATCATATAGCCCAAAAGCTCTTTAGTATCCAATGTCCCAGCAAATTGCGAACTTGTGTTGTATAAAACATTCAATCGATACAAACTATCCGCTAAGTCTTTGTTTTTGCCAGACAAGTTGTCTAGATTTTCTTTTGTTTTTAGATGAGTATTTACGGTTGAAAGAATAAAATCATCTGAAAAACTTTTTAATATATATCCGCTAACGTGTTTTGTAATTTCGTCTTTAACATTATTCCCGTCAGATAAAAGTAAAATTTGAGAATTTTCTAGTTTTGTTTTGATTTTTTTCAGAGTAAGGGGAAGGTTAAATATTTCCACATTTTCATCAACAATAATTATGTCTTGTGCTTCAACCTCAAGCAAATCAAATAGAGAGGTTTCGGTGCAACAATAATTGAAGGTATAAGGTTTGTTTTTGAAAAGCCCTCTGTACCTTGTGATAATATTCTCATCTTCTGAAATAAGTAATATATTCCCCATAATATTATTGTAAACTGAGCAACACATTTGGCAAGTCAGTAATGTTTTTTAATAGAGAGTAGAACATCGCTCCTCTCCGAGGGAGAGGCTGGGAGAGGGGTTGATTGAAAAAGTCTATAGGTCAATAAGTTGATAAGTCTATAAGTTTTTACAAAATAAGGGAATATCTCTAGCAAATTTAGTCATTGCGAGCGAAGGCGAAGCAATCCAGCTAATTTTATTAGTAAACTGCATTCATATTAATTCTATGATAAATAATTGTTCACTTTTTCTTTTTTATTTCGATGCAAAAAGAAAAAGCAGAACCGAAAAAGAAAAACACGAATGATTAAATGGCTCGAGTCATCAGGGGCTTTGCCCCCGAACCCCTAAACAAATATGTCACCCTGAACTTTACAAAGCGAACCGTTGAGCAGGTGCGAAACGTGTGAGTCCGTATGCGTCGGCGTAGCCGTTAGCTGTTTCAGCATCTCTAGCTAGAGTGTTCAGATAGAGATGCTGAAACCAGTTCAGCGTGACAGAATAAATTCCGTAACGAACTTATAGACTTATCCACTTATTGACCTATAGACTTTCAAATAAAAAAAGAGGGTGGAATAAGAATATTATTTCACCCTCAAATAATGTAAAGCGTATCAAAGCGATTCGGTATCACTTTGACTTATTTTTTAAGTCTATTTAGCAGATGTCAAAACATATTTAGCAGCATCAGATGCTGGTTCAACAGTTGCATCGTGGAATACAACAGGGAATACGTCTGTCATGTGTTTAGCATCGTTTTTAACTGTACAAGGAGTTTCAACTGACTTAGAAGCGTGAAGGTCAGTTGCTGATGTTCCACATGCAACTTCTTTATTTGGAAGAGTTGTTCCGTTTACATCAATGAAACCAATACAGTTTTTCAATGGTTCAGCGGCTAATGTTGCTGCAGTAACTTGTTGACCTAATTCAAGAGTACAACCTGTCGCACCTGGAGGGAATGCTACGATTGAACCATCAGCTAATTGGTATGCTACATAGCTATCCATTGAAGGAGTTGCACCTAAACTACCTGCATATCCTTTAATGCTATATGGTGTTGCTTTATCATCAGTTGTAGCTCCTGAGTTAGCTCTTTTTAAGTTAGATGGCTTCCCAACCATAGTTTGACCAGTCAAAGTACCGTTTAACAATGAACAGAATGACATTACGTTTTCAGGATTCTGTGCACCCCCAGCTTTATCTGCTCCACAAGCTGTATCAGTCCCAGCATAGTCAAAATCGTACTGTGCTTGAGCCATCAAACCAGCTTGGTTCAAAGTAGATAATGTTTTCTTAAATTGAGATCTAAATTTTGCAGAGTTAGTGTTTGCAATCAATGTAGGAATAGTCATTGCCGCAACTACACCGATGATACCCAAAGTAATCAATACTTCTGCAAGAGTAAAGCCGAATCTTTTTGTCATAGTCATTTCACCTTTCTTTTTGTAACTATATCGTATTAACCCAAGTTTCCTCATAATTCTTGTGGATTAATAACAACTTCCTAATTACATGTTGTCATATCATGCCAATTTTGTCAACCCTAATTATTACAAAAGGATATATTTTATTTCATACATATAGTGTATTCTTTATATAAAGAGGGGAAATATGGCTGTTTTAAGCAAACTTTTAGGACAAAGGATAAAAGAATTACGTAAGCGAAATAACCTTACGCAAGCTGGACTTGCCGAAATTATTGGAATGGAAACAACCAACCTCTGCAAACTTGAAAATGGTGGACAAATCCCCAAAGAAGAAAATATAGAAAAAATTGCAAAAGCCCTCAAGGTAAATATAAAAGATTTATTTGATTTTGGTCACATGAAGTCGTTATCGACATTACAAGATGAGTTAATTTTAATTATCAAAAGTGCGACAAGAAAAGAGTTGGAATTGTATTATAAACTTATTATGGCAGTGAAAGAAGGATAAGTTTTAAATAATTGTTCCCTCTTTTTAAAATTATGTCCTCTCCTAGGGACACTAGCTGAACCGACGAAACGAAGTTGAGTCGAGTGAAACTGCGTGCCGTATGGCTGAGGGTTAGGGTGAGAGGGATTGATTGAATAAAAAATGAACCCTCTCTCGAAATTGTAACTTTTCGCCAAAGGCTCAAAGACAATTTCCCTCTCTCCCTCGGAGAGAGTTGTCTCCTCTAGTATTCCATGAATGGGGGTTCGTCATTCCGAATTTATTTCGGAATGACTATTGTGCGCAGCCCTCTCCTTGAGGAGAGGGGAAGTGTGAGATGGCTACTTGAACGCAATAGTTGTGTAGGTCGGCTTTACTAAGCCGACAGATAAACTAAGTAACTTGTAAAATGTCTAACATCATTCCCTCTCCAAGGGAAGAGGGTTAGGGAGAGGGTTTGATTGAATAAGTTGATAGGTCTATAAGTTTTTAAAAGGCTTTAAGGCGCTATGGTACTAAGGCATTGAGTTCTTTATGTTTTTAGCGTCATTCTGAGCAGAGCGAAGAATCACTTAAAAAAAATCCCTCTCCTTGGGGAGAGGGTTAGGGTGAGGGGTTGATTGGGATTTTTTCGAACATTTTATTATTTTAATGTTCACTTTTTCTTTTTGATTTCGATGCAAAAAGAAAAAGCAGAACCGAAAAAGAAAAACACGAATGACTAAATGGAACGAGTCATCAGGGGCAAAGCCCCCGAACCCCTTAAACAAATATGTCATGCTGAACTTGTTTCAGCATCTCTAGCTAGTGTGTTCAGATTAACCCTCTCCCATCGGAGAGGGAACGATGTTCGACTATTTACAAATTTGTCTAGTCAATGATTCTTTGGGTAAAAATGTAAAATCATTTACTATATCAATTGTTTATCCCTCAGAATGACGAATTTGTTTAGGTATTCCCTCTCTCCGAGGAGAGGGTAAAAGTTGTCGGTTTACCTAGTGTCGCTCCGCTCAGTATGATGAATGACTTCTCAAACAAATCTCTTGACAGGTAGATTTATCTATGCAATGATATTTCTAGTATTAGAATATACTACATGATGAGGTGGGATAGATGAAACATAGTTATTATATTGATAGTTTCCCTTATGAAATAGAGCTAACTGCAAGGGTTTGCCACGAAAATGCTAGACAGTTGATTGAATCTTTTACAGATGAAGTTTCTATTGATGAATTTACTGTTCTTGATACATTGATTGCTCGCCCAGGCTTATCTCAAGCAGATTTAGCAAGATTGATTTTAAAAGGGAAAGCACACACTGGAAGATTTTTGATGTCTTTAGAAGATAAAGGTTTTATTGAACGTCATATTGAAGAAAAAAATGGCAAGCTTATCAAAGTTTCTGATGTTACTCCAAAAGGCGAAAAGTTATACAATAGCGTAATTGAACGCTTTAAGCCTGCTGTTGAGAAATTTGACAGCATAATTTCTCAAGAACAATGTGAAATGATTATTCAAAATTTGAGAAACTTTAGAGAAGCGATTGAAAAAGCAAGAAATATAGTATTTGAATAGATTGGAAATATAAATAGAAAATGAGTGAAGAAGTTATAGAACAAACAGCCCCAGCACAAGTTGAATGGCGACCTAAGAAAAACCCGTGGTTAATATCAGTACCACTTATGGCATCAGTTTTTATGTATGCGCTTGATGAAACAATTTCAAACGTTGCATTGCCATATATGGCGGGTTCATTCTCTTGTAGCCACAATGAAGCTACTTGGGTTGTTACATTTTATTTGATTGCCAGCGGAATTATTATTCCTGCTGTTGATTTTTTCTGTAAATTATTTGGAAGAAATAATTTTTTCTTATTAAGTATCATAATTTTCACCCTTGCATCTTTTTTATGCGGGGTGTCTAATTCGTTGATTATGATGGTTCTTGCAAGGTTTTTGCAAGGATTAGGAGGGGGGGCAATTTTACCTCTATCACAATCAATAATGATGGAAAGTTTTAAAAAAGAAGATAGACCACAAGCGATGGCGTTATTCGGTTTAGGGGTTGTATTTGCCCCAATTATCGGACCTGCTGTTGGTGGTTGGATTACCGAAAACTGGTCATGGCCTTATATTTACTATATAAATATCCCGATTGGATTTTTTGTTTTAGCGGCAGCGAAAACATTACTTGAAGAACCACCTTATGCAAAAAGACAAAAAGGAGTTAAGCTCGACACTGTCGGATTTTTCTTCTTGTCATTGTGGCTTGTATGTTTGCAAATCGTTTTGGATAAAGGGAATGATGCGGACTGGTTTGGTTCAACTTGGGTTTGCTGGTTAACATTTATATCTTGTGTTGGAGGAATTTGCTTCTTAATTTCCCAAATTAAAGGTAAAAATCCATTGACAGATTTATCAGTAATGAAAGATAGAAACTTCTTCTTTGGAACGGTAATTCAAGTTGTTTTGATGGGTGTAATGATGGCATCAAGTACAATTTTACCAACAATGTTACAAAGTATGATGGGCTATACGTCATTTTTAAGTGGTATTTCAATGGTTCCAAGAGGAGCAGGTTGTTTAGTTGCAACAGTATTTAGTGCATTGTTCATCTCAAAAATTGGCGAAAGAAAAATGGTATTCTGGGGCTTGATAATTCTAGGCTTGGGAGGTTTAGCTTTCGGTGAAATCAATTTACAAATATCTCTTTTGAATATCGGATTCCCGAACTTCTTATTTGGTATCGGAATGATTATGGCAATGGTTCCACTTCTTGAGTTGTCTTGTAGAACATTGCATAATGACCAATTGACAAACGCTTCTGGAGTTCAAAACTTGTTTAAAAACGTAGGTGCTGCAATCGGAACATCTCTTGTAACAACTTGTATTTCAAGATTTGGACAAATGCACCAAAATATGATGGTTGGGAAATTGACAGACTTAAATCCTGCCTATACAGAAAGACTTCAAAGTTATGTAATGAGTTTTGCTTCAAATACCGATATGGCAAATGCAACTCACATGGCAAAGAATATTTTATATAATCAACTTCTGCAACAATCCACATTGTGGGCATACATTGATACTTTCAGACTCTTTGCGATTGCAAGTTTCTTGATTGCCCCATTGGTATTGTTGATGAAAAGGAAAAACTTAGTATAAATTCCCAATTTATGTTATCTCTGGATGTAGTGCAACTCATCCAGATTTTTTTTGCTTTTGGAGGGGGATTATTTCATTATTCTTCTTGTCATTATAATTTTGCCATCTGGATTGTAGCAGTTTTCTCCTTTCCAATGGGCAATGAGATTTCCAGAATTATTAAAGATAAACGTTTCACCCTCAGATACTCGAAATGTCATATTCACTAGATTTCCTTTTGTGTCATATTTGTAGGATTTATAAGGATAATTTGTGGAGGATCTTTCTTCCGTATGGGTTAAAACTCCGCTTTTAGAATAATATAAAACAGTTAAAGGTTTATCTTTATAAACGATGCCATAACTTCCATCAGAAAAATATGCTAAGGTTCTATCTTTTAAATCAGTAAAACCTTTCAACATATTTTGAATATTTTCATCTCTATCGTTATCAAGATAGTTATTTCTTAATAACTCTACATTCAGAGGTTTTGGTTTGTCTTGAAGAATAATGTCTTGAGCTTCAGATGCGGTATATTCAACCCCGCCCGTTATAATATCCGCAAAACTTGCCATTGGTAAAGTTAAAATTGAAAATATAAGGATAAATTTTTTCATACAAATTATTATAATAAAATTTTTACAAAAACCAACTTCTACTATTTTAAAATATGAAAGAATTTGCTATAATATAGAAAAATGTGTAGTTGGATTAGAAGGGAAATATTATGAAAAAGGTATTAGCTTCATTATTAGTTTTAAGTGTTGCACTTCCTGCATTTGCAATCAATGAACAAAAATTAAGCAGAAAATGCAGAAAACATCCTGAAAAATGTCAAGTTGAAATGACAACACCAATAAAAGAACAACAAATGACTTTAGGTATAGTTCAACGTAATGTAAAAGTTGGAACATCACAAGCTGAAGTTGCTGAAATTTTAGGTTCTCCAAACATTGTAACTCAAGATGCAGACGGATTAGAAACTTGGGTTTATGATAAAGTTTCTTCAATTACAGCATACAACAATTCTGGTTTTGGCGTTGGAGTAGGCGGACTTGGCGGAGGTTATGGCTCTGGCGGGTTTGGAGGTGGACTTGCTAATGTTGGATATAACAAAAATGGCGGAGTTGCACAATCTGTTCAACAAACTCTCACAGTTGTCCTAAAATTCGATTCTACTGGAAAAGTTTCTAAAGTATCTTACCACATGAGTACATTCTAGGAGATAAATTGATGCTAAAAAAAATATTATTAGTTCTCTTTGTTTTATGCCTTGCGCTCCCTGTTTGTGCAAAGAAAAGAGAAGCCGAACAAATTATTACTCCAATGACTCAATTGGAAAAACGACAATTCCAAACACGAACTTATGATTCAAACGACAAACCTCTAATTATGAAGGCAATGTTGAATGTGTTGCAAGATGAGGGTTTTATTGTCTATAACGCTAATCCATTGTTGGGTTTTATCTATGGGGTGAAAGATTTTGATACATCTGACCCTAATATTGATATTACAAAAGAATTTGGGCTATCAAAGTCTAGATTAAATTGGAACGGCGTTAAAGTCGCAACCATTGAAACAACAGCGAACGTTACTGAATATGGGAAAAGTATAAAGGTTAGAGTTAATTTCAAACGTAAATTGTTGAATATGTACGGAAATGCACAATTTATTGATGATGTTAATGATGAAAACTACTACCAAGACTTTTTCTCAAAAGTAGATAAGGCAATATTCTTACAAAAGCAAAAGATATGATAAAAAAACTTTTTACAACTACATTAGCGTTTTTAATTCTTTTTGCAACGAGTAATTGTGCAATGGCAAAAAGAACTAAAAATATGAGCCAGCTTGAGCTTAGAGAAATGCAAACAAGGATTTTTGACACTCCAGACACTACAAGAGTGATGAAATCAGCAATAAATACTTTGCAAGATAGCGGATTTGTAATCCAAGAAATCGATACAGATTTAGGCTTTATTAGGGCGCAAAAATCTTTCAAAAAACATCACGTAGATAAAAAACGTGTTGCAGGCTGGTCAATGGTTTTAGCCTTTATGACGGCTTCTACTGTTTTGTCTTATGGAACAACTGTTGGCTCAATGTATGACCCATCAATGCGTATTTCAAACGAAATGAAAGATAAAACTGCGGTCGTTGATACAAACGTTAATATTGAAAAATTTGGACAAAATAAAACAAAAGTAAGATTTGTTTTAGTCGAAAAAATCTTGCAAAATGCCGATGGGTATTCATTTGTAAAATCAGCACCTACAAACGTTATCAGACTTTATAAGCCAGATGTTTATAGAGAATTTTTTGCACAATTAGATAAAAGTATTTTTTACGAAGGAATATAATTTATGCAATACGTAGCAATAAAAAAAGAAATCAAAAATAACGAAGAAGTGTTTGTCGTAAACGCTATTCCTCTAAAGAATAAAAATAAGTCTGTTGTTCAAAAAATTCCGCACCCTCTAGGTTCTGATGGAATGGAGTTTAAAACCCTTGAAGAAGCAAAAGATGCCATCACAAGGGCAGGATTTTCGTATATTTTACCAAATGGCAAAAAAGAAACAAAAGTGCCTCAAAAGCTCAACAGAGTAACATATTCATCAGATAATTATGAAGAACTTATTTATAACACGATTAAAGAAAAAACAAATTCTTCAAATTCGAATGTTTGCGCTTCTGCAATCCTTGCAATCTCAGAATTCCCAAAAGAAGAAACTTTTGAAATACTTTTCTCAAAATTTGGAGAAGATAACGATTTAGTCCGAAAAAATGCAATTTCTGGGGTTTGCAGATATGGAAAACTCTTGCAACCTAAAATTATTGAAGCCTTAAAATCCTCAAATTGGGTTGTAAAAAATTCCGCAATATCCTGTATCACAAACCTTGCAACAAATTCAGATATGGAGATAGAAAAATTTATTATTCCTCTAATTGAAGCAACAAAAGATACCAACCCAATAGTTCAAACTAATGCTCTACAGGCTTTGGCTTTTGTTTATCAAAATTACAAGAAAAATCAAAAGATTTAGCAACTAGATTTGCGCATCAAATCAGATAATCTAAGCTCTTTTGGAGTATGATTTACTTTTGAAACTTTTCTCTCAACAGGTGTTTTTTCTGCTCTGAAATCAGCTAATCCAATTTTTGTACTGTTATTTTCTTTAAGCATAAATATTTCTTGAAAAAAAGATATAATATTTTCCATAACAATTTCTCCTAGAACCATTATAGCCCAAGTTTTGGCTCTTATATCATACATTTAAACGATTTTGGGGTAAAAAATCATTATGCTTTGTGTTATATTTGTTGTACAGGGTGATTGAGGAATATAATTTGAATAATAGTTACTATGAAACTTTAGATGAAAATTTTAAACAAGCGTTGAATTTGTGTGAAAATGATTATTCGCATTCAGAATTGTTGGAATTTTTGCAAACTGGAAACATTGTTCAAAAGCAGCTTTCTGCCTTGAAACTTGAAACAATAAATTCTTCAAAAGAAGCGCAAATCCTTGTATCTAATTTGGTTGGGCAAGATGGGAAAATCAGAGAAGCCGTGTCTTTGAGATTGCATGAATTTATGTCAAATCCTCAGACCTTAAAATATTTTGAAACTCCAGAGAATTACAAAATATTTTTGGCTGCAATTATTGATATAAATGGAAATATTTGCAGAAATGTAATTGGTGCAATTTCTTATCTAAAAAATAATGAAGATTTTTGTAACCAATTTTGTCCAGAACTTGTAAAATTAACCAAAGACTTGCTTGATAAAATTGAGCAAGAGGACTTTTTTGAAGGTAAGTATAAAGTTAATAAAGAAGTTTTTAAGCTATACTGGTGTTTGGAAACTATTTATGTATTTTGGGATAAGATAAATTTTGGGGATTTAAAAGAAATAATTTTACGCACAAAAGATATTCAAGAATACACGATTAGAGAAAAAGCTGCAAAAATTTTGACCAGAGATTTTTCTGACCCAGAGCTTTTAAAGGCAAAAGAAGCCTTGAAAAATGATTCTAATTATTATGTTAGAAGGTTTTGATTTGCGTTTGTGGAATTAGTTTATTGTTGGGCTAGTAAGCCCAACCTACATTGCTTGAAAATGATAGAACAACATTCCTCTCCGAGGGACACTAGCTGAACCAACGAAACGAAGTTGAGTTGTGTGAAACTGCGTGCCGTATGGCTGAGGCTAGGAGAGGGTTTGATTGAGGGAATAAATTCGTTACGCAAATTCAGTCATTCTGAGCGGAGCGAAGAATCCAGCTAATTTTTAATTAGTAGGTCAACGTTGCCTCGCTGATAATTACAATGTTCACTTTTTCTTTTTTCATCGAAATAAAAAAGAGTGAACATTAGAACAATCAACCCCTCTCCCTAACCCTCCGCCCTTGGGGAGGGAATACATTTTACAAGTTTATTGTTGGGCTTGTAAGCCCAACCTACATTTATGACTTCATCTCAAATTTGTCATGCTGAGGGAAACGAAGAATGACGTTAAAAACATAAAGAACTCAATGTCTTAATGCCTTAGTGCCTTAAAGCCTTCTATAAATAACTTATAGACTTATCCACTTATTGACTTATCGACCGTAGAATTAGTGCCCGCTGAAGACACGTTTGAAGTAGTCTTCGTCTGTTGATGCGAAGTATGAACAAGTATATCCATTATATGATGCATTTCCAACAGAGCATCCAGGGTTTACACGGGAGTCGCAACAATACTTCTCTGGATTAGCACTGAACATTGCGTCTGTTCCAGGAGCGCCAAGCGGCAACAATCCGTCTTTTGTTACTTGGAATACAAAAAGGTCATAACCAACTTTGTTTGGGGTGTAATCACGACCATTTATATCAACAACAAGCCAAATATTATGGTCTGAACCAAATTCACAGCCCTTACAGTTTTCTATTGCAACCATCATACCATTATTCAAGACAAATGCTCCGTCATCTAACAAATTGTGCCCAATTAGTCCGCTTGAGCTAAATTGGTGATACATTTTATCTCCATTGGCTGCCGAACCTCCTGGGCAAACCTTTTTATTACTAGATTGTCCTGGTTCATATCCGCAATCTACACCAATTTTATTGTATGGTTTAAATTTTGTATAAAAAGTTCTTGTCGGATATTTGTTAGGGTCAATAGAAACATCGTCTGCATCCATATCTGTAATGGCTTTTGCCATAAGTGTATAAGCCGTATTGAATTGAGCTTTTGCTTTACCAGCTTTTGCCCCTGCTACAAGTTGTGGCATAACCAAAACAGCTACAACCCCAATTACTGAAAGTGCGATTAAAATTTCGCTAAGAGTGAATGCAAATATCTTTTTTATCATAACCAAAACTATTCCTCGTTTATGTTCTAACTTATTATAACATATTTTTCTCGTGACCTCAAGTTGGATTTGCAATTTCACATTTACATAATCAAAAAATGTGCTATTATGTAAGATATAGAATGGAGAGTAGCAATATGGATTTGATAGAATTAAGAAAAGAAAATGAGTTAGTTGATTTGTTCTGCTCAATGGCAGAAGTTCCGTCACCATCATTGAAAGAAGACAAAATGATTGACTGGGTTTGCAATTATTGCAAAGAAAACAATCTTAACTGTGAATTAGACGATTTTAAAAATATTTATATTACTATTCCAGCTACAGATGAAACAAAACAGCCTCTATTATTGTCTTCTCACATGG
The DNA here is from genome assembly GCA_963590665.1 of Candidatus Methanomethylophilaceae archaeon. Lineage (GTDB taxonomy): Bacteria > Cyanobacteriota > Vampirovibrionia > Gastranaerophilales > Gastranaerophilaceae > Zag111. Next base: position 23,449 of record CAVAPR010000024.1, read on the forward strand.
ACGTTGTTGGAGATGATTCTCCAGTTATTCCTTATCTTGAAGGTGATTTAATCCAGGCAAAGGGTAGAACTCTAGGTGCTGATGACAAAGCTGGGGTTGCAAATGCTCTATATTTTGCAAAAGAACTTGCTAAAAGAACTGATATTAAGCATGGTGGACTTGAAGTTCACTTTACAAGAGATGAAGAAAACACTATGCAAGGAATTAAGCATACTGATTTTTCAAGAATTAAGTCTAAATATGCACTTGTGCTTGATAGTGATGCTTTAGGACAATGTTTAATTTCTGGTGCGAGTTATGTGCTTGTAGATTTAAAGGTTACAGCTCCAAAAGGTGGTCACTCTGGAAATGATATTGGTGACCCAACAAGAGAAAATGCTACAAAACTTATTGCAGATTTAGTTTCTGAAATGCCACAAGGGGTATTTTATTCAGAAGCAGACCAAGTTATAACTTCTTGTAATATCGGAGGTATTACATCTGGGAATCTTGATGTTACAAATGTTATCAATACAGAAGGTCGTGCGACTTATTCAATCAGAAGTTCAAATAAACAAAAAGAAAAAGATTTGATTGCTCTAATGCAAGATACGGCAAACGCTTTCAATAAACAGTATGCGGGTATTGCAACAGCAGAAATAACATTCACCGAAAAGATGCCAATGTTTGAAAAAAATGATGATGAATTTATGCCAAACTTGTTCTCAAAAGTTGCAAGAGAAATCGGGATTGAACCAGAAGTATCTTCATTCCACGCAGGAGCAGAAACTCACATCTACGCAAATAGAACAAACGCTAATGGCGAAAAATTTTCTCCATATTTGTTAGGACTTGCGACTGTTTGCAATATGCACTCTGCAAGAGAGTATGTTGATTATAAAACTATGTTAAAAGGTCAAGAATTGTTGAGAGCATTGTTCTTGGAATTTAACAAATAATAATGGATGTAATCAAGCTAAACTTAGCAAGAAATTGTCTAAAATACATAATTCGTGCGTATGGAATTAGTCGGATTTTTCTGCCTTATTATACTTGCCCTGTGGTTTGGAACGCTGCAAGGGAAGAAGGTTGTGAGGTAAAGTTTTATCATATCGGTAAGGATTTTCTTCCAACAGAAAAGTTTGAAAAAGATGATTTTATTCTATATACAAATTATTTTGGGATAAATTCTGACAATTGCAAAGCTTTAGCAAAAGAATATCCTAATCTTATAATTGACAATTCACAAGCGTTTTTTGCAGAACCATTTGGAGGGATTGCTTCATTTAACTCATTGAGAAAGTTTTTCAATGTTCAAAATGGTGCGTATTTGTATATATCAAAGAATTTGGAACAAAAATTTAAAGTCGATGATATTGAATTGACTCCTGTTTCAATGCAGAAAGATTACGAAAAATTTCTCAAAAACGAACTGTTTTTAGATTCTCAAAAAGAGATAAAAACAATTGCAACAAAAGTTGAGCAAATGATGGTTGGCATTGATTTTGAAGCGGAAAAACTCAAAAGAGTTAAGCTTTTCAAAAAATATAATGAGGTTTTGAAAGATTTTAACAATATACAATTAACTCTGAAAGAGTCAGATATTCCTTATTGTTACCCGTTTTCAGCTAATAGTGAAATGATAAAGCGGAAACTTTGGGCAAAAAATTTAACGTTGCTTCAACTCTGGAAAAATTTCCCAAAAAGTTTTGTTGAAAGTGAATTTTTGAATGACACAATTGCACTTCCTCTCAACGATGAGAAATATGCGCAAAAAATTATAGAAGCAATTGTTTAAACTTCAATAAATAAGCGTCTTCCAACGATATTTTGTTTTCCGTTGTAATAACCTGCAAAATAACCACCTTTTACAGGTTTATTTTGAGCATAAAAACGAGATGAAAAACTGTTTCCGTTATAGTTTACAAACGGATTGTTGCTGTATGGATTTGTTTCAGAAGATTGACGTACAACAGGAGATGCTGAATTTACACCTGCTGGAGCTTGAAATACATTCGATAAAAAATTTACAATACCTGCCATCTAGTAATAACCTCTCTACTTGTTGTAGTTTTAATCATTAATCTTCTTTTGTCATAATTATAACACATTAAATCGAAAAAATTTAAAATAACTTAACAAAAATCATCCGTTTTGTGTAGTATAATTTTCGTATGGCTGAAATAGAAAAGAAAAATATTTTAATAATTGGACAAGGTGGAGTACCTTGCGCATTAGCAAAAAAGTTAAAAACCTATGAGGGGACAGGAGAAATCTTTATTGCCCCAGGAAATGGGCTTGAGGCTTCTGAATATACAAATGTTGATATTAGGGAAGAAGATTCTACAGGGCTTTTGAAATTTGCTCTGGAAAACAATATTCAATTGACAATTCCAGTATCTGAAAAAGCTCTAAAATCAGATGTTGTATCGTTCTTTCAATCCAATGGACAAAATATTTTTGGACCGACAAAAAATGCCTGTTCAATTGCCACAAACAACACAATTGGTAAGAAATTTTTATATAAAATTCACGCACAAACTTCTAAATTCGGAATTTTTGATAAAATCCAAATGGCAGAAGATTTTTTGAAATCTGCGAATTTCCCAGTAACTATCAAATGCAAAGAATATTCTTCAATCATTGATGATAGGCTGGTTTGCCCAACAAGAAGCTTGGCATCAGAATATTTGACAAATCTTTTCAACAAAAACGAAACAGATGTTTTGATAGAAGAATTTACTTATGGCAACAGTTTTACGGTTTATTTTATAACTGATGGTTATAGTGCAATTCCTCTGACCTTTTGCGCTAATTACAAGTTTACGCAAGAAGGCGACGGTGGAATTTTGACAAACGGAATTGGTTGTTTTGCGCCAGATTATAGAGTTTCACAAATTGCTATCCAAAGAATTGAAAATATTGTTCAGAATACTTTAACATCTTTAGAGCGCAAGGGCGACCCTTATCTTGGGATTTTAGGGGTTGAATGCACTCAAACTGGAGAAGATAAATTCTATGTTTCAGAATTTAAACCATTTCTTCAAGAACACGATGCAACGGCTGTTTTGAACTTGTGTGAAGATAATTTGTTGGATATTTTTATGGCTTGTATCAATGGATTTTTCGCCGATGAATATGACCAAATCAAAATGAGCGACCAAACCTCAATTTCAGCAGTAGTTCTTGCAAGACAAGGGTTTAAACCTATTAAAGGGTTAGAAAATATTGACGACATTACAAATCTTCAATTTATAAATATTCAAAAATCTGGTGAAAAATTGTGTACAAAAACAAAAGGGGCGGTGTTCAGCCTTACTCGTTCTGCGTCAACACTTTCAAGAGCAAAAAAATATTTGTATGAAGATTTGGAACAAATAACTTTTGACGGAATGAAATATAGAAAAGATATTTCTTCTTATGTTGAGTTGTAAGGTATAGTCTATAAGTTGATAAGTGGATAAGTCTATAAGTTGTTTACAGGGGAATAGGCAATAAGGGAATAGGGGAATAAGTTCGTTCAGAAGGCATTATGGCACTAAGGCACTAAGTTCTTTATGTAATTAATTCGTCATTCTGAGCGGAGTGAAGAATCCCGCTGATTATTTAATATCGGCGTGACAATGCTGACCTACTGATATGTTCCTTCCCCTTGGGGGGAAGGGTAGGATGAGGGGTTAATCTGAGCAAGTTCTGTTAGAGATACTGTGCTTCGCTCAGTATGACGAATGCGCTTAAGGGGTTCGGGGGCAAAGCCCCTGATGACTCGAG
>CAVAPR010000025.1:0-22349 GCA_963590665.1 Candidatus Methanomethylophilaceae archaeon
AGCAGAACCGAAAAAGAAAAACACGAATGATTAAATGGCTCGAGTCATCAGGGGCAATGCCCCCGAACCCCCAATAAATATAACTAAACGCACTCGTCATTCTGAGCGAAGCGAAGAATCTCAAGCTAAACTTGTTTAGATTAACCCCTCATCCTAACCTTCTCCCTTAGGAGAAGGAACAGCCATTTCCCTCTCCTTGAGGATACAAAGCGAACCGCTGAGCTAGGGCGAAGCGTGTGAGTCTGTATGCGTGCGAAGGCTGAGCTGAGGGGTAGGGGGGTGAGGTGGCATACTTAACGCAAAATTACTGTCGGTTCATCTAGTGTCCCTAGGAGAGAGAAAACTAATTAACGTAACGAACTTATTCCCCTGTTCCCTTTTTCCTTCTTACCTAAATGTAGGGTGGGCTCACTAGCCCACCAAGAAGAAAATGCCGATTAGTTATTACTCCGACAAAAGCCCAGTAATAATAAACCTTTCCCACTCTTGTCAAGTGTCAAACTAACCCAAGTGGCTAGTCGTATTTTTACGTACGTAAAAGTACGGATATTTACAGAAACTCAAATCGTATGGTATATTAGAATCATCGGTTAAGGCTCACACCCGAGAGAACAAAAACTCTTAAAAGTCCTAAAACTTTTCGATGGTAAAGCTGTTTGCCGAACTTGGTGGGATTTTTCTGCACTTGGGAAAATTTGTTGAAAATAGCAAATTTTATTTTGTTTATTGTTATAATAGATAAAAATTAGGTTAAAAATAATGTCTATAATTTCAACATATTTCCCCCGAGTAAATTCTAAATGTTTCCGTGCGATAAATAATATTCGTACAAATTTTGGAATGCGCCCATTCAAGGATTCCAAACTCTTAGAAAAAATTGAAAAAGCTGATGTTGTTGATTTTTCCATAAATATTGGTCTAAAAGCGCCAAAAGATGCTAAAACATATAGTTATGTCAAAGTTGGGAAAAAATCAGATAATGCCTTTTCTCGTGAAATTGTTTCGTTTTTTGATTCTCAAAAGCGTTTGATTTCAAGAGTTTTTAAAGAAAATGGAATAAATGTAAAACAACGTTTGTATAGTTACAAAAAGAGAACTAGAGTTATACAAACGAAAGAGTATAGTATTGAGAGATTGCCCGAAAAATACAGGGAAAATCTTGATATTTGTAACAAACTTGGCGACTGGCATGTTGTGTCACTTGAAAAACAAATTAAGGAAAAAGTTTCTGAATTTGCGAAAAATGGCAAAAAAGCTCTCCAGCTTTTTACAAGACGAGTGGATTACAACCCAAAAGATATGGATTCTCAACAAATTACTTATACAAAATATCCACTAAATCTCGGATTTGGAAAAAAGTCTGATAAACAAGTTCTTTGTGCAAAAATTCAAAAAAAGAATAAAGATGTCGAAATTCTGGATTTAAAACAATCTGAAAATTTGGGTCTTGATACTGGGGATGAATTTTTAAAATACAGAATCCTTGACCCGAGAACTGCCGACGGTATGGAATATTTGACTTACAAATTTTTAAAGGATAAAAATTTAGACAAGTTGTATCTCCGAGTTTATCCATTGGATGCAGATGTCGCAAAAAATTCTGCGGGATATTTTTCGGCAAGGAAATCCCAAATTTGTTATAGTCCAGCTTTAGAAAATTATTACCCAGAAGATATTGTTGCGGTTGTGGCACACGAAACAGAACATGCTTATCAACATTCTTTGATTGGAAGAATTGGTAAAGGTAGGAATTCTTATGAGTATGATGCTTTGAGAGAATTTGGTCCAATCGAATATGGGGATGAAAAATTTAGAAAATCGATAGAATATGCTATTGCGAGGGATGATTATCCTACGTATTCTGCGACCGAAGATTTGTCAAGAAATCGATTGTATAATGAAAATTTGCTAGAAGTTGATGCTTTTGCCGTGGAAGAACCTGCAAGAAAAGCTTATATGAAAAGTCAAGAAAACTTTGAATTTTTTGACCAATTCTAATTTTTGAAAGAAAATTTTTCAAATTTCAAAAATCTTGATTGTAGTACATGTTTGTCATACAATCAACTTGAGAAATAGCATTTAAGGAGAAATTATGAACGAGCTGTTAAAAAAATCCGCTGTTGAACAGAGTAAAGCTCTGAAAAATAAAGAAATTTCTGCCGTAGAACTTACAACTGCCGCATTTGAAAGAATTGACGGTGTTGAAGGTAAAATTGGTGCATTTAACTCTTTGACAAAAGATACTGCACTAGCTACAGCAAAAAAAGTTGATGAAAAAATTGCGAAAGGTGAAGAGTTGCCACTTTTAGCTGGTGTACCTTTGGCATTGAAAGATAATATGAACCTTGTTGGTTCTCGTACAACTGCGTCATCTAAAATTTTAGAAAACTTTGTTTCACCATTCAACGCAACTGTTACAGAAAAATTATTAAATAACTTAGTTCCAATTGTTGGTAAAGCTAACTTGGATGAATTTGCAATGGGTTCTTCAAACGAAAACTCTGCATTTAATAAAGTTCACAACCCTTGGGATTTGAACAAAGTTCCAGGAGGTTCATCAGGTGGTTCTGCTGCTAGTGTTGCATCTTGCGAAGCTACATTGGCACTTGGTTCTGATACTGGTGGTTCAATTCGTCTTCCAGCAAGTTTTTGCGGTATTGTTGGGATGAAACCTACTTATGGTAGAGTTTCTCGTTATGGTTTGATTGCGTTTGCATCATCTCTTGACCAAATCGGTCCATTTGCAAGAACTGTTGAAGATGCAGCTAACTTGTTAGAAGTAATTTCTGGTCATGACCCTAAAGATTCAACTTCTTTGGATATGCCTGTTGAACATTATTCTCAAAGTTTGAATAATGACATTAAAGGTAAAAAAGTTGGTGTGATTAAAGAACTTATGGGCGAAGGTATTTCACCAGATGTACAAAAAGCTATTGAAAATGCAATTGAAACATACAAAAAATTAGGTTGTGAAATTGTTGAAGTTTCATTGAAAAAATTAAAATACTCAATCGGAATTTATTACATTTTGGCAACTGCTGAATGTTCTTCAAACCTAGCAAGATTTGACGGCGTTAGATATGGTTACAGACATCCAGACGCTAAAAACCTTCTTGAACTTTATACAAAATCAAGAGCAGAAGGTTTTGGTCCAGAAGTTAAACGTCGTATAATGCTTGGTACTTATGCATTGTCATCTGGTTATTATGATGCTTATTACAAAAAAGCTCAACAAATGAGAGCTTTGGTTACAGAAGAATTTAGAGAAGCATTCAAAAATGTAGATATTTTGATTTCTCCAACTTGTCCAAACACAGCGTTTGAACTTGGTGCAAAATCTTCTGACCCATTGGCAATGTATTTGACAGATATTGCAACAATCAGTTGTAACCTTGCAGGACTTCCTGGTATTAGTGTACCAGCTGGATTTGATTCTACAGGCATGCCGATTGGTTTGCAAATTCTTGCTCCACAGTTTGAAGAAGCAAGATTATTCAACTTTGCTCATCGCTTTGAACAAGAAAATGATTTCTATACAAAATTAGCGAATGTTTAAGTTGGAAAAAGATAAGATATAACAAGGCAGGATGTAAATCCTGCCTTGTTTTGTTGTGGAAGGGAATAGGAAAAGTCTATAAGTCTAGAAGTCTAGAAGTGGATAAGTCTATAAGTTGGTTACAGTTACGTCATTCTGAGGGATAAACAGAAGAAATGAGAATATAATTTTACAAATTTACCCGAAGAATCTCTATCTAAACGCCCTAGTTTGAGATACTTCGCTTCGCTCAGTATGACGAGTGCGTTTATTTAGGGGTTCGGGGGCAAAGCCCCTGATGACTCGAGCCATTTAATCATTCGTGTTTTTCTTTTTCGGTTCTGCTTTTTCTTTTTTCGTCGAAATAAAAAAGAAAAAGTGAACATTAGAACAATCAACCCCTCTCCTAACCTCTCCCTAGGAGAGGAAAAACTAGGCAAATTCGTCATTCTGAGGGATTTACAATTTGAATAATAAAATAATTTACATATTACCCGAAGAATCTCTAACCAAACAAGTTTAGTTCAACCCCTCACCCTATCCTTTTACCTCTCACAAAACAATTCACTGGATTGTTTTGCTCGGCAGAGTCCTTGGAGAGAGTTGGGCACTATTGTCATTCCAACAAAATAAAATTAGCTGGATTGCTCAGAATGACTGAATTAATTACATAAAGAACTCAGTGCCTTAGTGCCTTTTGTACCCCAATTATCCACTCATCAACTTATAGACTTATCCACTTATTGCCTTATAGACTTTATTCCGCATGATTGATTTTTTTTGTCTGTGATATTATAATAAGAGCTATAAACATAAGGAAAAAGAAAGAGTAATGGACGAGTCGAGTTTGGGTACGATTGTATTTAATTGGATTATAGTATTTTTACTATTACTTGTGAATGCTTTTTTTGTCGCTGCAGAGTTTGCTATTGTTCGTGCAAGAAAAGCTAAGATTGAACAACTAACAAAAGATGGTAATGTTGATGCAAAATTGGCATTGAAAGCTTTAGAAGATATGAACTTCTTTATCGCTGCTGTTCAAGTCGGTGTAACAATCGCAAGTATCGGTATTGGTTGGTTTGGATCTCCAACTATCGAAAAAATGATGTCACCTTTGATAAGTCATTTCCCTTCTGCTCAAGCTTATCTTGTGCCTATGACTGCGGTTATTGCGTTTGTTGTAATTACTTTTATGCATGTTGTTATTGGTGAACAAGTTCCAAAATGTATTGCTCTTCAATATCCAGAAAAAATTTCGCTTTATGTTGCAAAGCCTATGGATATTTTTATGACAATTTCAAAACCATTTGTTTGGTGTTTGAACAAGGCTTGTAACTTGATTTTACATCTTTTCAAAATCCCTATAAGTTCTGCAAGGGTTGTTCATACAATTGAGGACTTGGATTTGCTTGTTGATACAAGTTATGATGAAGGGGTTTTGAACGAAACTGAAAAAGATATGCTTCACAATATGTTCAAGTTCTCTGATTTGACAGCTCGTGAAGTTATGATTCCTAGAACAGATATGGTATGTGTGCCAATTGATATGTCGCTTGATGAATTAAACAAGGTCGCAACAGAAAATCAATACACAAGATACCCTGTTTATGATGGGGATATTGACCACATCACAGGTTTAATCCACGTTAAGGATTTATATTCTTTAGCTATTAAAGACCAAGTTTGCCCGATAAAAGCTATTCAACGTAAGATTATGCTTGTTCCAGAAACAATCACAATGGATAATTTGGTTTTGGAATTTAAAAAGAACAAATCTCAAATGGCTGTTGTAGTTGATGAATTTGGTGGAACTTCTGGGATTATTACTCTAGAAGATGTCTTGGAAGAAATCTTTGGTGATGTTCAAGATGAATTTGATGAAGAAGCTGAAATCGATATTAAAGAAATCAAACCAAATCATTACCTTGTAAACGGTATGATGAGATTGGATGAGCTTGCTAGTTATTTTGATATTCCGCCAGAAAAACTTGAAGATGAAGATGTTGATACTATTGCGGGTATCGTTGTAAAAGAGCTTGGTAGAATTGCAACAATTGATGATTTTGTAGAATATAGAGGTTTTACTTTTACCGTTAAAGAAGTTGACGGAGCTAGAATTACTAAGATTTTACTTGTTCACGAAGCCCCTCAAGTTGAAGAAAAACAAGAAGTTGAAAAGTAGGTCTATAAGGCAATAAGTGGATAAGTCTATAGGTCTATAGGTTGGTTCCAGAAGGCTTTAAGGCACTAAGGCACTAAGTTCTTTATGTAATTAATTCGTCATTCTGAGCGTAGCGAAGAATCTCAAGCTAAACTTGTTTAGATTAACCCCTCATCCTAACCTTCTCCCTTAGGAGAAGGAACAGTCATTTCGCCCTCTCCTTGAGGATACAAAGCAAACCGTTGAGCTGTGGCGAAACGTGTGAGTCTGTATGCGTGCGAAGGCTGAGCTGAGGGCTAGGGAGAGGGGTTGATTTGATAAATTCTTGTTCACTTTTTCTTTTTGATTTCGATGCAAAAAGAAAAAGTAGAACCGAAAAAGAAAAACACGAATGATTAAATGGTTCGAGTCATCAGGGGCTTTGCCCCCGAACCCCTAATAAATCCGCAGTTTGGCATGACATATTTGTTAACTTTGATATACTTTGCACAGTATGACGAGTTTGCAGAACGTTGTATTCTTCTACACTTGAACTCTAATTAAACTATTTACGCTTGTGATGGCAGGGTCATTGTTGAAGATATTCACAACATTTTGCATATCTTTTTCTTTACAAATTTCTGTAATAACAGTGATTTTTGCTGCGTTATCTCCTGCAACTTCTTTTTGTACAATACTTGCCAAGCTGATATTGTGTTCTTCACAAGCTTTACCAATACGCCCGATTACACCAAGGCTGTTTTGCGCAGTAATAGACAAATAATATTTGTTCTTTGTTTCCTCGACAGGAATCATTTCAGCGTTTTCATGGTGGTTACATCTCATCATTGGTAACAAATAATCAGTCTTGCCAATTTCTGATGCTATTGCCAAAATATCCCCGACAACAGAACTTGCTGTAGGAAATTCTCCTGCCCCAGGACCAGACAATGTTACATCTCCAACTGGATGACCAGTTAAACTTACAGCATTTGTTACATAGTCAATGTGTGCAAGTGTCTTTGAAATCGGTACAAGCATTGGGTGAACCCTTACGTCTGCTTTGCCTTCTTCGCTAAGTTCCGCTGAAGCAATAAGTTTAATCTTATAACCCATTTCGTTTGCGGCTTGCATATCATCTGGGCTAATTTTTGTTATCCCTTCACGATAAACATTTTCAAACTTAATCCTCTTGCCAAAAGCAATTGTCGCAAGGGTTGTAATCTTGTAAGCAGCATCAAAACCTTCCACATCTCCTGTTGGGTCTGCTTCTGCATACCCTAACTTTTGTGCTTCATCCAAAACATCTGCGTAAGATGCACCTTGTACGTCCATTTTGGTTAAAATATAATTTGTTGTTCCATTCAAAATAGCTTTGATTTTTGAAATTTTGTTTCCTGCCAAAATAGTTTTGATTGGCATAATTAGTGGAATCCCGCCAGCAATCGCAGCTTCATACAACACAACTTTATTATTTGATTCTGCGAAGTTAAATAATTCTTCACCATGTTTTGCCAGTAATTCTTTGTTTGCAGTGACAATATGTTTTCCGTTTTTGATAGCAGTTTTGATTAGGTCAAACGCAGGTTCTACACCCCCGACAAGTTCTGCTACAATTTGGATTTCAGGGTCATTAACAACGTCATACGCATTATCTGTAATAATGCTTTCATCTAACCCCTCAATGTTACGCTTTTTGTTTTTGTTGCGCACTGCAATTTTTACAACTTCAATATTTTTAAAATTTTGAAGTGTTTTAAAAACTCCACTTCCTACTGTTCCTAGACCAATTAGTCCGATTTTAATTTTCTTTTCCATAGACTGTATTGTAGCATAAGAAGTTGGACAAAGTCTATAAGTTAAGAAGTGGATAAGTGGATAAGTGTATAAGTCGGTTATAAAAGGCTTTAAGGCATTATGGCACTAAGGCACTGAGTTCTTTATGTTTTTGATGTCATTCTGAGGAATTTACAATTTGAATAATAAAATAATTTACATATTTATCCGAAGAATCTCTAACTGAACAGTTTAATATTGACCCCTCTCCCTAGCCCTCCACCCTTGGGGAGGGAATGATGTTCGACATTTTTCCATTTGTTTAGTAAGAGATTCTTCGCTTCGCTCAGAATGACGAATTAATTCCATAATTATCAGCTGGGGAAAATCGACATTTTCTTTCATGTTAACAAATGTAACAAAGCTGAGAGCATGTGAAATTAAGGCTTTTGGGATGTTTTTATATATTTGAGAGCAAAAAAGAGAGCTAACTATGAGTTTAAGTATTTCAACACAACAGAATAGCTATCTAGCGATGAAGAAACTCGGCAAGTCTGAAAATAATCAGACAGGCGCTTCTTCTCGTACTCAAATTGCTCAAAATTTACAATCATCTTCTGCTAAAACAACAAGAGGTTTTACTCTAGAATCTAAAAAACAATCTAATTTCGTTGCAGGTCGAGGTAATACTCCAGGAGCTTCTCAAAGAAGTCTTAGAAAGTTACAAGATCAATATAATATTAGAGCAAATCAAGGTTTCTATACTACTCGTGGCGACAGTGATGCAACAACAATTTATGTAAACAGATTAGTTTTAGGTCAATCTACACAATTTGGTAGCCAAATTGGTATGATGGGTATGGGCATGACTGGTCAAATGGGTATGCTTAACCAAGTGGGTGCAATGCTTGGTATGGACCAAGAAACTGTGGGTTATATTGGTGCTGGTGCTTATTTGGCTCAACAACTTGGTCAACTTGGTTCTTCAATGGGCTTATTTGGTGGAAGCAGTTCTTCTAGCGTAAGTTCATCTGTTTCTTCAAATGCAAATACTGCAATTTCTAATATGAATTCTGCAAAGGATGCCGCATCTTTAAAACAAGCAATTGAAGGTGCTAAATCAGAACAATCTAATGTTTCTAAATTGGCTGGGGAAGTTGATGCAAAACAAACTGCACTTAATTCTGCGACATCAGATAAAACAAAAGCTGAAAAAGCTGTTTCAGATAAAAAACAAGCGGTATCTACTAAAGAGGAGTCTGTTAAATCTTTGACTACTACAAAAGATGTAAAACAAAAACAACTTGATGCCGCAACTAAAAATGAAACAAAATGTTCTGAAGCTTATGATAAGGCTCAAGAAGCTACAAGTGCAGCTCAAGATGATGTGACATCTGCACAAAATGAATTGAATAGTGCAACAACTGATGAAGCTAAAGCAGCTGCACAAGCAAAATTAACTAAGGCACAAGCAAAATTAGAAAAAGCTAAAGCTCAAGAAGCAAAAGCTAAAACGGCTCTTGACCAAGCTACAAAAGATAAAGAGGCTGCTCAAGAACAATTAGATAAAGCAACAGAACAATTAGATAAGGCTCAAAAGGAATTAGAGACATCTAAAACTGAATACCAAGAGGCTGAAAAAGATTTAAAAACTAAAGAAAATGCCCTAAAAGATGCTGAAAGTGATTTAGATAAAGCAAAACAAGCAAAACAAGATTATGATGCATTATCTAGTGAAATCAAAACTCAAGAATCTCGTTTGGAACAACTTCAAAAACAAGAACAAGAGGATTATGACAAGACAACTAAAGAGATTTCTGATAGAGAAGCAAAAGTTGGAAATAAAACAGATGATAAAAAGTTAAATAAATTAAAAGCAAAACAACAAGAACAAGGTGATAAACTTGCAAAATTTGAATGCCTAAACGGTGAACCTACTGAAATTGGTAAAAATGGCGAAGAGCTTCGTTCTGCGGTATTACCATCAGGAGAAAAAGTTTATTACGTTGGTATGAATAAAGTTTCAGAAGATGAATACAACAATTGCAAAGCTTAAATCTTAACTAAACATTTACAAAGGCTTTACAAATCCTTTTAAGTATATTAAAATGTAATCAGAAAAGCAGTATTGCAAAACAAAAAAAGAACGGTGACCCCGTTCTTTTTTTCGGTAATATGGCGCAATTAAATTGTGAAAGGTAGGAATAAAATGAAGCAGGAAGTAAATAGATTAGAAGTTTTGGAAGCGATTACTCCATTGATTGAAAATACCGCAATGCGTTATAATTTAGTTCCTATTGAGATTGATTTTTCAAAAGAAAATCACAGATGGTTTTTGAGAATTTATTTATATTCAAAAGAGCGCAGTATCACTCTTGATGATTGTGAAAATGTTACTCGAAGCTTAGAAGGTTTTTTGGATGAATTAATTCCAGTTAAATACTATCTTGAAGTATCTTCTCCAGGGTTAGAGAGAAAATTCAAGTCAGAAAAAGAATTTATTATTTTCAAAGGTAAAAGGATTAGTTTGAAATTGAAAGAGCCATTACTTGGTGAAACAGAAAAAATCTTCAAGGGCGAAATTATTGACTATGATTACAATGAGGGCTTAACATTCTTCCGCTTTGACGATGGATGTGAACTTCAAATTCCAAAGGAGAATATCCAGTCAGCGAAATTGTATATTGACTAGAGGCAATAAGGCGTTAAGGCACTAGGGCACTAAGTAAGAAAGGATTTGTTTTGTATTATAAAGATTTAGAGGTTTGGAAAAAGTCAATGAATCTTGTTTTGGATATATACAAGGAAACTGAAAAATTTCCTAAAAGCGAACTATTTGGACTTGTAAGTCAGATGCGTAGATGTGCTGTCTCAATACCTTCTAATATTGCAGAAGGTTGTGTAAAACATTCTGATAAAGAAACGCTTAGATTTTTAGATATAGCTCTTGGATCAATTTCAGAATTGGAAACTCAAATGATTATTTCTGAAAAATTACAATATAGTTCCAATGAAGAACTTATAAGTAGTATTTTAAATGTTAAAGCTCTAATAATGGGCTTAATTAAATATTATCAAAAACAGGTAAAGAACTTAGAGCCTTAGTGCCGCTGTTCTTAATATCTTATGTATAATTAAATAACGCCACGCAAGGCAGAAAGGTATAAAATAAAAAATGATTAAAATTGGAGCAGGAAACTTAAATGAAGTTTTTGAAGAATTAGAAAAGGAAAAAGGCATTTCGAAAGATGTCGTTATTTCCTCTCTATGCGACGCTATGGTTGCAGCTTACAAAAAACACTTGAGATTGAAAGAAGTTCAAAATGTTGAAGCATTTTTGGATGAACAATCTGGTGAAATCGGTATCTTCAAAGGTAAAACAGTTGTTGATTCTGTTGAAGATGAAGATAACGAAATTTCTCTTGCTGAAGCAAAAGAAATTGATGAAGATGTAGAATTGGGTGACGAAGTTAAATTGGAAGTTACTCCAGAACAATTTGGCAGAATTGCTGCTCAAGCTGCTAACCAAGTTTTGACTCAAAGAATTAGAGAAGCTGAAAGAAATCTTGTTCTTAACGAATTTCTTGAAAAGAAAGGCACTTTGATTACTGGTATTATCCAAAAAGTTGACGATAGAAGAAACGTTATTGTTAACATTGGTAAAACTGATGCTGTTATGCCAAGAAAAGAACAAATCCCTGGAGAATACTACAAACCTGGAAACAGAATTAGAGTTTTTGTTCTTAACGTTAAAGAAACAACAAGATTACCTCAAGTTATTGTTTCTCACGCACATCCAGAAATCGTTAGAGAATTGTTTGAACTTGAAGTTCCTGAAATTGAAGATGGTATTGTAGAAATTAAATCAATTTCTAGAGAAGCTGGTTACAGAACAAAAATCGCTGTATGGTCAAATGACCCAGAAGTTGATTCAGTTGGTGCTTGTATTGGACCTAGAGGTAGCAGAATCCAAACTATCGTTGGTGAATTGAAAAACGAAAAAATCGACATCGTTAGATATTCAGAAGACCCAGTAGAATATATCGTTAATGCTTTATCTCCAGCAAGAGTTGTATCTGTTGATATTATGGCTGATGATGAAACAGCTCACGAAGCTCTTGTTGTTGTTCCAGATGACCAATTGAGTTTGGCTATCGGTCGTGAAGGTCAAAACGTTAGACTTGCTCACAAATTGACAAACTGGAAAATTGATATTAAATCAGTTTCTCAAATGGAACAAGCTGAAGCTCAAAACGTAAATAATTACGAATATGATGATGAACCACAAGACGCTCAAGATGAAGATGTTGTTGTTGATTCAAACGAATTAGATGAAGAAATTCAAGAAGAAATGAGCCAACAAGCATTGGATGAAGAAGATGTTCAAGATGGTGGAATTTCAGAAGAAGTTGAAGAAGAACAAGAATAGTTTTTCTTAGTTTTGAATAATTTAGTGGGACTGGCAACCTTTGGTTGCCAGTCCCTTTTTGTGAAGTAATGTATTAATTCTCGAGAGTTAGACTTTTAATTAATAATACAATAGTTTATAATATATATAAGGGATATATTTGAGGATAAAAAAGGAGTTTTCTATGAAAAAACGTTGGTATGAGTTGTCTCCAGATGTTTGTATTGTTATAAGTCGGATAGAGATGGCTCAAGATTTTGATAGAACACGTTATGCAAAGAAAATCCTTGAAGAGTTGTACCATATTGGCTACAAGCCTAATGAAAAAATTTATAGACAAAGGCTTGCAAGCTATGAAATGCGGAGATGGTACGACAATAATAGAACATTGTTCATGGCTTTTGAGTATTTGAAAGACGCAGAAGAAGGCATGCAAAAGTCTGTAGCGAACAATGTTTTGAGATTTATGAGAACTGAACAAGCTGCATAACTTGTTTGGTTTAGACCAACCCCTCTTTCAGTGCTTTGACGGCTGCTTGTGTTCTATCATCCACAAGCAGCTTTTGGATGATGTTGCAGACGTGAGCTTTTGCTGTGTGAGCAGAGATGGTTAATTCTTCTGCTATTTCGTTGTTTGATTTACCGTCAACTATAAGTTTTAGCACTTCATATTCTCTCTGGGTTAGATTTGAATGCTGTTCTCGGAACATTGCTCTTGACATTTGGCGCTGTGGAACAAGTCCTCTATTTTTATCTCGCAAGATTGGGACTGCGAGCGGGTCAATCCACATTGCTCCATCTTTGATTGTTTGGATAATCATTTTTAGAATATCTGTATTTATATCTTTCATCACATAGGCGCAAGCTCCTGATTCAAGTGCATCAAGAACTTCTTGTTCGCTTAGGTGCGATGTGAGAATTATGACTTTTGCATTGGTGTTTAATTCAAGAATTTTTTTAGTTGCTTCAATTCCCGAAATGTCTGGTAATCCAATATCCATCAGGGTTACGTCTGGATGGGTTGTTTTAAATTTTTCTATTGCATCCTTACCAGATTGCGCTTCTGATGTGACTTCAAGTCCTTCTTGTTCTTCAAACAAGGACTTTAGTCCGACTCGCAAAAGTTTATGATCTTCAACCAAAAGTATTTTTATTGCAGAATTAATCATTGTTTTTTTACTCCTTGGTTTCTTTTTTTATTATTATATTTATTTGATAATTTATTGTTATCTGTTTTGTGTGTATTATTTGAGGTTATTATTATTCGGAGTTTTGTTTGTGTTGAAATTTTATTTATATTTTTAATTAAATTTACTAGCTAAAATTGACTGTTTGTTATAAAATTATCGAGATATAAAAGTGAACACATACAGGATAGAGATATGAGAAATTCTAAATATTCAGCAGTTGTTATAGGTAGCGGAATTGCAGGTTTGTATTCTGCTTTGAAGTTGGAACAACAATTAGACTTGCCAGATGGAATTTTGTTGATTACAAAATCAAATTTGGGTGAAAGTAATTCATATTACGCACAAGGTGGTATGGTTGCAGTATTAAAGAGTAATAAAAATGATTCCGTTGAATCTCACGTAGCCGATACATTGAAGGCTGGTGCGGGTTTGAGTGAATTGAGTACAGTTAAATTCATCAGTGAAAATTCCGATAAAGTTGTGAAAGATTTGCTAACTTTTGGGGTTGAATTTGACCGTGATGAAAATGGAAATTTCACTTTGACAAAAGAAGCTGCTCATAGTGTTAATAGAATTTTGCATTCTGGAGGGGATGCAACAGGTAGAGAAATTGAAATTGCTCTATGTGAAGCTGTTAAAAAGAATAAAAATATAAAAGTTTATGAAAATACTTTGGCTGTCGAATTGCTTGTAAACAACAATGAGTGTGACGGTGTAGTTGTATTTGATGAAAATAAAAAAGACTATGAAGCTGTTTATTCAAAAGTTTTGATACTTGCCACTGGTGGCTTGGGACAGATTTATAAATACACAACAAATCCAATTGGCGCAACTGGGGATGGTTTTGCTCTTGCATATAATGCTGGTGCTGTTTTGCAAGATATGGAATTTGTTCAATTTCATCCAACCGCTTTAGCTTTTGATGATAAAAAAAATCACAATAGATTTTTGATAAGTGAAGCTGTTAGAGGTGAGGGTGCGAAATTGTGTGATGAATTTGGTACTGAGTTTATGGCTAAGTATCACGAAAAACGTGAACTTGCTCCTCGTGATATTGTTGCTCGTTCTATTTATTGTGAAATGAATAATACTGGTGAACCTAATGTTTATTTGAACGCTACAGGAATAGGTTCAGAAAAATTGATGAAAAGATTTCCTACAATTGCTAAAAAATGTATGGAACATAATATTGATATTACAAAAGATTTGATTCCAGTTGCTCCTGCTGCACATTATTATATGGGTGGAGTTAAAACTAATCTAAAAGGCGAAACTTCAATCAATGGTTTGTATGCAATTGGAGAAGTTTCTTCAACAGGACTTCATGGCGGGAATCGATTGGCAAGCAATTCGCTTTTAGAATGCGTTGTTTGCGCTTATGAAACAGCTGATTTCTTGAAAAAATCTGATTTAACTTTGGAAGATAAATCTAGTGAATATCAAAAAGTTCTTGAAAAATATGAAGAACCTATTGAAAAATCTGAGTGTGATGTTGATGCCTTGAAAGCAAAAGTAAAAGATATTATGTGGGCAAATGTTGGAATTTTTAGAAGTGAACAAACTCTAAAAACTGCACTAGATGAAATCAATAAAATTAGTTCTGAATTTTCTAGAACTGATAAATGTTTCAATCAAAATGAATATGAACTTCGAGATATGTTAGTTGTGGCAAAATTGATTATTGAATCTGCTTTGCGCAGAAAAGAATCTCGTGGTGCTCATTATAGAGTTGATTATTTAGAAAAAAATGAAACTTGTGAACACAGTACACTTACAAAAAAAGAAGGAGAATTGAGCTTTGTTAAGTAATTTTTATGTTGAAGATCATGTGAAACACGCATTGATGGAAGATATTGGATTTGGCGATGTTACAACTGAAAGTATTGTAGGTGAAGATAAAATTTTTGAAGCATCACTTGTTTCCAGATGTGAAGGGATTATTTGCGGGTTAGAAGTTTTTAAAACCGTTTTCAAAATCCTTTCTGAAAAAGTGAAAGTTGAATTGTTGTTTAAAGATGGTGATAAAATTAAAAAAGGTGACGTGCTTGCAAAATTGACAGGTCCAGGGAAATATTTGTTGTTAGGTGAAAGAGTTTCGCTAAACTATATCCAAAGAATGAGCGGAATTGCAACAGAAACTCACAAATACCAAGCTGCAATTGGTGATTTGCCTTGCAAAATTGTTGATACAAGAAAAACCACACCAAACTTTAGAGCTTTTGAAAAATATTCTGTAAAAGTTGGTGGTGGTGCATTGCATAGATTTAATTTGTCAGATTGTGCAATGATTAAAGATAATCATATTCAAGTTGCAGGGTCTGTTACAAATGCGGTTAAAATGGTTAAGGCTAATCTTTCCCATGCTCACAAAGTTGAATTAGAGTGTGATACTTTAGACCAAGTAAAAGAAGCTCTTCCTTTGGGTGTAGATATTATCATGCTAGATAATATGGACTTAGAAACAATGAAAACAGCAGTAAAACTTATTGACCATAAAGCGATTGTTGAAGCAAGTGGAAATGTTCGTCTTGAAACAGTTCGAGCAATTGCAGAATGCGGAGTTGATATAATTTCATCAAGTGCAATTGTTGCTAAAGCTCCAACTTTAGACATCGCACTCGATATGTAGGGGTGATGAAAAAGTCTATAAGTGGATAAGTTGATAAGTCTATAAGTTCATTACGAAAGGTTTTAAGGCACTAAGGCTCTAAGTCCTTTATGTTCTTTATGTTTTTATTACGTTATGCTGAGTGGAGCGAAGTACCTCAAACTCGACAAATATGTCATGCTGAACTTGTTTCAGCATCTCTATCAGAACGCTCCAGTTAGAGACCTTGAACTAAATTCAGGGTGACAAATTTGTTTAGGTAGAGATTCTTCGGGTAAATTTGCAAAGTTTTACTTCTCCTTTCTTCGGCTTATCCCTCAGAATGACGAATTTGTTTGGTTGTTTCCCTCCCCTGGGGAGGGAAAAATAATTAACGTAACGAACTTATTCCCTTATTCCAATTTCCCCTATTTCCTTAGTCTACCCCTCTCCCCAACCCTCTCCCTCAAGGGGCGAGGGAGGAAAATTCCTCAGAATGACGAAACTGTAACGTACTTATTCCTTTTCCCTTGTAAAGAACTTATAGACTTATCAACTTATAGACCTATAGACTTTATCATATTCCCTTGTTAATAATTATTTCAATGATACAATATAGTTAGGAATTTTAAAGTAAGGGCTGAGTTTTTCGAGTATGATGAGTCAATCAAAAAAATTATCAATCGCATTCTATTGGCATATGCACCAACCTGTTTATCAACTTACACCTGATGGCGATTATTTGATGCCATGGGTAAGGCTTCACGCCGTTAAAGATTATCTTGATATGGCATTGTGGGTAAACAAATTCAAAAATTTGAAATTGAATTTTAATTTTGTTCCAGTGCTATTGGATTCAATCATTGAATATGCAGAAAATGGTGCTCACGATATTCACTCTAGACTTACTATTACTCCAGAAGAAAATTTGAATCACGAAGATAAAATCTTTATTTTGAATAACTTTTTTGATGCAAATTATCAAACAATGATTCTGACAAATGAAGAATATCACCGTTTGTATCAAGTTGTGCAAGTTGAAGGAACTTCTGATACTGATATTTTTACCAACCAAGAATATGCAGACATTATGGCTTTATTCAATCTGGCATGGATTGATCCATCGTTCAAAACTTCTAATCCAGAATTGAAAAAATTGGTTAAAAAAGGCAAAAATTATACTCTCGAAGATAGAATTAAAATTATTGATATTCAAAGAGAAATTATCAAAAAGATTATTCCAACTTTGAAAAAACTTGTTCAAAAAGACAAAATTGAAATTACGACAAGCCCTTACTACCACCCAATTTTGCCGATATTACTTGATTACAAAAATATCAAGAAAAATGCAATGCCAGGTGATGAAATTTTGGATTTGAAAACCGAACTTGATGCGAAAATGCAAACTCAAATGGCGCTTGATAGAGTTGAAGAAATTTTTGGTAAAAGACCTCGTGGGGTTTGGCCTTCAGAACAGTGTGTAAATGGTAAAACTTTAGAAATGCTTAGTTCTCTAGGTGTTGAGTGGGCAATTTCTGATGAAGGAATTTTAGGAAGTTCTATTAATTTTGAATTTGAACACGATTTCAAAGGTTATTTGAATGAGCCTTATCACCTTGTTAAAACTTATCAATACAAGACTAAAAATTCTGATATAAAAATGATTTTTAGAGATGCGTCTGTTCATAATTTAATCAATTTTGAATATCCACATCACAATCCAATCGCTGTCGCAAACGATTTGTATGACAGAATTAAGGTTTTACAAAGTAGAATTTTGTCTTCCCCAGACCATGACCATCTTTTGACGATTGCTCTTGATGGTGAAAACTGTTGGGAAAATTATATGGAAGATGGTGCGTCTTTCTTAAAAACTTTATATACTTTGATTACAGAAGATAGTTCTTTGGAAACTGTTTTGATTAGTGATTATCTTGAACATAGCAAAGAACACAAGTTGTTGAATAAGATTTCTGCTGGATCATGGTTTAATAAGAATTTCAAGTTATGGATTGATGAACCTGCAAAAGATATTGCTTGGACTTATTTGAAACGTGTAAGACAAGATTTTTCTGATTTTGTCAAGCGTGAACCATTAAATCCAAATATTGAACTGGCAAGACGTGAATTATTTATTTGCGAAGGTAGTGATTGGTTCTGGTGGTATGGAGAACCAAACGATTCTGGCAGAGATAATATTTTTGACTTTATTTATAGAACGCATTTGAAAAATATTTATAGATATTTAGATTTGGATGCGCCATCTTATTTGGATGAACCAATTACAAATATTTCACCATCCAAACCGTCACGTTATCCGCAATCATTGATTACTCCTGTTATCAATGGTAAAGATATAACTTCAGAAGATGATATTTGGAATAATGCTGGTTGCATTGATACTCCAGATGGTCCAGTTTTGCGAGAGTCAAAGTTGTTTGAAAAAATTCGATTTGGTAACGACAATGACAATTTCTATTTGAAATTTCATTTGAATAAGTTTTTGAAGGGTAATACAGATTTAACTCAACGCACTTATCAAATGTATATTTATTTGAGAAAATCTGGAAGAAAGCAAGCTCTTGCGCCTGTTAGATTGGTTAATAAAACCCAAAATATTTCTCCGATTTCAATGGAAAAATTTCATAATGAAATTCAGATTGCCGTGAGAAAAGATGCCTTACAGTTTTTGAGATTGATTAAAGCAATCCCTGGTGATATGTGGGTTTTGCAGAGTGATAAAACAATTGAAACTGCCTATGATGAGGTTTTGGATTTGAAAATTCCATTTGATTTGTTAGAAATCAAGAATGGTGAAACTTTAGAATTTGTATTCATCAATGCGAATTATGGTGTGAAAGATTTTTATATTCCGAATGAAATGGTTTTATCTGTAACTCGCCCCGCACTTGTCCCTGCAAGATAAGTTAAGTGGATAAGTCTATAGGTTGATAAGCGGATAAGTTTGTTACGAAAGGCTTTAGGCATTATGGCACTGAGGCACTAAGTTCATTCAATAATCAATAATTGTTCACTTGTTCCTTTCCCTTGGGGGAAGGTTCGGATGAGGGGTTGATTTGTTTTCTAGAAAGAATCCTCTCTCGAAATTGTACCTTTTCGCTATAAGCTCAAAGACAATTTCTCTCAACCTAAAGGTACGCAGTCTCACAAGGTTCAGCTTTGCTTCACCTGTTCGGCTAGTGTCTTCCCTTGGAGAGAGCAGTACGCAATAGATAATCTAGAGTGACAAATTTGTTTAGGGGTTCGGGGGCAAAGCCCCTGATGACTCGAGCCATTTAATCATTCGTGTTTTTCTTTTTCGGTTCTGCTTTTTCTTTTTTCGTCGAAATAAAAAAGAAAAAGTGAACATTAAAAATGTCAACCCCTCTCCCTAGCCCTCCTCCCTTGGGGAGGGAACGATGTTCGACATTTTACAAGTTGCTTAGTTTTTCTGAACTCAGTGCCTCAGTGCCTTAAAGCCTTTTGTAACGAACTTATAGACTTATCCACTTATCAACTCATTCCCATATAGTCTTTTTTCAATCAAACCCTCTCCCTTACTCCCTCTCCCATTGGAGAGGGAAATAATAAAGCCACGTAAATAATTTATAGACTTATAGACCTATAGACTTATCCACTTGATGAAAAATAATCTACACTTCGGATTTGTTTAGCAAATCTTTTGACATAATACCGAAGGCTAAAACTTCTATTGTTACTAATAAAATTCCCATTTTTTTAATTTCCCCTTTGTTACATGTTATATAAGTTATTTTTTATTTGGGAATTGCTATTTTGTGAACTTTTATTTCATTTTGATTTTACCCTCAAAAGTGTTACAGGATAGTAACATAAATTCTCTTATACTGCTTCGTTTTCCATGTTTTTGCTATACTATTAGTAGAATTTGGTTGGATTTACCCTAGGAGAGGGATTTTAACCTTTTAACAGTTGAAAGGATTGACTAGAAGATGAAGAAATTTTTGAGTTTTTTGATATTACTTTTAAGTAGTGTTCAAAGTGCTAGTGCTATGAACGTGGATGCTTTTATGGACAAACATATTGCTCCTGTTTCAAACGCTGTTGCTGATTTAATTTTCTATCCAATTAAAATATGTGGCGCTGAAATTCCACTTATCATTTTTTGGATTTTGATTGCAGGTTTGTTCTTCACCATCTATTTGAAAGGTATTCCTATTTGGGGTTTTATGCACTCAATTCATAGTATTGTTAAACCAAACAAAGAACAAGGTGCAAATGATGATGGAAGTGGTGAAGTTTCATCTTTCCAAGCATTGATGACTGCATTATCTGGAACTATTGGTATGGGTAGTATTGCAGGTGTTGCAATTGCGATTTCTATGGGTGGCCCTGGAGCTGCTTTTTGGGTTATCGTTGGTTCAATCTTGGGTATGTCTTTGAAGTTTGTTGAAGCTGCTTTAGCAGTTAAATACAGAAGATTTAACTTAGATGGCACTGTTTCTGGTGGACCAATGCACTATATGGCTCACGGTTTAACTCGTAAAAAACTAAGATGGTTAGGTCAACCTTTGGCGGTAATTTTCGCTGTTCTTTGTATTTGCGGTGGTATTACTGGTGGTAATATGATTCAAATTAACCAAGCTGCTCATCAGTTTATCAATGTTACTGGTGGAGAACATAGTTTCTTAGCTCATTTCCACTGGGTTATTGGTCTTATCATGGCAATTGTTGTTGGTATGATTATTATTGGTGGTATCAAAGGAATTGTTAAAGTTACTGAAAAAATCGTACCTTTAAAGATTTTTGTTTATTTATTCTCAGCTTTGGCTGTAATTTTGTTTAATATCAAAGCTCTTCCACATGCCTTCTTGATTATTGTGAAAGAAGCTTTTCACCCAGAATCAATTTATGGCGGTATGTTTGTTGCAATGATTATGGGGTTAAGACGTTCTGTACAAACAAATGAAGCTGGTACTGGTTCTGCTCCAATTGCTTATGCAACAGTTAAAACACACGAACCAATTTCTCAAGGTTTTGTTTCTTTGATGGAACCTTTTATGACTGGTTTTATGTGTACTTTAACCGCTGTAACTATTGTTATTACTGGTGTTTATAAACAGTTTGCAGGCTCAACTTCTGGGGTTGAAATGACATCAAGCGCAATTCAATCTGTAATTCCTTGGTTCCCTCAATTGTTGGCTGCTATTGTTTTATTATATGCTTTGTCAACTTTGCTTGCTTGGGCTTATTATGGTCAAAAATCTTGGAACTATTTGGTTGGTGAAGGTAAGAAAAGAACTTTAACTTTCCAATTTATCTATTGTGCTTTCATTGTTATTGGTTCAGTTATGAATGTTACTTCTGTAATTAACATTACTGATGCTATGATGATTGCAATGTCTGTTCCAAATATTATAGCAATGTATATCTTAGCTCCAGAAGTTAAGAAAGATTTGAAAGCTTATTGTCAAAAATACAAAGTTGGTAAATTGGTTAACAGAGGATGGATTGCAGAAGCTGAAGCTCAGCCAATCGCTGTTCCTGTTGATGTAATTGAAGAAGAAGAAAAAACTGTAGGAGAAAATTTATAAATATGGCAGATCAAATAATCGTAACTGTTTCAGGTGTTGATAAGGTAGGAATTGTTGCAGAAGTTACTGCCGTTCTTGCAAAAAAAGAAGTAAATATTGAAGATATTAAACAAACATTGATGCAGGGTCATTTTGTTATGTTTATGCTTTGTGACATCGAAAAATCAACTTATACTTTCAAAGAAATTAAAGAAGCTCTTATTACTTGTGGAAAGAATATGGGTATGGAAGTTTGGGTTCAGAAGAAAGAAATTTTTGACAATATGCACAAGATTTAGTTTTAAAGATATTTGAAATTTAAAAAAGTAAGAACTTAGAAATGGGTTCTTATTTTTTTTTATATTATTAGCAAAAAATATTTTTACGGGATTTATTTACTGTAGGAGGTCTTATGAAAACAAATATTGCATCCCAAATAAATATGACAGGTAAAAGCTACACATCAGTAATATCAAAGAAAAGATTAGTAGAAGAATTAGCAAATAAATCCATAGAACAAATGGCTGAACACGGCATAACTCTAAAAGCCGAAGGTCTTGTGAAAAAGGTAGGTTATCTAATCGGTGAAGACTGGACAAAATTAAGAAAATCTGGAAATCCTATGGATACTCCTGTTTACCGAGTTATGGATAAAGACAATTTTGTAACAATAAAACCCGTTTATCATCAGTTTAAAAATTCAATATTGATGGAAATTGAAGATAATGACAAGCATATTGATAGAATCTTAATAAATAGACAAAAGCCATCAGATTATACCTATGAACGTGCAGTAATTACTCCATACGGCACTGCATCTGGAAAGTCTTACAATTCTCAAACAGGTAATGATAAAGCTATAGAAACTCGTGTAAATAATTATATAACCAAATATTTTGACAAAGTTTTGACAAATGATGATGGTTCTTCAAAGTTGGCTAAGAAATATCATTAGTTGATTGTAAGGGAAATGACTGTTCCTTCCCCTTGGGGGGGAAGGTTGGATGAGGGGGTTAAGCTAAACAAGTTTAGCTTGAGATACTTCGCTCCGCTCAGTATGACGCATTTGAATAGGGGTTCGGGGGCGTTGCCCCTAATGACTCGAGCCATTTAATCATTCGTGTTTTTCTTTTTCGGTTCTGCTTTTTCTTTTTTCATCGA
>CAVAPR010000026.1:0-21176 GCA_963590665.1 Candidatus Methanomethylophilaceae archaeon
TCAGCAGCTTCTTTCAAAGCAGCGTTAACTTCTTCAACAGTAACTTTCTTTTCAGTTTCGAATACAACGTCAACGATAGAAACGTCTGGAGTAGGAACTCTCATAGCGAAACCATCTAATTTTCCTTTTAATTCAGGAATAACTAGAGCAACAGCTTTAGCAGCACCAGTTTTTGTAGGAACAATGTTCAAAGCACCAGCTCTAGCTCTACGAGGATCTTTGTGACCAGCATCTAAGATTTTTTGGTCGCCAGTGTAAGAGTGAACAGTTGTCATCAAACCTTTAACGATACCAAATTTTTCTAAGATAACTTTAGCTACTGGAGCTAAGCAGTTAGTTGTACAAGAAGCCATTGAAATAACGTTGTGTTTAGCTGGATCGTATTCATTTTCGTTAACACCTAAAACGATAGTTTTGTCTTCGTTTTTAGCAGGAGCTGAAATGATAACTTTTTTAGCACCAGCTGCGATGTGAGCTTTAGCTTTTTCAGCATCTGTGAAGAAACCAGTTGATTCAACAACAACTTCAACACCTAAATCTTTCCAAGGTAATTGAGCTGGATCTTTTTCAGCGAAGAATTTGATTTTTTTACCGTTAACGATAATACCTTCTTCATAAGCTTCAACAGTACCTTCGAATTTACCCATAACTGAATCATATTTGAAGATTCTAGCAGCATCTTCAGGTTTTAGACCTGGGTCGTTGATTGCTACATAATTAATTTTGTCAAAAATACCTTCTTTGATAGCGGCTCTTAAAGTGTTACGGCCGATTCTACCAAAACCGTTAATTGCTACGTTTACCATAAGTTTTTACTCCTTCTTTATGTGTAACATATTATACTACTATAACATGCAGATATTACCATCAACAAAAAAAGTAATCAAGTATTCTAGTCTGTCGAATAATTAAGAAAAAGTTAATTTTTGGAATAATCTAATCTTTAACAAAAATTTAGGCAAAAAAAAACCCTTTCTTTTGGAAAGAGTTTGGAATCTTTTTCAATTCCTCGTGTGTAGAAGGTTAGTGTGTAGTAGGTAGTGTATAATTTATGTCTCGTGTTTATTTAATCTATTTTATTGTTTGCTTATCGCTTACATATTAATAAAGTATTTTTAGAGTATATAATTGCTATATCTATTGCATATCGTTACATATCTTTACAATAGAACAAAAAGCTGGCCAACACTACAACACAGAGGAATTTTGACAAAGTTTTATAAAAATTTATTCATCAATTTTTTCAAATTTTATATCATAACCTAAGACTTTAGCAAAAAATTTCATCTCATCATATTTTATTGAATTTCTGGCTAACTTTTGAGAAATGCCGAAAACGGTATATTTTTTGCCTGACTGCTCTGTTGCCAATCTTGCAAACTCAGTAATAGTTAATTTTTCTTTTATCAATAAAATTCTAAAGTCTTCATTTACACTCATAATTAAATTATATATTTTTGGGATTATATTGACATCTTTTTGATTATATGGAATAAATATTATTGTTGATAAATATTTAATAATATTACTTTACAAAATCACAAGGAGATTATATGGGCACAAATCATGGAGAATCAAAAACTTTTGCATTCACTCTCGCAGAAGTTCTAATAACATTAGGAATAATAGGAGTTGTAGCAGCAATGACAATACCCACACTAATCTCCAACACTCAGAAAAAAGAAGCTTTGACTAGATTTAAAAGTGCATACGCTCAATTGAATCAAGCAGTCAAATTATCTATATCAGACAATGGAGATATTGCAGGCTGGGATGTAGATGGCAAGGACTGGTTTGACACTTATCTATCTAATTATCTTAAAATACAAACCCAACCATTTAAAAGTATTGCATTTGATGACTCTATCCCATACAAAGAAAGTTCTGGGAAGAGAGAATCTGGATTAGCAATACTAAGTAGGAATAATAGTATGGTTTATACCTTACTCAATGGAATTGATTTAATAGTGGACACAACAGATTATAGTGATGGAGATCCCAAACGTGGAATAATTGTAGATACGAATGGACGAAATTCAAAACCAAATCAATTTGGGAAAGACACTTTTTATCTAATCGTAGATACTGAGCATGGAGGATTAACACCATTAGGGAAATGGGGAGGGAACGAATGCACACCACCTGTTAATGGAAACCCAGATAGAAATTGGTACAAAAATACAAGTTGTTTGAACTATGGCTGCAACAAAAACGGAAGAGGAATGTATTGCGCAGGTTTAATCATTGCAGATAACTGGACAATTGCGAAAGATTATCCTTGGTAATAAATTTTTGTATATTTTTCCCTTTGTAGTAGAATAAGGGTATGGAAAAGAAAACATTATTTAGCGAACAAACAGTAAAAATTGGTCCTGATTCAGGATATGATAATTATATTATGGCAATAGAATCAAGTTGTGATGAAACAGCTTGTGCAATCGTGAAAAACGGTAGAGAAGTAATTGCAAATATTGTAGCTTCTCAAATCAAAACCCACGAAAAATTTGGAGGAGTAATCCCAGAAATTGCAGCGAGAGAACACCTTGATGCAATAAATATTATTGTTCAAGAAGCATTTGACCAATCTGGATTAAAACCAGAACAAATTACCGCATTTGCAGGAACTGTTGGTCCTGGACTTGTTGGCTGTTTGCTTGTTGGATTGAATGCGGCAAAAACATTAGCCCTTGTCCATGACAAACCTTTTATTGGTGTTAACCACCTTAACGCACACCTTTGCGGAAATTATATTGATACTGATATAAAACCTCCATTTATGGCACTTTTAGTTAGTGGTGGTCATACTCAAATTATTGATGTTGAATCATATTCTAAACAAACAATTTTAGGTGAAACAATTGATGATGCCGTTGGTGAAGCGTATGACAAAGTGGCTAGACTAATTGGGCTTCCATACCCAGGAGGACCTAGACTAGATAAACTTGCTCAACTTGGGAACCCAAAAGCCTATGAACTTCCAGAAGGAAAAGTAGATGGTTATAATTTCTCATTCAGTGGACTTAAAACAGCGGTTCTTCGTCTTGTAAAAAAATTAAAGGCAGAATATTGCGATGCTGAACATCCAGAATTACCAGAAAATGTAGTCCAAGATATTTGCGCAAGCTTTCAAGAAGATGTTTCAAAAACTCTTGTTAAAAAGTTGAAAAAAGCAACTCAAGAACGAGGTTACAAACAAGTAGTTATTGCAGGTGGTGTTGCAGCAAATTCAGAAATTCGTAAAAAAGTTTTTGCCTTAGAAAAAGAAGGCTATAGAGTGAATGCTCCAGCTATGAAATTCTGCACAGACAATGCTGCAATGGTCGCATCTTGCGCATATTTCAATACAAATACGTTTGACGATATTGATGTTGAAGTATTTTCAAGAGTTAAATAAAAGAATTTTAAACTCTAGCTAATAGATGCTTTTCCGCAACAGAGAGAATATAGTCAGCTATTTTATCTTCTAAATGACAACCAAAATGATTGTTTATTTCTTTTATAAAATAGCAAGGGCTCGTAACATTAACCTCAATGATTTTTCCATCAATAACATCCAAACCTGTCATATAAATACCCATTGATGAAAGTTTTTGAGCAACTGGTTTGAACTTCGCTTTTTCTTCTTCTGTCAATAGAGCCTTTTTAATATTGTTATCATTATGTTCACAGAATTTGAAATCATCATTACTTGGAGTTTTTTGAACACAATAATCCAAAACTTCATCCCCTAAAAATAAAACTCTCTTATCGCCATAAACAGCTTTAGGAATATATTTTTGTACCATAATCAACTGTTTACCATTATTAGTCATAGAATTAATAATCACAGCAGTATTTTTATCCCCGTGTTTCAAATACATAACTCCACCACCGAAACATTGGTTAAGAGGTTTTAAAATAATTTCTTCATTTTCTGCTAAAAAATCTATAATATCAGACTTTTGAGAAGCCACAATATTTTTAGGCATCAAATCGTTAAACATGACAGCGTGCAATTTTTCATTAAAATTTCTAATTGCAGTAGTATCATTCATCACAAGAGTTTTTGACTTATCTACAAAATCAAAAACATAAGTTGCATTGATATAATCCAAATCTACAGGAGGATCTGGTCTGAACATTACAAGGTTAAAATCTTCAATTCTAAATTCCGCAAGACTTTCTTTGTCATAGCAGATTTCTTCGCCTTTGATATATGAATTATAACAAGAGGTATAAGCTATAGACGATTTGAGTTTTAGCATATCGATTGTTGCAATTCGAACCTCGTGCCCTCTTTTTAAGAAACTTTTAATAATCCAAAAATTAGTCACAAGATTATTAAATTCAAAATACTTTAACTCTAATCTGTCTATAACAAATAATATTTTCATAATACCTCTTTATAATTACAACTACTTGATTTCAGCAGGATTTAAAATTTGGCAAGCTGTATTTCCCATAGAAATAAGTCTTGCAAATTTTTCTAAATCAGCTTGAATTTCAGGATAAGTACCATAGTGCATAGGGATTACAGTTCTTACCCCCAACCATTTTGCAGCCATAGCAGCATGTTCAACATCCATTGTATAATTTCCACCAACTGGCAATAAAGCAATTTGAGGAGCATACAATTCTTTAATCATCTTCATTTCACTAGACAAACAAGTATCACCTGCGTGGTAGATTCTAACACCATCAACATCTAACAAAATACTTGCAGCATTTCCGCCATATCTGCCATCTGGTAATGAGCTAGAGTGGAAAGCTGGCAAAAATACAGCTCTACCCCAAGAATAATTAATCCAAGCACCCAAACCAATAGGTTTAGACTTTGCTCCTTGCTCCTTGATATAATATGCAAGTTCTGCAACAGCTGTAACTTCAATATCTTTTTCTTTTGCAATTTCAATAGCTTCGCCAAGGTGATCACCGTGAGCGTGAGTTAATAAAATATCTTTGATTGGTTCTTCGTGCCAATTGTATTTTTCATTTACAGATACAAGCGGGTCAATCAAAACAGCATTTTCACCATTTTTAATTTCAAATGCACTATGACCAATATACTTTAAATCTACCATTTCTAACCTCTTCTCTTTTTCCTATTTCAACTATTTCAATTTATCATAATTTAATATAAAATACAATTATGAAAAATTACATTACAGAGATGAACAAGTGCATAGAACTAGCCAAATTAGCAGAAGGACAAACCTCACCTAATCCAATGGTTGGATGCGTAATTTTAAATGATAAGGATGAAATTATCGCAACAGGTTATCACAAAAAATGCGGTGAAAAACACGCAGA
The DNA here is from genome assembly GCA_963590665.1 of Candidatus Methanomethylophilaceae archaeon. Taxonomy (GTDB): domain Bacteria; phylum Cyanobacteriota; class Vampirovibrionia; order Gastranaerophilales; family Gastranaerophilaceae; genus Zag111. The sequence goes on from CAVAPR010000026.1 coordinate 5,290, forward strand.
ACGGGATGCACTCCTCAAACTCGACAATGCAAAAAATTGCACTCTTGTAGTAAATCTTGAACCGTGTTCTCATTATGGAAAAACTCCACCTTGCGCAGACTTAATTATTGAAAAAGGAGTAAAAAGAGTTGTCTATGGAATGCAAGACGTCAACCCAATTGTTGCAGGGAATGGATTAAAAAAGCTTGAAAATGCTGGAATTGAAATAATTGGCCCAGTCCTAGAAGATGAATGCAAAAAATTAAATGAAGTTTTTATAAAAAATCAAACAGAACATAAAACCTTTGTCGCACTTAAAACAGCAACCACAATTGATGGTAAAATCGCCACTCACACTGGCGATTCCAAATGGATAACATCCCAAAGTGCTAGAGCTGAAGTTCGCAATATAAGAAAAAGATATGATGCAATTTTAACATCATCTTCAACAGTCATAGCAGACAATCCTACAATGGAACATAAATGCAAAATCATTTTAGATAGAGAACTAAAAACAGATTTTAGTGCAACTGTTTATAAACAAGGGAAAGTATTTGTTTTTTATGATGAAGATATAACTTGCGTAAAAGAGAAGGAAGAGGGGGCAATTACATTCATCCCAGCTCCAACCCAAAATAACAAGTTAGATATAGAATTTATCTTAAACAAACTATATGAACTTGGAATTATGAGTATTCTTGTTGAGGCTGGAGGAAAATTAAACGGGAGTTTTCTTCCTTATGTTGATAAGCTATATCATTTTATTGCTCCAAAAATTTTGGGCGATAATAGTGGAAAGTCTTGTTTTGATGGAAAGACTATCGATAAAATTGAAAGTTGTACAAATTTAAAATACGAAAGCTCACAAATTTTCGCCCCAGATATATTGATTACTTACAAGAAATAAGAGTTAAAATCGCCCTTATTCAATTACGCACTACGTCATACTGAGCAAAGCGAAGTAACTCAAACTAATGCACCCAATAACCCCCTCATCCAAACCATCTAAGAATAGCAACAATTATATATAAAAAAACAGGAAGCCCTAACGAGCTTCCTGTTTCAAATTTGTTAAATCTGTAAAGGTTGATTAACCTTTAACTTGAGCCATAACTTCTTCTGCAAAGTTATCTTGACGTTTTTCAAGACCTTCACCTAATTCATATCTAGTGAAAGCTTTGATTGTCAATTTACCTTCGATAAGTTGAGCAATTGTTTGGCTTGGGTCTTTAACGAATGGTTGTTCAAGTAAGCATCTTTCAGCCATCAATTTGTTAACACGACCTTCAACAATTTTAGCTCTGATATTTTCAGGCTTTTTCAACAAATCTTCTTTACCCATTTCAATTCTAGTTTCTTCATCAATTTCAGCTTGAGGAATTTCTTCTCTAGAAACGAATTTTGGAGCAGAAGATGCGATGTGTAAGCAAATATCGTTCATCAATTCTTTATCTTCTTTGTCAGCTGATAAAAGAACACCAATTTTTCCGTTGTGGATATAAGTTGCAACAGGTCCTTCGTATCTTACGAATCTTCTAACTGTAATTTTTTCACCGATAGAAGCGATTTTTTCTTTCAAAGCTTCACCGATTAATTTGTTGCAAGATGGGCAAGTTGTAGCTAATAAAGCATCAACGTCAGCTGGTTTTAATTCTTCAACGTGTTTTGCCATATTTGCAGCTAAAGCTTTAAATTCATCATTTTTAGCAACGAAGTCTGTTTCACAGTTAACTTCAACCATTGCACCGCCATTAGCGTCAACAAAAGATTCTACACGACCTTCAGCAGCAATTCTGCCCATTTTCTTTTCAGCAGAAGCCATACCTTTTTGACGTAAAAATTCAGTTGCTTTTTCCATATCTCCATCAACTTCAACTAATGCTTTTTTAGCATCCATCATGCCAGCACCAGTCTTGTCACGAAGTTCTTTAACCATTTGAGCTGTAATATTCATGTATATTTTCTCCTTCTATTTATTAAAAGCTACTAAGGCACTAAGTTTTGAATATTCTTAGTGCCAAAGTATCTTAAAACCTTATGCTTCTGTTTTAGCTTCTTCAGCAGCGTTAGCATCTTCAGCTGAAATTTTTTCAACTTTTTTTGCTTCGTTTGCTTTGTTTTCTCTCAATTGTTTACCTTCCAAAACAGCATCAGCCAATTTAGAAGTAATCAATTTGATTGATCTGATAGCATCATCATTACCAGGGATAATGTAGTTGATGCCATCTGGATTAGCATTTGTATCAGCTAAGCAGATAACAGGAATACCTAATTTGTTTGCTTCTTTAATAGCAATATCTTCTTTGTCTTGGTCAACAACGAAAATCAATTCAGGAAGACCTCTCATATCTTTGATACCGCCTAAAGTTTTAGACAATTTAGAAAGTTGTCTGTTTAATTGAGCAACTTCTTTTTTAGGTAATTTGTCAACATAACCATTGTTGATAAATTCTTCCATTTCTTTTAGTTTGTTAACTCTTCCTCTGATAGTTTCAAAGTTAGTTAACATACCACCTAACCATCTTCTATTGATGAAATAAGCGCCTGATCTTTTAGCTTCTTCAGCAACAACTTCAGCAGCTTGTTTTTTAGTACCAACAAAAAGAATATTTTTTCCTTTTGCTGCGTAATCTCTAACTAAAGCGTATGCTTCGTCTAATAATTCAGTTGTTTTTCTTAAATCAATTACATAGATACCGTTTCTTGCACCATAAATATATGGTTTCATTTTTGGGTTCCATCTTTGAGTTTGGTGTCCGAAATGTACACCTGCTTCTAAAAGTTCAATCATAGATGCTACTGGCATCGGTTTTCTCCTTATGTTTAATGTATTGTACTACGGGTTGCAAAGCCTCATCTTCGTCATGCCAAAGACTAGGGCGAACCTATCAGGCTAGTGTAACCAATAATATAATAGTATAAAAATACCGATATGCAAATCTCTACGATACAAAACTTAATTATGGCATATTGTGTAAATAATAGTATGAGCAACCATATCCATTATCATTATTTTCTTTTTTACAAGTTCCATCTCCAGATGTTAAAGAAACTTTAACACCATCTGCAGCTCCCCAACCAGTATGAGAACCTTTTGCAGGATTTACTGTATATTTATCCCAATCAACCAATGCAGCAAAAACATCTTTTCCAACTATATTAGGTTTGGAATAACCATTTACATCAATATACACAATATAAGCATCAAAACAAATCAATGCGCCATCCAAAGTTGTGGAACATGTAGAACCACCTCCAAGACCAGACATATTTGTTCCCAACAATACCCCTCTTAAATTTTTAAGAGGATAATCTTGAGGAATACAACCTTCTGCTACAGCTTTACCTTCATGGCAGATTTTACTTAGTTTCATATAATGAGAAAGAGCAGTTAAATAGGCAAATTCTTGTTCCCCTTGAGTGTTAAAAGCAGAAACAAAATCCTCTGGAGTTTCCTCATCCGCTTGCATTAATCTAACCCCTTGAGCTAAAGCAGAATAAGCTTTTCGCCATGCGACAACATGCTGACGTTGTTGAGATTTTGAAACCAAAGTCGGAATAGTCATTGCTGCAACTACACCTATAATTCCTAAAGTAATCAAAACTTCCGCCAACGTAAAACCTTTTCTCATATCAAACAACCTCCAGTTGAGATTACTTTATCATATTTTAATTTCTAGTGCAAGAATTTATTTATCATTACCGTTTTAATTCTATAAGTTAACATTTAACTAGGATTATTATGAAAGACAAAATTTGTAGCATTTTAGGGAAAAATATCAAAAAGTATAGAAAATTACGTGGACTCACTCAAGAAAAAATGGCAGAACTGATAGAAATAGAAGTTCGCACTTTAAGCTTGATAGAAACAGGGAACAATTTTGTTACATCTAAAACCTTAGGGAAATTAGCAGAAGTTTTACAAGTTAGCCCAGCAAACCTGTTTGAAGATTCCAATATTGATAATCCAGAGCAAATATATTCCGATTCATTAAAAGCTCTTGAAATCCTAAAAAAGAATCCCGAAAAATTAAAGGTTCTTAATTATATCCTTAACGGTCTATTATAATAAAATTTAACAAATACTATCTAAATCTTGCAAAAAATTATTTTTTTATGTATTAATAAAGGTACTCACATCCTCAATAGAGTACGTACAACGTCATTGGTTGTACACAAATTAAAGGAAAGGTAAATTCAATTATGGCAAATATTAAATCTGCTAAAAAAAGAGTGTTAATTGCTGAAGCAAACAGACAAAGAAACGTTGCATTCAAAACTTCAATCAAAACTGCTGTTAAGAAAACATTAGAATTAGCAAAAGGTGAAGATAAAGAAGCATTAAATGCAGCTCTTTCTAAAGCATACCAATTATGTGACAAAGCTGTTGTTAAAGGTATTTTACACAAAAATACGGCTGCTAGAAAAAAATCTAGATTAACTCTTGCAGTTAAAAAAATCTCAGCTAACGCTTAATTGAAAAACTTATATTGAGAAACAAACCCTTGAAAGTCGCTAAAGATTTTCAAGGGTTTTGTTTTTATGCCTATTTTCCCCTCGTCTTTTTTAAAGGGAGAGGGAATATGCGGTGTTCCTTCTCCTAAGGGACACTAGCTGAACCGACGAAACGAAGTGAGTAGTGTGAAACTGCGTGCCGTATGGCTGAAGGATAGGATGAGGGGTTAAACAAAGCGCCCAAGCTTGAGATTCTTCGCTACGCTCAGAATGACGTGGTCATCGTTCCCTCCCCAAGGGTGGACAAAGCGAACCGCTGAGTTGCAACGAAGCGTGTGAGTCTGTATGCGGGCGAAGGCTGAGCTGAGGGCTAGGGAGAGGGTTCTAACTTTTTTCATCGAAATAAAAAAGAAAAAGTGAACATTGATATTAATAAATCAACCCCTCTCCTAACCTCTCCCTTGGAGAGGAATAATGTTCAACATTTCCCAAATTGCGTAGTTTTTCTGTCGGCTTAGTAAAGCCGACCTACAATTTCTTTACGCATTCGTCATTCTGAGGGATAAGTAGAAAAAGTAAATAAAATATAACAAATTTACCCGAAGAATCTCTATCTGTTCGCTTTGTTTTGGATGCTCAGAATGACTGAATTTGTTAGAGTATTTCAACATTGTAAAAAATATATTAAGATAGAGATTAATTATCTTTATGTTATATAATAAGAAAAGATATGAGATTAGTAGAGAATTAGTATTATGCAAAATGTTTTAGAGAGAAAATCAATTAAAAATATAGACTTCAACTGCGATTTAGCGCAGAGTTTTGGGATATACAAAAACAGTTCTGAAACAAGACTTCTTGATTACGTTAGTTCAGTAAATATTTCATGCGGATTTCATGCTGGAGATCCACTTACAATCAAAGAAGCCTTACTTGAAGCAAAAGAAAAAAATGTTGTCGTTGGAGCGCACATTGGTTTTGACGATATTCAAGGCTTTGGATACAGAAAAATGGATTTAGATTCTGATGAATTAGAAGCACTTGTTATGTACCAAGTTGGAGCATTGATGACGTTTGCAAAGGCATACCACATGGAAATTGAACATGTTCGCCCTCATGGCGCAATGTATCGTCAAGCCGCAGAAGATTTAGAAACATCAAAAATTATTGCAAGAGCAATTAGAAAATGTTCAAAATGGCTTGTATATTATGGCGCAACAGGGGAAAATCTTGCAACAGCAGGAGAAGATGAAAATATTCAAGTTTGCCACGAAGTTCATTTGGAAAAGATTTATGATGAAGCTGGTAATATTGACTTCTCTGCTAGAGATTTAGAAAACACTCAAATTTCTATCCAAAGATTGAAAGACTTGTTAGCTCATTCTCAAGTTACAAATAATGTTGGAGGGAAAACAGTTGTAAGAGCGGATTCTATCCACTTCTCAAACAAATTGTCAAACGCAAAAGATTTGATAATTCAAGCAAGAGAAATTGTAGAACCACTACCATACAATTACAAAAACGCTCAAAAATCTGGTTGGGTTGAATAAATAGAATTTAATAGATAAAGGGAAATAGATAAGTATGATTAAGAAAATAAAAATGCCAAAACAAGCTGGATGGCTACTTCCAGGGTTACAAGTAAAAAGATGGTTTGCATTAATTTTTGTCGGTGCGGTACTTATTACTGTGGGAATTTTAATCCTGTTTGACCTTAAACCTATTTATAACACTATGCAATTCATTCAACAAATTGCAACTCAAATTTCTACTGAATGGTTAGCATTTGGTATCGTTATGATTGGTGCGGCAATATTTTTCAAAGGCTGGCAAAAAACAAACTTATCTATATTAGATATTGAAGATGACAGAAATAATGATGTTTTATTAGAAAATCTTTATAAAAGAAGAAAATTAAACAGAGGTCCAAGAATCGTTGCCGTTGGAGGCGGAACTGGGCTATCAATGTTACTTAGCGGAGCTAAAAACATTACAAATAACTTAACTGCAATAGTTAGTGTTGGCGATGATGGAGGAAGCTCTGGAAGACTTAGAGAAGAAATGGGTATTCTACCTCCAGGAGATATTAGACACTGTATTACAGCACTTGCAGATGATGAAGATTTAGTTAACAAATTATTCAAATACAGATTTAAAAATGGAGAAGGCTTAGAAGGTCATAGTTTCGGAAACTTATTCTTGACCGCATTGTATGATATTACAGGCGATATGGTTTCAGCAGTAAGAGCTTCTTCTAGAGTTTTGTCTATCAGAGGTCGAGTTTTACCTGCAACATTGGATGATATGAAGCTTGTTGCAGAAATGGAAGACGGAAGAATAATCCATGGAGAATCAACTATTCCAGAAGCACACGGAAAAATTAAAAGATTATTCACAGAACCTGCAAATTGTAAGGCGTTACCAGATGTAATCCAAGCAATCAGAGAAGCTGAACTTATCATCTTAGGACCAGGAAGTTTATATACAAGTGTAATTCCAAACTTGCTAGTTAAAGAAATTGCAGAAGAAATTATCAAATCTAAGGCAAAAAAAATATACGTATGTAATATTATGACTCAACCAGGAGAAACTGATAATTATACTGTTTCAGACCACTTAAAAGCACTTATTCAACACGCTGGTTCTAATAAAATTGTTGATGCTGTTTTAGTTAATGATTACTTGCCAGAAAAACTTGCGGGAAAATATCAAGAAGCTGGTTCTTACCCTGTAAAACTTGATGCTCCAGAAGTTAAAAAGTTAGGTATTAAAATCTTTGCCAAAAAACTTATTCAAGATAGCAAAGAAGGTCTTGTAAGACATAGTTCAACAAGAGTAGCAAGAGCTGTATATTATTGGTTCAAAAAACAACAGAAAAAATCTTCTGGATTTTTCAAATAATTCAAAGGAAGAGGATTTTGAAAAATGGCGACTAAAAAAGTTACAGTTAGAACATTAAGAAAAATCAAAGAAGCTGGTGAAAAGTTTTCAATGCTAACCGCTTACGATTATTCAACAGCTAAATACTTTGATGAAGCAGGGATAGATGTAATTTTGATTGGTGACAGCTTAGCGATGGTTGCACTTGGTTATGAAAATACAAATTCTATTGGTGTAGAAGAGATGGGAATTTTCACAAAAGCCGTAGCAAAAGGGGCAACAAATGCAATGGTTGTAACAGATATGCCATTTATGAGTTATACAATTGATATTCCTTCTGCTTTAACAAATATCGGAAATATGGTCAAACTTGGAGCTAACGCTGTTAAACTTGAAGGCTGTAATGACTATATGATTGAACTTATTAAACGTACAACTCAGATGGGCGTTCCAGTTATGGGGCATATTGGATTCACTCCTCAATCGCAAAATGTAATTGGCGGACACTTTATCCAAGGGAAAACAGAAGAAGCTGCAAAAGAAATGCTAAAACAAGCAAAAAGACTTGAAAAAGCAGGTGTTTTTTCTATCGTATTAGAAATGACACCACAAGATTGCGGAAAATTCATTACTGAAAATATCAATGTCCCAACAATTTCTTGCGGAGCTGGTAAATATTGCACGGGACAAGTTATTGTTTGCGATGATTTACTGGGTAAATTTTCCGAATTTAAACCTAAATTTGCAAGAAAATATGGAGATATGAAAAGTTTAATCCTAGATTGCGCTAGAAGATACAATGAAGATGTAAAAAATGGGAATTACCCTAACGAAAATGAAATTTATAATTAACCCCAGATGAAGCTAAACAATAAAAGCTCCACCGAAGAGAAGAAACAAAGGAGAAAAGAATGTTAGTTCATACTATTAAAGAAGTTAGAGAACAAATAAAACAATGGAAAAAAGAAGGCTTAACAGTAGGGCTTGTTCCAACAATGGGAGCTTTACATAATGGGCACCTTAGCCTTATCAAAAAGGCTGTTGCAAAATGCGATAGAGTTGTTGTTTCTGTATTTGTAAACCCTATTCAATTTTGTCCAGGAGAAGATTTAGACAAATACCCAAGAACTCTAGAAGCAGACCAAAAGTTATGCGAAGACAATGGTGTAAATATCGTTTTTGCCCCAACCCCAAACGAAATGTATGGAGAATGTCAAATGAGAACAAATGACTTTTTAACATACGTCATCCCACCATTTTTCTACGTAAACAAGTTATGTGGAAAATCAAGAGTAGGACACTTTGACGGAGTTTGCACAGTTGTAAACAAATTATTCAATATTGTTCAACCAGATTTTGCATTCTTTGGTCAAAAAGATGCTCAACAACTTATCATCATCAAAAAAATGGTTAAAGATTTGAACATTCCAGTAGAAATTATTCCTTGTCCAATAGTTAGAGAAGAATCTGGACTAGCTTTAAGTTCAAGAAATAAATATCTTTCAGAAGAAGATAAAGTTCAAGCACTTGCATTGAGCAAAATTTTAAACAATATTAAAAATTGCTATAAAAAAGGAATTACAGATGTTGAAGCGTTGAAAGAAACAGCTTATCAGTTCTTAAACGAACATCACGATTTAGAATATCTTGAATTTATGAACGAAGAAAATCTAGATGAGATGACAACAGCAGACGACCACACAAGAGTATTCATCGCTTGCAAAGTTGGTGGAGTAAGATTGATTGATAATATTCTTTTGGGAGAATAATACCGCTGAAAGTACAATTGTTTTATCAAAAAATTCAGGATAAACTTTCATTATGAACAAAAACTTAATTACGATTAAAAATTTATCTGTGGAGTACCAAACTAAAAAAGGAATTTTAGGAACTCCACAGATTGTTCATGCTGTAAATGATGTTTCTCTTGAGATAAAAGAAGGTGAAATTCTTGCAATTGCAGGAGAATCTGGCTGTGGTAAATCAACGTTAGCCAAAACAATAATGAAACTTGTTAAACCTGCCAAAGGGCAAATATTGCTAAATGATAAAGATATTTTCTCAATTAAAAATAAAGAAGATTCAAAAAACTTTTATAAACAAGTTCAAATGATTTTTCAAAATCCGTATTCAAGTCTTAACCCCAAAATGAAAATTGGAGAAATATTAAGAGAACCGCTTGAAATTAATACAACATTAAAAAAAGATGAAATTGAAAAAATTGTAGAAGAAAAAATATCCAAAGTCGGGTTAGACAAAAACTGCTTAAAACTGTACCCTCACGAGTTTTCAGGAGGACAAAGGCAAAGAATTGCAATTGCTCGCTCACTTATTCTCAATCCAAAATTTATCATAGCGGATGAACCTGTTAGCGCACTAGATGTAAGTATTCAAGCTCAAATAATCAATCTTTTAAAAGAATTAAAAAATGACTTCAATTTGACTTTTCTTTTTATTTCTCACGATTTGAGCGTAATTAAATACCTTTCAGACAGAATTGCAATTATGTACCTAGGAGAAATCATTGAAATAGGACAAACCGAAGAGATTTTTTCTGAACCAAAACATCCTTATACAAAAGCATTGTTAAGCTCTGTTCCAGAATTAAATACAAATAACAACAAAGAAAAAATACAATTACAAGGCGAATTGCCTTCTCCAGAGAACCTACCAAATGGATGTAAATTCCATACAAGATGTCCATTTGTAATGGATAAATGCAAAACAGAATGCCCTCACGAAATTGAATTTACCCAAACTCACAAATGTAAATGTTTTTTATATAACTAGCAAATTTTATTTTTACACAACTTATTACAATTACTATGATGAACGTAAATATTAAAATTAACCACGCCCTATCTCATTTACCTCTAGAAAAAGCAAAGGGCTCTGCAAAACAAAGATTAGATAAAGCAATTCAAACAAGCGACAACTTTTTTGGCAATATCAAAGCTATGTATGATACTTATGGCGATGTAACCCCAAAATTGTTTGTAAATACATTGAAACAAACAGCAAAAGCAAAAAATGTTCAACTTCTTACAGAAACTAATGAAGGTTTGCAAGCTTCAAAACTCGTATTAAACATGAATCCATTCAATGCAAACCAAGAAGGATATGTAATGATTCTTCCAACATCAACTTACTATAGTTCAAAAGCAAAAGAAGGAACAATCCCTAAAACATCCGCTCCTTTATTTATGAAAACAGTATTCACATTCTTAAATAGAATCTTTAACCCTAAAATTACCCAAAGGGAATTTGCAGTAAACAAATATGATACAAGAACATTCCATGATTTCTATCAAAAGAATATTGTTGGCACAAATAAATTTACCGCAAAAGAATTAAAAATGTTATTACAAGGGCGAACATCACAAGAGAAAATCGACCTTCTTCAATTTTTCAGATATTATATGACAGAACAACTTCATGGCAATAGAATTGCAAACAAATGCAAAACTGAAATGGATAAAAAATTTAGAACAAATACTCTAGATAGAGTTCCAAAATTCCAAATTAAAGCACATGATTTTCCAAATAAAATAAAAACCGTAGAAGCAGAATTAGCAAAAACATTAAAAGAAGAAAGAGCAAATATCGCAAATTCTTAATTCTATGATATAATCAAGCTATGGAGAAAAAAGTTGTAACAACAAATAGAAAAGCTTTTCACGACTACACAATTTTTGAAAAATTTGTAGCGGGAATTGTGTTGACTGGAACAGAAATTAAATCCATTAGAAAAAATGCAATCAACCTAAAAGACAGCTTCTGCAAAATTGAAGATAATGAAATTTTTCTATACAACTGCCACATCTCTCCTTATGAACAAGGAAACAGATATAACCACAAAGCAGAAAGAACAAGAAAACTTCTTTTAACTAAAAAAGAAATCCTTAAAATACATTCAAAAATAAAAAAAGATGGTTATACAATTGTTCCTTTAGAAGTTTTTATAACAAAAGGGTTTGCAAAGGTTGAAATCGGACTAGCTAAAGGTAAAAAACTTCACGACAAACGTGATGATATAGCTAAAAAAGACCAAAAACGAGAAATGGATAGAACATCTAAAGGGAAATATAACTACTAATTTCCATAAAAAAAACCTGACTTCTATTGAAATCAGGGAAAAATTTGTAGGGGAAAAATTAAATTGGAGTTAAAATATAAAATAAAACTTGTTATGCAATGTGTAACATTTGTTTATTGTATGCTGCGATGAAATTCATTTGCATAAATAACAAATCTGATTTATCTACAAATGGCTCTTGCGGAGCTGCAGGAACTGCATTTGTAACTTGATTTTTGTATAAATCTTTCAACTTACTATCAATTTTTTTTAAATTTGCAACTGCCATTTTAAAGCCTCTCTTGTTTATTCATCTCTCTTGTATATATAAAGTATATACAAGTTCTCAAATTTCAGTTTTGGATTAGTTTGTTACATATCTTTACATAAGAATAAATTTTGTAATAAAATAGCAACTTCTCGACGTAAAATGTTTTTATATACTTGTAGGGAAACAAGGAAGTAGAATACGCATGTCTGATACATCAATCAATCCAGTAAATATACCAAGTTTACAACCGAGAAATCAAGTAAACTTTCAACAGAACCCAAATGGTACACAACCCCCAATGCAAGGAACAGGTGGAGAACAGATTAGACAATCTGTAGATAATTCTTATCTTGCAAATAGAGCAAAAGCGTCTGGAGATGCAACTCCAGAACAACTATTACCATATTGGCTTGCATCTTGGTATGGATTAGGACAATTGATGGACAAATTCAACCCATTGTGCCGTGGAGAATACAAAGATAGTATTCTTGGCAAATTAGGTACATGGGGAGATAAAGTTTCTACTCAAACAAAAGTCGGAAGAGGAATTGAAAACGGCTTAACTTGGGTTGACAATAAAACAACTGCTCTTGCCCAAAAGAGCAAAGTTGTCAATGCATTGAAAAATTATTCGACTCGCCCAGAGTGGAATTTAGTAAAAACACCTTGGGCTGGTTTGCACGGATTTTTAGCAATGGATACAGAACAGTTATTTGAAAACTTTATGAAACCATTGACTAATAGACAAGCAAAAGACCCACTCTTTAACTATATTCCATTGAGCCCTAAATCAAATTACTATCAAGGACTTGAACAATATGGAAATATTACTCAAGAAGAAATCAATAAATTTGTTAAATCTCTAGATGGTAAAACTTTTGCAGAAAAAGCACTTGCATTACAGAAAAAAGAACTTGAACTACTTGGCGCAGACTCAAAAATCGTTGCCAAAATTGAAGCAAAAACAGGTTCTAAAGGGCTAGAAAAGCTTGCAAAAAGTTTAAAAGTTAAGAAATTAGGTTTCAAATCTATTAGAGAATTTAATGAATTAAAAGGCAAATTCTTAGACAACCCTGACAAAGTAATGAAAGCATTGGAAAATGCTGATAAGAAAATCAAATTCTCTATTTGGAGAGGAAACGACAATGTCCTAGGAAAAGCAAAAAGCCATTTCATTGGAAGAATTGCAACACCACAAGAATATCTAAACAAATATAAAGCAACTCTAGGAAAAGGTAACCCAACAAGACTAGGAAGATTATTACCAGCATCACTTGGTTGGTTATCAGAAGGAACTACAAGCAGATTTGCAGGTGGTAAACTTGCAGTTGCAATGCAATCATACTTCTTAGCAGATATGTTGTACCACACTATTAAAGCTCCTAAAGGTGAAAAAGGCAAAACTTTTGCAGAAAGATTTGTCAATGACTTCACTTACTTTGTTGCAATGACAGTTGGTATCAAAGCAATGCACAAAGTTGGAGGTTTAAAATACATAGGAATTAAAGATAAAGCAGGAATTGAAGCATATAGAAAAGGTGTTGAAGAATTTAAAGCAAAACACGCAGCAGGCTTGTTAAATAACAAAAAAGCATATAAATTTGCTAAAAAACGACTTGATGTTTTACTTGGCAAACAAAATGTAAAAGGATTATTCAACAAATTATTCTTCAATATCGGGAGAATTATCAACTTAGGTAATGAAAGAGTTCCTGCATACAAATCAACAAGCTCAATGAATTTGAACTGGTTGAGAAAATGCGCAAATGGAAACATTTTAGGTGTTCCATTGAGATTTGCAATCCCAATGTTAATGATTTCTCCATTCATTGCAAAATTGACAACTAAAACAGCTCATAAAATCTTTGGTAAACCAACTAACTCTGTATTAGATGAGGACAAAGAACAAGAAGAAAATAAAACAGCTCAACAACCACAAGCTCAACAACCTCAAACTAATATTCCAGAAGTAAAACAAGCTCCAAGAAATCCAAATCAATACGCTGATTCAAACTTAATCAAGCAAAGAATCAACGCAATCAATGGTAAACCAATTAACAATAATACAAATACGCAAACTCAAACAACTTCAACAACAACTCAAAACACAACTCAAACAACACCAGCTCCAGAAGAAGCAAAACCTGTTAAAGAAAACGAAGAAAAAGAACCAGTAAGAACATATATTCCATCTCCAGTTGGAATGGTTCCTCAAACTCCAGATATGAGTGGAATTAACCAAGCAATGGCTCAAGCTGATGCAGCTGAAAAATATGCAAACAGTGTTCTAAAAATGGATTAACCAATAGAGTAGATTGTCAAAATCTGAAAAATATGATATAATAAAAGAAGCTCGGTATAGGCGTTAATTTTGTTCCTACATTTATATAAATAGGGAGAGTTAACTCCAGAATGTTTGAAGTAAACCCGCCGATATTATATCGATAGTGGGAAACGGATTAATTCGGGTTCTCACCCACCTGCGAGTCCAAGCAGGTAACAAAATCCGCTTATACGGGGCTTTTATTCTCGAGAAAAATCTATTTGCGTAAAAACCACTTCGTATGCTATACTGAATTTAGGGATATATACCTAAAGGATGGATATGAATAAAATTTTTACAGTAATATTGTCAGAAGAATTTTCCACATCAGAAGTCATAAAACTTTTCGCTGGAGAATTTGAAAATCTTGAAGTTTGCCAAGAAAACGATTATTCTGAAGCATACAAAAAAATCGCTAATTACCAAGGAAAATCAATTTTACTTGCAGACTTGTCAACCTACAAACAACAAAAACTAGACCTTATTCTCAAAGTAACAAAAGAATGCAAAAACTGCAAAGTTTTAGCACTATCAGACAATCCATCTGTAGATTTAATTATCGAAATAATGAGAGCTGGGGCAAAAGAATTTGTACCAATTCCAATTATTAAAAGTGAATTTTTTGAAAGTGTAAATAAACTATTATCCGAATTTAATGAAACAAAAAAAACAAATAACTGCAAAATTATTTCAGTATTTTCAAACAAAGGCGGAATAGGAAAAACATCACTTGCAACAAATTTGGCACTAGAACTTTCAAAAATTACAAAAGAAAATATTGCATTGATTGATTTAAACTTCCAAATGGGTGATATAACTACATTTTTAGATTTAAAACCTTCTTTCAATATTTCTTATATGCTTGAAAATTTGGATAAAATTAACGAAACTTTTTTGTTAAGTACACTTGAAAGATACAAAAAAACAAGCCTATATGTCTTAGCTGACCCTCCATATTTTAAACAAGCGGACAACATTCAGCCAAGACAAATTACAAAATTATTCAACACATTAAAAGAAACTTTTTCATACATAATTGTTGATGCAGAAGCAAGTTTTGAAGGGAAAAATATTGCAGCTTTAGATAATTCAGATTTAGTTTTGCTTGTCACTGTTGCAAACCTTCCAGCACTAAGAAACACTCAAAGATGTTTGGAATTGTTTGAAAAACTTGGATATGACAAAGACAAAGTAAAAGTTGTTGTTAATCGTTATATGGAAAATGATGAAATTAAAGAAGCAGATGTTGAAAAAGTTTTATCAAAAAAAATCTATTGGAAAATTCCGAACAATTATTTTGCAATAATGACAGCAATTAATAAAGGGATTCCTGTTAGCGAAATCAATGATTCAACAAACATTGCACAAAGTTATAAAGATTTGGCGCAATACATTTCAGACAATTTGTATAAACAAAACATGGTAGAAAAATTTGAAAACATTTTAAACAGTTAAAGGAGCAAAATGGGATTAGCAGAACGGTTTAAAGAAGAACTTAAAACAAAAAATATCTTTGAAAAAAGCAATATTGAAAAAAGTTTAGAAAAAGAACATATTCAATTTATATCAAAACCAATAAACAACATTGTAATTGAACCAGAAAAAGAAGAAGAAAAAACAATTGGTCAAACGATAAATAACAATATTGTGAATACAGTTGATAACGAGATATATTCAACCCAAAAATACGAAGAACTTGAAACAGAAATAATTTCAAAAATAAGAAAAACTCCATATTGGGAAGAATTTTCAGTTGATAGACAAAAAAATATGATTGAAAAATATTTTGAAGCTAAAACAAAAAATTCAAACGTAACTCAAGATGAAAAATCTGAATTTATTAAAAATATTTTAATTCTATCAAACAATAAATAATAATTAAAAAAGGCGGGCGGAATGTAATC
>CAVAPR010000027.1:0-19253 GCA_963590665.1 Candidatus Methanomethylophilaceae archaeon
AAAAGATAAAGGATAAAAAAATGGCAAGACCACAAAAAACTAAGAAAAAAGAAAAGAAAAATGTATTGCAAGGGGTTGTACATATTCAATCAACTTTCAACAATACAATCGTAACTTCTACTGATACTCAAGGTAATGCTATTGCCTGGGCAACAGCTGGAGCATCAGGTTTCAAAGGAGCTAGAAAAGGTACTCCATTCGCAGCTCAATCAGCAGCTGAAATGGTAGCAAAAAAATCAATCGACCAAGGTATGAAAAAAGTTGAAGTTCATATCAAAGGACCTGGTTCAGGTAGAGAAACTGCAATCAGAGCAATCCAAGCTGCAGGATTAGAAATTACATTAATTAAAGATGTAACTCCAATTCCTCACAACGGATGTCGTCCTCCTAAAAAACGTAGAGTATAGTACTCTATATCATTTCGCTTAATAGCGATAATTTTTAAAGTAACAACAGCGGGGGCTTGCGAAAATAGTCCAAACGCAAACCATAGATGCCCCGCACAAAGAAAAGGAGAAAATTAAAAAATGTCAAGATATACAGGACCTACTAATAAATTATTTAGAAATAAAAAAGTAAAAGATTTGTCAAACAGAAAGTTAACAACTTCTATGAGACAAACAGCTTCAGGACAACACGGTGCAGTTAGAAAAAAACTTTCTGAATATGCAATCCACCTAGCTGAAAAACAAAAAATCAGATTCACATACCTAGTGAGCGAAAAACAATTCGTAAGATACTACAACGAAGCTACTAGAAGAAAAGGCGTTACAGGTACAATCTTACTTCAATTATTAGAAACAAGATTAGATAACGTTTTATTCAGAGCAGGATTCGGTATTACTCGTAAACAAACAAGACAAATCGTAAACCACGGTCACGTTCTTGTTAATGACAAAAAAGTTGATATTCCATCATACTTAGTAAAACCAGGTGATGTTATCACAGTTAAATCAAAGAGTGCAAAATACTTAAAAGATGTAATCGAAATGATCGATATGGCTTGTGCTCCAGCTTGGATGACAATCGATAAAGATGCTCTAAAAATTACATTTGATAGAATTCCTGAAAGAGAAGAATTAGACCCAGAAATCAAGGAACAACTTGTAATCGAATATTATTCTAAGTAGGAATTGTAAGTAGATAAGCATTAGCTTAAACAACTAGCAATTATGTAGATTTTAACTAGGAGAGTAAAATAATGGAATTAAAAATTAAATGTGTTGATACAGCGACAAGTTCTGACGGTTCACAATACGGTAAATTTGTAATTGAACCGTTAGAAAGAGGATTCGGTACTACTATCGGTAACTCTCTAAGACGTGTATTATTATCAAGTCTAGAAGGTACAGCTGTTACAAGTGCAAGAATCGAAGGTATTACTCACGAATATACAGCAATTCCAGGTGTTTTAGAAGATGTTATTGACGTAATGTTAAACCTTAAAGGTTTAGTTGTTAAAACTGATTCTAAAGATTCACAACACTTGAGAATTGATGTTGACAAACCTGGTCCTGTATTAGCAAGCGATATTCAATTACCTGCTGGTGTTAAAGTAGTTAACCCTGACTGGTTAATTTGTACAGTAGCTGATGGTGGTTCATTCCACGCTGACGTTATTGTTGACACAGGTAAAGGATATGTTCCGCACGATGTTCCAAGAGATGCTAAAGAAGCTTCAATTGATCTTCTTCCTATCGATGCAACATTTATGCCAATCAAACGTGTAAGCTACAATGTAGAAAGTGCACGTGTTGGGGATGCATTAGACTTCGATAAGTTAACTCTTGAAATTTGGTCTAACGGATCAATTGATGTTCAAAACGCTTTGAGCCAAGCTTCAAATCTTTTAATCGAACACTTTATGCAAATTGCTTCAATTACAGGTCAACCTGCAATTGCTCCATTGCCACAAGTTGAAGAAAAAGAAGCTGAAGAAGAAGAAGCTCCATCAATGACAATTGAAGAATTAGAATTGTCAGTAAGAGCTTATAACTGCTTAAAAAGAGCAAGCATCAATTCAATGGCAGAATTATTGAAAAAATCAGAACATGATTTGTTAAATATCAAAAACTTCGGAAAGAAATCATCTGACGAAGTTATTGAAAGACTTCATCACTTCGGTTTAGACTTAGCTCCAAGCCCAGTTGAAGAAGAAGATTTAATCGGATAGTCCGATTAAGAGTATGACAATACAATTAATTAAGTAAAGGATAAAAAAATGAGACACCAAACAAAAAAACATACGCTAGGAAAAGCGCAAGACCAAAGAAAGGCTTTGTTGCGTTCTTTAGCTACTGAACTTTTTGTAAACGGTGAAATAACTACAACATTGGCTCGTGCAAAAGCATTGAAACCTTATGCTGAAAAAGTTATTTCTCTTGCAAAAAAAGGCGATTTAAACTCAATCCGTCAAGCTGCTAAATATATTTACAACAAAGAAACTGGTAAATATATGGATTTAGCAACTGGTGAAGTATTTGAAGCACCACAAGCTGATAAAAAATTAGCTTCTCAAACAGTTTTAAGAAAATTGTTTGTAGTAATTGGTAAACAATATTCTGAAAAGAATGGTGGATACACTAGAATTTACCACTTACCACCAAGACGTGGTGACGCTTCTGAAATGGCACTAATTCAATTGGTGTAATAACAGAATGCGATATGCAATTTCAGTTCAATATGTCGGGAAAAACTATTCGGGGAGTCAAATTCAACTCGAAGGAGGCAAACCGATAGAAGCTCCGACAATCCAAGGCGAACTAGAAAAAGCACTTTGTACATTGATATTAGGCAAGCGATATACTGAACATAATTCAGAAAACGCTTCACAATATAACCGACCAATTAGGGCAATTTTTTCAGGACGAACAGATAAAGGTGTGAATGCACTAGGTCAGGTTGTTCATTTTGATACAGATGAAACGATTGTTGCTTCAAAGTTTCTCTATTCGATAAATGAAATTTTACCAGATGATATTTCTGTTTCTGAAATCAAGAAAGTTGAGGATTCATTTCATGCTCAAAAATCTGCCAAAAGACGTCATTACAGATTTGAATTTATAAATCGACGCTGTAAAAATGCTTTTGATGGTGATTTGTTGAGAGTTAAGTTCAAAACAGATGTTGAAAGGATGCAAAAATCTTTAAATTATTTGTTAGGAGAACATGATTTTTCAAGTTTCAAGAGTTCTGGAACGCTAAACCCAAGCAAGATTTGCACTATATATGAAGCAAAAGTTTCAAAGGTCGGCGACAGGGTTTCAATTGATATTGTAGGAAATAGATTTCTATACAATATGGTTAGAACGATTGTCGGAACTCTTCTAGAAATAGAAGGGCACAATTTAGCTCCAGAGCACATGCAAAAAGTTTTGGAAGCTAAAGACCGCACAAAAGCGGGAATGACAGTTAGTCCTTATGGATTAACATTAATGAAAGTAATGTATTAAAATAATAAAACGGAGAAATGCAATGAAAACATATTCAGCAAAACCTCTAGAAGTTGAAAGAAAATGGTATGTAATCGATGCTGATGGCGAAACATTAGGTCGCTTGGCAGTTAGAGTTGCTAACATTTTGAGAGGTAAAAACAAACCTGAATACACTCCAAACGTTGATACTGGCGATTTCGTAATCGTTATCAACGCTGAAAAAGTGAAAGTTACAGGTAAGAAAGAAACTGACAAGATTTATTTACACCACACTGGTTACCCAGGTGGATTGAAATCTGCAAGCTTCAAAGAATTGATGGAAAAAGATCCTAGAATCGTTATTGAACATGCTGTTCGTGGTATGTTACAACACAATACTCTAGGTGCTGAACAATTCAACAAATTAAAAGTTTACGTTGGTCCTGAGCACCCACACGCTGCTCAAAAACCAGTTGTACTTGAAAAGGAGGCTAAATAATGGCAGATAAAGATATTATGGCTACTGGCCGCAGAAAGACCTCTATTGCAGTTGTAAAATTGGTTAAAGGAAGCGGTAGAATTTTCGTTAACGGTAAAAAATTAGCTGATTATATCGGCAACAGACCAGCTATTGAAATGTTAGTTTACAGACCACTTGTATTAACTGAAACTCAAGACAGATATGATGTTAGGGTTAAAGCAGTTGGTGGCGGTGTTGTATCACAATGTGGTGCAATTAGACACGGTATTTCAAGAGCATTGGTTAAATCTAACGAAGAATTTAAAAATGTTCTTAAATTAGAAGGTCTATTAACAAGAGACCCACGTGTTAAAGAACGTAAAAAATATGGTAGAAAAAGAGCTCGTAAAAGATTCCAATTCTCAAAACGTTAATCTTTACAAACCATACAGAAATTCAAAAGAACCGATTTATTCAAATCGGTTCTTTTTTAATGTAAAACAAGCACCCAAAATAACTTGGAGGCTTGTTCATATTTAGAATGCTTTTTTCAATTCTCGTACAAATTTCTTTGTAGCTTTATATCTAATTTTTGCTTTTTCTCTTTCCGTTTTGTCAATAAGCAGACCTGCATTATCCAATTCGTCAAAAATGTGGAAACTCAATAGGTTTCTGAAATCAAACATTGCGGGGCTAAAGTGTGACATGCAGTCCCCTTTTGAAGTTGGAATAGATTCACGAATTTCTTTAACCTTACTCATATCTTTAATCAGACCAGTTTTGAATTTATCTGGTTGATAAATTGTCCAAGCTTGGTGAGGGTAGTATGTTGAACGACATTCATTTACGTTTTGGTTCATCAACATATCTTTAAACATGTCGTAATTTTTAATATTATAGAAGTGTTGTTTAATATCTCTATCATATTTTTGTAAAACTGGCGGAAGTGGAACACTTGGTTCAGAAAGTTCTTCAGCGTATGGATTTAAGCTTTCTAGGTAATCCAAAGAGCCAATTCCAACAAACTCAATAGATTTTGCAAATTTTTCTAAAAGCCCTTGGTCTTTTGCATAATGCCCCATAACATCTAGGAATGAAGCAGCCCCTTTTCCTGTAGCAATAAAGTCCGTGATGATTGTTTTCTTTCCCGTTGCTTCGTGGAGTGCAACGATAGATTTTGGGTCGGCTTGAACTCTGTCTAAATATTTTCTGTATGCTTTTATTTCTTTTTCTGTTGGAGCCATGCTAGGTATTAATTTAACTCCTTCAACTGGGTCTGGACGATACCAATACTTAGAAAAAGCGACAAAATCGTAACCATCAATGCCATCTTTCATCCAGAGGGAAGTGTTTAAGAACCATTTTGGACTTCTGCCTAAACAGATAATTGGTTGACCCTTGTATTTGTTATACATCTTGGCAACATCAAAAAATGCTTCTACTGTTTTTTCATTTGAAAGGGGATTTGTGGTGTATTTGTTGTCAAATAAACCTTTAATATTTGTTTTTTTAGATAAAAAAGTTTTATATCTTCTTTTTAATCTTTCTTTAGCTGCTGGTTTTAACGCCAAGTATTCTTCATAATCAACGTGAGGAACGGTTCTGTTTGGGTCAATATATTCTCCAAAATGGATATTTGCTCCATATTTGAACCCTGCTGGAACTTTCGCAAAAAGTTTTCTTTCGCCTCGGCTCAAGCCCTCACTATGTGTTCGGGCTTTCGCCTCGGCATTTATATTATTATAATTAGTAAAATAATTCGATTGTACTCGTGAAATTTGCATAAATACCCCTTATCTTAAATATTTCTGCATGTTTAAAATCCCCTAAAAATATTTTTTGCTACCTAATATTAAACTAACAAAACAGTTTTAATATTTAATTATTATGAATAAGATAATTAAACTTTTATTAGTCTTTTTTGCTGTAATGTTAACACCGATTGGTACATTTGCCCAAAATGTTAAATTTTTGCAAGTTACAGATGTTCATATGACTCAAAACAATGCTCATAATCTTGAAGATTTTGTGAATGATATAAATAGGAAATATAACGATTTAGATTTTGTTATTTTTACGGGTGATAATATTGACCAAGCAAATGTAAATGATTTGCAGACTTTTTTGAGCATAATCAAAAAACTTAAATTCAAACAATATGTTGTTCTTGGCAACCATGATGTTTACAAAAATAAAGGTCTTGATAAGAAGAAATATATGAAAATGGTTAGACAAGAACTCGGGGAATATCATAGTGACAAACCTAATTACATTTTCAAAGACAAAGATGTTGTTTTTATAGTGATGGATGGGGTGAAAGAAGTTATTCCAGGTCCAGGAGGATATTATAAGGAAGATGAACTAGATTGGCTTGATAAAAATTTGACTAAATATAAAAAAGATAAAGTTGTAATTGTTCAGCATTTCCCATTGCTTGCAGGGAAAGCTCCAAGAAATGAGGCTTATAGAAGAGAAGATTATCTAGAAATGTTGAAAAATCATGATAATGTTCTGGCTGTTGTTTGTGGACATTATCACGAAAATCGTGAAGAAATGAAAGATAATATTTATCATGTTTTGACTATGAAATGGTTGAACAATAGCTATTATAAGATTATTGAAATAGATACTGACCTTCCAATGGTTTATACTCAACTTATGGATAATAATGAAAATTAATATTAACATTAAACTAATATTTCTATAATATAATTTGTAATATGAGTAAAGATGCAAAAATATTGATAGTCGAAGATGAACAGCATATCAATAGGCTGATTGAATTAGTTTTGATTTCTGGTGGATATTACAAAATCCGCAAAGCTTATGATGGTCAAGAAGCCTTGGATTTAATCAACCAAGATAAGCCAGATTTGATTCTCATGGATGTTATGATTCCAGAAATTGATGGCCTTACTTTGTGTAAAATTATCAAAGAAAATCCAGTTCTAAAATCTATTCAAGTAATTATGCTCACGGCTAAAAAATTAGAGGAAGATATTTTGAATGGTTTTGAAAGTGGAGCAATAGATTATATTACCAAACCATTCAGTAATAAAATTCTTCTTGCGAGAATAAATGCCCACTTGAATAATAGTGGAGTTCAGCAGGTTCAAACTTATAAGGATTTAGAACTTGATAATGAACGGTTAGTTGTGAAACTTTGCGGTGAATCTATAAATTTAACGCATTTTGAGTTTAAGATTTTAGAGTTATTTTTGAATAATATTGATAAAGTTTTTTCTCGTTCACAGTTGCTTTTATATTTGAGAGGGAATGATGGGTTTGATGTTTCTGAAAGAGCTGTCGATGTCCAGATTTTAAATTTGAGGAGAAAATTAGGAAAGTTTGGACAAAATATTGAAACGGTAAGGGGTTTTGGTTATAAGCTTAGAGGTAAAGAAAATGATGAATAAACGTGAAAAATCGTGGATAAATAATTTGCTATGGTTTTCAGGATTTATGGTGATATTTATTGCTTTATCAATGTTTAATATCTTGAAATTTAATAGTTCTTATATGGCAGAAGAGCAGGCAGAATTAAAAATTTTCCAAAAACAAATAGAGTGGGCACTTTTACCTATTTTGAAAAATAAGGATTATAATTCTGTTAAAAAGTATTGTAATGATTTTATTGGTAATACTGTAAATTTCAAAATTTATAATTCTAAAAAAGAACTGGTTGCTTCATCTATTCCAGATGATAAAGAAATTATTTTAGATGAAAATGAAAAATTAAGCCTTTCTGCAAGCAATAAGTTATGGAAAAGTTATAAAGAAGCAACAAAAAATAAGCGTATTGGTTTGGTTGATAAATTAGAGGTCGCTAATCAGACTTATTATATTAAAGTTGTTTGTTTAGAAGATGATGTAATGAAAAGTATTATTCATGCTCAATCAAATTTGATTGCATTTAGTATCATCTTTTCGATATTTTTTATTTTGGGATTTATATATATTATTCAAAAATTGAGAATCCCATTTAATGAATTAGAAACAAGTGTTAAAAAAATTGCAGATGGCGATTTAGATACAACAATAGATGTTCCAAAACTTGCGGTGTTAGAGGAACTTGCAATATCTATTAAAAAAATGACAAAACGATTAAAATCTCAAATTTCAAGACTTCAACAACTTGAACAGTACAAAACTGAATTTTTGCAAAATGTTTCACATGAAATAAAAACTCCAATTACTGCAATTAATTCTGCGGTTGAATTATTGGATACAACTTGTCATAATATGACCCCAGAAAGTACGGAGTGTCTGGATATAATTAATTTTCAGACAAAATATATAAATACATTGGTTAATGATATTTTAAGCCTATCTGAAATTGATGAGGAAAAAATCAATAAGGAGCGAACTTTTAGACCGTTTATACTTAATGATATTATTGGTAACGCTATAAATTATACAAATACAGGCGAAGTTAAAATTGTTGAGAATACTCCAGATAAAGAGATTTCAATAGTTGGGGATGAAGAACTTTTGACAAGAGCGGTATCAAATTTGATTTCCAACGCTATCAAATATTCAAAATCTTCGCAAATAGATATTTCTTTAAAAGAAATAGATGGCAATGCTCAAATTATAGTCAAAGATTATGGGGTTGGAATTGAGGAAAAACATTTACCAATGATTTTTGAAAGATTTTATAGAGTTGATAAAGCAAGAAGTAGAAAAACTGGAGGTACAGGATTAGGCTTAGCAATTGTAAAAAATATTGCTGAACTCCATAATGGAACAGTTGCTGTCAACTCAGAAAAAAATAAAGGTTGTGAATTTATAATAACTATACCGATTCAATAATATCGAAAAAGCCCCGAATAATTTCGGGGCATCTTTTTAAAAATTTTTTGAATTTTATATCAACATTTTTCCGTTTTCATAAATTAACTTGCCATCGGCGTATATCTTTCCGCCATTTTTCATGTTTTTAATCATATCCCAATGCAAGCCTGATACATTCTTTCCGCCTGTTTCTGGGTAAGAAGCGCCTACAGCCATGTGGATAGCTCCGCCAATTTTTTCGTCGAATAAAATATTCCCTGTGATTTCTTGAATTTCTTCATTTGTACCGATTGCGATTTCTCCAATTCCGTGAGAACCATCATCCATATTAATCATTGCGTGTAGAAATTCTTCTCCTCTTTCTGCTTCGGCTTTGATAATTAATCCATCTTTTATCCATAGATGAACTCCATTTGCAGAATTTCCTCTGTAATTTTGAGGATAGTCGAAATAAATTTCTCCATTAATTCCGTCTTCTACAGGAGATGTAAACACCTCACCATCTGGGTAATTGTTCATCCCAGAACAGCTTATCCATTTTCTTCCTTCTACATTAAATTTAATATCTGTTTTTTCTCCTGTGATGTGAATTTCTTTTACATTGTTCAAATAATTTGCCCATTTGGTTTGTTTTTCGTCTAAATCTTTTAGATTTGCAACTGGGTCATCTAAATCTAGATAACAAGATTTGAATAAAAATTCAGAATATTCGTCAAAGGACATTTTTGCTTCTTGAGCAAGAGCGTGGGTTGGAACATCCGCAATAACCCATTTTGCTGAGCCTTCAGCTGAACGTTTCATAAGAATCTCTGATAGTTGTTTTGTTGCTTTTCCTCTGCGAGAAAGTTTTTCTAAATCTACTCTTGCCATATTTTTTGTATTTAATGGTGCTCCAATTGAAATGTATTTATCTACAGATTCATATTCAAGTTTTGTCATTGGATCGATGTAGTCAAGTTGTTTTCCTGAAGCATTATTGATAAACAATTCTGTCATATCTCCAAAAGATGTTCTAACAACAGGATTTCCACCTCTTTCCAAAACTCTTTTATATACAGCACGAACCAAATCTTTTGCGTACATTGATTCTGCTCGAATTACAACTAAATCTCCTTTTTGAACATCTGTTGAATAATCTACAAGAACTTCTGCGTATTTCTCCCAAATAGTTTTTTGCATAATATACCTCTCTTTTTTATTGATTTTATAATATTTTGTAATATATAGCAAATTTTTTTATTTTGCGGTATTAATAATTTATACTAATATAAGGGTCTTTTTTATGGTGGATTTAATTACTGAAAAAATAGGGGCAGTAAATTCTTTTGGGTTACCTCAAAAATCTGGGAGTAAAACTCCAAAGTTTGAGGGAAATAAAGAGGATTTAGTCAAAGAAAAAGCTAAGAAAGTTTTTCCCTTTGGAATGATTGCAGGTGGTGCATTGCTAATCTATTGCGGAGTTAAAAAGCCAAGTGGAGGAGCATTTGTAAAAAATCTTGCAAAAGAAAGAATTTCAAAAATTGGAAAAAATGTTCAAGAATTTGCAAGTGATGCTAAAAAGTCTATATCAGAGGGTTTTAAAGAATTAAATAAACATGTTCAAACTTATAAGAAAAATCGCTGGATAAAACCACGTGAAATTCTAAATCCATTAGAGAATGCAAAAACAGTTGATGATATTGTCTTGGCTCAAGATAATGGATTTGAAGTTATTCAAAATGGGATAAATAAATGCCATCGCTCTGGTGCTACAGATTTTGATAATTTTATTGTTGAGGTTTTAAAAACAGAGAAATCTGTTGGAGATAATTTGAGCCTTAATCGTTATCACAGAGATTTGGCTAATGGCGATTTAATTCATTTTCCTAAATTTAAAGATGATAAACATAAAGACTTGATAACTGAATTAAGCCAAAATGTAGATAAAGAAGTAAAATCCACATCAGAATCAATGAAGCAAATTCAAAATGATGAATTGGCTCTAGCAAAGAGAAAAGAATCTTTAAAATTCTCTAAAATTGTGACTGAAACAAGACATCTTGTTGCTGATACTAAATCTGACTTGATTGATAAGGCATTCCCAAAACTTCGCAAGATGTTAGGTCTTGGTGAGGATTTTGCTCCAAATTATAGACATATTGCAACATTGAATCGGTTTGAAAAACTTTCAGCGGAAGAATTAAAACCGCAAAAACTTCCACAAGGAGCTGAAAAAATATTATCAAATACTATATTTGATAATATTCTTAGAACTAAAGATTTTTCAACTTTGGATAATAAATCTATTGAGGCGCTTTTTGCAAGAATGCCAATTACAACGAGTGTTACTGATTTAGGTATAATGGCTGATAGATTAAGAATAAAAGGAGCGATTTCTAAATCAAAAGGACTTAATGAAGAGGCTTTGTATAATAATGCAATTGCTAAAGTCGAGTTTTTGCAGAATAAATTGTATAAATATGGCTTGGATAGTTATTTAGAAAAAGCAAAAGCCGATTTTTCACAACTTAATGTTGAACAAAAACGAGCAAAATTTGCAGCAATTTATGAAATCGCAAGAAAAATGGGATATAACACTATAGAGCAGATGGATAAAGTTCTTGTCCAAAAATATCCTGCATATAAAAATGTTCCGTTGCGAAAACAAATTCCTGAAATTAAACAAAATCCAGACAAATATTATTTTTAGGAACAAGTAAAATTTCTATTTTACACGAGAATTTTTATGATATTATTTTAATAAATATTAGTTATCTGCAAGTTTATTAGTTTATTAAAGGAGAAAATTATGACAGAAAAGCGTGTATGGTTATTCAGAGAAGGAAACGCAGAAATGAGAAACCTGCTTGGCGGTAAAGGGGCTAACTTGGCAGAAATGACAAATCTTGGTTTGCCTGTACCTCCTGGGTTAACAATCACAACTGAAACATGTATGGACTATATTAACCATAATAATACAATGCCAAAGGGACTTATGGATGAAGTCAAAGTTGCATTGAAAGATATAGAAACACAAACAGGTAAAAAGTTTGGTGATACAGAAAATCCTTTATTAGTTTCTGTTCGTTCTGGTGCAAGACTTTCTATGCCAGGCATGATGGAAACAATCCTTAACTTAGGTTTAAATGATCAAACCGTAGAAGCTATGATTAAATTAACTAACAATCCTCGTTTCTGCTATGACAGTTACCGTAGATTTTTGACAATGTTCGGTTCTGTTGCTTGGGAAATTGATAGACAAAAATTTGAAGACTACTTAGATAAAATTAAAGAAGAAAAGGGTTATAAATCAGATACAGATTTAAACGCAGAAGATTGGAAATCTCTAATTGAACCATACAAAGCTTTAATAAAACAAGAAACAGGTAAAGATTTTCCTCAAGACCCATATATTCAGTTGGAAGAAGCTATTGAAGCTGTATTCCGCTCTTGGAATATTCCTCGTGCTGTTGCTTATAGAGAACACTACAAAATCGACCACAATTACGGAACTGCTGTAAATGTTCAAACAATGGTATTTGGTAATATGGGTGATGATTGTGCTACTGGAGTATCTTTCACAAGAAACCCATCAACAGGTGAAAATAAATTCTATGGAGAATATTTGACTAACGCACAAGGTGAAGATGTTGTTGCAGGTATTAGAACTCCAAAACCTATTGCAGAACTTGAACATGAAATGCCAGAACTTTATAAACAATATGTTGATATTGCTAAAAAACTTGAAAAAGGATATAAAGATGTTCAAGATATGGAATTTACAATTGAAAAAGGAAAATTGTGGATTTTGCAAACACGTAACGGTAAAAGAACAGCGAAGGCATCAGTGCGAATTGCTGTTGAAATGTGTGAAGAAGGCATTATTGATAAGGAAAGAGCTGTTGAATTAGTTGATGCTAATCAATTGTACCAAGTTTTATTGCCAGATTTTGACCCTAAAGCCAAAAAAGAAGCGCATAAAATTGCTCAAGGTCTTGCTGCATCTCCAGGGGCTGCTGTTGGTAAAATCGTTTTTGATACCGAAGAAGCAGCAGAAAGAGGTAAAAATGGTGAAAAAATTATCTTGGTAAGAATTGAAACTTGTCCAGATGATATTCACGGTATGATTGAATCTCAAGGTGTTTTGACCTTGAGAGGTGGAATGACTTCTCACGCAGCAGTTGTTGCTAAGGGTATGGGTAAACCTTGTGTTGCTGGTTGTGAAGATTTATCAATCGATCTTAAAAATGAAACTTTAACCGCTGGAGATGGTACAGTTTATCGCAAAAATGATATTATTTCTCTAGATGGTGGTACTGGTGAGGTTATGGATGGTGCTATTCATCTTGTTCCTCCTACAATGGATGAAAACTTTAATAAGCTTTTCACTTGGGTTGATGGCATTAAACTTCTAGGCGTTAGAGCTAATGCTGATACTCCAGCAGATGTTGCAAAAGCACTTGAATTGGGTGCTGAAGGTGTTGGTTTGTGTAGAACAGAACACATGTTTATGGATCCAGAAAGACTTCCATGGGTTCAAAAAATGATTATTGCAGGAACTTCAGAAGCAAGAAAAGAAGCTTTATCTAAACTTCTTCCTATGCAGTATTCTGATTTCTATGCAATGTTCAAGGCTTTGGGCGAAAAATCAATGACAATCAGACTTCTTGACCCACCTCTACATGAATTTTTGCCAGATAAAGAGGAATTAATTGCCAAAGTTGCAACTAAAAAAGCAAAAGGCGAAGATTACTCTGAAGATGAAAAACTTCTAAATATAGTGGAAGCAATGTCTGAATCAAATCCAATGATGGGCTTGAGAGGATGTCGTTTAGGTTTGACGTATCCAGAAATTAACGAAATGCAAGTTAGAGCAATATTTAGTGCAGCTTGTGATTTGAAAAAAGAAGGATTAAATGTAAAACCAGAAGTTATGATTCCTCTTGTTGGTCATGTGAACGAACTTAAAACAGTTAAAGGTGTTTTAGAACGTGTGGCTAATGAAGTTATGGATGAAAAGGGTGTAAGAGTTGAGTATATGTTTGGTACAATGATTGAAATTCCACGTGCTGCTTTGACAGCTGATCAAATTGCAGAACATGCTGAATTTTTCTCATTTGGTACAAATGACTTGACTCAAATGACTTTTGGTTATTCAAGAGATGATGCTGAAGGTAAATTCTTACAAAATTATGTAGAACAAAAGATTTTACCAGCTAACCCATTCCAAACATTGGATCAAGAAGGTGTTGGTCAGTTGATGAAGATTGCGTTGGATAAGGCATTGAAAGTTCGCCCTCACTTGAAACGTGGTATTTGTGGAGAACACGGTGGCGATCCAGCTTCTGTAAAATTCTGCCATAGAATTGGGTTGAACTACGTATCTTGTTCACCATTCCGTGTTCCACAAGCAAGACTTGCAGCGGCTCAAGCAGTAATTGAATTTAAACAAGCAAAAGATATTTCATTGCCGCTTGGCTGTAAGTAGTTGATGTGAATATTTAGAAAAAAAAAGGTGACTAGATTTCTCTAGTCACCTTTTTTTAATTCTTATTTCCATGGATAATCGTCTGAAATTTTCCAACCATCTTGTATAATTAGTGCGGTGCACCATTTCCCCTCATTGGATTTATTGCAACTTGCGTAATGACTGTTTGAAAGAATTGTATTTCTGTTATAAGTCCCAAAAGATTCCATTGTGCTTGTTCCTTTACCTCCCCATGGTTGTAAGCCGTATTCTGGAGAAAAGACAAACATAAAAGAGTCTATTCCCATTCTATTTGGCTTTGAAATCCCGTTGGTATCTATTACTACCATGAGCTCTCCATCATTTTTTATAGCAATTGAGCTTCCATTGATTAATACAAAATGCGAGGACTCATTACTATAAAATCCTCCTGTGTATGGTCTTCCATTCAAAAAATAATGTGGGGCAATGGAATTTATTTCTGATAATGTATATTCGTGTTGCCATTTCAAGTAATTCGCAAAATATTTTTGGAAAAATTCATGTCCATCCAAATTTGTCTCCCAGCCATCGGTATCTCCATTATCTTCTTGCGATAATTTTATAGCTTGTTGCATTATGCTGTAACTTTCTTTTAATTGTGTAACTGTTCTGATTTTTTGAAAATGTGTCATAAGACTAGGAATAGTTAAGGCTGCGACAATACCAATTATGCCGAGTGTAATTAGAACTTCTGCAAGAGTGAATGCTAAAATGTTTTTTCTTTTCATAAATATAAATCCTTAAAAAAGTAAGTTACCATTTTTATATATACCATGTAACGGTATAATAATCAATAGTATAACTTATTCTATATTATAAAACGGTATTTATATTTATATAAAAATTAACTAGAATTAAAATATGGATGTTGAAGAATTTAGAATTTGTTTAGGGCGTAATTTAAGGGATTTGAGGAAAAAGAGAAATCTTACCCAAAGTGCATTAGCTGAAATAATTGGGATTGAAACGCATAATTTGAATAGAATAGAAAATGGAAAGAGTTTTCCACAGGCTAAGACTTTGGTGAATATCATAAATTATTTTGAAATTTTTCCCTATGAATTATTTCTGGAACATGATGAAAAAATTTCTTCAATTGTCAATATTTTAAAAAAGAAGCCAAGTAGAATTGATGATATTTCTGCTATTGCAAGAGTTTTGACTGATACAAAATAAAAAGATAAAAAAT
This sequence comes from Candidatus Methanomethylophilaceae archaeon, assembly GCA_963590665.1. Taxonomy (GTDB): domain Bacteria; phylum Cyanobacteriota; class Vampirovibrionia; order Gastranaerophilales; family Gastranaerophilaceae; genus Zag111. The sequence continues at coordinate 15,345 of CAVAPR010000027.1, forward strand.
ATTTTTGATTTACCCCTTTACAAAAAAAATTCCTCATGTATAATAAAACTTGTGGAGCGAAAGCAAAACACCGAAGGCGAAAGCCCGAGGGGGATTAGCTCAGCTGGTAGAGCACCTGCTTTGCACGCAGGGGGTCAGGAGTTCGAATCTCCTATCCTCCACCATTTTTAAAATTAAGAGCCGAAAAGGCTCTTTTTTATTGCTCGGATTGTGTTTTAAGAGTCCGAGGATTTTGAAAAAATATTCTAATATGTTTTTATTAACAAATTAATTTTTTAGAGGTTTTGTATATTATGTAGCTATAAATTAAAAATAGAGGAATATACAAACCTATGAATATAAACCGAATTTCTTCCGCTGAGATTCCTGTTCAAAAAACATTGCAAACAATGCAGAATTATATTTATAATCCTTTTGCAAAGGATCATCAAATAAAACCTGAGTTGTTGGCGCATGATTTATACCGTGTTAGTGAAAAATGTAATACAAATCAGTTGAAAACGCTTTTTAATAACACATTTGTTAATATTGCACAAAGGATGATTGAAGCACAGCAAAATAATTTTGCGGGAATAATTTATAGCTTTTTGATAAAAACTAATCAAGAAAATATTCCGTTCTTAAAAATAATAACGACAAAAGCTCTCAAGTGTGCCCAAAAACAAAATGATAGTGTCCATATTGCAACAAGAGCAGCTGAACTTGCCAATCTTTATAAAGGAACTGAACCAGATAAGTATTTGACATACTTGACTATGGCAAGAAATGCACTAAAAGATGTTTGTGAAAATTATGATACCATAGGTAAAAATTACAACACTATTTCTCGATCATTGAATACAAAAGAAGCTTATTTGTTCAAGTTAATTAGGACAGATTTGGACATTGTTTTAAAAAATGAAAAAGCTAACCCTAAAGAAAATAAAAAACGATTGTTAGCAATTTATAAAAATATCAATTCTTTATATGAAGACCCAAGTGTAGTTGACAAGCGAGAGTTGGGTAGAATTAGGACTTTTGCTCAAAAACAAATTTCTGATTTAGTTTTCAACATGAATTATAAAGGATTAAATCCTAAAGAATTGAAAAATGTTTTTGATTTATCGTCTGAGAAAGTAATAAATAGTGTATTGAATAAAGAACCTATTACAAAAGAAAAATTTACAGAATTTTATTCTGGCTTGTATGATGAGTTTAAAAAGAACTCTCAAGAACAAGCATTTATTTCTAAAACGTTTGAATTTATTGATAAACTTGAAAATGTTAACGGTGAATTTTTTACAAGTAAATTATATACAATTTTATTAGATAAAAACAAATCTAATCTTGAAAATACTATGATGATTACGAAAAATGGATTAAATCGAAAAATTAAGGATAAAGATGATTTTGGTATTGTCTTTTTCGGTTTTAAATTGGCAAAAATTCTAAAAGAAAATAATGAGTTTGGAAAGTATATTAGTACTTTAGATATTAAAATGACAGCGACTAAAAATATTATTAATAATTACGAAGAATTGTCTAAAACGAGGACTTTCAGACCTAAAGAAGATTATATCAAAGAGCTGATGTTTGATAAGGTTAGTGTTGCAAATGCTTTAAAAAGAACTAACCCAGAACACTCAAAAGAAGTATTGAAAGAAGCAAAAGCTTTGCTTGACTCATTACCAAATGATTACAAGGCAAAGGATTCTGCTATTGGAAAAATTGCAAAACATATTCATTATAAACTAAGTAATTAATTATTTTGAACATCGCTTGATTTCTTCATCAAAAATTTTATACATTTCTTCTTGATGTTCTTCAATGAGGGCTTTTGTCCATTCACCGTTATTTTGGGCGACGATTTTTGACATAATCATTAGTTTCAAACTTTGATTGATAATTTCTTGATTTTTTGGATCTATTTTTTGGTTTGGTGTCATATTAGAAAATTTAGAGTTCCCAGAAACCGTAATAAGGGCTAAATTCCCAAAGGAGTTAAGGACTTTACCTCCTAATTTATCTCCTTTTTGAGGTGAGAAATGTTCAATTGATGTTCTATAAATACATTTCCAATCTTGTGGTTTTAGTTCAATATTGTATTTTTTATTTTTGTATCCTTTTTTAAATAAAATATAATCAAGGTAAGAAAATACAATTCTTTCTATGTTCCCATAATCTTTCCCATAACCTTTCCCTTTGTAATCTCCCAATTTGCTTACGCAGAATTTTTCAAGGTTAGAGAGTAAATCTTGTCCTGTCGGCCTATCTGAAACCCATTTTAAAAATTCTGTTATCCATTTCATTGTGTTTGGTGCGGTGTAGGTTGTACGCAATGAAGCTTGAAGTATTTTTAAATTAGTATTTAGCTTTAATCGTTTTTGAGACTTGTCATTTTCATTGTTTTGAAAAGTGTTTACATAATTTTTTGTGGATTTTTGATATGGTACAATTCTTCGTAGTGACCATTCTCCAATATCATTATTGCTATTAGTGTAACGACGTTTTATGATATATTTGTCAAATAGAACTCTATATTTTAATAAATTATAAATAAAATTTTTTGCAGAATTTTCATCATTATATTTGTTTGATAAATCTGTAATTTTTTTATCATCTAAATATCCGTCTTCTTCACAATCTTGTATAATTCCATTGATTTGGAGTAAAAAATTCTGAAAAGAAATAATTGATTCAAATTTTTGAGTGTCTTCTCTTGGCTTTTCCTCTGAGTATGTAAGAGTTGGATTTGTTTCAATGATTTCTTGTAGTGTTTTGCTTGTGGAATTTAGATTTGCTTTTTCCTTCTTTGTAAGTCTTGATTTTATCTCCTCGAAATTTTTAAATTGTAAGTTATTCCAATTTCCACCGAATAATTTCTTCCTTTGAGTTGTATCAAAATTTAATTGAATGTAGGTGTTCATAATACTACATTTATCCCAAATTAGGGCGGCTGTTTCTCTATCATCGTTGTCCAGTTTTTCAAGCAATTTTGCCTTAAAAATTTCGCTTGGTTCTAATTGTTCTCCTCTAGTGTTCATTATTTCAAAGTAGTGGTTAAAATCAATATTTTGAGGAACTTGTATTCTTATAATCAAAATATTTTTCAATTTTTGTGAGAATTTATCTTTAAAATCTTTATTGTAAAAAAAATAATTCTCAATTATTTTATAGCCATAGACTAATTCTTGAGCGTAATTGTTATCATCTGAAGCATCATCAAGATAGGAGTATAGATTTTTAAATGTTTTTTTGTATTTATCTCTAGCTTCAAAAGTTAATAGTTCATTATTTTTGTCAAAACCTTTATTAAGATATTTTTCTATTAAATATAACGTAGTTAATCTCTGTTGACCGTCAATTACTTCAAAAATTCCATTGTCATTTTTATTAACAATAAGAGTTCCTAAATAGTATTTCTCAGAAGCGTTATAAATATCGTCAATTAGTTGCTCTATTTCAACATTTGTCCAAGCGTAATTTCTCTGATATATTGGAACAATATATTTTTCTCCCGTAGAAAAAAGTTCTGATAATTTAATTGGTTGAGGTTTTTGGTTATTTTCTTTCGTCATTATAAACATCTTTCCAGTTATTCCACTTTATTAGTAACTTATGAATGTGCTCAAGGTTTCGGTCTCCTATTTTTTTTATGTTAGAATTATTTAATTCTAATTCGGGAAAATTTATTTCCTCAAGTTCTCTTGGGTATAACATTTCGCTAATTTTTTCAAATATTGCAATTCCATTTTCGGTGTTGTTGAACTTAGCGTATTGAGAAATTGTTCCACAAGAGTAATTATTGATAGTTTTTTCTCCAAGAGATTCCATTGCGAGTCTTATGGAGTAACTCCATGTGTAGAGTTGTTTCATTGTTGTCATATTATCTAATTCTTCGATATTGAATCTATCAGCAAAAAATAAAAG
>CAVAPR010000028.1:0-18493 GCA_963590665.1 Candidatus Methanomethylophilaceae archaeon
TGTTCACTTTTTCTTTTTTATTTCGACGAAAAAAGAAAAAGCAGAACCGAAAAAGAAAAACACGAATGATAAAATGGCTCGAGTCATCAGGGGCTTTGCCCCCGAACCCCTTATCAAAATTCGTCATACTGAGCGAAGCGAAGTATCTCTAACTAAATGCGTTTGGTTTAACCCCCTCACCCCACCCCTCTCCCACAAGGGGCGAGGGAGATAAATAAAATGTAAAACCTTATAGACTTATAAACTTATTGACCTATAGACTTTTTAACATAACAAAAAAAGACGAGTAAAATATACTCGCCTTTTTTAATGTTTTTTATAAAATAACTAACCTTCAACAGCCATGTGTTTTGGTTGACCTTTCTTTTCTTCCCAGAAGTCAACTAACATAGAGCAGAAGAAGATACTAGAATAAGTACCAACAACTACACCAATCATCATTGCTAGAACGAAGTCTTTTGTTGTAACTCCACCGAAGAAGTATAACGCAGCAAGTGTGATGAATGCTGTTAATGAAGTGTTTACACTTCTTGTTAATGTTTGGTTAACTGAAGCATCAACGATTTCACCGTAAGTCATTTTCTTACCATAATATCTCAAGTTTTCTCTGATACGGTCGAAAGTTACGATTGTATCGTTGATAGAGAAACCAATCAAGGTTAGAATTGCGGTTAAGAATAAACCGTCGATTTGTACGTTACAGAAAATACCAAGGATTGAAAATACACCCATTACGAATAATACGTCGTGTACCAAACCCAAAATTGCTGCAATCGCATATTCTAGCTTAAATCTGAATGAAATGTAGATAACCATACCAACAATTGCTAAAAGTAGTGCAATGATTGACATTTTGAACAATTCATTTCCAAGAGTTGGACCAACTGATGAAACTTGAACAAGTTCTGCATTTTTGTATTCTTTTTTGATTGTTGTTGAAATTTGGTTAGATAAATCTGAACCTTCATCAATGAATTTTGTTCTGATAGAAATAATAGATTTAATATTATTATTTTCAGCTGTTGGGTTAACATTCAATACTTGTAAGTATGTGTTTGTAACCCCGATACTATCAAGGTCTTCTCTTGTTTTTGCAAGGTCGTCACTTGAAATTGCATCTGGAACACCATATTGAAGGATTGTTCCACCTGTATAATCAATACCAACTTTTACAGGAGAGTGAGTTGGGTATGTAATCATTGAATATATCATTGCTATAATTCCTGGAATTAATAGCAATGCAGAGATACACATCCATAGTACTCTGTATTTAACTACGTGTACTCCATTTTTCTTGAAATTAAACATTTTATATTTACCTCATACTTTCTTAGTCTAAAATACCAAAACGAGCTTTTTCACGTTTTGTTTCTGTAACTTCATAACCCTTTCCGATTTCGTTTTTAGATAAACCGAACAATGCAGGGTATTTTAATTCTCCAGTACCGAAGATTAAGTGCATGAAGTTTTTAGTAACTGTAATTGCTGTAAACATTGAAACAAGAACACCTATTGCAAGTGTTAAAGCGAAACCTTTAACAACACTTGTACCTAAGAAATACAAGATTACACAAGTAAGAATTGTTGTCATGTTTGAATCGAAGATACTTGTGAATGCTCTGTCAAAACCTGTATTGATTGCTGTGAATAAGTTTCTACCAGCTTTCAATTCTTCTTTTGTTCTTTCAAAGATCAAGATGTTTGCATCAACTGCCATACCAACAGATAGGATGAAACCAGCGATACCAGCAAGAGTCAATGTTACAGGGATTGCTTTGAATAATGCAAATAGGATTAAACCATAAACAACAAGTGCGATGTCTGCAATTGCCCCTGGTAATCTATAAGCGTAAATCATAAATAACATTACAAAACCAATACCGATAATTGCTGCAAATTTTGATTTTTCAATACTATCAGAACCTAAAGTTGGTCCAACTGTGTTTTCTTGAATAATTTCAGATGGAACAGGTAATGCACCTGCATTCAACAAGTTAACCATTTTTTGAGCTTCTTCATATTGGAATCCACTGCTTCCGCCAGAAATTTCCGCTCTACCACCAAAGATTGCTTCTCTGATTACAGGAGCAGAGATTTCTTCATTATCAAAGTAGATAGCCATTTGCTGACCAACTAACTGTTGAGTTAATTCAGCGAACTTGTTAGCACCTGCTGCATTAAATTCTAATGAAACTGTCCATTGACCAGATTGGTCTGTTCCAATAGAAGCTGATTTAAGGTCTTGACCTGTCAAACCTGTTGGTTCCCACATCAACATACCTTTGTCATCTCTTTTTGGTTGATGATTTGCATCAAAAACTGGTTTTTTAAATTCCAATTGAGCTGTTTTACCTAAATATGCTTCAGCTTCTTTTAGGTCAGTAACGTTTGGAATTTCAACTAAAAGTCTTTTGTCCCCAACTTGAGCAACACTTGTTTCAGAAACACCAAGTTTGTTAACACGGCTTTCGATAGCAACTTGAAGTCTGCTCATAACGTCAGGAGTAATAGCTCTTACTGTATCTGTTGTTCTAGCTTCAAGCAAAATTCTTGAACCACCAACAAGATCAAGTCCTAGTTTTGTAGGCTTTTTGTAAATCGTAATCAAAGATGCGATTACGATGGCTACAATCACCCAAAACATAATAAGTTTGTTTTTCAATTTCTTTTCCTCTTTATATCTACAACTATATTTTATATTTGATTATAAATTCAAATAACGAAAAAGGAATTAGTCCTCCTCGACTAATTCTTTTTTAACATTATCAATAACCTTAAATAATGAATGTTTTTCTTCTTCAGTCAAAGTAACGTGAGGAAGTCTAACATATTCATCAATAATTCCTTTGTAAGCTAAAGCAGCTTTGGCTGGAGTTGGGTTTGGAGCAGAGAATAAAGCTCTGAAAGCTGGATAAAGTTTTTTGTGCATGTTTCTAGCCGCAATAACTTCACCAGTCTTGTAGTTTCTAATCATAGATTTCATTTCAGCTCCGAATAAGTGTGATGTAACAGAAATTACACCGTGTGCTCCAATTGATAGCATTGGAAGAGTTAAGCTGTCATCTCCAGAATAGATTGCAAAATCATCTGGGCATAACATTTTAAGTTCTGTAATCTTATCCATATCTGGGAAGCTTTGTTTGATTCCCACAATATTTTTGAATTGATTTGCCAAATAGGCAACAGTTTTAGGTTCGATATTCACACCTGTTCTAGATGGAATGTTATATATAATAATAGGAAGAGTTGTTGATTTTGCAATTGTAGAAAAATGTTCAATCATTCCTCTTTGGTTTGGTTTGTTGTAATAAGGTACAACAGAAAGGATTGCATCAACTTCTTCTTTTTGAGCAAATTTTGAATATTCAACTGCTGATTCTGTTGAATTTGAACCTGCTCCTAATATAATTTTAGCCTTGTTTGCAACAGCTCTTTTTACAGTGCTGACAAGTTCGATTTCTTCTTCGTTTGTTAATGTTGGAGATTCCCCTGTTGTTCCTGCAACAAGGATTGCATCACTACCGTTTTCGATTAAGTATTTTGCAAGTTTTTCAACTCTGTCATAATCGATTGCACCAGATTTTTCCATCGGTGTAACCATTGCGGTAATAACTTCTCCACAGTCATATCTTAAAGCCATGTTTTTTCCCTCTTTCTAGTCTGAATATCCCTACCCGTAATTATATTACAAAATCAAATATTGTGGCTAATTATTAAGAATATTGAATTTATAAAACCCTTATCTATGTGCGAAATTTAGATATTCTATTCACTTTTCTTATTTTGTGCTAGAATTTTTAGTATGAATTGGCAGAATATTCAAAAGAAAAAAAGGGTATATATAGCTTTAATCTTAGCCGTAGTTGGCATTTTGGCATGGGCATTCATAACCGCAGGGGTTATTACTCATGACTTCAACAGAAAACAAGTTGCGGCTCAAGGTGATGAACAAGAAGCAATTGTTCAGGGCATAATTCTTACTGAAACAAAAGAAGAGCAAAAGTACTGGGAAATTTACGGTGATACAGGTAAATGGGACAGTACAAATGGTGTTGCTCAACTTAATGGAGTTATTGGAAATTTCTATAAAGATAATGAAGTTTCAATGAGTTTTGAATCTTCAAAGGGAACTTATAACTCAAAAGAGGGGGATATAATTCTTTATGCAGACACATTTATCGCTTTGAAAGATGGTATAACTTTAAAGGCGGATAAATTACATTGGTACAATTCACATTCTCCAATTGTTGCAGAAGGTCATATAAAGATTCAAAAAGGGAAAGAACTATTGTCAACGGCGGATAAGATTATAATTAATCCAGATTACAGTAGTTTCAAAATAGTAGGTCACACCGTATCTAAAGTTTATGAGGATAAAAAATAGTATGAAAAAGATATTTGCAATATTAGTATCAGCTTTGTTGTTGACAGGGATTGCGGTACAGGCTTCTGATTTAATTATCGAGTCAAAAAATCAAACATATAATGAAGCAGATAACAAAATTAAGTTCAATGGAAATGTAAAAGTTACAGTTGACGATTTAAAGGTTGTTGGCGATAGTGCTGATGTAAATATTACAAAAGACCAAAAGCTTGATACAGCTACTTTTTATGAAAAACCTTATGCGTTTGAAATAAAGAAAAATAAAAAAAGAGAAGTTAAAGCAAATATTTTGAAAGTATCTTTGATTACAAAAATCATTAGAGCGGAAGGTGATACTCAGTCAATTGTTTTTGATGGCAAAAAACCAATTGTTGTAATCAACTCTGATACTCAAGAATACGATACAAAAACTGGTGTAATGACTGCAACTGGTGCTGTTACAATGTTCTATAAAGAAATTGAAACATATTCAAATTCTGCACAAATTACAACAGATAAAAATGGAGATTTGAAGCGACTTGTTTTGACAGGTAATGCTAGAGTTAAACAAGAAAATAATGAATCTTTCGCAGATAAGTTTGTATATGAAGCAACTTCTGGCAATTTGACTGCTTATGGTAATACAACATCAAATGCAATTATGGATGATGGCGCTAAACTTGTTTTAAAATCTTCTTATCAAGAGTATAACCAAAAACGTTCAATCTTTAACGCAAGTGGAAATGTAAGAATTTGGTATCAAGATTATTATGCAGCTGGACCAAAGGTTACATTGTACCCAGGAGCAGGTTCTACAAAACCAAACGAAGCATATTTTACAGGTCGTTCAAGTATTACACAAGGTGTAAGAACAATCTTTGCTGATAGAATTAAAATGACAATGAAGCCTAAGAGCTTTGATGCTCAAGGCAATACTAGAACTGTAATTAAAAATATTGGTTCTGGTTCAGATGATAATGTTACATTAGGATTATAGGGACTATGAAAGAAAAATTAGATAAAGCTATAGAATGTTTTAAGAAAAAAGACTGGAATGGCGCAATTGATTTGTTTACTTCTATTTTAGAAGTTGAACCAAACAATGCTGAAATCTATAACAATTTAGGTCTTTGTTATGCAAATTTAGGTGATGATGAGAAAGCCGAAAAGAATTACCTAAAATGTATTGAACTTAATCCTAAAATTCCGCAATGCTATATCAATTTGGTGGATATTTATTATAAACAACAGCGCTTAGGAGAAGGGATAAACACTTTGTCTTACGCAATTGATATGTTGCCAGATGATTTAATTTTCAGACATTATTTGGCTAGATTTTATATTGAAGATGCAAAAAGAGATTTGGCTGTTGATGAACTTGAATATATCTTGGAAAAACAACCAGAGAACTTTGATGCCTATTATGATTTAGCCAGAGTTTATTTCGATTTAGGCAATTACGATTCTGCAATAGAAAATTTAGAAAATGTCTTGGAATTTAAACAAGATAACGAGTGGATTTATTACTATTTGGCAGAAGCTTATCAAGCAAATGATGAAATTGATAAAGCAATTTCAAACTTTTTAAAGGCTATTGCAACAAATAATAAATTCTCTATCCCTTATAAAAAAGTTGCTATCTTGTTTATGGCAAGAGGGGACTACGAAGATGCTGTTGAATATTTGGAAGATTATTTGAACTTTGATATTCCAGAAGAAGAAAAGACAAAAATTACAGCCTTGATAGAATCAATAAAAAAGAAAATCGGGGCAAATGAAGAATAAATATTGGATTGCATTTTCTTCAATTGAGCAAATAGATAGCAAATTCATCCAAAGGTTGTTTAATTACTTTGGAAATATTGAGCTTGCTTTCAATGCGGATTTAAACGAGCTGAAAAATATTGAAGGCTTAAGTGTTAAAAAAGCTGAAAATTTTCTCAAATACCGTGATAAAGTAGATATTGATAGAACTTATACAAATGTTGAAACACGTGGGATAAATTTCTTAACATTGGAAGATGAAAACTATCCAAAGATGTTAAAAAATATCGAAAATCCTCCAGCAGTTTTGTATTACAAGGGTAAATTATTTGAATGTAATTTAGAAAAAACTCTTGCGGTTGTCGGTTCAAGAAAGGCTAGTACTTCAGCTCGAGATAACTTAAAGAAAATTATCTCTGGAATCGGTAATACAGATATTTGTATAGTTTCGGGTTTGGCTTCTGGGATTGATACTGTTGCTCATACAGCTGCAATTGAAAATAATTTAAAAACTATTGGTGTTATTGCGAGTGGCTTTGATTATATTTACCCAACGAGTAACAAAACTCTTTATCAAAACATTGAAAATGGTTATGGCGCAGTTGTGAGTGAGTATTATCCAACATTTGAACCTATGAAATTCCGATTTCCTCAAAGGAATAGAATTGTTTCTGGACTTTCTTATGGAACACTTGTTGCAGAAGCATCTTTGAGAAGCGGCGCATTGATTACTGCTAATTTAACATTAGAACAGGGAAGAGAATTGATGTGTATTCCTGGAGAGATTTCTAACCCTAATACAGAAGGAATTTATAAACTCCTTAAAAACGGTGCAACAATCGTTACTGAAAGTGATGATATTTTGAATGCTTTAAATTGGACAGTTATAATAGATAATCCTCAACAACAGTTGACTTTGCCTATGTTAACCCCAGATGAAGAAAAAATCTTTGAAAATATTCAGATTGAAGAAAAAGGTGTAGATGAATTGTTAACATTGACAGGTTTAAAGCTTGATGATTTGCTTATGAACTTGACAACAATGGAGCTTAAGGGGATAATAAAACAATATAACGGGGATAGATATAAGAAGGTTTAGAGTATGTTATCAGATAAGTTAAATGAATTTGCAAAAACTTTATTTATTATTGATAAACCAATGAGCAGATTGCCATATTTTAAAATGAATATTATTATGGTAATTTTTGCGTTATTGTTTTTTTACTCTATCCTTATTGGTACGACGGCACTCCCAGATGCCGAAATTTTCAAGGTGTTTTCATATGCTTCCTTATTATTTTTGTTTTTATTTATATTAGTAATTACGATTGTTTTAATGGCAAAAAGGTTATGGGATATTCTTGGAAAGAAAAAGCCTGCAATTATTTGTGCATTTATAATAGGTTTAATTATATTACCGCTGAGTAAGGTATATAGTGATTTCAAAATAGCTCAGTTTATTATTTCTTTAGTATTATTATTTACTAAAGGTAAAAAGCAAGAATCAATTCAAAGTGAAGAAAATAAAGAAGAAGTTTCAAAAGAAGGTTAATAAATAAATGGCAACGGCAAGTAAGAAGAAAGAAAAAGCATTAGTAATAGTCGAATCACCTGCAAAATCAAAAACTATAAAAAAAATCTTGGGTGATGGCTATACAATAGAAGCAAGTATGGGGCATATTAGGAATTTACCAACAAAAGACCCCGCAACTCAAAATTTAGGTTTTGATGTAAATAATCATTTCATTCCTAAATTTGAAATCATTCCAGGAAAACAAAAAGTCGTGACAAAACTGAATGACTTAGCCAAGAAAATGGATAAAATATACCTCGCAGCCGACCCCGACCGTGAGGGAGAAGCAATTGCATGGCACGTTCGCCAAGTTCTAAAAGTGCCAGATGATAAGATTTGTAGAGTTGTGTTTAACGAAATTACACCAAAGGCCGTAAAACATTCTATTGAAAATCCTCGTGCGATTGATATGGAAATGGTTCAAGCTCAACAAACTCGCCAAATCCTTGATAAACTTGTAGGTTTTAAATTAAGTCCTGTGTTGTGGAAACAAATTGGAAATAGAAATTTGTCAGCTGGTAGAGTTCAATCTGTTGCTCTTAGAATGGTTTGTGAAAGAGAAGAAGAGATTGAAGCATTTGTACCTCAAGAGTATTGGACTATTCATACTCTTATGGATAAAGAGGGTAAACAGTTTGAAGCAGAATTATCTAAAATTAAAGGTAAAGCTGTAGAAAAAACTATTAAAACTAAAGAAGATGCGGATAAAATTGTTGAATTTTTAACAAACCCATCAACTCAATTTTCTGTTGAAAAAGTTACAAAGAAAACGACAAAGAGAAAGCCAACGGCACCATTTATTACTTCTTCAATGCAACGTGCTGCAAGTACAAAGTATGGATTTGGCGCTTCTCGTACAATGCAAATTGCTCAAAAACTTTATGAAGGCGTAGAAATTGATGGCGCTCCTGTCGGTCTTATTACTTATATGAGAACAGATAGTGTTCGTGTATCAGATGATGCTCGTGATATGGCTCATGATTTTATTCTTAATAATTATGGTGAAAAGTATTATCCAGAAAAACCAAATGTTTATGTAAAAGGTAAACAAAATGTGCAGGATGCGCACGAAGCTATCAGACCATCTTATCCAGATAAAACTCCAGAAAGTATTAAGCAATATTTGGATAATGACCAATACAAGTTGTATAAACTTATTTGGGAAAAATTTATGTCATCACAAATGGCTCCAGCTGAAATAGCAAACAAAACTATCGAAATCAATTCTGGAGATTATACTTTGAAAGCTGGTACAAGCAAGGTTATGTTTGATGGTTTCCTAACTTTGTATAATGATTCAGAAGAAGATTCAAGTGGTGATAATAATTCTGCGGATGCAAAAATTCCAGATTTAGAAAAAGGTGATTCTGTTGCATGCCAGAAAGTCAACCCAAAACAACACTTCACTCAGCCACCTCCACGATATAACGAAGCTTCTTTAATCAAGGCTTTGGAGGATAAAGGTATTGGACGTCCATCTACTTATGCCACAATTATCACGGTAATTCAAACTAGAAAATATGTCGAAAAAAATCAGAGCAAAGCTCTTTATCCAACACTTTTGGGTAAAACTGTTTGCAAACAGTTAGTTTCGCAGTTCCCAAATATTATGGATTACCAGTTTACTGCTGGCATGGAAGAAAAATTGGATAAAATTGCCGAAAAACAGGCAGTTTGGAATGTCGTTTTAGAAGATTTTTATAAACCTTTTATTGAAAATGTTAACTCAGTAATGAAAACAGCTCAAAAAGTTAATATTGAAACGAAAATTAAATGTCCAAATTGCGGAAAACCAATGTTACTTAGAACAAGTAAAACAGGTTCTCAATTCCTGGGTTGTTCTGGTTATCCAGATTGTAAAACTACAATGTCTTTAAATGTTATGCAAGAGATGGAAGAAGATCAATCTGGTGAGGCAGCTGAAAAACCAAAAGAAGTTTGCGAAGAAAAATGTGAAAAATGTGGTTCTGATATGATTTTCAAACTTGGACCATACGGCAAATATATGGAATGTACCAACCCAGAATGTAAACACCGCAAGCCTTATCGAAAATCTACAGGTATAACTTGTCCAAAATGTGGAAAAGGTACAATAGTTGAGAGAAAATCAAAACGTGGAACTGTTTTCTATGGATGTGACAAATATCCAGAATGTGACTTTGTTCTTTGGAATGAACCAACTGGCGAAAAATGTCCAACTTGTGGTAGTCTTTTGGTTAAAAAAGTTCTTAAAAAAGGCGATGTTATTGCTTGTTCAAATATGAAATGTGGATTCAAAAAAGAACCAGAGCAAACTGAAACTCCACAAGAATAACGAAGGAGCTTGATTATGGCTGTTAGTAAAGAGTTATTAGCTAGATACAAAGAGATGAAGGCAAAGGGAATAAATATTACCCTGACCGAATTGAAAAAGCAAATGGAAGAAGAGGAAAAAGCGGGAACTTCTTCTGTTGAACAGATTTCTTCAGAATATTCTGCGCCATCTCAACCTGTGTCAACTTCTTTTTCTCAATCCAAGCCAGCTCAATCTGGGTTCTCACAGATAGCCACATCTTCAAGTGAAAATTCTTGGACAACAACTTATTCAAATAATAGTTATTCTGAACATGTTGAACAACCAGCTCAACAATCTTTAGAACAATCTTCCTCTGGATTAGGTGCGAATACTTATTCTCCTCAAGTAGAACCTTCAAATTCTTGGGAAAATCAATCTTCATCATCATTTGAACAATCTTATTCTCAAGAATCAGCAAAAAATGAACCAGTTTCAAATGTGCAAAATACTCCAGAAACTTATTCATCTCAATCATTTTCAAACAGTTTTGATGTATCAGTAAATAGTTCATTTTTTAGACCTCAAGTACAAAATGAGCCAACTTCTCCGCAAGTTCAACCAACAATTGAACAAAATTCTGAACCCGATGCGGTGAATGCTCCCACACGTAAATATGCTTTGATTGGTTATCCTTTGGGTCATTCATTGTCAAGTTATATTCACGAAGCTGGTTTTAAGAGTTTAGGTTTGAAAGCGAGTTATGAAATTCTGGAAACTCCTCCAGAAACACTTGTTGATAGAATAAAGTTTTTCAAAACTCAAGGGTATCGTGGTTTTAACGTAACAATTCCATTGAAATTACCGATTACAATGTTTTTGGATTCAGTTGATGCTTCTGCTGATATTGTCAACGCAGTGAATACAGTTGTCATTGACCCTCAAACTCGAGAAATGAAGGGGTATAACACTGATGTTCTTGGTTTTAGAAACGCAATTCCAGAAGATGTAACTTTGTGCGGGAAAGTTGCTGGCGTTTTAGGAACAGGTGGTGCTGCTCGTGCCGCTATTACTGCTCTTGCGCAATCTCAAATGAAAGAAATTAAACTTTTTACTCGTAATGTCCCGAACAGTTTAGAACTGGTAAACTATTTGCGCAAAACCTTTCCGAATGTTGAATTTAATACTTATCAAATTGAAAGAATTAGAGATTTGTCTGATATAGATTTACTTGTAAATACCACACCTATTGGAATGCTCGGTCGTGGAGCTGATTTTACTCCTGTTGAAGAAAATGAGCTTAGAACTTTAAAGCAAGGTGCAGTTGTTTATGATGTAATTTACAACCCTAAAAAGACAATTCTTCTCAAACTTGCTCAAAAATATGGCTATAGAACAATTAACGGTGTTGATATGTTTATTCACCAAGCTCTTGCTGCAGAACAAATTTGGACAGGTAGAACTCCTGATTTTAAGGATATGAAAATTGCAGCCCTAGAAAACTTATAGACGCAATAATCCCTATATATCGGCAAACAGCTTTACCATCAAAAAGTAGAAGAACTTTTAAGAGTTTTTGTTTCTCTCGGGTGTGAACCTTAACCGATTGTTCTAATATATCATATTTTTCAAATTCTGTAAATTAGGTCAAGTGTCTTAACCCAAGTGGCTGATATAAAAATCAAAAAAAGAGCCTCGTAGTGAGGCTCAAAATGTTTATAGATTTGAAATTAAATTAGTATCTTTCTAAGTATTTGTCTAATTCCCATTGAGAAACGTAAGTTCTGAAAGAATCCCATTCTTTTTTCTTCGCTGTCATAAATTCAGAGAAGATGTGGTCGCCCAATGCAGCTTTTGCAACGAGTGATTTGTCCATTTGTTCAAGTGCTTCATACAAGCTTCCTGGAAGGGAATCAATTCTTTGTTTTTTACGTTCTTTAGAAGTTAATTTGTAGATATTGCTTTCAACAGGAGCAGGTGGATCGATTTTGTTTCTGATACCATCTAAAGCTGCTTCTAAGATTGCTGCGAAAGCCAAATATGGGTTACAAGATGGGTCAGGTGATCTCAATTCTACACGTGTTGAAATTCCACGTTTTGCAGGTACTCTAACTAGCGCACTTCTGTTTGCTAAAGACCAAGCTAAGTAAACAGGAGCTTCATATCCTGGAACAAGTCTTTTATAACTGTTAACTACAGGGTTTGTGATAGCTGTTATACTTTTTACATGTTTTAAAATCCCACCTACAGCGTATTTTGCCGTTTCTGATAATTGGTATTCAGCATTTTCATCATAGAAAGCGTTTTTGCCATCTTTGAAGAGTGATACGTTGCAGTGCATACCAGAACCGTTAATTCCAAAGATTGGTTTTGGCATAAATGTTGCGTGCAAGTTGTGTTGAGCTGCAACAGCTTTTACTGCAATTCTGAATGTTGTAACGTTATCAGCTGCGGTCAAAATATCTGCATATCTAAAATCAATTTCGTGTTGACCATCTGCTACTTCGTGGTGAGAAGCTTCAATATCAAAGCCCATTTCTTGTAGTGTTAAAACTATATCAGATCTAACATCTTCACCTAAGTCTTCTGGTCCAACATCGTAATATCCAGCACTGTCTTGAGTGTCTGTTGTAACGTTTCCATCTTTATCTTTAGAAAATAAAAAGAACTCTGCTTCTGGTCCGATGTTCATTGAGAATCCCATCTTTTCAGCAGCTTCCATAACTCTTTTCAAGTTACATCTTGGACAGCCTTCAAATGGTGTTCCATCTGAGTTGTAAATGTCGCAAATCAATCTTGCAGCATTGATTCCATCTTTATTTCTCCAAGGCAAGATTTGAAAACTGTTGATGTCAGGATGGAAGAACATATCAGATGTTTCAATGCTTCTGAAACCTTTGATAGATGAACCATCTAACATAATTTCGTTATTTAAAACTTTATCAATTTGTTGGGATGGAACAGACATATTTTTAACTTGTCCGTTGATGTCAACGAATTGAAGTTTGATAAATCTAATATTGTATTCTTTAATAAGAGATTTAATTTCTTCTCTGGTAAATTGCTTACCATCTAATCTCATGTGTTTGAAATCTGTCATAATACCTCTTTTCTGTCTTTCAAATCTATTCTTATTTAATAAAGATTACTTTACCAGAATAAAAAATTTTTCTAATTTGGTCAAGTTTTTCGGTGTAAAGATTATGTAAAGAGGTTTTGCGCTGTTTTGAATTTTTAGAAATCTCATTGATTATTTTTCTAAAAACTAAATAATTATAAGAAAATTTTGACAAAAAAAGAACCTAACTTGTCGCATTCGCTAAATTTAGGCTCTTTTTTATAAAATTTTTAAATGTAAATTATCTTTACATTTATTTCTTTTCAATAATTTTGTTGTTTTCGTCAACAATGATGATTGTAGGCTTAAAGTTTTCTAATTCTTTTTCTTCAAATTGTCCGTAAGTTACAATGATAACCTTATCACCAGGTTGTACTTTTCTTGCAGCTGCTCCGTTTAGACAAATTTGACCAGAATCAGCTTTCCCTTTGATTACGTATGTTTGAAATCTTTCGCCATTATTAACATCAAGAATTTCAACTTTTTGCCATTCTCTGATGTTTGCAGCTTTTAAAAGTGTTTCATCAATAGTGATAGAGCCAACATAGTTCAAGTTTGCATCTGTAACTGTTGCTCTGTGTATTTTTGAATATAAAAATTCTAATTGCATTTTCATTTCCTCTGGTTTAATAATTCCATCCAGAGATATTATATAACAAATATAAAAAGTGTTACAGAAGATGCAAAAATATAGAAGCCCTTGATAACCAAGGGCTTCTATAAATGTTTCCCAAATCTTTTCGCCTTTTTCCTTACCGCAGATTAACTCAACAACGATTCTAACAAGTTAGCATTTTGTAATGCTCCTGTTGATTCTTTTATTTTTTGTTTGTAAATGTAAGTCCTTAGTGCTTCCCTGATAAGCTCACTTCTTGAACGGTTTTCACCATCTGCAACTTGGTCAATTCTGTTCAAAAATTCCTCAGGCATTGAAATTAATACTCTCGCCATATATTCTCCTTTTTTCTCATGTTGTTGTCTAATCGCTTACATATATATAAAGGATTTTGTATATAAAAAAGTGCTATTTTTGTATTGATAAATTATATATAATTTTTGAAACCATTGATTCTATTGACTTGTAGCATGATAATTCATGTTAACATTTCTTAATAATGGTGAATTTTAAAGGCAATTTCCATGCCAAAACTATGCTTTTTACAAAACAAATTCGACAAGATTTTTTAATTCTACATCAAGAGCAACAGCAATTTTATTCAAAGTTGTAAATTTTATATCTGTTGTGCCACATTCAATCGTGCTGATTGTGCGCATGTTCATATTTGCAAGTTCCGCAAGTTTTTCTTGAGAAAGGTGTCTGCGGACTCTTTCGTATCTTATTTTATTGCCTAATTTAAGTAACAATTCCCTGTCATCCATCTCTTTATTATATGTATTTAGACTCTATTTTCTATGTATAATAAATAGCATATATGATTTACATTACATAAAATTAATTGCTAAATTCTAAAATTTAGCTTTTTATTTGTTGCTCTAAAACTTTAACTTTTATAAATGATATGTTATAATTGATATATGGAAAAAGATAAGAAGCTTGGATTATTTAACTGGGGTGCTGCTATATTAGGAGTTATTTGGTCTTTTAAAAATAAATGCCAAATGGAATATTTTACAATGTTTGCATTATTCGTAATTGCTATTCCTCTTTTCCTATATATTGCGGGGTTCTTTTTGATAATTATTTTTGGACCTAGTGCGAATTTAGGAAGCCTTGTAGTTGCAATGATGTGGGGCTATTATGCTTTGAAACTTTTCCTTGTTGGGTTACTTGTATTTTCTATATTTGTTGGATTTAAAGCTAATAAATGGGTTAAAAAAAATGCAACTAAAAGAAATGAAGATATTGGGACAGTAATTAAACGAAATGACAAATGGAATAAAGCGGGAATAATTGTATTTATAGTACTTTGCGTTCTATTGGAAGGGTTACATATCGTTGTTGTTTCAATGAAAAAACATGATAAACAGGTACGAGAAAATGTACAAGAAGAACAAAAAGAGCAAAACTGTCAAATTTTGCTGGATACATATAGAACAGTTTATAGCAAGTATGGTAACAGTTTTAGTAACGATAAGTTTATCAAGATTTTAACTACAAATCAAGCAGTGTTTGTTCCTGCCAATGGAAATGAGCATTCTCCAGTTATTTCGGCAAGAATAAATGATATTTCATCTGATTTTAAATTAAGACAAATGGGACAATGTGATATAACTCAAGAAAATTGTTATATATATGTAAATGATTCTGCTTGTCAATTTTTCTTTGATTCAAATGGCAAAGTTGAATTGTCAAATTATACAAAAGAACATTACAAAAATCTTAAATAACTCGGAGCTTGGGTAATAAATTGTTTTTTAATGCGCAATTATCGCAATGCATGTCAAAAGCATGAAAATTGTTGAAATGTTTCTCGCAAAGAAAAATCTTAGGTAAAAAGGTGCGTTTGGGGTTGTTTTTACCTTATCCCAGTTTTCTAATGGTTGATGCCAAAATTGAACTTTAGGTAAGCTCATTGGGTTTTTATTATATTCTTTTAGCATGTTATATAAATCTATGACAAGTGGAATTGTGATGTAATTTAGCAAATATAAGTAGTTTGAGGTTTTGTAAATATAAAATCCTAGCAAAATATAGCTAAATCCATAAAAATACAATATCAAGTTTAGAGCTTTTTCCTTTGAGCCAATTTTGGTGCAGAGGGTCGTTTTGTTTGCGTTTTTGTCCCCATCAAAATCCATCAACATGTGTGCATATAATACGTTATTCACAAACATTACACAAATCATTGAAAGGATAAAAACATCAAGTGAAAAACTTTTTGTCATAACATAATAAACGCCTTCAAACATCAATGGTCCATAGGCAATGATTACGGCAAATTCCCCCAACCCTCTACTTGATAAATGCGGATAACCCATTGCGATAACAAGAGCGATTATTGCAAGCCAAAAGACTGAAAACCCCGAAATGAAAAATAAAATTCCTCCACAAATTGTTGCAATTGATAGAAAAATTAAAATAACATTGCGTAAATCTTTTGTTGTTGCTTCGCCAGAGCGAATGTATGCGCATTTGCAATCTCTTCCTGCGGTTATGAATTTGTCATCTTTTTGTAAATCTTTATAGTCGATGTAATCATCAATGAGGTTTGTTGCTAGATGAACTAAACTAATCCCGACAAGTGAAATTAGTCCAGCTAAAATGTTTCCCCCTTGCTTTAAGGCGAAAATAAAAACTACAAGCCAGCTCAAGAAGGTCATCGGAACAGAATACAATCTTGCTGCTTTTAGCCAAAATACAATTTTATCCCAAAGTTTTTTTACCATTACTAACCGTTTTTAAGAATGCTTTTCATTGCCACAACTGCTTCGTAGCTTCCACCAGCTTCTAGGATTTCTTCTGCTGATAAGCCAAACATTGTGATTAAGTTCTTTGCATCACCTAAATTCCTTGTTTCAAGGTGCTTAACTGTTTCAGAAATTGCATCTGCACGGCTAATTCTTGGGATTTGGTCGTTAATACCTTTTCTGAATATTCGAGTTTTAGATTTCCCCATTAAGCTACTCCTTTTTCAAAGGCTAAAAGTGCTGCTCCAATCATTCCAGAATAGTTTCCTGCAGAGCCTTTAACTACTTTTGTTGGAGTTGTTACGATTTCTTTATTAACATTTTGCTCTATTTTTTCAGTTTCAACAAATTGTGCCATAGAACCAGAAAGAACAACGCAATCTGGGTCAAAAATGTTTGCAAGTCCAATAATTCCGTTAGTTATATCATCTTCCCAACGGTGATAAACCTCTAACATCTTGGCATCACCTGCTTTTACTCCATCCATAACGTCGTAAGTTGTGACATTTGGGTTATTGAGCATTTCTTGTGCTGTAATTCTCAAGCCTGTTCCTGATGTATAAATTTCAAAACAATCCCAAGAACCACAAGTGCATTTTCTTCTTTTGTCGGAGTACATTTTAAAGTGAACTTCGCCTGCTGCACCATTTTTGCCTTTTAAAAGTTGATTATTTACGATAAAACCTCCACCAACACCAGTTCCAAGAGTTAACATAATGCTATGTGCGCAGTTTTTAGAAGACCCAATTTCATGTTCTGCCCAAGCTGCACAGTTTGCGTCATTTTCTACAAATACTGGTTTTGTTGAAAGTTCACTAAATGGCATATTGGGATAACCTTTGGCAATATTCCCTGTTGAACCAACAATCTTTGTGTTTTCGTTGTTAACCGCTCCACATGTAGAAAATGCAATTACATCGACATCTTTTTCGTATTTTTTTATAATGTCAATAAATGTTTGCTTAATTTCATCAAAAGTTTTCGGAGTTGGGTGTTTTTCGATTTTGCTAATAATTTCACCTTTTTCGTTGATAATAGCGTTATAAATCTTTGTTCCGCCAACATCTAATGCAAGTGCTTTTTTCATTATTTACTCCTAAAAACAAATCTTTTTGTAATCAATTGAGGTCTTGTAATTGCTGAACCGATAACAACACAATGAGCTCCAAGTTCAAACGCTTTGTCAACTTGTTCAGGTTCCCAAATTCTACCTTCCAAAACAACAGGCAAATTGGTTTGTTCAACAAGCTGTTTCAAAAGTTCAAAGTCTGGCTCATTAGCTGGAGAATTTGCAGATTCCAATGTGTATCCAGCAAGAGTTGTTGATAAAATATCTGCGCCAGCTTCTTTAGCTTTCAATCCGTCTTCAAGTGTTGCAATATCAGCCATTGCAAGTCTTTTATTTATATGTATGTATTTAATTAAATCTGCAAGTTTTTCGCCATTCGGGCGTTTTCGCTGAGTTCCATCTGTTGCGACAATATCTGCTCCAGCGTTGACTAATTCAATAACTTCTTTGATTGTTGGAGTGATATAGACAATTTCTTTCCAATTTTGAGGAATAACATTTGGTTTTGTTAGTCCGATAACTGGAATATTGAAAAGCTTTTTCGCATTTTTAACATCTCTTGCTCCTGCAACTCTAAGAGCTCCAGCACCACCTGTAACAACAGATTTCATCATTGCATTGATACATTCTTCTTGATACAACGGCTCTGATGGCATAGCTTGAACAGATACGACAACTGTTCCCTTGATTTTGTTTAAAATATCATTCATATCTTGATTATAGCTTAAAAATTAGAACATGGGAATAGGGGTATTAAAAGTCCATAATGGGATAAGTCAATAAGGAGATAAGTTTTAAATTCTCTCTTACAAATCCGTCATACTGAGCAAAGCGAAGAATCTCTTTAAAATTATGTCCTCTCCTAGGGAGAGGATTTAGGAGAGGGGTTGACATTTTTACTGTTCACTTGTTCTTTTTTATTTCGATGAAAAAAGAAAAAGCAGAACCGAAAAAGAAAAACACGA
>CAVAPR010000029.1:0-661 GCA_963590665.1 Candidatus Methanomethylophilaceae archaeon
TTAACAAATTTATTTTATCCTATTAGTATAAATATAAATAAAGGCTTTTTATAACGAAAGTATTAGGGATTTCACAAAATACGCCCCAAAAAGCAAAATCAATATTGCAAAATAAATATGTCTTAAAAGGTTTAGAAAAAGTTTCTGAACATGGAACAAGTGTAACGACAGGACTGTCTTTACTTTTCGCATTAGGGCTAAAACCAATTGTAATAAATCACACTCCAGGGGTAAACAAAGAAAATAAACAATATGCAATTGCAAATACAATTTGTGCTTCAACTATCAGAACTGCAATGGTTTTAGCGCTTGCTGTTCCTGTAGAAAATGGGATAAAAAGAATAGATGAACAATATCAAAAATTTCTAAAAGAATCTACAATTAAAAATCTTTCAAATAATGCTAAAAATTTATCTGATTCTAGAAGTTACAAATTTATAACTCAACTTGTCAAATTAGGTGTTGGAGCAATTATTGCGATTCCAAAATCATTTCTTGCAGTTGCCCTTATTCCTATTGTGATGGACAAATTATATTCTAAAAAGAATACTCAAAACCAACAACAAACAGAAACTAAATCAGAAGTTAAACCTAAACAAAAAACATCATTTACAGGCAATATCGGAAATACTATTTCAAAAGGATTAGCAAAAATTATTGA
>CAVAPR010000029.1:671-17469 GCA_963590665.1 Candidatus Methanomethylophilaceae archaeon
AAATTTTGCTAATAAATACCAACGTTCTGATAGTAATATAGCAAAACATATTACCGCACTTACAAATGTTGCGGGAGTCGGATCAGCATCAATCTTGATTGCTCAAGATGATAAAATCAAAAAAGATAGAAGAATGGCACTTATTTATAACAATTTAATTTCCACTGGCATAACAATTTCTTCTGGGTATATTATTGATAGATTGATTAAAAAATCTTCAAAAAACTTTGTTGAAAAATTTAAAAAATTAAATGAAGGAGTTCCGAACATAAATAAATGTGTCGAAGGTATAAATATTCTTCGTCCAGCACTTATTTTTGCAGGTATTCATTTTCTCGTTCTGCCATTTATTTCTACATATTTATCCGATAGAATTGATAAATTTATAAAAAATAAAAATTCAAAAGCCTAGTTCATTTTTGTTTTTTTATAAGCAGAAAAGATTATGTCACGAGCTTTTATAGCCTCTTCCTTTGTTGTTGGGAGAGTATTTTTTAGAGGATAATCAATCCCTAAATTTTCGTATTTAGGAATGGCCATATCATGGTATGGCAAAACGTCAAGAGCTTTAATATTATTCAAAGATCCTAAAAATTCTCCAAGTTGAGTTAGGTATTTTTCGTTTAATGTAATATTTTTTACGACAACATGTCTTATCCACACAGGGATATTTCTATCAGAAAGATATTTTGCGAATTTTAAAATATTTTCATTTGAAAGCCCTGTAAGTTTGATATGTTCTTCGTTATTTATATGTTTAATATCAAGTAAAACTAAATCTGTATATTTTAATAATTTATCAATTTTTTGAGTATTTTTAGGATTAAACAAAATCCCAGAGGTATCTAGTGCAGTGTGAATATTTTTTTCTTTTGCTTTTATAAATAATTCCGTCACAAAATCAATTTGCATAAGAGGTTCGCCACCCGTCACAGTAATTCCGCCACTTTTCACAAATTCTTTTACCCCGTCATATTTTTCTAAAATTTCATCAACTGTCATTTGTTGATTTTTTTCAACAGACCAGCTATCGGGATTGTGACAATATTGGCAACGCAAAGGACAACCCTGCATAAAAACAACAAAACGAATCCCTGGACCATCAACTGTCCCACAACTCTCTATTGAATGTATATTGCCAATTGTCATAAAAATATTTCCTTTTAAATAAATGGGGTGAAATAAAATTCACCCCATTATAACAAACTTAGATTGCACTATGGAATGTTCTTGAAATAACATCATCTTGTTGTTCTTTGGTCAATTTGATGAAGTTAACCGCATACCCTGATACCCTTACAGTCAATTGAGGATATTTTTCTGGGTGCGCTTGTGCATCCAATAATGTTTCTCTATTAAATACGTTTACGTTTAAATGGTGACCGCCTTTTTCAACATAACCATCTAAAAGATTTATTAAATTTTCTTCTTGTTGTGTTGTCATAATTTTATTTCCTTTTCTTTTTTATCCTAAATTTGATTCGCAACATCCATTATCTAAACAAATATTCAAATCACCCATAAAGATTTCATCTTTTCCTAATGCGTTAGGAATAATTGAGAATGTATTTGAAATACCATCTTGTGCATCATTAAACGGAAGCTTAGCGACAGAAGCCAAAGAAGCTACCGCACCATTTGAATCTCTTCCGTGCATTGGGTTTGCTCCAGGGGCTAATGGAATACCAGCTTTTCTACCATCTGGAGTGTTACCTGTTTTCTTTCCGTAAACAACGTTAGATGTGATTGTCAAAATTGACATTGTTGGAATTGAGTTTCTATAAGTATAATGTTTTCTGATTTTTGCCATAAAGTTTTTAACTAAATCAACTGCAATTTGGTCAACTCTATCATCATTGTTACCATATTTTGGATAATCACCTTCAACTTCATAGTCAACAACAATTCCATCTTCATCACGGATAGCCTTTACTTTTGCATATTTAATTGCAGAAAGAGAATCTGCGACAACGGATAAGCCTGCAATACCAGTTGCAAAATAACGTTTTACATCTCTATCATGTAAAGCCATTTGCGCTCTCTCATAACAATATTTATCGTGCATATAATGAATAATATTCAAAGTATTTACATACAAACCTGCAAGCCATTCCATCATATCGTTGTATTTATCCATAACATCATCATAATCTAAGTATTCAGAAGTTACTGGGCGATATTTAGGACCAACTTGAACTTTCAATCTTTCATCAATACCACCGTTGATTGCATACAACAAACATTTTGCAAGGTTTGCTCTAGCTCCAAAGAATTGCATTTCTTTTCCTACAACCATAGATGATACACAGCAAGCAATAGCATAATCATCTCCGTGTGTAACTCTCATCATATCATCATTCTCATACTGAATTGATGATGTTGTAATTGAAATATGTGCGCAATACTGTTTAAAATTATGTGGCAATCTCTTTGACCATAATACTGTCAAATTAGGTTCTGGAGCTGTCCCCAAATTTTCTAAAGTATGCAAGTAACGGAAAGAGTTTTTAGTAACCAATGTTCTACCATCAATTCCCATACCGCCAATAGATTCTGTTACCCAAGTTGGGTCGCCAGAAAATAACTCATTATATTCTGGAGTTCTTGCAAATTTCACAAGTCTTAACTTCATAATGAAGTGGTCAATCAATTCTTGAGCTTCTTCCTCTGTTAAAACACCTTCTTTTAAATCTCTTTCTATATAAATATCTAAGAAAGTTGAAGTTCTACCGATACTCATAGCTGCGCCATTTTGTTCTTTAATAGCTGCCAAGTATCCAAAATACAACCACTGTACAGCTTCTTTAGCATTTCTTGCAGGTTGAGAAATATCAAAGCCATAAATTTTACCCATTTCAATCATCTCATTAAGAGCTTTGATTTGTTCAGAAATCTCCTCTCTCAATTGGATTCTATCAGGTGTCATTTCTCCTTCTAGAGATTTGAATTGTTCTTTTTTATCTTCAATAAGTCTATTGATACCATACAAAGCAATACGTCTGTAATCACCAATAATTCGACCTCTCCCATAAGCATCAGGAAGTCCTGTAATAATAGCAGAGTGTCTAGCAGCCTTCATTTCTGGAGTATAAGCATCAAAAACACCTTGGTTGTGTGTTTTTCTATATTTTGTAAAAATTTCAGAAACTTCTGGATCAACTTCATAACCATAAGATTTACAAGCTGATTCCGCCATTCTAATTCCGCCAAATGGCTGCATAGAACGTTTTAGTGGAGCATCTGTTTGAAGTCCAACAATCTGTTCCAAATCCTTATCAATATAACCTGCTCCGTGAGAAGTAATTGTAGATACAACTTTTGTATCCATATCAAGAACGCCACCATTGTCACGTTCTTTTTTTAGCAAGTCGCAGCATTCTTTCCATAATTTTGTTGTAGCTTCTGTAGGGTTAGCCAAGAAGCTTGAATCCCCCTCATAAGGTGTATAGTTTTTTTGAATGAAATCTCTTACATTAATTTCTTGTTGCCATTTTCCAGAGATAAACTCCGTCGTTGGATAAGTTTTCTTGTCCAATGTTGATTGCATTTTGTTTTCCCTCCTAATCATTATAAATAGTTCTAATAAATTGATTTTTTAATTAACACATAAACCTATCATGGGTAATATACTACATGTTTAGTTAAAATAAAAGTGTTTAATTAAAAACTTATATATTCGTTACGTAAATTATTTAACAAAGTTTATTTGTTGGGCTGGTAAGCCCAACCTACGTTATCTATTGTGTTCAGTTCTCTCCAAGGGAGAGAGGGAAATTGTCTTTGAGCCTTTGGCGAAAAGTTACAATTTCGAGAGAGGGTTTTTCTTTATTCCTCAATCAACCCCTCTCCCCAACCCTCTCCCACCAAGGGCGAGGGAGATAGTTTTTTGTGTTTGGTTTAACCCCTCATCCTAACCTTCTCCCAAGAGAGAAGGAAATTATTTTTGAATATCTTATTTAACGTGATATAATAAGCTTATGAAAAATTGGCGGATAGTTATTGGTTATGTTTGTTTAATTCTAATTGCAATAAGTATGCTATATCCATTTTTTGCAATGATTAACTTATCTCTTGTTCCCAATGGAGAAATTTTTAACCAAGGCGGAAAGCTCATCTATTCCCCTATAACTCTTGATAATTATGTAAGCGTTTTTAATAAAATACCATTATGGAAATATTTTATAAATAGCCTATTTGTCGCTGTTGTTACAACAGTTGGGCAAGTTGTAATTTCAGCCCTCGCAGGGTATGCGTTTGCAAGAATGACTTTCAAATGGAGAGATGGATTGTTTTTGCTTGTGTTGATTACAATGCTTGTACCGCCACAAGTTAATATCATTCCATTATTTTTTCTTATGCGTCAATTCCACTGGATAAATACATATCAAGCACTAATACTCCCAGGATTGTTTGGAGGTTTTGGGATATTTATGATGCGTCAATATTTCTTAGGATTGCCAAAAGACTTGGAAGAATCTGCAAAAATCGACGGATGCAATATTTTTTCAACATTTTTCAAAATTGCATTACCTCTAGCTATTCCAGCAATTGCAACACTTTCTATTTTCACATTTGTCACAACTTGGAATAGTTTTATGTGGCCTTTGATTGTAACAAATACAGAATCAATGAGAACTTTACCTGTTGGATTAGCCATTTTTAAAGGAAGTTTTAGAGAAGTTACATTGTGGGGTGATTTGTTAGCATGTTCTGTTATTTGCACGATTCCAGTTGTTATGGTATTCTTATTAGGTAAAAAATACTTCATAAACGATATTCTGCAAGGTGGAGTTAAGGAATAAAGGAGCGTATAATGACAATTCTTATTATAACAGTTGCAGTAATGGCTTTAATTATTTATGCTGTATGTGCTAAACCAAGTTCTAGCACTTCTAACCCTAATCAATTGGATTTTGAGGGCATAAAAATAGATAAAGTAAGACAATGCGTAATTATAGGAGCTTCTTTTTATAAATTTTCAGATATTGAAAAAGTTTATGTTTGGGATAGAAGTAATAAACCAACTATTTTTAGTCCATCAAGAAACCTATCCATTTCAAACCTTTTCTTAGGAAGAAGGTATTATTTTTTAGCAGAAATTAAATTTTATTTAAAAAACGGAGAAAGTATAACAAAAGAAGTTAATTCAAAAGAAACTGTCTATAACTTGTTAAGAATGTTAGAATCACACGTACAACTAGATGATGCACCAGAAGCTTTTAAACCTACATTCATGGATAGCCCTCTTGGAGAACTTCTTAGAGGTTGGCTTTGGGGTTGGTGGTAATAAACTAACTTTTTGGAGTAAAAGCTAAGAATAATGCAAGTAAAAATATAACAAATGCACCTATTTTATTTACTATAACCATTACTTTGTTGTTTTTAAGTAATAAATCGTTTAGAGCCGAAGCAATAAATGCAACAATTGTAAAAATTACAAGCGAAATAAAAGCAAATATCAGACCTAAAAACATCATATATGCCCAAATTTTATTTGTTCCTGCTGGTACAAATTGAGGTAAAAATGCAAGATAAAAAAGAATAACTTTAGGATTAAGAATATTCATCAATACCCCTTTTAAATACCCTGATTTTGCTTCTGTATTTTGCGGTAGAGAAAACTTTTCAGCTGAAAGATAAGACTTTATTGAAATATATAATAAATACAAAACCCCAAGAATTTTCAAAATATTAAAAGCAACAGCCGATTGTTGAAAAATTATTGAAACTCCAAAAGCGGCAAGAGTTGTATGGAACAAGCACCCAGAACTCAATCCTAAAGCCGTAAAAATAGCTTCTTTTCTTCCCCTTGTTAAACCTTGAGTAATAAGAAAAATCAAATCTGGTCCAGGGATTAGGGCTAATACAATAACTGATACAATATAAAGTCCAAGACTTGCCATTTTTATCTCTCCAATCAAAACTTCCTAACTACTAGCCTACCACAAAATCATAGATTTCACCGAAATTACAACCAGCCATCATGAATAGAACTTGCAGCTTTTGCATACCAACGAGGTTGTTCTTTTTTTAATGGATAAGTCAAGAAATCCGCATATTCAGGATAATCTCTCCTATCGATTGCAAGAAAATTGATAACTTTTCTTTGGTCTGGGTCTTGAATTTTTAAATCAGAAAATCCAAATTTTTTATAAAAGCCATGAGCCCTCTTTTCTCCAACCAAGAAAACATCTGTAAATTTCGAATTATCTTTATTGGCATCAATTGTTTTTTGCAACATCTGTTTCCCAAGTTTTAACCCTCTAAAATTCTTATTCACAGCGATTGAATCAATGTAGAGAGTATAATCCTTTGAACCATCCACAAAATCATAACCATAGGACAAGCACGCCCCTTGAATTTTGCTTCGTTTATCTTTTGCTAAAAGCAGGGTCATATTTCCATCATCATTTTTGAAAATATCTTTTAATGAGCGAACAAATGTATCAACAATATTTTTTTGTATTTTTTTAGGAACGGTGCTATAAGCAAGCCAAGATGGGTCATCAGTATTAGATGAAAAATTATCGCAGAAAAATTTTGCTAACTTTTCTAAAAATTTTGGATTTTGTAACTCAGACGGCATTGCTTCACGCAGAGTTAATTTTCCACTCGTTGTATTTACAATACTTTTCGGAATTGGATTTAATCTAGAGGTGAAGTGGGGAGAATTAAAATTACAATTGTTTTGAACATTCATACTGAATAGAAAACACCTAAAAATAAAAATTGCCTAACTATTTTTTCAAATTTTCAAATAATTTTTCAAATTCTGGGAATGAAATATTTACCCACTCAAAACCATTAATTTTGATTTCATTTTCTGTAACTAACCCAGCTACAAACAAACTCATAGCAAGCCTATGGTCGTGATAAGTTTCAACCTCGCATCCACCTTTTAAAGGTAATTTTCCAGTAATAATCATACCGTCTGGAGTTTCTTCAATTTTCGCACCAAGCTTTTTCAATTCGGTCACAACCGCTGTAATTCTATCAGATTCTTTGTTTCTCAAATCTTGAGCATCTGCAATAACAGTTTGACCCTCAGCTTGAGTTGCAAGAACAGCAATAACTGGTATTTCATCAATTAATCGTGGAATTATTTCGCCTGAAATTTTACAAGCCTTTAATTTTGGGGAATATTTAACTAAAATATCTCCGACTTTTTCACCGCAAGTTTCTCTTTCTGCAAGGATTTCAATATTTCCACCCATTGATTTTACTACATCGATGATACCTGTTCTTGTTAGATTTAAGCCAACATTTTTTAGAACAATTTTTGCATTTGGAACAATTAACCCTGCACAAATAAAATAAGCCGCAGATGAAATATCTCCAGGAATTTCAATATCAATTGGTTTAAGTTCAGATTTTTCAATAGAAACAGTTGTCCCTTCAACAGATAAATTAGCACCCATAGCTTTCAACATGATTTCAGTATGATTTCTTGAAGTATATGGTTCAGTAACAGTTGTAACTCCATCTGCATTAAGCCCCGCAAGAAGGATACACGATTTTACTTGAGCTGATGCTATTGGGGAATTGTAGCTAATTGATTTTAAATTATGACCTTTTATTTCTAAAGGAGCTTTAAAATCATTAGATGTAATTTCTCCCCCCATTTGCTCTAGAGGGGTGATTACTCTTTTCATCGGTCGTTTTGAAAGACTGGCATCACCAATTAAGATTGAATTAAAATTTTGACCAGCTAAAACACCTGAAACAAGCCTCATAGTTGTTCCAGAATTTCCACAATCTAGAGGACTATTTGAAGGTTTTAGTACTCCTGTAGAATTTACGGTGACAGTATTTCCATCTTCTTCAATATCAACACCAAGTTGTTTAAAAATATTCAAAGTTGAATGTGGGTCTTGTCCATCTGAAAAGTTTTTAACAATTGATTTTCCTTTAGCTAATGCTGAAAAAATTATTGCTCTATGTGAGATTGATTTATCCGCTGGAATTGTAACTTCTCCAGCTAAAGTTTTATAGTCTTTTTTAATCGTTATATCCATAGTTTCAATACTATCATAAAATCATCTGTTTATATCATTATCCATTGAATATATTTGTGCTATCTTTATGGTATGTACTATAGACGAAGATACAGTTTCACATCAATACTAATTATAAGTATATTGGCATTTATTTATTATCACCCTAAAATGATTGTGCCAACATTGATAACTGTTGCATTACTTGCGCTTCCAACATACATTATCTACACAATTATTAGGGACAATATCTATAAAAATAGTTCTCAATATGTGCCTAAAATGTATGTGTTTGATAAAAACACTCTTACAAATGACCACTGTACAGTTAGATATACTCCAGACGATCAAATTGTCGTTACGGATAATATAAACAGAAATACAAGACGAGATATTAGAACATTTACAATTTCTAAAACGAAAAACAATGTTAACGTAAATAAACTATGGAACAGTGTTTGCAAAGTTTTTGATGGATTTGTTTCTTTAGATTCTTTAGTATGTTTCTTTAATTATGATACAACAGTAGATGTTAAAACAATCAAGTTAAAAGAAGGACCAAAAACTTCAGCGCAAGAAAATATCACAATTGATACATCAAAAAATGGACCTAAATTTGTTGATATGAATAACATCCGCCCAGATACTTTTGCAGAAGGAACATCTATTGCTAATAAAGGAGTTGAAAATTTTGTGAATATGAATAATATTCAAGAAGCTCCTAAAACTGTTGAAAGACAAATTGATGCTCCTCAATTTGTTGAAATGGGCGATGTGCTTTCAAATGAATCAAAACAAATTGATGTGAATAATGCAACTGCTAGTGAAATTGCCATCCTTCCAGGGATAAATATTGTAATGGCGAAAAAAATCGTTGAATACCGTGACACAAACGGATTATTCAAAAATGCAGACGATTTTTTGAAAGTTGCAAATGTAAAAGAACACTTTATTTCTAAAATTAAACCAATGATAAAATTTGGAGCTCCACCTTCTCCTAAAAATGATGATGATAATGACGAAGGTAGAATTATTGATTTTTAATGATTAATGTTTATAAAATTTTAAAAAACACAACAGTAGAAGGTCCAGGAATTCGTTTTTGCTTATGGGTGCAAGGCTGTAAAAAACATTGTCCCCAATGTTGGGCAAAAGATACTTGGGATTTTGGATGTGGCAAAAATTATTCTGTAGAAGAAATCTTTAATATGAT
The DNA here is from genome assembly GCA_963590665.1 of Candidatus Methanomethylophilaceae archaeon. Taxonomy (GTDB): domain Bacteria; phylum Cyanobacteriota; class Vampirovibrionia; order Gastranaerophilales; family Gastranaerophilaceae; genus Zag111. The sequence goes on from CAVAPR010000029.1 coordinate 9,879, forward strand.
TGATAAATCTAATGTTGAAGGGGTAACTTTTCTTGGGGGAGAACCTTTTGAACAAGCGAACGAATTAGCAATTCTTTCTAAAAGAATTAAAGAAACGGAACTATCTATCGTTTGTTTTACTGGTTACACAATTGAAGAACTTAAAGCAAAAAATAATTCTGACATCAACCTCTTTTTAGAACACATTGACCTCCTTATTGATGGAGGATTTGAAATAGAAAACTATGACCTTTCAAGACCTTGGGTTGGTTCTTCCAATCAAAGATATTTATTTTTAACAGATAGATACAATCAAGAAGATATTTCAAAATACAAAAACAAAATAGAAGTTAGAATTTCGCCCGATGGAAAAACAGAAATCAATGGAATGGGGGATTTTAGCAGTATAAATAAAAATTTCTGTTTACAACTAGGGAAAGATAATGTAAAATAAGTATCAAAAGAGGGCTTTTTAATGGATACAAAAACAATTACGCAACTATCAAGACTATTTAGAGCAAGGTTTCCTTATATTTACATTACAACTTGGGAAGAAGACCGTGCTATTTCGCTAATTAAGAAAATGGCAAAATCTGAAAAACTTATCAGAATCCCAAGAGATGTGTATATTTGGACACAAACAAACGGATTTATTCTTGATGGACAAAAAATTGAAGGAACTCAAAGCCCAGATAAAGCAATTGACTTTATTAGTGAATGCAATAAAAACGCAATTTTTGTAATGTGTGATTTTCACATCTATTTTGGTGTAAAAGGTCGTCAAGTTGATTACAACGTAGTTAGACGGTTGAGAGATAACATTTCAGACTTAAAAACAAGCAGATTTAGAAAGAATGTGATTTTCATTGCATCAGAACTTCTAATTCCAGAAACAATGCAGAAAGAAATAACTATTCTTGATATGCCACTCCCTACGCTAGAGGATATTAAAGCAAAATTGGACAAGATGGTATCTCAAAACAAACAAATCGATACATCTGACCTTACTCCAGAAGGGAAAGAACGACTTTGCAAAGCCGCATTAGGTTTAACGTTGCAAGAAGCAGAAAATGCTTTTGCACTTGCTATGGTTAATGATGGAAAAATTGATGGTAAAGATTTAAACGTAATTTTGGCAGAAAAAATGCAAGTTATTAAAAAAACTGGGATTTTGGAATTTATCAATACAGATATAAAAATCTCAGACATTGGGGGTTTGGAAAACCTAAAAAGCTGGTTAAATAAGAGAAACAACTCTTGGTCAGAAGCCGCAAAAAAATATTGTCTCCCTGCACCCAAAGGGGTTTTGATTACAGGGGTTCCTGGTTGCGGTAAAAGTTTGACCGCAAAAGCTATGAGTGCAGCTTGGCAATTACCACTACTAAAGCTTGATTTTGGTAAAATTTTCTCTGGAATCGTTGGTAGTTCAGAAGAAAATATGAGAAGAGCAATTAAAACAGCCGAAGCTGTTGCGCCATCAATTCTTTGGGTTGATGAAATTGAAAAGAGTTTGAGTGGAATGAATTCCAATGGTGATAGCGGAACATCTTCAAGAATTTTCGGAACATTCCTTACTTGGATGCAAGAAAAAACCGCTCCTGTATTTGTTATTGCAACAGCAAACAACATCAGCAGCCTTCCAGCAGAATTATTAAGAAAAGGGCGTTTTGACGAAATTTTCTTTGTTGACTTACCAACAGAAAGAGAAAGGGAAGAAATCTTTAAGCTTCACCTAATGAAAAGATTAAAAAACTCTGATGTTGCAAGCAAAATTGAATTAAATCAAGATTTATACAAAGAATTAGCTTCTCAGACAGAAGGTTTTGTAGGTGCAGAAATTGAGCAGGTTGTAATTTCAGCTTTGTATGAAGCATTTTTCAATAATAGACCGTTAGAAGTTCAAGACCTATTGAACACTATCAAAAATGTTGTTCCTCTTTCTGTAACCCAAAAAGAACAAATTTTATCACTCCGTCAATGGGCAAATATCAGAGCCGTTGCGGCAACAAGAAAAGATGATATGGCTCAATATGGTTCAAAAAATGATAGCGAAGATGATGTGAATACATCTCGTGGCGGAAGAGCTTTAGACGTATAAAGAAAGGATTTTCCAAGCAAATGTCAATAACACTTATGGCTTACCCGATGGCATTTTTAATCAATCCAGAAGAAGCCAAAAATGAAAAATTGAAAAGAGCATCAGATGATAAAGTTGTCAACGAAGAAGTTGCAACAGAAAATCTTCGTGCGATTCGTGTTTTGACAAATATTCAACCTGAAGAGTTGAACGGCTTGATGTCAATGATAGATTGTTACAAAGCAGATTTATACACCTTTAATCTGCCAAATAATTTAAAAGTTCGTTGGGAGGTTAAAGGAAAATATTGTTCTGCAATACTTTCTGGCTCGCAAAACGCAAAAACTTTGCAACAAGATGGGGAAGACTTTTTCAAACAACTTGATGAATATACAATGCGCAATGTCAGACTAATTGAGTCTAACGAATATTTTTATTATATGTATGATACTTCATATCAAAATATGCGAGATATTTATGCCAAACTCAAAGAGCAAGGAGCGAAACACATTTATTCAACTGAAAATGATGAAGTTGTAGCAGATGTTGAAGGTCAAAATGTTAAATACTACAAACCAACAAACGAAACTAATTACACCCTAGAAGTTGAACAAAAAGTGACCATTATGAATATTGGAATGTCTGGAGATTATGAAGGTACAAATGTTCGCTATGGTTATTTGTCAAACTTGAAAATTCAAACAAATATTAAACAAGAAGAGCTAAAAACACTGTTAAAAAAAGCAAATTACTTATACTATTCAGGAAACTCTTCAACTCCATTAAAAAATAGTGATGCAACTCTAAATTGGGTTTATAAAAACGGTTTTTATGTTGCAGAATTTTCAGGAACTAATAATGCCGCAATCAATAAAGAAGCTGAAATCATTTTCAGGAAATTAAACATTGCAGCAGGAAGAGATTTAAGACTTATCAATGACCAATCAACAATAGTTTACACATATAATACAAACTACACGGATAAAGGAATTTTACTCAATACCCTAACTGAACACGGCGCAACAGAACTTGTTGAAAACGGAGATGAAGTTTCTTGTAAACTATTTGGAATGGAGATGGTTTATTATAAAAAAGATTCAAATGGCGGTTATGTTCTTGATATTACACAAGTCTCTAATAAAGGGGAATGCGAAGACGTAATCAATGACCTTAACGAAGAGTATGGATTAAATATTCAAGAAATGACATACAACAAGATTAAAGAACGTTTGGAACAAGAAAACATGCGACTTGAGAGTGAGTCCGTTATGGATGACAATTCAATCGTTTTAACAATAGATGTATAAGTGAGATTTATATGGGCAAAATGAAAATTAGACTGTTTCCAGATGGAACAATACAAATGGAAACAGAAGGAATAAAAGGTAAAAGATGTATGGATTATGCCAAAGTGTTGGCAAAATTGGCTGATGCAAAAATCTCCAGCATTGAAAAAACTGATGAATATTATCAGCAAGAAATCCTAAGACTTGACGAAACTCAGCATTTACAGGATAATTAGAAAAACTTAGAAATAGAGAGGTGTCCGAGAGGTTTAAGGTGCAATCTTGGAAAGGTTGTGTGGGGGTAACACTCCACCGTGGGTTCGAATCCCATCCTCTCTGTTTTTGATTTCAACAAGAATTTTGTATAAATAATGACGAATTTGAAATATTTCAAATTCGCCATTAAATTTTTATTTACTTATCTATAATACTAATAGTCTAAAGGATTAAAGAAGTCCCCAAATTCTTCTTTCGGTAAATCATTAATTCTATCTATAACTTCGCCACCACCTGTTTTGTATTCAAATTTCAAGTACTGATTATTTCTATTATTATATATTGGTTTGAAATTAGAACGAAACATTTCAGAAATTGGAGCAGCATCAACTTCTACATTATTTCCACCATTTGCATGTATTGTATATAAAACCTTTCCAGATAATATTGCCTTTTTATCTGCAAGAGAAAAACCACTAAATGTAACAGGTACAGTACAAACTACTTCATTTATATCCTTATCAATGTGTTCGACTAATGTTTTGGACTTGTCATAATCTGCCTTTATAACCGTATCAGGGTCATCTAATGTATTGAATCTTGCAAATTCTCCTTCATACATAGAGTCATTATTTAATTCATCAGAAAATACAATCCTGTATTCATCACCTACTTTTTGAATCATGAAATCACCAGCAGCTTTTTTCAAATCTTCAATATTTTTTTCTTGCAATGCCTTAAGAGCAGCACTATTATCACATTTTACAGTTTTATCTCTTGTTGCAATTAAACAAATCACAACAGCTAAAACAACAACCAATAAACTTGATAAAATCCAAATATAGTTGGTTTTCAAATAATTTAAAAACGTATTCATATCTTAACCCCTTTTTGAAGTATAATACCATGAAATCATATTATTTGCATTCTTGTAGAATTGGAGATTGTGATTTCACCCCAATAAAAACTTAAACATCAATTTCCCATTTTTTTGAAGTATGTAAAACTCTCAAAATATAAATCACATTTTCTTTTACTTGATATGGCACAATGTATGGATATTTAGAAATTACAAGTTCTCTAGTTCGCAAAACACGCCCAGCCCTTCCCGCAGAGGGCATTTGAGGAAGGATTGTTTCAATTTGTTTAATTATATAAGACACAACTTTTTTAGCAGCTATTTCATTATCCTCGTAAATAAACTTCTTTATTGAGTCTAAATCCGCAACTGCGCTTGTAGTAAAATTTATTTCATAAGTCATTACTCAATATTCCAACTCTTCTTAACTTCGTCCAAAGACAATACACTATCATTTTCAACATCTTTTAAACCATCTTGGATTGCACGAATTTGCCAAGATTCAACTTCAAGATATTTTTCAATTGCATCAATTGCAAGATATGCTTTTGTTCGTCCCGTAGCTTTTGCCAACTCTTCAAGGCGATTTTTTGTATCACTTGGTATTCTTAATGAAAATTGTTCAGATGCCATTCTTTTTGTCCTTCAATGTATTACAACTAATTACATTATAATACATTGTAATCTCATTTTCAAGATTAGTTAAATAAACAACATTCCATTTTAAAGCAAAAAAAAAGTTGCCAAGTTATGGCAACATTAAATAAACACGAGGATATTAAGAGAGAGAGAGTATAAAAAACTTGTTTTGCTTAAATCCTTTTTCAAATATTAAATTATTAACTCGTTTAGAAATTTAATTTTTCTTTTTCCTTAATGCCTTTTGCATTTCCCTTACATTCTTATAAACAATTTTTGTTTGCGAAAATTGCCTTTTTTGTTGTTATGTTATTAACATTTCTTAAACCTGTTACTGGTGTATATTCCAAGTATATACTATATAAATACAAAGCATGCAAAAATTAAATTTTAGCTTAACATACAAAAGCTCAGTTCCTAAATTAATAAGAACTGAGTTTTTAAAATTTATAAATAATTATTTAATTAACTATTTATTCATAGCTTCAGCAACAGCAACAGCACATGCAACAGTAGCACCTACCATTGGGTTGTTACCCATACCGATTACACCCATCATTTCTACGTGAGCAGGAACTGAAGATGAACCAGCGAATTGAGCATCACCATGCATTCTACCCATCGTATCTGTCATACCATAAGAAGCTGGACCAGCAGCAACGTTATCTGGGTGAAGAGTTCTACCAGTACCACCACCAGATGCTACTGAGAAGTATTTTCTACCATTTTCCCAGCACCATTTTTTGTAAGTACCAGCTACAGGGTGTTGGAATCTAGTTGGGTTAGTTGAGTTACCAGTGATAGAAACATCAACGCCTTCTTTAATCATGATAGCAACACCTTCGTTAACGTCATCTGCACCATAGCATTTAACTTTTGCTCTTTCTCCTTCAGAGAATGGAGTTTCTTTAACAACTTTTAATTCGCCAGTTTTGTAATCATAATCTGTTTCAACAGCTGTGAAACCATTGATTCTAGCGATTACATAAGCAGCATCTTTTCCTAAACCGTTCAAGATAACTCTTAAAGGTTCTTTTCTAACTTTGTTAGCGTTTCTAGCGATACCAATAGCACCTTCAGCAGCTGCAAATGATTCGTGACCAGCTAAGAAGCAGAAGCATTTAGTTTCTTCTCTCAAAAGCATAGCACCTAAGTTACCGTGACCGATACCAACTTTTCTAGTATCACCAACAGAACCAGGAACTGCAAATGCTTGTAAGCCAAGACCAATTGCTTCAGCAGCATCAGCTGCATCTTTAATACCTTTTTTAATAGCGATAGCACAACCTAGAGTATAAGCCCAAGATGCGTTATCAAATGCGATAGGTTGAATACCTTTAACAATCGCATCAACATCAATTCCTTTTGATAAACATAATTCACGTGCTTCGTCCAAGTTTTTGAAACCGTATTCTGGTAAAACTTTTTTCAAAGTAGCTTCACGTCTATCTTTTCCTTCAAAATTTGCCATAATTTATTTTCCTTATTTTTATCTTACATGTTATTTAACTACTACTACCCACTCTAAAAAAGAGCGATAGAAAAGGGATAACCCTTTTTTGTTTAAAGAAAGAAACTATTGTTTACGAGGATCGATAGTTTTAACAGCATCAGCAAATCTGCCGTAAGTACCGATATTCTTTTCGTAAGCTTCTTTAGGATCAACACCAGATTTAATGGCATCCATAACTTTACCAAGGTTAACAAACTTGTAACCGATAACTTCATCATGCTTATCCAAACCTAATTCAAGGATGTAGCCTTCAGTCAATTGAAGGTATCTAACACCTTTTTGTTTAGTAGAGTGGATAGTACCAACCATAGAGCATAAGCCTTTACCTAAATCTTCAAGACCAGCACCTACAGGTAAACCATTTTCAGAGAACGCAGTTTGAGTTCTACCGTAAACGATTTGTAAGAATAATTCTCTCATAGCAACGTTAATAGCGTCACAAACAAGGTCAGTATTCAAAGCTTCAAGGATTGTTTTTCCTGGAAGGATTTCACCAGCCATAGCTGCAGAGTGAGTCATACCAGAACAACCGATAGTTTCTACTAATGCTTCTTGAATGATACCGTTTTTAACGTTAAGAGTTAATTTACAAGTACCTTGTTGAGGAGCACAGCAACCACAACCGTGAGTAAGACCTGATATGTCTTTAATTTCTTTACATTTTGTCCATTCACCTTCTTGAGGAATTGGGGCAGGTGAACCCTTTACGCCACGAGCAACGCAGCATTTTTCTTGAATTTCTTGTGAAACTTGTATATTAGTCATTTTCTACTCCCTTCACCTTATATACGATTAAATTGTAACTTGCTCAAAATATTCCGTCAAGACAATTGAACTTTTTGCGAAATAATGTTAAAATAGATATATAATAATGGTCTTGCGAGTGTAACAGACGCAAAACTATGAAAAAGCGAGTCATTCCCTCGCCACTCGGAGAGGGAAACAACAAAATAACAATGCGTGAGGGTAAACCCCTCATCCTAACCTTCTCCCTTGGGAGAAGGAACAAATACTCCCTCTAC
>CAVAPR010000030.1:0-16896 GCA_963590665.1 Candidatus Methanomethylophilaceae archaeon
TCCAGCTATTCTTAATTCCAAGAGCCAATTACTGGCTCTTTTTCTTTTTACAAAATTTTTAATTTTTGATACTTAACAAAATCAAAAAAATATGATAGAATGCAAACGAAGTAGAATGAAGAGGGATATTTTATGAAAAATAAAATTATGGCAACCGCATTAGCAATGTTATTATCTGCACAAATCGCACTTGCTGCACCATTCAATGCAAATGCAAAAACAAAAAGAATACCAGCAGGAACAAAATTATCTTTGCAAATGCTAACACCAATAAATACAGGATATAACACAAAAGGTACAAGCTTTACTGCTATGCTTATGACTGACCAAAAAGCATCAGATGACGTAATTTTACCAATGGGTTCAATTATCCGTGGAAACATCAAAGAAATTACACCAGCTAAAAGAATGTCAAAGGGAGCAATTTTATATCTAGATTTTGACCACGTTGTTACTCCAAACGGAAGACAAGTTCCATTATCACTTTCTTTAGTTGGAAGAGCTGACATGACAAATGATGGCGGCATTACAACAACTAAAGGTTATGCTGATGCTTGGAAACAAACTTGTAAAAAATCAGGTCAAATTACAACAAAATCTATTGATTGGGGTAAAAATGTAACTGATACTGGCTGGCAATATGTAATTGTTCCAGTTGCAGCATTTGGCGGAGCTTTCGGAACAGCTGGATACTTTGTATATGACAGTATTGCAGATTTAATCAGAACAGGTAAACAAGTTCAAATTAACTCAAACGAAGTTTTGAACGTTATCCTTGTTGAACCAATTGATGTTCCTGTAATCTAGTAACAAATTTGAATTATGTCAAAACTTGATAAAATAGAAGAATTACAAGGATTAATAAAAGAAGATTCATCCAATTTCCAAGCAAGACGGGAACTAGCCGTCTTGCTTATGGATTGCGGATTTAATGAAGAAGCTCTGCAGCATTTACTCTATCTATCTAAGATGTTTAGCTTTGATGATGGAATTTTTTACAATCTCGGCATTGTTTATGAAAAGATGAAACAATTCTCCAAAGCGAAAGAAGCCTATCAAAAAGCCATCGAGATTGAACCAGATTCAATAGATGCAATATACAATTTAGGATTGGTTTACACCGAACTCAAAGAGTATGACAAAGCAATTGATTGCTTTAAACAGGTTATTGATTCTGATGAAATGGATTCAAATTCCTATTTTAATCTTGGGTTAGTTTATTTTAAACAAAAAGATTATCTTAACGCTATAGAATATTTTCAAAAGACAATCGACATCAATGATGAAGATATTTATGCTCATTTTTATATCGGAAATATTTTCAAAGAATTAGGAGATAAAGACTCCGCCAAAGACCAATTTGAAAGAGTTATATCACTTTCTCCTGATTATAGCTGGGCTTATTATAATATTGCCGTTATTGATTATGAAGAAGGCAAAATTGAAGAAGCGGAAGAAAATTTAAAGAAAACAATTGATCTAAACAAAATGGATGAAGAAGCGTACAAAATACTTATTCAAATCCTACTCAAAAACGAAGAATATGAAGAGGCAAACGAATACGCAAAAATGCGAATTGAATATTGCACGGGAACTGGAGATGCAGACTATTTATTAGCCCAAACATACAAATTTATGGGAATGTTTGAGGATTATGAAAACGCTCTTCAAAGTGCGATAAAAAATTACCAAACACTCTCTATTCCAACAGAAAAAGTAAAAATAGAATTACACAATATCAAAAACGAACAGTCATAATATTTTTGTGCTAAAATTAACGCATAAAACATATTATGAGAGGTAGAAGATTATGAAAATGTCAAAATTATTTGTGCAAACAATGAGAGAATTTCCATCTGATGCTGAAGTTGTTTCTCACAAAATGCTTGCACGTGCAGGATATATCAAAAAACTTACATCTGGTGTTTATAACTATATGCCTTTGATGTGGAGAGTTTTGAAAAAAGTTGAAAACATTATCAGAGATGAAATGGATAAAGCTGGGGCTCAAGAACTTTTGATGCCCTTTGTTCAACCAAAAGAACTTTGGATTGAATCTGGCAGATGGGAAGCTTATGGCAAAGAGCTTATGAGATTGAAAGATAGACACAATAGAGAAATGTGTCTTGGACCAACTCACGAAGAAATTATTACAGCTTTAGCTCGTGATGTTTTAAAATCATACAAACAATTACCTACAAACTTATACCAAATTCAATCAAAATTCAGAGATGAAGTTAGACCTCGTTTCGGACTTTTGAGAGGTAGAGAATTCATTATGAAAGACGCTTATAGCTTTGGAACATCTCAAGAAGAACTTGAAAAAGAATATGAAAATATGGCTCAAGCATACAAAAACATCTTCAATAGATGCGGACTTGATACAAAAATGGTTCAATCAGACTCTGGAGCAATCGGAGGAAGCGTTTCTCACGAATTTATGGTAATTACAGATACTGATGCAGGTGAAAATGATGTATTCTATTGTGATGATTGCGATTACTCTGCAAATTCAAACCACGCAATCTCAAAATTACCAAGTGCAGTAGTTGATGGAAAAGAATATTTTCCTAAATGCGAGATTATTGATACTCCAAACACTCACTCAATTGAAGAATTATCAGCATTCTTAAAAATTCCTTCAACATTGATTTTGAAATCACTTGTTTATATTGTGGACAAAAAGCCTGTTATAGCCTTAATTAGAGCTGATAAAACTGTTGAAGAAACAAAACTTATGAACGCAGTTGGCGGAATGGATATAAGAATTGCAACATCTGCGGAAATTCAAGAGGTTATGGAACAACACGGATTTGATGCAATCCCTGGATTTATCGGTCCTAAAGGAATGAACGATTTAACAATTATCGCAGATGAAACAGTTAAAGAAATGAAGAATTTCGTTGTTGGAATTAACAAAACGGATGTTCACCAAGTTGGTGCTAATTTAAGCGACCTAGGAATTGACGAAATCAAATATGCAGATATTAGACTTGTTGAAGCTGGTGAACTTTGTCCACAATGCGGTAAACCTCTAAAAGTAACTCGAGGAATTGAAGTTGGTAATATTTTCCAATTAGGAACAAAATATTCTAAGCCAATGAACGCTACATATCTTGATACCGATGGAAAAGCAAAACCTTATATTATGGGTTGTTACGGTATTGGTGTTACAAGAACAGCTGCTGCGGCAGTTGAAGCACACCATGATGATTGGGGTATCAAATGGCCTTTAGCAATTGCTCCATACCACGTAATTATTGTTCCAGTAAGTACAAAAGACGAAACTCAAATGTCTGTTGCTACAAAACTTTACGAAGAATTATTAGCAAATGGTGTGGAAGCAGTTCTTGATGATAGAGATGAAAGACCAGGAGTTAAATTCAAAGATGCAGACCTTATCGGATTCCCATTCAGAATAACTGTTGGTAAAACAATTGCAGAAGGTAATGTTGAATTTGTTACTCGTGCAACTGGCGAAAAAGTTCCGATGAAACCAGAAGAAGCTTCTGCAAAAGTTATTGAAGCAGTGAAAAATATCAAATAATTTTCAAAAAAATAACACCTATAAAAAAGACCTAACGAAAAAAGTTAGGTCTTTTTTTAATTCATTTGGTCATAAACTCTACGAACTTCTTTTATATCTTGCCACATCCACCACTTTGGAGAACCTTTTTCTCTTGAAGGATTACGTAAGAGATATGACGGGTGAAATATTGGCATCATTTTAGAAAAATTTGGACCTTCAAACCATTTGCCACGAAGTTTTGTTATTCCAAGCTTTGTATCTATAAAAGAATTTACAGCAACTCGCCCGCATAGCAAAATTATTCTTGGCTTCAAAATATTCACTTGGGCATCTAAATACTCTTTGCAGGCACGTTTCTCCTCTGGCAAAGGATCTCTATTTTCTGGAGGGCGACATTTTAAAGTGTTACAGATATAAATATCTTTCTGGCGAGAAAATCCAACACAACCAAGAATTTGGTCAAGCAATTTTCCAGCTTTACCAACAAAAGGCTCACCTTTTTGATCTTCATAATATCCAGGAGCTTCACCAATCAACATTAATTTTGAATTTGGAACACCTGCAGAAAAAACAGAATTTGTACGAGTTTTGCATAGAGAACATTTTTCACAATGCAAACATTTTAACCTTACTTCTTCCAGTTGTTCATCAAATTCAGTCGCCATCAAAATACCCTCTTATTATTCTGGCATCAACACAGAAATTACTGCATTATTCAATGACAAATACTTTTTAATTGCATTTTCTAAGTCTTCAACAGTAATACTATCTAAATCGGCCAAATAATCCTCAATCAACTTCAAATCGTCACAAACAGTCACATAATAACCAATTGTTTCGCCAATTTCAGAAACAGTTTCAGCAGCATAAGCAAAACGAGATTTTGTTCTCTTTTTAGCCTTTGCTAGCTCTTCTTCAGTAATTCTATTTGTCAATAAATTTGATAATTCTTGCTTAACCAATTCCAAAGCTTTATCCTTATATTCTGGTTTAAAGTTTGCTTGGATAAAGAAATTATTTCCATCTTTAAATTGATAATGTTCAGAACCAATCATATTGAAAATTTGTTCTGGAAGTTTTTCAATCAAGTTTTGCTGCAAACGAGAACTTGTACCATCTCCAAAGATAATACTAATCAAATCTAAACAGATGGAATCTTTAAGCTCCGCAGCTCTTGGACCTAACCAGCCAAACATCATATAACCAGTTTGAACATTTGATTTTGTTTCAATATATTTTATTTCTGAAACAGGAGAATCAATTTTATTTACACGATTTTCATGTTCAATACGGTTAGGAAAATCAAATTTTTCACAAAGAGTTTTTAATACAGCTTCGTGGTCAAAATCGCCAACAACAATAGTTGTAACATTTTTCGGAGTATAGAATTTTCTATAATAATTATCAATATCTTCTCTAGTCAAACGAGAAATAATTTCTGGAGTACCAATTACATCACGTTTGTATGGGTGAGAAGTGTATAAATTCTTGTTACAAATATTATAAACCTTTGTCCAAGGTTGGTCTTTACGCATTCTAATTTCTTCTATTACAACGTGGCGTTCTCTTTTGTCTGTTACAGTATTGTCATTTATATCAAATGGAGCACCTAATTCTTCCGCAGGGAAAACTGGATCCATCATCATATCTGAGTGCAAATCAATTGCTAAATCAAAATCTTTGTTATCAATGCCTTTTGGAAGCGTTACATAGAAAAATGTATAATCTTTCCAAGTAGCAGCATTAACAATTGCCCCTTTTGATTCTAACATTCTGTCAAATTCACCAACTTTGTGAGCGTGAGTACCTTTAAACATCAAATGTTCAAGGAAATGGGAAATACCATTGTTGTCATTATCTTCATTTATTGAACCCGTTTTAACCCAAGATGAAACATTAACCATTTCACCTTCTTTGTGAGCTAAAATAATCTTATGTCCGTTATCTCTTTCATAAATTTCAACTTCTTTAGTTAAAAACGGATATTTGACCAATGTTTTATTCATATAAAAATTCCCTTTCCTATAATGAATTCATTATAGCATAACAAGCCTGCATAGGTAAAGGACAAAAATAGAAACTATTAGCCACATGGGTTATTTATTTATAAAACGAGCTTGAACTATATTAAGTTAAGAATAATTTCAACATTTTTAATATTTTGTTGAAAAAAGGGAGTGTTATTAGTACAATTTGAAAAGGATCTTAGCTTTTAAAGAATGAAAAGTTTGCCAATAAAAAAACTGGAAGATATTGAGAGAATTAAACAACAATACCGAAAGAATAAAAACTATAGGGACTTGTTAATATTCTTACTATCTATAAACACAGGAGCAAAGCTCGTTGACCTGTTAAAATTAACAGTCGCAGACATAAAAACGGGAAACTCCTTCATTTCGAAAAAGACAGATATTAGTTTTAATAAGGAAATTCAAGACCTTATTAAGATGCTAACAGAAAACAGAAAAGACAATGAACCACTATTTAGGACAATAAATGGTAAGTTTTTGGACAGAATACAAGTTTATAGGAATTTCAAAGAAGTTTGCAAAGAACTAAACTTGAAAGGAGAATATTCCGCAACATCATGGAGAAAAACTTTTGGTTATCATTATTACAAACAATATGGAGATTTGACTTTTCTGCAATGGAAATTTAACCAAGCACGAGTGGAAGAAACCTTAAAATTTATAGATGTAGATATAGATTTAAGTTCAAGATTTCAAAAAGACTTTAACCTATAAGGAGACGGGAGTTGCCAAAAGTTTCAATAATAGTTCCTATCTACAATGTAGATAAATATCTTTCAGAATGTTTGACAAGCTTAACTAACCAAACTCTAAAAGATATAGAAATTATCTGCATAAACGATGGATCTACAGACAACTCGCTTGAAGTTTTAAAAAACTTTGCATCAAAAGATTCTCGCATTAAAGTTATTAATAACCAACAAAATGAAGGGCCTTCTATAGCTCGAAATATCGGAATGCAGACTGCAACTGGTGATTATATCGGATTTGTAGATAGCGACGATTGGATTGCCCCAGATTTTTATGAAAAATTATATTCTGCAATAACATCTCATGATGTAGATATTGCTTGCGCAACAATTATTCGAAAAAGAAAAAACAGTTCCAAATACAGAGTTCTTTACAAAGAACAAAAAATATATAAAACTCTTGAAGATAAACTTCGCATAATAAATTATCCAAAATGTTCTTATGTTTGGAACAAATTATATAAAGCAAATAAAATTAAAAACATTCCATTCAAAAAAGGAATTTATTTTGAAGATGTTTATTGGACTTTAGAGGTTTTGAAAAGATCAAACAAAATTATAACTGTTCCGAATACAAGCTATTTCTATAGAGTGAACCTTGAATCAATCGTAAAAAGAGTTAAAGACCCTAAACGACAATTGGATTTCTACAATTCTCAAAAATTCGTAGTTAATTTCTATGAAGAAAAGGGAATTAAACTAGCTAAGAAATACCAAAATATTACAAAAGAAATAAAATATTTATGGAATATTCCAATTCTGAAAATCAAAGAGAGAAAAACAATCCGCACGTATTTTCTTTTTTCACTTCTTCCAGTATGGAGAATAGACTATGGCAAAAAGCATTTAATTGATATTAGGTTTCTCGATAATCACTATTTTATCAACTTATTTGGATTGACAATCCGAATAAAATCAAAAAAGAAACACAATATCAACTATAGAGAGCTTTCAGAATTTGGATTGAATAAAGAAGAACAACGAAATCCTAAAATCACGGCTTCGCTGACATCCTTTCCAGAAAGGATTCCAACTCTTCACTACACAATTGAATCATTATTAACACAATCTGTAAAACCTGATAGATTAATCTTGTGGCTCGCTGAAGAACAATTTCCTCACAAAGAAGAAGATTTACCAAACAGTTTGACTAATTTAAAACAGTACGGATTAGAAATCAAATGGTGCGAAGACATAAAATCTTATAAAAAACTTGTTCCAACAATTTCAGAATGTCCTAATGACATCATTATAACTTTTGATGATGACATATATTATGATGAAAAAGTTATCGAAGATTTGTACAATGGTTACCTAAAAAATTCAAAAGCAATTACGACAATAAGAGCGTTTAGAGTTAAATTTGACAAATCTAATAACCTTTCATTTTTCTCAAGCAATGAAATTATTTGGAATTGGAGAAAGTATCAAAAACCAAGTCTATACAATACAATTATTGGTTGCGGGGGAGTTTTGTACCCTCCCAATTGCCTATACTCTGATATTCTTGACAAAAACAAATTTCAAAAAATTCTGCCAACACAAGATGATATATTTTTCTGGGGAATGGCTGTCCTTAGGCATACACCAATTCAGATTGTTAACGGCTATTCTTCAACTCTTGAAGTTATTGAAAATACTCAAAATTCTGGACTATGCAAAATCAATATCAAAAAAGGGAAAGGATTAAGTGGTAATCAATCACTTGAACAGCTTTTGAAAGCATATCCAGAAATCATAAACATCTTGAAAGGAGAAAAAGAATGAAAATATTTTCACCTTTCAGACAACTATTGAATGGACTAAAAAAACTCTGCCTAGAAATCTTTATCCCAAATCGTCGAATCAGAAGAATTATGAAAGGGGATATTGCAAAGAGTTATCTAAAAAAATATGTCAAATCCGCTATCAAAGAATCTAATTCAAAAAATTACGAACCAAAAGAAATAAAAGATTATACAATTTGGCAATTTTGGGATAGCGGAATTGAAAATGCCCCAGAACTTGTTAAACGCTGTGTTGAAAGTGTTGATAAATTTGAGCCAGATAAAAAACACATAGTTTTGAGCCTTGAAACTATTAAAGATTACGTTGAAATACCTCAAAAATACTATGATTTACTAAAAGCAGGAAAGATGGGAATGGCACATTTTTCTGATATTTTGCGAACTTATTTGCTTTTAGAATACGGTGGTTGTTGGATAGATTCAACCGTTTTATTAACCGAAAAACTTCCAGAATATATCACAACATCTGACCTATTTTTATTCCAAAACTATGAAAATGATGATTTAGATGGATTAAATATTGCGAACTATTTTATTCACGCAAAGCCTAATAATAAAATTCTAAATACAATAAAAATAGTACTTGAAAAGTACTGGAACGAGAATAGCTTTGTAGTTAATTATTTTTTCTATTTGCACGCATTTACAATGGTTACAACAAACAAGGACCTAAAAGAAGAATGGAGAAAAACACCATTTGTTAGTTTTATACCAGTGCAACATTTCCAAAGAGAATTATTAAACCAATTTAACGAAAAGCGTTGGGATGAAATAAAATCAACTACAGGAGTACACAAACTCACCCACAAGCCAAAAATACTTGGACTAAATAAAGTTAAAGATATTTCAAATACATTCTATGAAAAACTAATCAATGGAGAATTAAGATAATGGATAAAATTTCGGTAGTAATCCCTGTTTATAACGTTGAAAGATACTTAAAACAATGTTTGGATAGTATTCTCAATCAAACTTATACGAACCTTGAAGTTATCATTGTGGATGATAAATCTCCAGACAAATGCCCAGAAATAATTGATGAATACGCTAAACACGACAACAGAATTAAAGTAATTCATAATCAAGAAAACCAAGGCTATGCAAAATCTGTAAACAATGGAATCAGAACAGCAACAGGGGAATATATTGCAATAATTGAATCTGACGACTTTATTGATAAAGAAATGTTTTCAACTTTGCATGAAATGATTACTAAAAATGATTGTGATGTAGCAAAATGTCACTTCTATCAATATTTTGGAGAAAAAGATGAAAATGTTTCAGGAGAAACAATTCTTTCAAACATACAAAATAACAAATCATTTAACTTAAAACAATTTCCAAACATTTTAAAAGCCCATCCAAGTATCTGGGCTGCGCTATACAAAAGAAATTTGTTGATTGATAACAATATTTTCTTCACTGAAAGTCCTAACGGAGCTTTTTTAGATATTTTATTTACATTTAAAGCGTTGATTTGCGCAAATAAAATTGTAGTTACTGATACTCCATATTTGCACTATAGGCAGGATAATTCAACATCAACTATTAATAACCCTAAAAAGATTTTCTGTATTAGTGATGAATATGATTTACTTACACAATATCTAAATGAACACTTGGAGATTAAACCTTACGCAAATCCATACAAATTGAAAAAACAATACCGAGATTACAAATGGAATTTACAAAGAATTTCTCCAGAATACAAAGAACAATTTTTAGATAGATTTGTAAAAACATTTAAAGAACTAACAAAAGAAGAGAATTTTGAGAAAGATTTTCCTAAAAAGCACAAAAAAGAATTAAAATTATTACTTAGTAATCCTCAAAAATATTTACAAAAATATGGATATAAAAAAGATTCCTTGCTAAAGAAGATTGTTAAGGTTAACATAAATAAAACAGGAATCTTTATATCTATTTTAGGGAAACAAATTATCAACATTGAAAGGAATAAATAAGATGGGAAGAACTAACATCGTTGTAGGAGCAGGATTTAGCGGAGCAACAATCGCAAACCTAATCGCAACAGAATTAAACGAAAAAGTTATTATAATAGATAAAAAAGATCACATTGCTGGAAATAGCTATGACTACAGAGATGAAAACGGTATTATGATTCACAAATACGGTTCTCACATTTTCCACACAAATAATGAAAAAGTTTGGAAATTCTTAAGTCAATTTACCTCATTCAATACCTATATGCACGAAGTTGTAGGAATTTTAGATGGTATTGAAGCTCAAATTCCATTCAATTTTAATACTCTATACCAAGTTTTTCCACAATCTATGGCAAAAAAACTTGAAGAAAAACTACTTGATACTTTTGAATACAATACAAAAGTTCCAATCTTAGAATTTCAAAAGCAAGATGATGATGATTTAAAATATCTAGCAAATTATGTTTACGAAAAAATCTTTTTAAACTACACCACAAAACAATGGGGGTTATCGCCAAAAGATGTTGATGGCGCAGTAACAGCAAGAGTTCCAGTTTATTTGAGTAAAGATAATAGATATTTCCAAGACAAATACCAAGGAATTCCAACTGAAGGTTACACAAAAGTTGTTGAAAAAATGTTAGATAATCCTAATATTGAACTTCAATTAAATATTGATTTTGAAACATTTAAATCTCAAAATAAAAACATCTTAGAAAATGCAAGAATTTTCTACACTGGTTCAATTGATGAATACTTTGACTATAAATATGGTCAACTTCCATACAGAAGCGTAAATTTCAAATTTGAAACTTATGACAGAGAATTTTATCAATCACACGCTTGTATAAATTATCCGAACAACTACGATTTCACAAGAATTCACGAATACAAACACTACTTGCAAGATAAGTCCGAAAAAACAGTTATTGCAAAAGAATATTCTGAATTTTTTGAACTTGGCAAAAATGAAAGATATTATCCAATTGCAAGCGAAGAAAATTCTGCACTATATGCAAAATATCTAAATGATGCTAAACTACAAAAAGATGTATATTTCTTAGGAAGATTAGGAGATTACAAATATTACAATATGGATTTGGCTATCGGAAGAGCAATCGAATTATTTGAGGAGGTTTGCAAATAATGATTTTAGTAACAGGTGGAGCTGGATATATCGGAAGTCATTGCGTAATGGCTTTGTTAGAAAAAAATAATGATGTAGTAATTTTTGATAACCTTTCTACAGGACATATTGAAACCGTTGAAACTTTGAAAAAATTCGGTCATGTTGAATTTCAAAAGGGAGATTTGACAAATTTTGAGGATATTAATTCAGTTTTCAAAAACTATCAAATTGAAAAAGTTGTACACTTTGCGGCATTTTCTCAAGTTGGAGAATCAGTTGTGAACCCACAAAAATACTACATCAACAATGTTTGCGGAACAATTAATCTTTTAAGAGCAATGCTTGAAAATAACGTTAAAAAGATTGTATTTTCTTCAACAGCGGCTACTTATGGTGAACCTGTTTATATTCCAATTGATGAAAAACATCCACAAAATCCAATCAATCCGTATGGACAATCAAAATTAATGATTGAAAAAATTATGGATGATTACGATAAAGCTTATGGTTTAAAATCAGTAAGATTGAGATATTTCAATGTTGCGGGAGCAGATTCAAACAATAAAGTAGGCGAATGGCACAATCCTGAAACTCACCTTATTCCAAATATCTTAAAATCAACATTTAATAATGGCAAAACTTTCCAAATGTTTGGAGATGATTATGATACAAAAGATGGAACTTGCGTAAGGGATTATATCAATGTTGAAGATTTGGCTCAAGCTCACCTTCTAGCACTTCAATACTTGGATAATGGAGGGGAAACAAACTTCTTCAACCTTGGAACAAATGATGGAAATACAGTTAAAGAAGTTTTTGCAGCTTGTGAAAAAGTAACAGAAAAAACTATTCCAGTTGAAATCAAACCTCGTAGAGCAGGAGATCCAGCAAGCCTTGTTGCGGATAACAATAAAGCAAAACAAAACTTAAACTGGAATCCAGAACACACACTAGAAGAAAGTATCCAAAGCGCATACTCTTGGGAAAAAGTATTGCAAAACAAATTAATGGCAGGGATTAAATAATGGAACAGAATAAAAAAATAAAAATACTTGTTGCTTATCATAAACCTGCAACATTACTTAAATCAGAAATATTTGTTCCTATACATGTAGGAAGAGATGTTGCCCTAGAAAAATCTAAAGACGGAGTACTTTCGGATAAGGACAAAAAATGGCTAGAAAATAATCTAATTGGCGATAACACAGGAGAAAATATATCTAAACTAAATAGATATTTCAATGAAATGAGTGCCATTTATTGGGCTTGGAAAAATCAAAACCAATTATCTTACCCAGATTTTATTGGATTAATGCATTATAGAAGGCATTTTGATTTTTCAGAATCCAATCATAATAAAAAAACATGGTTACCAAATTCTACTTGCTACAAATTCAAAAAAATTGATAAAAAGTACTTGAAATTATTAGATAAACAATACATAGAAACTCTAACAGACAAGTATGATATTATTTGTAGCAAAGAATATGATGCTAAGAACCTTGACCCTACAATAAGAAATTGCAAAGAACGATTTGTAAAAGCGGCAAGCTCAAATGCAATCTGGTATGAAAAAATGGAACAAGCTATTACAGAACTTCATCCAGAATATATTGACGAAATGAAAGACTTGCAAAATTCTGCAAGCCATTATTTATGCAACATGTTCGTAATGAAAAAAGACTTGTTTGAAGAGTATTGCGAATTTACATTTGATGTCCTTTTTAAAGTTTTTGAGGAATTTAAAAATATCCAAACAGATGTAATGGAAACAAGAGCAATTGGATACTTGGCAGAATATCTTACATCAATTTACATTTCTCACTATAAACGTCAATATCCTAATAGAGTGAAAGAACTAAATCTTACATATATTGAAGATCCAGAAAATACTCCAAAAATAAAAAAAGTAATGAATTTTATTTTTTCAATAAAAACAACTCCTGGGGTAAAGACATTACATAAAGTAATCACCATCCTAGGAATAAAAATTAGAATTAAAGATTCTAACAAATAAGAAATACACAAAAGCAAGCAAAGGAGAAAATAATGAAAGGCATAATACTAGCAGCAGGTGCGGGAAGCAGATTATATCCAGCTTCACATCCAATATCAAAAATATTATTACCAATCTATGACAAACCAATGATTTACTATCCGTTGTCAACTCTGATGCTTGCTGGGATAAAAGACATTCTAATCATTACAAACGAAGCAGATTATGACAACTTTGTAAAACTTCTTGGAGATGGTTCACGTTGGGGCTTGCATATCGAATACAGAATCCAATATGTACAAAAAGGAATCGCAGATGCATTTCTCATTGCAGAAGATTGGATTAACAACGAAAAAGTAGCTCTAATCCTTGGTGATAACATATATCACGGACATGGATTTTCAACGATTTTGAAAAATGTCGTGGGGAAAAATACAGGAGCAACAGTATTTGGCTACATAGTAAAAGACCCAGAAAGATTTGGAGTTGTTGAGTTTGATGAAAATAAAAAAGTTCTATCTCTAGAAGAAAAACCAAAACACCCTAAATCACATTACGCAGTAACTGGTTTGTATTTTTATGATGAAGATGTTTGTGAATATGCAAAGCAGTTAAAACCTTCTGCAAGAGGGGAATTAGAAATCACAGATTTGAATAAAATCTACCTTGAAAAAGGCAAACTAAATGTTGAAATTCTTGGTAGAGGATTTGCATGGCTTGATACAGGAACACACGATTCAATGCTCCAAGCAAGCAACTTTGTCCAAGCAATGGAACTTAATACAGGTGTAAAAATTTCTTGCCTTGAAGAAATTGCCGTAAACCATGGATTTATTTCAGCAGACGAAGTTCTAAAAAATTGCAAACAATATAAAAATAACGATTACTACAACTACGTAAGACAAGTTGTAAAACAGAAACCATTGATTTTTGCATAAATACAAGAAGAAAAATAAACTGGAGACGGTGACTCTGCCGAGGAAAAGGTGACTGAATGTCACGTTTTCCGAGAGGTAAGAACACACGCAAGCAAAGCTTGGTGGGTTCGGCTCCTATAATATTAGCAATTGTCTAAAAAGTCATAAACTGGAGACGGTGGGAGTCGAACCCACGTCCAAAATGGATAAAAATAAACCTCTACGTGCGTAGATATTAATTTTCTCGACTAACTCAGGAAAATATCACAACCAGATAAGCTAGCCCGAGGTTTTATTTGAGGGAAACTCTAAACCCTTAGCGGTTAATCTTGATACAGCTACCACTAATTGCTGTACTGCAACTTGCATAATTGCCCCATAAAATCGGCAAGCTGGACTTTATGAGGAGCCTAGAATCAGCGACTAAGCAGCTAAAGCGTTAGCTCTAGAGAAGTCAGCTTTGATTACATTATTAGCATTTAATTTGTTTTGCTCGTTGATAACCGAGAACAGCGCTCGGACACGCAACCTATTTTCACCAAACATCCTGTCAAATCCAAAACGTCCCCATGAATTATAAAAATGTCTATAACTGGTGTTGTTAATGTACAAGTAATATTATTATAACCTATTTAAGTGCTTTTTCAAGCCCTTTAATACAAAACTAGTCAAATTTTACTTGAGAACTATATTCAAATTCTTTAATCAGTTGTTCTTTTGTACGTTTTCTCTCATCTTTTTCAACTGCAGAGCTTAAATACTTTTCTGAATTAGACAAGTCACCCATTTTCTTATAAATATAAGCTCTAATAATATCTGTATCAGCATTCTGTTTTTGAATTTTATCACAAGATTCAAGTGCTTTTTCAAATTCATTTTTAGTTGTATAAATTGTAGCAAGACAACATAATGCGACATCAAATTTTTCTTTGTTATAAATATTTTCGATTTCTTTTAGAGCCTTCGCTTTATCTCCGAGTAAATACTTTGAATAAGTAATCAAAACTTTTCCTTCTTGATACTCTGGGTATTTTTTTAGATTTTTTATTGCATTTTTGTAATCGCCAATAAAAAATAGAGCCAGTCCTTTATTGCCATAAAAGCCCATATCTAGCTCTTTTTTGTAAAGTTCTTCTGCCCTTTCGCACCATTTTAAAGCAAGATAAGGTTTGCCTGAGTTTACAAGTATTCCAATTTTATTTCGATAAGGATACCAACCTTCATTATTTTTAATAGATTTATTGTAAAATTTTAGCGCAAGCACATATTGTTTAGCAATTTCATAGCAAAACCCTTTTTCAAAATTAAAATTATTTGGTTCTACGTTATATTCTTTTCTGTAGAAACTATCGGCTATTTCAAAAACCTCTTTTGCCTCCTCGTATTTTCCCACATTGCAAAGAAGGATTACTTTGTCATAATAATTTTGAGATTTATTTGGATTAAGTTTGATACAAAAATCTAAGATTTCAATTGCCTCTTCATATTTCCCAGCTTTCCAAAGTTCATAAGCTTTGAAAACATAAGCGAAATGTTTATCTAAATCTGCTATATCCTTATTATCAATAAGGGTTTGAGCATCACTTAAAACTCTTTCACTATCTTTATTATTGTATTCAATATCTAATTTCAAATCCCAAAGCTTAAGTTGGAAATCAATATTATCTGAAAATTTACTTATTGCATCGTCTAAATATTGATAAGCTCGTTCTTTTTGCCCTTTCTTTATATAAAGATTTACAATACATTCGTAATTATGCTCTTCAAATGGGAATAGCTCTAAACTTTTTTCATAATCTTGTATTGCACCATCATAATCTTCTATTTCAGATTTTATATGAGCTCGTCTATCAAAAATATAAGAGTTTCTATCATCTAGTTCAATTGATTTATCTAGAGCTTTAATTGCTTCTTTTGCCATACCTAGATAATAAATATTTTGATCTGGCAAAATCAAACTATAATAAGTTGCCAAATTTGAATAATTTAGTGCTGTTGGTTTGATTAAAATTGATTTATTAAGAATTTTCCGCATTGTCGAATCATATTTTTTTATCGTTTTTTTGCGTTCTTTTTCATCTTCGCAATCAGAAATAATATGATCAATTATATCAAAATAAAGGTCATAATATTCTTGTTTTTTAGGGTTTAGTTTTATTGCTTCTTTAATATTTCGCTCTGCGGCAAAATTGTGAATCCTATTCGTATGACTTGCACATAAATAAAATATTTCATCGCAATTTTTATTTTTGCTTAAAATATAATATTTTATATATGATAATGTTAAATTATCATCTTCTCTTTTCATTACGCTTATGTTATTTGCTATTTTTAAGAGAGTTTGTTCATTATATTTTTCTGGTTCTTGTTGAATTTTTGTTCTTATATCAATTGCTTTTTTAATTGATTCATTGAGAGGATTTGAATCAATATGTTTGTTCAAATAAAATAGAGCTTTCTCATAATCTTTTAAAACTTTGCCATAACAGCAATACAAAGCAACATTTATATTTTCATGCAATTCATGCGTAGTATTTTCGTCTTTTTCTGCTAGTTCACGTGCTTTTTCAAAATATTTAACGGCAGATTTTAACCCGTCTTCATATCTCCAAACACCTTCATCATAAAAATATTGCGCATCTTTTTTCATTTATCCAACCTCAATGTAATAATTATAAAGATTTTTTCAAAAATGTAAAGGGAACAGATTTGTTACAAAATATTACAAAAGGAGGAAAAATATTAAAGAAAGAGAGAGAAAAAGCCGAAGGATATAGTAAGGAAATAAACGAAAGGAACAAAAGCCATGGGCA
>CAVAPR010000031.1:0-15438 GCA_963590665.1 Candidatus Methanomethylophilaceae archaeon
AACATCATTCCTCTCCTAGGGACACTAGCTGAACCGACGAAACGTAGTTGAGTCGAGTGAAACTGCGTGCCGTATGGCTGAGCTTAGGAGAGGGGACAAATATTTACCTCCCTCACCCCTTGTTAAAACCTCCACAAAAAAATAACAACTAGCAAAAATTTTTTTTACAAGTTTTATACAAACAAATATAGTATATAAACCACTCTACACTGAAAGGATTAAACATATATGCAAATCAATAATAGCACACCCGTTTCATTTGGAGCGAGTGTAAAATTCTATATGAAGAAAAAGTGGGAACCTACAAATGTTCCAGAAAGCTTTAAAAATAAAATAAATGAAGTAGAAAAAATGTTTTCAGAACAAACAAAAGGGGAAAAAGGCGAATTAGGAATTAATTTGATTCAAACAGGCAAGTACCTCCACCAGACTTTTGTAGAATATGTTGGAATGAGATGTAAATCTATTTATGATAAAACTTTTTGGAGGGAAAAAGCAGACAATCAAACTCTTGTTGATAAACTAAAGGATATACTAAAATATTGTAAAAAGGATTTAGAATATAATTACAAAATTGTTCAAAAAGAACATGAACTTGATATTGCAAAATACAATCTCAAAAAATTCGTAGTAGAAAATAGGTATTTTGATAAAGGAAAGGAAGAATTGAAAAAGAAATTAAGCCAAAAAGAACATGAACTGCTAACGGCAAAAGAAGAGTACGACAATTTTAAGGTCGAAATGAATTGCCATTTTGGACAAGATACAGGCAATGTAGATGTTAACTTTTAAAGAATTCCTATCTATAACAAAATAATCGAGGCGATGTAAAATCGCCTCGATTCGTTTTAAAAATTATTCCTATTAATTATTCTTCTTTATTATCCAATTTCTTAATCACTGTCTTTTCTTTTTCATTTTTCTCAAAAACTGGGTCTTCACTTTTAGAAAAAATCTTGGATAAAGACTCTTTTGTGTGATTTTTGACTTCTGCCTTGTCCTTTTTGTGCCACCAGCCAAAAGATTTTTTCTCTTTCGGTTGATTTTCTTCATTAACTTTCGGAGTTTTCACATTTTCAACCTTTGGAGCTTTTTCGGTTCTTACTTTTGGTGTTTTTTCTTTCACAACCTTTTGAGGTTTTTCAGCTTTAATCTTTTCTTCTTTAACTTTAACCTCTTTAACTGGTTTTACGGCTGGCTCTTTTTCAAGTTTCACAGGTTTTTCTTTTTGAATTTTCTCCTTTTTAACCTTAACTTTTTGCTCTGAATTTTCAGCCTTATTTTTGCCAAATTTGAACTTATCCCAAAATGAAGTTTTTTGTTTTGGTTCTGTCACAACAACAGGTTTCATGTTCCCCATTTGTTCTGATTTTTGGACTTTCGGAGCTTTTTCATTCACTTGCTTTGCTGGTTTTTCTGACTTAACCTTTTGCTCTTTCGCTGGTTTTTGGACCTTTTCTTTTTTAGGTTTAACAGTTGCCACTGGCGTTTCTGTTTGAACAGAGTCCTCATTATTTTCAGCTAAAGGTTCAATTCCAAGTGCATCGTTGATAATAGAAGTTATTGATTTTTCTTGTTTTGAAACCTTTTCTGGTTTTTCCTTTTTAATTTTCTCTTTTTTAACTTTTTCTGTTTTAACCTTCACAGGCTTTTCCTCTGGAGTTTGCACAGCTTCTTCTACAGCTTGTTTCTTAACTTTTGCTGGCTTTTCAGCTTTTTGAGGTTTAATTTTTTCTGGTTTCTCCGCTACAACCTTTGGAGCTTTTTCAGCCTTAACTTTAGGTTCTTTTACCAGTTTTTCTTTCTTAACCTTAGATTTCGCTTTGGAATTAGTACCCTCAACAGCATTTATCAACGCTTGTGAAACTTCTGGAGCTGGAGTATTATCAACTTCTTCAACTTGTTCTACCTTTTCTTCATCTCCATAAGTATAAGAAGGTCTTAATTCAACACTTGAAGCTTGTTCAGCCTCTTCAAGTTTTTCTGGTGTTTTAATCTCTTGAACTTTCACCTCTGGAGTTTTGATTTCTGGCACAATCACAACAGGAACAGCTGTTTCCTCTTTAGCTGGAAGAGTTGTAAATGGTTTGTCATTATTTTTAGTTTTTGCAATCTTATCTGACAAATCAATCGTTTTTGAAGAATGAGAAGAAGCAACTTTTTCTACAGGCTCTTCTGGAAGAACAATTTTTTCCTCTTCTTGTTGTGATTGAGTAGCTTCTTCTTTAGGTGCTTGTGCATTGTCTGCCAAGCTCAAACCAGAAAAAGTATTTTCAACTTGTTTTGGGTATTTAATATCAAAACTTGCAGTTGGAATTTGTTGGTCAGCTCTATACAAAAAGCTTTGAGGTTCTAACTCAACAACATCCTCTGGATTTTCTTCTTTAGGAAGAGGTTTAACAGGAGTTACACCAAAATCTTCTGAATTTATATCTGCGTGTTTTTCAATAACTTTCACACCTTGTTTTGGTTGTTCAACTACAGGTTCTTTCGCGGGTTCTGTAACAACTGGGCGAGATTCGTCAAACAGTGGAAGAGTTACAGGCTTATTGATAAATTTATTTGAAGCAATTTTTTCTGCTTTCTCTTCAACTTGCTGAACAGGTTCTTCTGCTCTCAAAACTAGCGGTTCTTTTTGCTCTTCAACTTGTGGTTTTGATTGCTCAACAGCTGGAGTTTCTGGTTGAGCTTCTGATTGAGGGGCTTCTGCAAGTTGTTCTTCTTGAGGTGCAACAACATTTTTTACTTCTTCTTTGGGATAAGAAATTGTAAAATCTGGAGAATCTTTAATCTCATCAGCCACAATTTTTATACTATCAGAAGTTTCATCAACTTTTGCAACTGGCTCTTCGACCTTCGCAGGTTCTTCAATCTTAGAAACTGATTCATCCATTTTTTCTGCTATTCTCACTTCTTCTTGAGGAGTTTCAATTTTCTCTTCTACAACAGGTGTAGAAATATTTTGAACAGTTTCTTCGACTTGTGCAACTTTTTCCTCAACTTTAGGTTGCAGATTTTCAGCAACTTGAGTTTCTTCTACTACTGGAGTTTTAACCTCAACAGTTTCTGACTGTAACTCTTGAGGTACAGCCATTGGAATTAAAGCTTGTGAAGCAAGCATTTGAGCAATTGATGTTGTATTTTCATCGCCAAGCAACGCATTTTGAGGAGTTGCAGATGTCAAAACAGAAGTTGTATCCTCTGTTTTTGGTCTTAAAGCTACGACATCATCAGTTGCAACACCTGCAGAGAGAGTTTGAAAATCTTCTGCTGATAATTTTGATGAGTATTTTTTGAATACATAATTATCAATTGCAGAAATTTTATAATTAGGGTTTTGGTAAACAAAAGTTACCCCCAAATCATCAAAAGTTGTTCTAATATAGTCATATTGGGTATCAATATCTTCTGGAGTTATCACAACATTTGACTGTTTCAACATTGAAACGGCTGTATCATAAGCCTTGTTGAATTTTTGATAATCAGCTAAACTTACCTTGCCATCAACAATTTCTGGTTTATAAGAATTTAGCATTTTTTCTGTTACTGCAAGTTGAGCAATTATTGGGTTTGAATAAGCTTCTGCCATATCAGATTTTGTACCCATACCTTTTTGAGCCAAAATCAATGCCTTCAAATAATAGCAATACTTCAACAAAGTTTTTTCTTTATTAGAAACATAACGAACATCTGAATTATAAATATCATTTGTTGAGTTATAAATTTTTTCCAAATCTTCTAGTGCCAAATCGATTTGTCCCTGTTTATATTCAGCTAAAGCTCTCAAATACATCACAGAATTATAATTTGAAACTCTACGATACAAAAGCTTCCCAGCTCCAGAAACAACAGCAGAATAATCGCCATTTATATATTGAGCAATAATTTTGTAATACTGGCTATTATAATCATTTGATTTCAACTTAATTGCACTATCAAAATCATCAATAGCAGAAGAAACTTTGCCTTGTAGCAAATCATTCAACCCAATATAAAAATAATATGAATTACAATTTGGATTTAATTTCAAAGCTTGACGGAAATAATCAGTTGATTTTTTCGCATCTTCGCTAGAAAAAGTTTTTTCAGCTTGAGCATAATAAAGTTGCCCTAAACTAGCCAAAGATTCAAAATCATAAGGATTTTTTTTCAATGAGTTTTGGAATGCTACAATCGCATCTTCATCCTGTTCCATACCTGCAAGCGCAACACCATTCAAATAATAGCCCAAATAATACTCTGGATAATTTGTTATAATATATTGGCTTTTGAATACAGAATCTCTATAATTTTCTTGTTCAATATCATCTATTGCGCCATACAAAAATTTATCATCCCCTTGAGGATTGAAAACTTTTCCATACTTTTGCGGACAATTTATTTGTGCAATTTCATCTTTTTTAGGTTGTGGCAAATAAAT
Source organism: Candidatus Methanomethylophilaceae archaeon (assembly GCA_963590665.1). Taxonomy (GTDB): domain Bacteria; phylum Cyanobacteriota; class Vampirovibrionia; order Gastranaerophilales; family Gastranaerophilaceae; genus Zag111. Next base: position 4,421 of record CAVAPR010000031.1, read on the forward strand.
ATGTGAATTTAATTCAACAGCTTTTGCATAAGATGATTCATAAGAAGTTTTATTTTGAGCCTTTTGAGCATACATCAATTTTCCATACAAATTCCCTAATTCTGGATTTTGCAGCTGTTCTTGCTTATCAGCGCCCAAAACAACAGCACTCAAAACTTTTGTACCTGTTACAAATTTGTCATCATCGGTTTTCAAATCAATTGCAGTTTGATAATCTTTTTCAGCCAAATCATAACGGCGCAAAGCATAATAAGCATCGCCACGTAATTTATATGCTTCATATTTTTTCGGTTTTGAAGAAATATACGCATCTAAATATTTCAATGCCTCTTGATAACTTTTCTGATTAATTAAATTTTCAGCTGTTTCAAATGCATCTTTATTACCCTTGATTACTGAAACTTCCGTAGTTTCAGCGGTTGATTCTTCTGCGTATGCAGAATTTTGGGAGATTGTGTAAGTTCCCATCATCATCAAAATTATTAACGCACATATCTTCTTATTAACCATATTTACCCCGTTTAAACTAAATCATAACAAGATTATACAATAGAAATCTCAATTATTGAATAAATTATACAATTTGTTATATTATTAAACACAATATAGCATAATTTTAGGAGATTGTTGAATGAAAAGATGTTTCTGGGTAGATGAAAAATCCGAGATTTACACAAAATACCATGATGAAGAATGGGGAGTTCCAAAATTTGATGATAGAGAACTCTTTGAGCTTCTGGTATTAGAATCTTTTCAAGCAGGATTATCTTGGATTACTGTTCTAAAAAAACGTGAAGCTTTTAGAAAATCTTTTGATAATTTTAACGTAGAAAAAGTCGCAAATTATGGAGAAAATAAAGTATCTGAACTTCTCCAAAATCCACAAATAATAAGAAGTAAAGGCAAAATTAATGCAGCAATAAATAACGCAAAAATATTTCAACAAATCCAAAAAGAATTTGGAAGTTTTTCTAATTATATTTGGCATTTTACAAATGGAAAAGTAATAAAAAATACCACTGGAGAAATTATAGTTTCATCTCCTCTTTCTGACGAAATTTCAAAAGACCTCAAAAAACGTGGAATGAAATACGTCGGAACAGTGATAATTTACTCCTATTTGCAAGCAATCGGGGTTATAGACGACCACGACAAAGATTGCTTCAAATACTAGAAACCATTTCCCACATCGGCAAACAGCTTTACCATCGAAAAGTTTTTACGCTTTTAAGAGTTTTTGTTCTCTCGGGTGTGAGCCTTAACCGATAATTCTAATATACCATACGATTCAAATTTTTGTAAATATCCGTACTTTTACGTACGTAAAAATACGACTAGCCATGTGGGTTAGTTTTATACTTGACAAGAGGGGGAAAGTGTTATTATTACTGGGGTGTTATTTGTCATCGCAACTAACATAACATCATTTTTTATTGGTGGGCTAGTAAGCCCACCCTACATAACTCGTCATGGGGAGGGTTGCGTTGCGCCAGCCGCCCCGCCAATAATCCAAGACCGTTTCAGCATCTCTAACTGGTGCGTTTGGTTAGAGATTCCGAAACAAGTTCGGAATGACTGTATGGGTTACGTCATTCTGAGCGAAGCGAAGAATCCAGCCGATTTTATACTGTTAGAATGGCAATAGCGCAAGACTCTCTCCAAGGGAGAGAGAGAAATTGTCTTTGAGCAAAAGCGAAAAGGTACAATTTCGAGAGAGGGTTCTTCTTTTTTTATCAACCCCCTCTCCCTAGCCCCCAGCTCAGCCTTCGCACGCATACAGACTCACACGTTTCGCCTCAGTTCAACGGTTCGCTTTGTATCCTCAAGAAGAGGGAAAATATCCTATCGGTTCTGCTTTTTCTTTTTTCAGCGAAATCAAAACAAAAATGAATTGTCGGCGTGGCAACGCTTGACTAATGGCTATTGACAAGGATTGTTTTATGTTATAATCGTAAAAAAATAGAGTTTGATGGTCAATTGAGAGGTGAAAAGGAGAGGGGATTTTTATGAAAAAGATTTTATCTTGGATATTATTCAGCGGTATTTTATTAACTACAGTAGTTCCTGCATTTGCCGAAAATTTTACATACAAAATTTATAATCCAAGAACAAATAAAACTTCTACTGGAGTGTTTGGAACGATTACAATTACAGATAATGAATATCTTTGGGGCTTTTATACTCCAAATGGCGCTCCGTTATGTGTAGCGCAAATTTACAATACAAACACTAAAAACGGATTAGTTGGAGGAGCTTGTACCGAAACAAATGCTTTCATTCGGTTATTAAATGGCGAACAAGTTGACCTAACAAAATATGAAATGGGCTGGAGAGAATTAAGTCAAAATACGTTATATCTTGAAATGAATGCGATAAAAAGAGAACGAGCTTCTCAAGGCAAGTATGAATTTAAAGGGTTAAAGTAATATGATGAAAAATTTTATTTTGTTGTTAGGAGCATTAATGATTTTAGGATTAGGAGTATCAGCACAAGATATTCCTAATATTCAAGATGCAAATTATCCCCTAGTAGAAGTCCCAATTAGGGATAATGCTTTTATTATGGTGTTACAACCTGTACCAGATAATTCTGGGGATTATACAATGACATTGTGTAATAAAAAATCTTACTGTAGACAAACTTCTATGCAAAATAATGAGATTAGGTATATTGGATTATTTCTTGAAGATGTAAAGCCCTTACTTCGTTTAGAATTAAATAAAACACTTACAAAAGATGAATGGGGGAAAGAGCAACAAAATTTTCGTAATATGTATGCAAATTATATGAATGCATACGATGAAATGTTTGGTAGGCTTGAGGCAATGGATCCCTTGTCAGATAAAAAATAATAAAAATAAGATTAATCAACCCCTCTCCTAACCTCCCCCCAGGGGAGGAATGGTGCTCAACATATTGCGAATACGTCATTCTGAGCGAAGCGAAGAATCCAGCCGATTTTATACTGTTAGAATGGCAATAGCGCAAGACTCTCTCCAAGGGAGAGAGAGAAATTGTCTTTGAGCAAAAGCGAAAAGGTACAATTTCGAGAGAGGGTTCTTCTTTTTTTATCAACCCCTCTCCTAGCCTCTCCCTAGGAGAGGAATGGTGTTCACGTCATTCTGAGGGATAAACCGCAGAATTGTGAAAATAATATTACAACTTTACCCGAAGAATCTCTATCTGTACACTTTGTTTGAGATTCTTCGCTTCGTTCGCATGACATAAAAAACTCAGTGCCTTAGTGCCATATATCTTAAAGCCGTAATGAACTTATAGACCTATCAACTTATCCACTTATAGACTTTACCTACCAACTACACATGTTGAACTAGGGTTTGTTCTTTAACAACATTACGTTTAACTTTTCTTGTCGCTGTTCTTGGTAATGGTTCTTTTCTCACAACAATATTTACTGGGCGTTTATACGGTGCTAACTGAACAGACAAATTCTTAACTTCGTGAACAATAAAACTTTCCAATTCGTCTTCATTTTGATATTTATTCATTACTTCTTCTGTAGGAACAACTACCGTCATAATCTCTTCTGTACCGTCTTTTGCGCCAGATGTTCTTGTTGCGCCAAATACGCAAACTTCAGCAAAATTTTCATCGCCTTCTAATACAGCTTCAACTTCTTCTGGGAATACTTTTTTACCGCCAGATAGAACAATCATATTCTTAATTCTTCCTGTTATATAAAGTCTTCCATCTGAATCAAATTCACCAATATCGCCTGTATGTAACCAGCCATCTTCCTCTAAAACCTCAGCAGTTTTTTCGGGATTATTATAGTATCCCTTCATTACAGAAGGACCTTTGACCATAAGTTCGCCAGTTTCTTCATCAATTTTTGCATCATAAGAATCCAAGACTGGTCCAACAGACATCAATTTTCTATCATCTCCTCTATCAACAGAAATAATAGGGCTTGTTTCTGACAAACCATAGCATTGGAAAACTTTGATACCAATTCTTTCAAAGAACTCTCCAACTGTTGGGTCAAGTGGAGCACCACCAGTCATAAATCCATAGAAATTACCGCCAAATTTTGCCAAAATGCTTCTGAATAATTGACGTTTAATACTATAATCTGTAATATATTCTGCTGCGGCATAAGAACGTTCAAACAACAATTTTTCTTCTGTTGGCAACATTCTAATATCAGCTTCAATCGTGTTTTTCAACAATTTTAAAAATGCTGGGACAACTATCATAAAATCAATTTTCTTTTCCCTCATATCACCCAAAACATCTTTTGGTTTCAAACTTTGAGGATAAAAAATTGAAGAACCTCTATTCAAAAATGTTGAGAACCCTACAGTCAATTCAAACAAGTGATTCATCGGCAAAATTGACAACAAATTAACGTTTTCATGCGGTAAAATTTCTGGCAAAATCTTTGACATTTCTAAAACTTGAGTTGTCATATTTCCAAATGTTGTTTGAACACCTTTAGGAGCACCTGTTGTTCCTGATGTATAAATAATCAAAGCAGTATCTCTCAAAGATCTATGACGCCATTTGCACTCACGACCAGTTGGGAGAGTATATAAGCTAGGATATTCAGAATCATAGCGAGGTTCGTCCATAATAATTATGTGTTTAATGCTTGAAATCTTTTTTTGCAATTCCAAACCTTTTTCAAAATTTGCTTGGGATACAGCAAGAACAGAAGGCTGACAACTTGAAAGAATAGAAACTAATTCGTAAATGGTTAATTTATTATCAAGTGGAACAGTAACCATGCCTGAAATTACAGCAGCAAACAAGCAAGCGCCCATTTCTGGCATTGATTCAGAAAGGATAGCCAATCTTTCACCTTTTTGCATTTGCAAATCTGTTATCAAATAACTCGCAAATTGTTTTGTCAAAAGTCCTAAGCCTTTATAAGTAAGCTCTTTCCAGCCATATTTATTACGCTTTCCAAGAGCAATTCTTTCACCATAAAGTTTTGTATTCTGATCCAAAAGTGATAAAACATTCTCTTTCATATATCAAATTCTCCCCTATTCCCCTGCAATGTGCTGAGTTTTGAAATATCCTCTAACCATTTTTCAAAAAAATTATATCACAAATTGACTAAATCGCAACATAAGAAGCCTTTAGTAAACAAACCTCTTCCCCTGTTTTAGCTTCTGTTATCAAGTGTTCAGTTGTCAAATTTTCTCGGTCGATTTTCACTGCAGAAATAATATCATCACCATATTTAACTTCGTGTTTAAAATAAATATCCAAAGTTTTCAATTTATGCTTAACACGAAATTCAAAGTCTAAAGCTTCCATCGCCCAAGTTATATAAACAGTATTATTTACATGCCCATTCATATCCAAATCATCATATCTTACGTGGAAAACCTTCTCACAATCATTTTGAGAGATTGGACGAATTTTTTGTAATGCCAAATCATCTTCTCGTTTTTCAAAAGAAATAAATTGTGGAAATTCTTGAGCAATATTTACAATTGATTTTGATTTTAAATTCACTACAAACCAAGATGTCACAGCTCTTAAAAGCCTTTTCCCAGTATCAGCATCAAAACACTCAAAATCACGATAAGTTGTCATTCGATTTCCACCACGACATTCTGTTAGGATTTTGATTTTATCAACTCCAATAGGATAATCGTCAAACTCAATTCTATAGCGGATTAGAAACCAGCCCAAGCCTTTTTCTAGCAACGCATCACAAGACAAACTATTATCAATTCTATCAATAGATTTTGCAGCTAAATCTTGCATAAAATTAAGCAGCACTGCAGGTTTCAATGCGTATTGCATGTCTTTTTCCGACATTGAAACCTGATATGTACCTTCTAAAATATATTTATTATTTTCATCAAAATTTATCATTCTTTGAATGCTCTTTTACTTTTGTATTGAAATTGGTTCTACGGCATAATGTTCTCTAAAATCTTCTACAGTACGAGCAAAATCCTCGTTATTAGAATCTTTTAATTTATTTTTCAATACGTGTTTTGGAATTGAAGAATTTACAGACTGAATAATATTTGTAGCAATATTAGAACAGTGGTCAGAAATTCTTTCCAAGTCATTTAAGATTTCTGCATATACAAAACCACGTTTGATATGGATTTTTTCTTTCTTAACACGTTTAATGTGGTTTTTCTTCGCAGTATAAGCAATATCATCAACAACTTGTTCCAACGGTTCAACGTGATATGCTTGAGTTAAATTGTGTTCAACAAAAGCATTTACGGTAACATCAAACACCTCTTTAACAGCATTAACAACATGTTTTAATTCTTCAACTGTTTCTGGTAAAAGTTTCCATTCTTTTCTGTGCATTTTATCGGCCAAATTCAAAATATGAATTGCGTGGTCAGCAATTTTTTCGAAATCAGAAATAGAAAGAATAAGTTGAGAAATCTTATTACTATCTTCATCTGACAACTCTGTACCAGAAAGTTTTTGTAAAAATGATTCCAAAGTATCTTGGTATTTGTCGATTAAAACTTCGTTTTTGTTAATTACTTCTGCAACTTTTGGATTGTATTGTTTTAACATTCTAACAGACATAACCAAAGTGTCACGAGTAATTTTTGCCATTGTTCCAGTAGCTTTGTAGCATTGATTAATTGCAATAGATGGTGTGAGAAGTAATCTTTCATCAAGAATAACTTCTTTTTCATCCTTTTTATCCTTAACTAAAATATAAGCAAGTTGCTCCATTTGTTTTGCAAATGGGAATAACAAAGCAGTAGTTGCAATGTTGAATATAGAATGACAAACCGCAATACCGAAAGGATTTGTAGCTTCTGCAAACGGATAATTTATAAAGTAATGACCAAATTCATAAATTGGCAAGAAGATTAACGCACCTAATACGTTAAACATTACGTGAACAACAGAAACTCTTTTTGCGTTTGTATTTACACCGATACTAGATAAAACGGCTGTGATACAAGTACCAATATTTTGTCCGATAATAATTGGAACTGCAACCGCATAAGAAATTCCACCAGTCATAGATAATGCTTGCAACATACCAACAGAAGCAGCTGAACTTTGAATAACCGCAGTTACAATCGTACCAACTAAAAGACCTAATATAGGGTTTTTGAATAATGTCAAAGCGTGTGAAAATCTAGGGTCATCCGCAAGTGGAGCCATAGAAGTTGACATCAACTGCATCCCATACATCAATACAGCAAAACCTATTAAAAATCCCCCAACACTTTTACGTCTTGAGAGATTATTTTTTGAAGTCATTATTAAAATTACAGCAACTAAAGCAAGCAAAGGGCAAAAAGATTCAGGTTTTAAGAAACGAATGAAAAAGTTTGAACTCTGAATACCAGATAAACTTAAAATCCATGACGTTACCGTTGTACCAACATTTGAACCCATTATAATACCAATTGCTTGAGATAATTTCATAATCCCTGAGTTTACAAACCCAACAAGCATAACTGTTACGGCTGACGAACTCTGGACTGCAATTGTAATCCCTGCGCCAAGAGCAAAACTTTTTAACGGGTTAGATGTAATTTTTTCTAGCAATTTTTCCATCTTGCCACCAGCGATTTTTTCCAAACCAGCTGACATGACAATCATACCATATAGGAAGAATGCTAACCCTCCGCATAGCGTAAATATCGAAAAGATGTCCATGACTCTTAATTTTCCTCCATAAATTAAATTGTATTTTATGAGGTTTTATCCCCATAATCAACTTTATTATCATATAAAGGTTTTTGTTTGACAACATGGTGATACAAAGAATTTATTAATATCTGGGCAATTTTTAAGCATAAAAATACTTTATAATAATATACACAAGATTTAGGGGAATGAAATCCGTTGGAATAAGCAGACTTGCTTAAAGAATTGGATTGGAATATTTATTTGTTGGGCTAGTAAGCCCAACCTACATTGATATAAGTGGATAAGTCTATAAGTTAGTTACAAGTTTCCCTCCCCAAGGGCGGAGGGATTAAGGGAGAGGGGTTGATTTATAAGGAAAAAGGAATAGGGGAAGAAGGAAATAAGTTCGTTACGCAATTAATATGTCACCCTGAACTCGTTTCAGGGTCTCTAGCTGGTGCGTTCAGATAGAGATTCCGAAACATGTTCGGAATAACTGTTTGACGGTATTAGGGGTTCGGGGGCATTGCCCCTGATGACTCGAGCCATTTAGTCATTCGTGTTTTTCTTTTTCGGTTCTGCTTTTTCTTTTTGCGTCGAAATCAAAAAGAAAAAGTGAACATTAGAACAATCAACCCCTCTCCCTTAATCCCTCAGCCATTCGGCACGCAGTTTCACACAACTCAACTTCGTTTCGTTGGTTTAGCTAGTGTCCCTAGGAGAGGGAAACAACTAATCGCAAATGTCATACCGAGCGGAGCGAAGTATCTCAATCCATACTCGTTAGGTTACCACCTCACCCTAACCCTCTCCTCAAGGAGAGGGAATGATGTTCAACATTTCCCAAATTGCTTAGTTTTTCTGTCAGCTTTATTAAACCAACCTACAAACTAACAATAAAAATCAGCTGGATTCTTCGCTTCGCTCAGAATGACGGAATTTGCTAGAGTTAAGTTTCTTATAAAAAAATCTTATAAACTTCTTACATCAAACCCTCTCCCTTCATCCCTCTCCCTAGGAGAGGGAAACAGACAAATATATAAAGAACTTATAGACTTATTCATCTATAGACTTTTATTGAACTTATTTCCCTATTTCCTTATTCCCTTTATACCGTAAGCAACTTATAGACTTATCAACTTATCGACTTATAGACTTCAAAAGAATTATTTAATCTTCTTCAACGAAGAAAGGAAGTTGTTCTGAACAATATCGCCATCAACTTTTGTCAAAAAGATTTGGCAATCTTTTTCTTCCGCATCAATTTTTGGAAGTTGTGAAATTTCTGCAGAATAATAATCACTATCATTTCGACTGCTCAATGGGATTCGGTTTGCTAAGCTATTTAATGATAAATTCCGCAAAAATCCATAAACACCTTTCTTATGATTTGAAAATTTTGTATAAATTCTAAGCGCTGCATCTTGAGATTCCAAATCATAAGTCCCAACAATAAATGAACTCAACTGAGGAGAAGATGATTTTATCATCATTGGTTTAATTACGTTATCTTTCAACCTCAAATCACCATCAATTTGTTCAAACTTGCCCTCTGGAACGGAAACCAAATCAGACACAATTGACGGAGTAACCATAGTTAGCGGGTTACGGAATAAGGCAGCAACTTTCATTGTATATTCAACAAGTCCAATTTTCGGGATTATACCTTCGTAAATTCTAAATTGAATACGACCATTCAAATTTAAGCTATCATCTGTTTCTAGCTCCATCAAACCACTTGCTTTTCCGTTAATTTCTTTTGGGAGGTTTAACAAAGATGTTGCAATGATATTTGAATCAACTTTCACCAAAGCAAGCCACAATGAATACTTATGTTTTTTCAAATCACAATTGATTTTGGCAGAAGATGTACCATCTGCAATATCAAATTTGTTTGAATCAATTTTTAGCAAACTATTTTTATCTAGGGACAAATTTGCCACAACATTTGAAAATTTTATATCTTTATAAAAACCCTTATCAGCTTTCAAACGGCATTTTTCGATAATCAAGTTTGCCAAATCAAAAGTTTGAGAATTGTCATCATCATCTTCTGAAACATTTTTTGCAATAGACTCTTCTACTGTTTTTTGAACATTATCAGATGCCGTATCGCTCGGAGTTTGATTGTTAAAAATCTGCAAATATTTTTCTACATCAATATTATCAACCCCAAGTTCTGCATCTTTCACAATTATAGGGAATTTTATCTCATTCATAATTGTTCCTGATGCATGGTAATTTGAACGTCTATATCTACCATTTGACGAGATGTGCATGTGGTCATCATCTGTTTTAAATTCGCCCTCTTTTATATATAATCTTTGGCTAGGGATTCTCACATCAGACATTTTCATATTGCCTTGAAGAGTTGGATATTTACCAGTATTGATAAGTTTTATATGCCCCGTAAAAGTCCCACCTTTGAAGAGTTTTTCTTTTATCAACATATTCACAAAACCGCTCGGCATAGGTTTTGGCAGGTTCATCCCAAAATCTTTAACAAAAGTTTTTCCATTCGCAAAATCAATATTTGAACTAAAACTTACAAGAGGGATTCGTTTCATATTTCCGTGATTTTTGTCTGGATCTTCTGCATAATAATCAATTGATTTTATATTCAGAAGCATATTTTCAAAGTGCATTTTTGCAACCAAAACACGAGTTGCTAAGTCATTCATAAAGGATTCATCACCATCAACAATAAAACCGTTACCCTTATCAAACTTGTAAAGCCACAACAAATCAATTTTGTTGTTAATCATTTTGAGCATAACTCTCGTGTCAGCTTTCCCAGTCATCTTCATTGGGTAGCCAATCATTTTTGACATATAATGCTCTGAAAAATCATTCGTAACAACAGCATTTCCAACCAAGTTTGTATCAATAGATTTTAAATAATCTTTAATTGTTCCTTCAAAATCCATTTTATTATTAGGTTTATTTGCATAATAGCCTTTGAAATCTTTTAACTGAATTTTATAATTATCAATCTTGACATGACCATGATTTAATAAAATCGGCAAATCCATAACAGGAACAAGTTTGAAAGACAATTTATTCAAATCAATTGTACCATCTAGGTTATTGTTTTTTACATTAACTTTAAAATCAAAATTTCCATCAATATTTTTGAAATATACCAACTGTTCATTGATATTATTTTCAATAATTTGAGAGTTCAAAAAGTCCAACACATAAGGAATTGAGAACTTTTTAGCTGACAAATTTATATCATAATTTGATTTTGTATCAACATTGCCGCTGAAAAATAAATTTTTATCATTTATAGAAATTTTAGAATTTTCTACGACAAATTTTTCTTTATTTAATAAATAAACTTTATTCTCATCTGATGTTTTAATTTTTAGAGTATTTTTACCCTTTTTAATTTGAGCAAGGATATTAT
>CAVAPR010000032.1:0-15389 GCA_963590665.1 Candidatus Methanomethylophilaceae archaeon
CCTCTTACCTTAAACATTAGTCTTTATTTTCTTCTATCAAAAATTTATCGACATAAACTTCTTCCAAACAATCTATATAAGCAAGATTAGTAATCCAACGAAGGTATGCTGGAATTACTGCAACTACAGCCCCAAGCATTACAACAGGAATAGCGGCAGCCATTGAATCCAAGAAATGTTCATTCAACATAGCAATAATTATCACAAACGGAATAGCAATAACAGCTAAAATCATTAAGGCTATAAACATAATTAACTGTCCAGCAGTTCCTGTAACCATACCTACAAGAACAAATTTCAAAGCAACAAAAATTGAATCTTTAAAGGCTTTTTTCATAAACTTGAATGGTAATAAAGGATTAAATAAAGTTTTTGAATATTCAAATTTCTCACAATATTTCATAAATACCATATTTATAAATGGAGAAATTATAAATAAAGGAACAAATAAGAATAATACTGCTAAAACCAGCAACAAAAGTGCAACAAGAAACTCTAAAGGATCCGCATTTTTAGATATTATAGACCCTAAACCTAAAAATACTAAAGCCAAATAAAGTAAACAAGGAATACCTACATATAAGCCCCAAACTAAAGTTAAAGGGAACATTTTCAACCCTTGAGTTAAACAATTCCAAGACAATTTTGGAATGCCATAGGCTTCACTAAATCTATGGTTTACAAATTTTGCCCACAATCCTTGCAACACAAAAATCGGGATTACTGCTAATATACCAACAATAAATGCGCTGACTAAAATTAGAATAACTTCTTCCTTTTTAGAATCTTTATCTAAAAATTGGATAATTGTACCCGCTAAACAAGGAATATAAAATAACAGTGCCATACAAAGATGCTGTTTTATAAATCCTTCTCCTTTGTATAGATTTTTAAACGCTTCAATAATTTTATCCATAACATATCACTCCTTTATATGTACTGATAATACACTATTTTTCAGATGAAAGCAAGAAAACTACAAATAAAATAAATTTGTACTAAAATATAAAATATGAGAGATCATCACGAATTTAAAATAGTTTCTAAATATAAACCCTCTGGAGATCAACCTAAAGCGATTGAACAACTTGTAGATGGGATAAATAAGGGCTACGATACCCAAACTCTATTAGGGATTACAGGCTCAGGGAAAACATTTACTATCGCAAATGTAATTGAAAAAGTCCAAAAGCCAACATTGATAATTGCGCACAACAAAACACTTGCAGCACAATTATACAATGAGTTTAAAGAACTTTTTCCAAATAATGCAGTAGAGTACTTCATCAGCTATTATGACTACTACCAGCCAGAAGCCTATATTCCAAGAACAGATACCTACATCGAAAAATCCTCTTCTATCAATGAAGAAATTGATAGGCTGCGTCACAATACAACAAGAAGCCTATATGAAAGAGATGATGTAATTGTAATTTCATCAGTAAGTTGTATCTACGGTTTGGGATTACCCGAAAATTATTTTAGAGGCGCAATAGAAGTTAAAGTCGGAGATGAAATTGACCGAGATGCACTCCTAAAACATTTAGTAGAAGTGCGATATGAAAGAAACGATTTAGAACTCAAATGTTCAACATTTAGAGCTAGAGGCGACATTGTTGAAATTATGCCTGCCTATGAAAAAATCATTACCAGAATTTATTTCTTCGGAGATGAAGTAGAAAAAATTGTAAAAATCGATAATGTTTCTGGTGAAATCATTGAAACACCTGAATCTGTCGTAATTTACCCTGCAGTACACTATATTTCTTATGACGAAAATGAAGAAGAAACATTTGAGATGATTAGACAAGAATTGCAAAATAGACTTGTCGAACTCAACAACGAAAATAAACTTATTGAAGCTCAACGTCTTGAACAAAGAGTTAAATACGACCTTGAAATGATGAAAGAGATGGGCTACTGCACTGGGATAGAAAATTACTCAAGAATAATTGAACGCAGACCAGCAGGTTCTGCTCCTGCAACATTACTCGATTATTTCCCAAATGACTTTCTAACAATTGTTGATGAATCTCACGTTACTCTACCACAAATCAAAGGAATGAGCCACGGAGATGCAGCAAGAAAACAAGTACTCGTAGATTACGGTTTTAGACTTCCTTGCGCAAAAGATAATAGACCTCTCAAAAATGAAGAGTTTTATGCAAAAGTTGGGCAAAAGGTTTATATTTCCGCAACTCCAGGGGATTTTGAAAAAGAAACATCAGAACAAATTGTAGAACAAATCATCAGACCAACTGGACTACTTGACCCTAAAGTTTCGGTTCGCCCAATTGATACTCAAATTCAAGATTTGAAAGAAGAAATCAAAAAACGTACAGATAAAGATGAAAGAATTTTAATCACAACATTAACCAAACGAATGGCAGAAGATCTTACAGATTTCTTTTTACAAGAGGGAATTCGTGTTCGATACTTACACAGCGAAATCAAATCAATTGAAAGAGTTGAAATTCTTAGAGATTTAAGACTCGGGGAATTTGACGTTTTGATTGGGGTAAACTTACTAAGAGAAGGGCTGGATATTCCAGAAGTTTCACTTGTCGCAATTATGGATGCGGACAAAGAAGGCTTTTTAAGGTCTGATACAAGTCTTATCCAAACAATTGGGCGTGCCGCAAGAAATGCGTGTGGTGAAGTTATTATGTATGCAGATAAAATTACAGACTCAATGGATAGAGCGATTAAAGAAACAGAAAGACGACGTAAAATCCAAATTGCATACAACCAAAAATATGGAATTATTCCTCAAACCATCAAAAAGCCTATTGAAAATAACCTATTATCATTGGTTGCAAGCTACAGAGATTTGGAAGACATTGTTGCAGAAGAAATGGTTGATATGGGCATAGACAAAAAAGACTTGCCGAAACTAATTGATAAGCTTGAAAAAGATATGCACAAAGCTGCAAAAATCTTAGACTTTGAAAGAGCTGCGCAAATTAGAGATCAACTTAAAAAACTTAGAGAAATGAATAAATAAAATTATTTTCCATTCATTCGTTCTGCAGCATCATCTATCAAATCAATTGGGGCATCATAGTTATTATCATATTCTTCGTTGTTGCCAGGGATACATTCATAAGCAATCTGTGCCAAATAGTTTGCAGTGATAGACAAATCAACAACTACAACCATTGAAGAATAAAATAGAAAAGTCCAATGAGTGAATGGAACTTTGAAAAAGAAATATAAATAAGCAACAGGTCCAAGCAAAACAACTTGAACAACAGCCAATTGCAATACAAAGAAAAATAAAGCAATTAAAACATCTACACAAGAATCAAAAATAATCTTGTAATTATACGCTTGCATAATTTTCATTGTTTTTGAAAAAGACAAATAAGAAGTCATTACAATTGCAAAAACAATAATAAAGACAATCCATTCAAAAACTGTTTGAGCCCAATCTACATTGATTGGAATCACAACATTTTTTGCAAGGATAAAACCTGCTCCAACCCAAACAACTACATTCGGAAGAATAGCAACAATAGTTTTCACTAAATCCTTAGCTAATGCCCAAGGGTTTAAAGACAAAATCTCACGCTTACTTCTACGGACATTGTATATGCCTTGAGTTAAAAGAGCTAAAAATAAAATCGAAATAACTCCATACCAAATATAAAGCATAGGGAGGTTTCCATCCATAAATGAAACAACAGCAAAATAAACAGGAATCGCAAAACCCACTATCTTCAACGGAGCAAATGAGTCTAAAAACGCTTCACTTAAAGAATCTACTATTGATGCCATTTATTAAAAACCTCCATTATACTTTTATATTTTTAAATTGTTTGACTAACCACCTTGAATTAGACGTTTCAATTCGTTTGGTTTAGATGATTTAGACATAGCATCATCTAAAGTAACAAGACCTTTTTTGAATAATGCAGCAAGTGAAGATTCAAGAGTCTGCATACCAGCACCAGTACTTGTTTGAATTGTTGAATAAATCTGAGCAGCTTTTGATTCACGAATAAGGTTAGCAATCGCAGGTGTTACAACCATGATTTCTTGCGCCATTACACGACCTTTTCTAGAACCATCTGGTTGACGTTTTGGAAGCAATGTTTGAGCAAATACTGCAACCAAAGAGTTAGCCAACTGAACACGGATTTGTTGTTGTTGCCCTTCTGGGAATACGTCGATAATACGGTCAATTGTTTGTGAAGCTGAAGATGTGTGCAAAGTTCCGAAGACCAAGTGACCAGTTTCAGCAGCTGTTAGCGCCAAAGCAATGGTTTCATGGTCACGCATTTCACCTACAAGTATAATATCAGGGTCTTCACGGAGGGCTGACTTAAGAGCATTTGCAAACGATCTTGTATCCATACCCAATTCTCTTTGGTGAATAACTGAAACTTTTGAAGTGTGAACAAATTCGACTGGGTCTTCAATTGTCAAAATGTGTTCAGCTCTTGTTCTATTGATATAGTCAATCATTGCAGCCAATGTTGTTGATTTACCTGAACCAGTAGGACCAGTAACAAGAACCAACCCTCTAGGCTTATCTGCAATCGTTGTAACAATTGGAGGCATACCCAATTCTTCTAATTGAGGAGCTGTTGTCGCAATCGTTCTGAATGCAGCAGCGTAAGAACCTTTATCTTTATAGAAGTTCACACGGAAACGGCCGATGCCTTCAACACCGTATGAAAAATCGAGTTCCCACTCTTGTTCTAATTTACGTCTTTGTTCATTTGACATCATTGGGAATAGCAATGCTTCAACCCCTTCTGATGTTAATGGTTCATAATCAAGTCTAACCAACTTACCATCTAAACGAATAACTGGAGGTAATCCGTTTGAAATATGCAAGTCGGATCCCTTTTTGTCCATAAGTTCTTTCAATAAATCTTCAATAATCATAATCTTTTACCACCGTTTTTATTATTCTGTGTAATTCATCATTGCATCATTTTCTTTAGCCGCTAATTCAATCATCAAATAAGTCATATAAGCGCCCAAAGCAACTGCTTTAGGGTCTAAATCTGTCTTATTAGCAGCCTCAATAATTGCAGTATTTATTTCAGGATTTTCATCTTTTATATAATGAATCATCCTTTTTCTCCACGCAGGCATATCTTCAAAGATTTCACTGAACGCAGTATTTGCAACATCTTCCGAAATTACAGGTAACATCTAAACCTACCCTCTTCTTCTTATAATACATACAACAGAAACATTATACACTAAATTCGGCTTTAAGTCCATATTTCAATAAAAATCATATGTTTGAAGTATAATTATCGTATGAATTTGGAGAAACTTAAACTTACAAATTACAGAAATTGCGAGGAGTTAGAATTAAATTTTGATAAAAATAAAATTCTAATCATTGGAAAAAATGCTCAGGGGAAAACAAACATTCTTGAAAGCATTTATTTTCTATCATGCCTAAAAACCCCTCGAACCTCCAATACAACAGAGCTTATAAACTTTAATAAAAATTATTTTAAAATTGAAGCAGATATAATCAAGTCAAACACAAATATTGATTTATCTTATTCTTATACCGCAGAGAAAAAAAGAGAATTGAAAATCAATGGAACAAAATCAACTATCAAAGACTTCAAAACCGTTTTGAAAACAGTTCTTTTCTCAACAACAGATTTATTACTACTTAGAGGTGCGCCACAAGATAGAAGAGATTGGCTTGATAGAGCGATTTCGCAAATTTATCCAGCTTATGATGATAGATTATCAAAATACGACAAAATTAGAATACAAAAAAACAATTTCCTAAAAGAATGCGCCAAAACAGGACAAACGAATGAAGCGCTTCTTGATGTTTATAATGAACAACTTTCAATAACAGGTAGCAACATTATTTATATCAGAAAGAAGTTCTTAAAAGAAATCGAAAAAATTGCACAAAATAAACATAGAACAATTAGCGAAACTGAAAACTTGTCAATCAAATACGATTCAAACTTCTTAGGAATCAATAATGAAACAGAAAACATTGAACAAATTCAACTTGCGTTCAAAAATTCACTAGAAGAAAGACGAATTGAAGAGCAAAGACGTTGTCAAGCTTGTGTTGGACCTCATAGAGATGATATTGTTTTTTATATAAATGACCAAGAAGCGACAAAATACGCATCTCAAGGACAACAGAGAACAATTGTTCTAGCCCTAAAACTTTCTGAGCTTGATATAATTACGGATAAAACGGGAGATGAACCAGTATTATTATTAGATGATGTACTAGCAGAGCTCGATGATTTAAGACAAAACTACCTATTAAAATCCATAAATTCAAACACTCAAACCGTAATTACATCAGTTGATACAATTCTTTTTGAAGATGAATTTCTTAAAGATGTTGAGATTTACAAAATTGAAAGCGGACATTTAATCTAAAACGCTACAAAATCAATTCAAGAATACCATTTCCAACAATTTTGAAATTAGAATTTCTTGGTAGAACCATTTCTTTTTCAGGAGTATGAGTTAAATCCCAGAAAGGAGTACCTTTTGGCAATCTAATTTCATAAGTAAAATTATCTGCACCGTTTGAAATAATGCCTTCCATTGAAGCCCCTCGTTCAGTTGAAGTTGAAATGTATGCATTATCGTGAAGAATACCCTCTTTTGCTGTTTTCATCCATGATTTTGGAGCATCTCGGAAAACAACCATTGGTTCTTGTGTCTTTGAACTAAATTTTGAATCAAGAATGGGGATACTTTCTAAAATTATTCTGTTAAATTCTTTTTTCTCTTCACCTTTGCGTTGAAGTATTGGTTTTAAAACTTCTGGAATATCATCACTTATTACAGGAATATTATCAAATTTTCCACTTCTTAAAAATTTATTCACTTCTTTTCCACATTCTAAATAATAACCTAAAGGATTTCTTTTTAGAAAACCATACTCAGAGGAATTAACTGGAATATCTTTTGAAATAAAGCCTTCTAAAAATTTTAATAAAGAAGCCGAAACCTTTTCTACGGGGCGATTTAATCCTGCAAATGAAATCATTCCCGCATACTTTAAATGATTCATCAAAGCTTCTGAATTGTCTGATTTTGCAGGAGATTGCGCCAAAGATGAAATATTACTCTTCCTTGGAATTATATATTGATTATTAAATTGAATATTATTTATTGATAAACTACTAAGCATATACCATCACTCGCTGGCGTTGCGCCATTCTTGCATTATAAGACTCAGTTTCAGAAATCAATTTTTCCAAAGTATTTACGATTGTATCTGAAAGATTACCTGTTTGGATTAGATTTTGTATTTTTGAAATCTCACTATAAGAAAGAGGAACTCTAAATTCACCATTATCCAATTTATCTAAAACTTCTAAAAGTTGCGCTTTTTCATTATATTGGGCTCTATACTCTCTTATAGCAATATAAGATTTATACCCATCTGGGTCATTTACTCTTAGGCATAATTCGTAATAATGATCACCTGCGCCACCTGAAACTCCGCATGGGCGAGGAGCAACATGAAACTTTTCACATAAACGCAAATAATGTTTATACCATGGAGCTAACAATTTTGCCTCAGTGGCATCTGGAGAATCTGGTTTCTTTGGAGGATTAGACTTATCAATAGTTTCAGTTGAAATAACCTTACCTTTTTTATCCTTTACAACAATTCTACGAACATCTGGATTTTCTGTAGTAATTTGAGTTAAACCATTGTCTTTATGTTCAACAGTAATTGTTGTAGATGTTATATGATTATCAACTTCTCTTGATACAAGTTTATACTTTCCTTTTTTATCTATTTCATAACGTTTCATTGTGGTTGTACCAGATTTTTTATCATAAATATAGCTTAGTTTTCCAAAATCATTATAAGAAGTTCTTACAATTTTATCTTTCTCATAACGAATTTCAGAAGAAAGTTTTCCTGTAGCATCAATATATTCACGTTCAATATTACCATTTACAGTTGGATATATTTTTACAGTCCCGTCACGGAAATCGTTATATGATGGAACGGTTTTGATAGCTTTAGCTTTTCTTTCTTGTTTGGCTAATCTTTGAGCTTTATTTCTTTCAACTTTTAATCTATGATATTCTTCTGGATTTTCTTCCTTTAAGCGAAGCATTGCCTCTTTTTTAGCTTGTTTTGCTTCTTCAATCTTTTTCAAAGCAAGAGCCTTTTCATCTGCTTCCTTTGCCTCTTGAGTATATAAATCCGCCATCTTAGCCCTAACATCATCTGGCATTGTTTTTATTCTTGCATCTATTTTATTGCCTAATTGAGAATCGGGTTCAGTTGGGTTTGATAGTCTTTGTCTTATAGAGTTTTTTAATTCACGATTTTGTGCATTCAACTTTTCAGATTTAATTTCTTTTTGTCCAAAATACTCATTTAAACGAGCCAAATCAGAATTTTGTTCAGATGTTGAAACTAAAATATTTCTATCTATAGTTTCTGGAGAAACTGTCGTTTTTTGACCAAAAGCTTTTCTTACCTTCTCTAGAGCATCTTTTGCTTCTTTAGATAAAGCATTTATTGGTTCAGAAGAAGAATTTGGAGTATGAGGAGCTGGATTTGTTAGTTTCACAGAACCAAAAGAACCAGAAACAACTTTTTCTCCTTTTCCTCTGCCAATAGCCAATGCCGCTACACCAACAGCAGCAAGAGCAGACAAGGCTAATACAACTTTTTTAGAAGAATTTGATGTTTTATTATTTGAATCTTCTGTCCTAAAATCCGATGCAGAATCTATTTTATCGGACTTTTTAGATGTAAATCTGACGTCATATAAATTTAAACCTGATAGCTTCATTTTAATCCTTATAAATTTTTACCTACTATGGGTAATTAAACCTATAAATATTAAATTTTGCTATCAGGAATAAATTTGTTAAATAATATTAAATGTACTCTATTCTTTAATAAATTTAGTAATAATTGCGGCAATCAATAAACACAACGCACCAATAAAGAATGAGTATTCATAATGGTTGTTATACATTCCGTTGGTATAAAGTACTGATTTATTGATAATCCAAGCAACTAATGTACACACAAAAACTTGAGGACCTGCAATAAAGATATTAAATATACCCATTACAGAACCTTCTGTTCCTGCTTTGATGTATTTTGAAAGCATTGCAAAAGGCAAAGCACAAACACTTGCCCAACCAATACCAGATAAAGCCATACAAACGGTTACAACAGGTTTAATTGTACAGAAAAAGCCCATTCCTAAATATGCAATTACCATTGAAAGTAATGAAATAATATGAACTTTTTTATTTCCAAACTTACCAGCCAAAACTCCAATTGGAACAGCAATTACAAAACAAATCAAATTGAATATTGCAAAACAAATTGAAGAATAATTTGTTGCAGATGTTTGCGCAGCCATAAATGTTTGTTGTACATCTACTGTCAATTTTGTTAAATCTGGGACACCATAAACAGTATGAATAGCAAAATTTGTGAAGAAAATCATCATACACATCATACCAATCCAAGTAAAGAATTGCATTACACAAATTTTTGAAACTTCTGGTGATAATGCAAAAAATTCAACCATTGATTTCCAGAAACCAACTTCTTCTTTTTTCTCTTCCACAACTTCTACATTAGATGTACTTCTTTCTTTAATAGTTAAGCAAGTCCATAACATTGCAAGAGAAAAAGCTAATGCAGCCATTATAAATTGAGCATTAACAGACATTTGATAATGGAAAACAATTTTCAAAAATGGAGCAGTAGCAGCAGCAATTACTGAACCTAAACCAATTGCTAAACTTATATAAGAGTTTGCTAGTGCATGTTGTTCTGGAAGCACTACATCTGGGATTAAAGCTCTATAAGGTCCTTGAGCAATATTAATACATGCATCAATAATCCAAATCATAACAGCAGCAATCAACAGCCCAGTCCAAGTCGGCAAATTCATGCCAGTCAAATGAGAAAATCCATTTGCGATATTCCCAGAATTTGGGAACAACCACAAAGCGATAGATGCAATAATCGCCCCACCTAATAAATATGGTCTTCTTCTGCCAAATCTTGATTTTGTTTTATCTGATAATGCACCAATCAAAGGTTGAACAACCATCCCTGTAAAAGGACCTGCCAACCAAATTAAACCATACAAAAATGCATCAGCACCTAAGTTTTCAGTAACAGGACCTGACAAAATAATTCTCATCTGCCAAGCAAACTGTAACCCTAGAAAACCTAATGCAAAATTCAAAAAGTTTACTGTCGTAAATTTCTTTAAACCCTCATTATTAGTCATTATATCTCCCCCATAAAACTATGTTCTATTAAAATACAAGGAAAATAAAACCTCGTCAATGAGAATTTTATTTCCTTGCATATAAAATTATTTTTTCTTTTCTGAATGTTTTAACGCTGCATCCACCAAACCTTTAAATAATGGATGTGGTCTATCTGGGCGTGACTTAAATTCTGGATGGAATTGACAAGCAACAAACCAATCTAATTTTGGAAGTTCAACAACTTCTGCTAACATTCCATCTGGCGACATCCCAGAAAATACTAATCCTGCATCAGAAATTTTGTCTATATATTCATTGTTAACTTCGTATCTGTGACGATGTCTTTCTGAAATAACTTCTGTACCATAAGCTTTTGCAGCAACAGTATTTGGTTTTAAATGGCATTCATAAGCACCTAATCTCATTGTACCGCCATAACCTTTAACGTTTTTCTGCTCAAGCATAATGTCAATTACTGGATATGTTGGATTTTCGTCAAATTCTTTTGAATTAGCACCTTTTAAGCCTACAACATTTCTAGCATATTCAATCACAGCACATTGCATACCTAAACACAATCCTAAGAATGGTAGATTATGTTCTCTTGCATATCGAATAACATTTAACTTTCCTTCAATACCTCTTACTCCAAAACCTCCAGGGACAACAACTGCATCAACATCTGAAAGGAGTTTTTTACAGTTTGAATATTCTACGCATTCTTCTGAATTTATCCACTTGATTTCAACAGAAGCAGAATCCGCATAACCTGCGTGTTTTAAAGATTCTACAACAGAAATATAGGCATCTGAAAGTTTTGTATATTTACCTGCAATAGCAATTTTTACAGAAGTTTTAGGATTTTTAATTTTTGCAACTAAAGTTTCCCAAGATGTTAAGTTAGGAGTTCTATCTTCCATCCCCAACATTTTTAGAGCAACTGAGCACATATTTTGAGCTTCTAGCGCCAATGGTACTTCATAAATTGTTTTCATATCTCGACACTCAATAACCGCATCTTTTGGAACAGAACAGAATAACGCAAGTTTTTCTCTTTCTGTTTTAGGAATAGGTTTTGAAGTTCTACAAACTAAAATTTCAGGTTGAATACCATAACTCCTCAAAACTTGTACGCTATGTTGAGAAGGTTTTGTTTTTAATTCCCCAGATGTTGGTAAATATGGAAGCAATGTACAATGCACAGAAATAGCATTACCCACACCAATTTCTGCTTTAAATTGTCTTATCGCTTCAATAAATGGCAAACTTTCAATATCACCAATAGTTCCACCAATTTCAATAATATGGAAGTCTGGATTAAATTGTTTAGTTGCAGCAACAACTTTTGACTTAATTTCGTTTGTAATGTGCGGAATAACTTGAACAGTTGCACCAAGATAATCTCCACGTCTTTCTTTATTAATTACTTCTTGATAAATACGACCTGAAGTTACATTATTTACCTGTCCAAAACTTGTATCCGTAAATCTTTCATAATGACCTAAATCCAAATCAGTTTCCGCCCCGTCATCAGTAACAAAAACTTCCCCATGTTGGAAAGGGCTCATTGTTCCTGGGTCAATATTTATATAGGGGTCAAATTTTTGAATAATTACAGAATAATCTCTTGAACGTAATAAACGCCCCAAAGATGCTGCAATAATCCCTTTACCTAAAGAACTAACAACCCC
Source organism: Candidatus Methanomethylophilaceae archaeon (assembly GCA_963590665.1). GTDB lineage: Bacteria > Cyanobacteriota > Vampirovibrionia > Gastranaerophilales > Gastranaerophilaceae > Zag111. The sequence goes on from CAVAPR010000032.1 coordinate 11,931, forward strand.
GCCTGTTACAAAAATATATTTTGTCATTATCAAATAAACTCCTATTTTAAGTAATAAAGCCCACAAGTTAAAATTTTACAAATATAACTCATGGGCTTTTAATAAATATAAAACTAATTAATTTTTGGAACTTTAAAGAATCCATTTTCTTCATCAGGAGCATTAGACATCAATGCTTCTTTTGAAATTTCTTGATGAGGAACATCCTCTCTCATAACGTTAACAAAATCAATAACTTGAGTCATTGGTTTAACATTAGAAGTATCAACTTCGTTCATTTGGTCAACATATTTTAAAACATCACCTAATTGTTTTGTATATAATTCTTTTTCTTCTTCTGTTAACTCTAATCTTGCTAATTTTGCAACGTGTTCAACATCTTTTACGGTAATCATTATTTTTGCTCCTATTTATATTTAATTATAAGCTAATAATAGCACAAAAAATCCTCATGCCAAAGTTTATTAAATAAAATTAAAATTTAGATAATACTATATATCTGTGCTATAGTAATAAAAAGAGGAGTTTTGGAAACAAGTGGAAACAAAAATATCCGAGTTAGAAAAACTCGAAGATTTAATACTTAGTTATAAAGAAGAAAAGGATGAAAAGAAAAAACGAGTCCTATATTTGAACTTGGTTCAAGAATCTCTAAAACTCGTAAAAAGAATTGCTCTAGGAATGTATCCACTGCCTAGCACAATTTCTAAAGATGATTTAATTCAAGTTGGAGCAGTAGGAGTATTAAAAGCCATTGAAACCTATGAAGCGAACGAAAGAGGAAGCTTCAAAACATACGTTAGCAAATTCATCAAAGGCAAAATACTTCACTATTTGAGAGATAAAGCAAATATCGTAAAAACTCCACGAGAAACCCTAACTAACTTATCAAAAGTCAAAGAAGCCATTGATGACCTATCAGAAGGCGGAACTAAATCACCTTCAGCTCAAGAGGTGGCAAATTATGTAAACCTTCCACTCGATAAAGTTGAAGAAATAATGAATATTGAACTTATCAAAAATATGGTTTCACTTGACCAAAATATCTACTCATCAGAAGGAACAGAAACCCTTATGGATAGGATTCAATCGGACTCTGACACTTGGGAAGAAACTTATGAAAACAAAAAAATTATAGAATTTGCACTAAACAAACTTCCAGAACCAGACAAAACAGTTGTCTTTAAATATTACATGGAAGGGGCTTCAAGAAAAGAGATTTCTGAAATTATACATGTTTCACCAACACAAATTTCAAGGATTTTAAAAAGAGCATTGAATAGACTATATATCATTATTGAAAACGAAATGACAGATAAAAATAAAAAGACAACAAAGGAGGCAAAATGATATTTTCTCTTGTCGTATTGGCGTTTATATTTATAACTGGACTTGTTATAGGCAGTTTTTTGAACGTTGTAATTTTAAGAACAGTAAGCGAAGAGTCAATAGTATTTCCAGCTTCAAAATGCCCGAAATGCCAAACACCGCTAAAATGGTATCACAATATCCCATTATTTTCATATTTATTTTTGAGAGGGAAATGCGCATTTTGCCACGAACATATTAGCTGGCAATACCCGCTTGTAGAACTTTTAACTGGAGTTTTGTTTATAGGGTTATTTTTAAGATTTTGCACACCATTTGACCCATTGTTTGGACTAGAAATGATGAACCCAATTGGCTGGGATCAAATTGCGATTTATGTATTTTCACTAATTGTTTCTGGTTTATTTATTGCAATAGCAGGAACAGATATTTTAGAGAAAAAAGTTGCAGATGCCCATACATTTTCATTGATTGGTGTAGGAATTTTATATAGCGTAATTTACGCAGTATTGACATTTGTTTTATATACAAAAGCGAACGGAATGCCAAAACTAGACTTAAACTTTTTCTTAAGCTGCCCAATCTTATATTCTTTAGCAGCAGCAATACTTGGATTTTTGATTATGGAAGCCATTTCAAGACTAGGACTTGTTTTAGTTGGAGCTAGAGCATTTGGAGAAGGAGATTCATATATAGCAGCAGGACTTGGAGCGGTTTTTGGTTCAATGTTAGGATGCTCTCCAGCATACCCAAACTTTTTACCTATATTCCAAGTATTAGTAGCAATTTTAGTTCTTAGCGGAATCGTACAAATGCTAATCACATTGCCAATGTTCATTAAAAAATTGATAAAATGTAAAAACTGGATGACATTAGGAGCGTTGGTAGGCTTTATTGTATATACGGTAGGATTTTTGACAGCGCAAACCTTGGGCTGGTTGGCACACCCAGTAGCATATTGGGCAAGCACAATTGTACTTGTAGGCTTGGGCTTGTTTGCTTGTAAGGAACTTATTTGGGGCTTGAAGAATAATAAAGCAGCGAATGGATTGTACTTGCCATTTGGTCCAGCAATGATAGTAGCTGGATTTATCGCAATGTTCACCGTTGGATTTTAAGTTTCTATTTTCCCTCTCCTAGGGACACTAGCTGAACCGACGAAACGAAGTGAGTCGTGTGAAACTGCGTGCCGTATGGCTGAGGGATTAAGGGAGAGGGGTTGATTTGTAAGAAGAAAAACCCTCTCTCGAAATTGTAGCTTTTCGCAGAAGCTCAAAGACAATTTCTCTCTCTTCCCTCGGAGAGAGCAGTACACAGTCGTCATTCTGAGGGATTTACAATTTGAATAATAAAATAATATAGCAAATTTACCCGAAGAATCTCAAACTTAACTTGTTCAGCTTAACCCCTCACCTCAATCCTCTCCCCAAGGAGAGGAAGATATTTTAAAGAGATACTTCGCTTCGCTCAGTATGACGAATTCGTAAAATATTGTACATCGTTCCTCTCCTAGGGACACTAGCTGAACCGACAATTTTCCCTCTCCTTGAGGAGAGGGTTAGGGTGAGGTGGAAAACAGAACGCACTAAACCTTTTGAAACTGCGTGCCGTATGGCTGAGGGACTAAGGGAGAGGGGTTAATTATCAAAATAAAGAACCCCTCTCCCTAACCCTCCACCCTCGGGGAGGGAATGATGACCACGCATATCCCACTCAACACAACAAAAGGGCAAAGATATTTTCTTTGCCCGCTGGAATTTAATTATAAAACATTTAAAAATTATAATCTTTTCATATCACCGATAGAAGTGGTACGAGTTGTATTTTGGTATTGCTTAGCAATTCTTACTCTTTGGTCTTGAGAAAGTTGTTTAACAATTTTTCTTCCATCTGCGGTGTGAGAAACATTACTATCTCCTATTTTTACTGAAACTGTTGGAGGTAAAAATTTCTTCATTGAAACAGTTTTGTCACCAGCTTTAGTTCCAGAACCTATAACATTGTTATTTACCCCTTGAACTTTTTCAAGTGGCTTGCCTTCTTTACCGATAGCCCAACGGAAACCTGCTGTTAGGGAAATACCGTTACGACCTCCGTTTTGAATCATTGCTTGACCAAAAGCCATGTATC
>CAVAPR010000033.1:0-14535 GCA_963590665.1 Candidatus Methanomethylophilaceae archaeon
ATCTTCTGGTAATGAAGAAACAGATAAATTGTATGATTTTTCCGTTTCAAGTTCATCTGGAATTATTGTAGATATAAATGTTGCAAATAATCCGAATCGATTCGGAAATGATATATTTTTCTTGGTAAGAACGGATACAGGTTCTGTAATGCCCCTTGGGTATAATTTGCCAGATGAAACTATTAAAAATGACTGCCAAAAGAAAAAATTAAGAATTTATTGTGCCGAAAGACTTCGTCGTAATGGTTGGAAAGCACCACAAGATTACCCTTGGTAAATTTTCATGATATGAACCTATTCCCCTATTTCCTTTTTTCTCATTAATCGACTTATAGATTTATCCACTTATCAACCTATAGACTTTAAATAGTATTATTTTACATCTTGCTTCTTTTGTAATAAAATGAGGGCATAGATTGTAATTGAATTAAGAGGAAAAATAAATGCAAGTATCATTAAATTGGTTAAACGAGTTTGTAGATTTATCAAATGTTGAAGCTGCTCAAATTGCTCATGAATTGACAATGAGTGGTCTTGAAGTTGAGGCTATAGAAGATGTTAAACCAAGTTTTACAAATATAAAGACTGTCAAAATTGAAAAGATTGATGCACACCCAAATTCAGATAGACTTCACTTGGTTACAGTGAATACTGGTTCTGGATTAAAAACAGTTGTTTGTGGAGCTCAAAATATTCAAGAAGGTCAAGTTGTTCCTTATGCAAGCGTAGGTTCTCAAGTTTTGGATAGAAAAACTGGAGAGATGTTTACTTTGACTCCTGCTGTTATCCGTGGAGTTGAATCTCAAGGGATGTTATGTTCTGCTGACGAGTTGGGCGTTGCTGATAGAAATTATCAAGAAGAAGATGGCATTTTGATTTTGAACAGATTGTTCCCAGATGTTGAAATTGGTAAAGATGTTAAGGATGTTTTAGGTTTTGAAAAGGATACAGTGATTGATGTTGCCCCTACTGCTAATAGAGGTGACCAAATGTCTGTAATTGGTGTTGCGAGAGAATTGAGTTCTTTATTCAATACTCCTTTAAAATTCAATCCTGTTGAATGTACAAAAGATTTATCTACTGATAAATTCAAAGTTGAAATCAAAGATAAAGATGTTTGTAAATATTATTCAATCGCACTTTTGAAAAATATTAAAATTAAACCTTCTCCAGATTGGATGCAAAAGAGATTGATTGCATCTGGTGTTCGTGCAATTAACAATGTTGTTGATATTACAAACTATGTAATGCTTGAATATGGATGTCCTCTTCACGCATTTGATGCGGACAAATTAGATGGTTATTTGTGTGTAAGAAGAGCTGAAGAAGGAGAAAAACTTGTTACACTTGATGAAGTTGAAAGAACATTAACAACTGATTCTGTTTTAATTGCAACAAAAGATAAGGGTGTTTGCTTAGGTGGTGTATTTGGTGGAGCTAATTCCGAAATTGATGATAATACAACATCTTTGGCTTTAGAAGCTGCATATTTCACTCCTGCAACAAATAGAAGATCTGCAAGAAGTGCTGGTTATAGAAGTGAAGCAAGTGCAAGATTTGAACGTGGTATTGATATTGAAGCTGTAAAACCAGCTTTGATGCGAGCAATGCAATTGTTAGTTGAATATGCAGATGCGGAAGTTGTTGGTGTTGTTGAAGATGGTGAAAACAAACTTGAACCAATCGAAATTACCCTTCGTTATCCACAAATCAAGAGAATGTTAGGTTGTGAAATCGCTTCTGATAGATGTGATAATATTTTGGAAAACTTAGGATTTAAAAAACTTGGTGGGAATGCTGCTGCTGCAAAATTCTTAGTTCCAAGTTTTAGAGCTTATGATGTTACAAGAGAAATTGACTTGATTGAAGAAATCGCAAGAATTAATGGTTATGATAAGATTTCTCCAACCTTGCCAGCAAAGGCTCAAACTCCGACAATCACATTGGAAGAAAAAGTTATTAAAAGAATCCATGAGTTGTTGTTATCAGCTGGTTTAAACGAAATTCAAACAAGTTCTCTTATTGGTAAACCAATGTTGGATAAGTTCAAAATTGATTATGATGATGATAATGCCGTAAAAGTTTTGAATGCTGCAAGTGAAGATTATTCAATGTTGCGTCAAACATTATCAGCAAGTGTTTTGAATTGTATGAAATATAATTTTGATAATGGTCAAAAGAATTTCTGGGCTTATGAAATTGGAAAAACTTATATCAAAACCGCTCCAGCTGATGAAAAAAATACTGGTGTAAAAGAAACTAGAGTTTTAGAAGGTGTTTTGACAGGTGAAGTTCAAAATTCAAAATGGCAGGTAAAAACTTCAATAGACTTCTATACAGTTAAAGGTATTATGGAAAATATCTTTAATGATTTAGAAGTTGCAAGAAGAATTAAACTTGCACCATTAGAAGAAACTGAACTTGCAAAAAATAATAAAATTCTTCACCCATATAGAACAGCGGTTGTGATGTTGTTGGGTAAAAAGCCTCAACCAATTGGATATTTTGGACAAGTTCATCCAACTTTAATTGACAAGTTGAAATTAAACCAAGATGCATTCTTATTTAATTTGAATTTAACAGAACTTATTTCTGCGGTAAAAGAAACTGTTCCAAGATTTAAACATCTTCCACAGTTCCCAGAAGTAAGACGTGATATTGCATTCATTATTAATGATGATGTTACATTTGATGATATTCAAAAAGTTATCAAAAGTTCTGTAAAACAAAATATCTTCAAAGGTTCTGAAATCTTTGACGTATATCAAGGTGAACATGTTGAAGATGGCTTTAAGAGTGTTGCTTTCAGAATTAAAATGCAGGATGAAAACGCAACTTTGACAGACGAAATTATTGAACAACAAATGACTTCTGTTAGAGAAAAATTACAAAAAACTTACGCTCAAATTTCATTCAGGGAGTAATTTTATGATGAAAAAATTGTTAGTATCATTATTATTTGTTTTAACTATTTTGTTCGGATTTGGTTATAGTGCATCCGTATCAGCAAAAGATGTTTTGCCAATCAGACCAAATATTGTTACTGTTAGAACGGTAGGGCTTTATCAAGTTAGTGATGATGTCACAATTTATAAAGAGCCACATGATGATTCTATGATTTTGTATCGTGTAAGATGGAACAATGATGAGTTCTTCCCAGAAAATATTGGTGCTGAAAAGTTTTTCACGGTATTTTTACCAGAAAAAGAATTAGCATTAGTTAACGTTGTTGATGTTACAGATGATTGGGTTGAAATTGTTTATGACAACTCAACTGGGAAAACTGGCTGGATTAAAAAAGACGACCCATATAAGTTTATGACATGGATTAATTTCTATAACACTTATGGTAAAAAATATGGTTTGAGAATGCTAAAAAGCGCCCCTGCAGTTTGTAAGGATGTAAAATCAGCTCCAGAAGATAGCGCCAAAACTCTTTCAACAATCAATATGCCACAGAAAATTAATTTGAATGTTATTCGAGGGAATTGGGCATTGGTAAGTGTGCTTGATTTGGATAGAATCCCTAAAACTGGTTATGTTCGCTGGAGGTCTGATGATGGCGTAAGATATTACTTCCCAGAAGTTAAATAATTATTTGATAAGATTAAAAAAGGCTGTATTTGTGCGTTCTGGCATGGTGTAGTCTTTTTTTATGGCTTTGCAGAAAGAGTTTTAACAATTTGTAAAATCATGTAAAATTTTAGCAAAAAATACTTGTGTTTTGTTTTATTATGAATGAAAATACATGAAAAACGGATGTGTGGAATGTTAGTAAATAGTGCAACAAATTTTCGAATAGATAAAAGACGACATAAACAGGAATTATTGTCCCCTCAGCATGAGAGTCAATTTTATTCCCCAAATTTTCAATCACAATGCAGTTATCGAGATATTAAGAGACCTTTAAAAACTAATCCTCAGGATTTGAGTTTTAAAGGTCTTTCTTTAGGAATGTATAAAAGATTAGACAAAGTTTATTCAAAAGCTGAATTTGAAAAATTTGCAGATGAATATCTTGGCAAAATGGGTCGTGAACTTTTAGAAGATATTACTGTTAAAAATAAAGCTAGAACAAGTAATTTAATTAAGATTGACCCAAATGACCCAGACAAAATTATTGTTAGTAAAAAGACAATTCCACACTTGGCTTGGGATGGTATTATTTACCCATTCAAAATTCTTCCTGGAGATTTGTTGAATGGAACAGTTGAACTTTTGGGTAAAGTTCCTGGGTTAAAAGATTGGTCTGCAAAAACTTTAGAAAAATCTTTCTTCAAAAATATTAGACAACGTTCAAAAATAGATTCAAAAATTAACTCTCTTACAGGTTTGTTGACTTATAGAGATGTTAAATTGAAAGAAGCAGAAGGCTCTTTAGCTAAAAAATTAGGAAAAGAAGTTACAGATTTAACCGCAGAAGAATTAGCACAAGCAAAAGCAAATGCTGATTCAAAAATGGAATCAAATCTTTTCCAAACTTTCTTAAAACAGTTTGACCCAAAATCTGGGAATTATGATACAAAACATGAAAGAGCTTTGAATAGATTAGTTTCTGGTTTGCCTCCAGCAATTTTCTTGGCAAATGATGCGTATAACTTGTCAAGAATGATGGATGATGATCCCAAGGCTGCAACAAAAGAACAAAAAACAAGATTTAAACAAGAAACAAGTAGAATTTTAACAAGTGGTTACTTGACTTTGATTACGATGGGTGCATTCCAAAAATTCATCAATAAATCAAAAGCTGGTATTGTATTAACCACTGGTATAACAGTTCTTGTTACTGAAATGTTTTCACGTTTATCAAATGGAAAACATATTTTCAGATTATCTCCAGAAGAAGCAAGAAAAGAAAATGAACAAAATCATGCTCCAGAAGCAAAAATCAAACCAACAGAAGATAAAAAACAAATCTCTTCTACAGGAAAACTTGATTCTGCAAGCAAACCAAAAGAACAACAAAAACCATTGTTATCATTTGATACAGTGATGAAAGCATCTGCGGTAATTCTTGCTGCTGGATATGGAATTAAAGGTTTCAAAAATCTTCCAGCAATCAAAAATATGGCTTTGAAGTATTTTGAAAATATGAAAGCAAAAAATCCAGAAAAATTTGCAAAACTTGGAATAGGTGATGTAAATGCTGATAATGCGGTAAAAACTTTTGAAAGCAAAGTTTTATATAGACCATTCACCAGCGCATATAAAAACTTAACTTCTCAACCTTTCCACGTTGACCCTAAAAAGTTTGATGAAGTAATTAAAGTTCTAAAAGAATATGATCCAAAATTCGCTGCAATGTACGAAAGAATTGGTAAATCTGCAATTAAAACAGTTGATGGTAAAACGTATATTGATTTAGGCACAAAAGATAAAAAAGTTAAACCGCTAGTTAATTTTGTTATTGCTCCATTCAAATTTATGTGGAATACAGTTACACTTCCATATTGGATGGTGGATGAAAAATTGATGAGTGTATTCAGAAAAGCAAAACCTAAAGCACCTGCAAAAGATATTGATGCTTTGGCAAAAAGCTTTGATAGAATTTGTAACCAAGCTTTGAAGAAAAATCTTGATAAAGAAAAATTCCACGATTATTTGCAAGTTAACTTCTTGAAAGCATTCAACCTTGATTCATTGTCTAGTGTGTCTAACGCAGAACTTTCAAACTTGGCAAAAACAGCAGCATCAATCGCAACTATTTGGTTCTTGATGACAGATAACTATAATATGGTTATGTTGAAATCAAATGGTAATGATAAAGAGGGTGCAAATACTAAATTCAAAGAAAGATTTGTACAAGAAGGTTCAAGATTGTTCTACCAAACATTGTTGATTGACTTGTTCAACTCTACATTCAGAAACCAATACAATTCATCACTACTTGGAATGAGCTGGGTAACATTGGTTGATACAACATTGGGTGAAATGTTGACAAGATCATCAGTAGGAACTCCAATCAAACCTCATACAAGAGATGAATTGATTGATATTGAAACAAGACAAAATAACTCAACTGGATTTAAGAAAAAATATTATAACTTTATGCAAAGATTGACAGGAAAACGTTCAATCAAATCTTATGAAGTTGCGCCAAAAGGTGCTAAAATGGAAACAGCTCCTGCTTCAACACCAGCGGCAACACCTGTTGCAACTTCAATCCCATCATTGAGCGGAAATTCAGAAATGCTTGAATCAATGATAAGAAAACAAGGTTAATAAAATCTTACGGAGTTATATGTTCGGTTAATGAAATTTATTAAGGTTAGAGAGTATAAAATTCTAACCTTTTTTATTCTTATGAAGTTGATAGGTCTATAGATTCTTTACAAAAAGGCTTTAAGGCACTAAGGCACTGAGTTCAGAAAAACTAAGCAATTTGTAAAATGTCGAATATCATTCCCTCCCCAAGGGAGGAGGGCTAGGGAGAGGGGTTGATTAGAAAAGAAGAATCCTCTAACAAATCCGTCATTCTGAGCAGAGCGAAGAATCTTTAACCATTCGCAAAGACCATACCAGAACTGTCATGCTGAACAAATCCAACCCTCTCCCTTACTCCCTCTCCCATCGGAGAGGGAACAATGTACAAGAATTTTACAAATCCGTCATTCTGAGCAGAGCGAAGAATCCAGCTGATTTTAATTAGTGGTCGGTGTTGCCACACCGCCAAAAATCTCTAAAATTACTTATACTGTTTTTTGCCAATATAATCTTTCCAATATGTTCCATGACCTGTCGGGCTGATGTCATGAATTGCATAGTATGCACAAGTTATTCTTTCTGTAGAGCAATGGTCTTTGTTGTCCTCCACGCTATAAGTTCCACCAACAGCCCAGCCACTGTTATAGTTGTTGTCTTTGTGAGGTTGTCCTTCTGGGATAATGTGCCCATCTGTCGTGAAAATGAATGAAAATATATCAATTCCAAATGTGTTTGGTTTGTCTTTACCATTTAAGTCAACACATAACCTAGGACCATTATAGCCGTACGTTGGAGGGTCATCGAAAGAAAAATATTTTCCACCGATGTCAAAGTTCAATCCTCCATATACAGAAGCATCGCACGGTAAAATTTTTGCAGCACCTTTTAGGGTATAAGTCTTGTATGGTTGAGCATTAACACTGTTTGTATTTCCATCATCATCTTTTGTTGTCCAATTCCAATCAGAATGTTTTGTAACTCCCTTTATATATTTTGGTAATTCTGCTGTAAAACCTTTCGCATTTTCTTTTTCGATGTATTCATTTGCAACAAAATCTGGAATGGATGTGTCATTGTCATCAATAAATTGCATACTAACTTGATTCCATTCAGAATAAGTCTTTTTTAATTTCGCTTGCAAGTCTTTATTTCTAATATTTGTTAAAAGTGTTGGAAGGGTCATAGCTGCAACAACCCCAATTATTCCTAAGGTTATCAGTACTTCTGCAAGTGTAAAACCATTGAATTTTTGCATTCTCATAATATAAGCTCCATAAATTCTTAGACTATTATTGTCGCTAACAGCGACAATAATACAAGCATAATAGCATAGAATGTACTTATGTGCAATGTTTTTAGAAAACAGTTGGGGCAACGTATTCAGCAATTACGAAAAGAAAAAGGATTGACTCAAGAGAATTTGTCTTTGGAGTCAGATATTTCTCGTTCCCATATTGCTATGATTGAGGCTGGCAAACGGGATATAACAGTAAGTGCTATGTTTAAGATTTCCAGAGCTTTAGGGGTTACACTTACGGATATTTTTTCGTTTGATGATTTAGATAAGTTTAAGTTTGATATTGAAGAGTTGTACAAATAGTGGATAAGTTTATAAGTCGTTACTTTTATACCCTCTCCAAGGGTAGATGGCTAGGAGAGAGTAGCTATTCAAGTTTTTTGTATTTTGAGATTCTTCACTTCGCTCAGAATGACATGTTAATTAACATAAAGAACTCAGTGCCTTAGTGCCTTAAAGCCTTTTGTACCCCACTTATCCACTCATCAACTTATAGACTTATCAACTTTTCCAATAAAAAATTTGTCCACTAAATATAGGATATTATTGGAATATATTTAAGTTATTATATAGCTATGGATATTTCTAACCCACAAGATGAGGATAAAGATTTAAAGTCTGTCGGTTTGGAGTTGATGTTTTTAACTCCAGAAAAATGTAATTCCGAAGACGGTATTACTGCGGTTGAACTCGCAAAACGTGTAAATCTTCCACTTGATGTTGTGAAAAAGAAATTGAATATCCTCAAAGAAAAAGACATTGTCAGAGTAAAAGGCATTAACCCTAAGTATTGGAAATTCAATGAATATAACTTTCAGCGAATGGATGAGGATGATGAAACTTATATGCTTTTATGCAGTTTTGATGATGTTGATTTTGACAAATATTTTTCATATTAAAAATGAAAATTTTTGTATAAAATTCTAGTCAACTATGTTATTATAAAAAAGAGAACTACACTACAAGGAGCGAATATGGCATCTAGCACTAATCAATTACTAAAACCAGTAACCACAAAGCGAAACTCAGCTGGCAATATTGAAATAGGTGGGTGTGATACAGTCGAATTGGTGCAAAAATATGAAACACCTTTATATGCGATTGATGAAGCGACTTTACGCTCTATTTGTAGAGATTATAAAAAGGCTTTTGCAAAATATCCAAAGACACACATGATGTATGCTTCAAAAGCTCTTTGTACAAGTGCAATTTCTAAGATTTTGGATGAAGAGGGTTTTGGTTTTGACACCGTTTCAGGTGGAGAAATTTATACTGTTCATAATGCGGGTGTTGATATGAGCCATGTGTTGTTCAATGGTAGTAACAAATCTTATGATGAATTAAATCTTGCTCTTGAATTAGGTGTTGGTAGAATTTCTGTTGACAATTTCTTTGAACTTGCTTTGTTAAATGAAATTGCTCAAAGTAAAAATGTAACTGTTGATATTCTTTTGAGAATTACCCCAGGGATTGAATGCCACACTCACGAATATATTCAGACTGGTCATTTGGATTCTAAGTTTGGTTTTGATTTGACCCAGATTGATGAAGCTGTTGAATTAATTGTAAATGAATACAAGAATATTAAACTTCACGGACTTCATGCTCATATCGGTTCTCAAATTTTTGAAACAAGTATTTATCCAGATGAAATTGAAATCTTGGTTAGAGAGATTGCAAGATTGGATGAAAAATTTGGACTTAAACTTGATGAGATCAATATTGGTGGCGGTTTAGGGGTTAAATATACTGAAAAAGATTTACCTCCATCAACTTATGAAATTGGAGAATTGATTATTCAAAAATTGCATGAAGTTGTAGAAAAATATAATGTTGAACCTCCAACAGTATTTTTAGAACCTGGAAGAAGTATAATTTCAACTTCTGGTGTAACTTTATATACAATTGGAAGTTCAAAACAAGTTCCACACGGAAGAAAATATATTGCCGTTGATGGTGGTATGGCAGACAATCCTCGCCCATCAATGTATCAAGCTGAATATTTGGCTGAAATTGCAAATAAAAAAGAAGATGAAACTTTGGAAAAAGTTACAGTTGCAGGAAGATTTTGTGAATCTGGTGATATTTTGATTAAAGAAATTGAATTGCCAAAACCAGAAGAAGGAGATGTCCTTTGTGTTTATAATACAGGGGCTTACAACTATTCAATGGCTTCTAATTATAACCGTGTTCAAAAGCCTGCAATGGTACTTGTAAATGATTCTCAATCTGATATTATTGTAAAGAGAGAATCTTTAGACGATATAATTTCGCATGATGTAATTCCTGATAGGATAAAAAGATGATAGACAACTTATTTTCATTATTTCAAAACTTTATTAACTCTTGGCCTTTGTATTTGAAGGATACTTTGGGCTGGAAAAATATTTTTGAAGTCTTGATAATAGTTTCTATTTTGATGATTTTTTACCAAAAATTTATCCGCAATACACATTCTGAAAAGTTTGTAAAAGGTGCGATAGTTTTGGTATTTATGTGGGTAATTAGTGAACTTTTGATTGCTTTAGATTTAACTATTATTGGCGGATTTTTAAAATCTATCGTAATTTTTGTTGCGTTAAGTTTGATTGTAATTTTCCAACCTGAACTTCGTAGATTTTTGGGTTATTTGGGACAAATTGATTTCTTCAAAAAACTTTTTTATAACGAAAGAAAAACAGTTGATAATAAATCAATTGACGTGATAAAAGAAATTATTGAAGCGGTAAAATATTTGTCAAAATCTCATACTGGAGCGTTAATTGTTTTCCAAAAAGATTTGAGCAATACTTACCACGATGTTGGAACAATTTTGAATGCTGATGTTTCTACAGAATTATTGTTAACAATTTTCCACGTTAATACACCACTTCATGATGGCGCAGTTGTAATTAACGGTTCAAAAATCATTTCAGCTGGTGTTTTGTTACCTTTGACTGATGACCCAAAACTTAGTTGGAAATATGGAACTCGTCATAGAGCTGCAATCGGGATGACTGAATCAAGCAATGCGACTTGTTTAGTTGTTTCAGAAGAAACTGGTGATGTTTCTGTTACTATGGATGGGGAATTGAAAAAGTATGATGATATTCCGACATTGAAAGCTGATTTAGAAAATATTCTTGGTTATAAAAAAGTTGAAGACGAAGAAAAGAAACCAATATTTAATTTAGAAAAACTTATTACATTAAAGAAAAACGAGAAATAATATGGAGAAAAGTGCAGAAGTTTCAAAATTTGCAAAATTTATGAAATGGGTTAAAAATCTTTTGTTTTTAACTGTTGGGGCAATTATTACCGCTTTTGCATTAGAATCTTTTTTAGTTCCAAATAATATCATTGATGGCGGTGTTATTGGTATTTCAATGATTGTGAGCCATATTACAAAATTGAATTTAGGTTTGCTGATTTTGATTATAAACACTCCATTTATCATTATGGCTTTCAAAAAAATGGGTGCAAAGTTTGTTGTCCAAACTGTGTATGCAAACATTATTTTGGCATTGTTTTTGAATATTTTTCATCATTATAAAGTTACTGGTGATTTACTGTTATCAACAGTTTTCGGTGGTATGATACTGGGCTTTGGTGTGGGGGTAATTCTAAAACACGAAGGCTCATTAGATGGTACAGAAATGCTTTCACTTGTTGTATCTAGAAGATTTGGTTGTTCTGTGGGCGAATTTATTATGGGTATAAATGTTTTCATTTATCTTGCTGCAGGTAAAGTTTTCAGCTGGGAAAGTGCTATGTATTCCATTTTGACATATTTCATAGCTTCAAAAGTTATTGATATGGTTATGGAAGGTTTGAATAGTTCTAAATCTGTACGAATTATTAGTGACGAAGCTACTGCAATTGGTCAAGCTTTGATTGAAAAATTAGACATTAGTGTTACTTATTTGCAAGGTATTGGCGGTTATACTGGGCAAGATAAGGATTTGATATATTGTGTAATTTCTCGTCTAGAACTTCCAAAAATGCTTGATATAATTAAAGACATTGATTCAAATGCATTTGTTTCTGTTGTAGATGTTCACGAAGTTTATGGCGGAAGATTTAAGAAATAGTTTGAGAAAATTTAACATATAGACAATTCCTGCAAAATATAATATACTTATAAAAAGAAGAGATAGAGGATAATAAGATGGCAAAACATAGTGATACAGTTCCTATAGAAGTAACAATTTTAACTGCTGACCATGATATTAAAGGTGTGGTTCACGTATCAAAATATACAAATACAAATAGAGAATTAACAGACCTTTTGAACGATAGAGAAAGAAGATTTTTAGCAGTTACAAATGCAGAAATTTATCCTCGTGTAGGAAATCAATCTCCAAGAAGATACAATTTCTTAGAAATTCACATGGATTATGTTTTAATGGTTCACCCAACAACACAAGCAGTATTCAAAGATTCTGGAAAAACGCAAGAAGACATTTCTAGATTTAGAGAATTACGTTTGAAATTGAACCAAACAAAACCATTCTAAGTTTTGAAAAAAGTTTTAGTATAACAAAAGCGTTCCAGATTTATTCTAGAACGCTTTTATTGTATATAAAGTTGTTTCACAAGATACGAAAACGGCGGGAAGTTTAACCTCTCACCGTTTGTACTTTTGTATCGTTAATTATTTAACGGTAAGTTTTTTTACAGAGTCTTTAGTTTCATATAATTTAGGTGCTTGGATTTTCAATACACCATGTTCAAGTTTAGCTTCTGTTTTTTCAATATCAATTTCTTGAGGAAGATAAACTGATCTAGCAAATTCACCATATCTAAATTCAGATTTTTTGAAGAATTTATCGTTTTCTTTCTTTTCTTCTTCTTTTTTAGCTCTGATTGTGATGTAATTCTTTTCAACATCAATATCAAGGTCTTCTTTTTTAACACCAGGCAATTCAGCTCTTATATCATATTCCTTATCTTTGTCTGTTACTTCTACAGGCATTGATAATTTGTCCATGTCTTCTTCATATCCATAATCTGGATAGTAATTGTCAAAATGTCTGTTTAAAATAGAACTAATCTCATCGTTTACTGATTTAATAAAATTATCAGGTGCTTTCTTTAATAAAAATCTCATAATACACTCCTTTCAATTTCTTTTTAGTATCTACTTATCAACTACACTTATATTATTTATCCATTTTGCATAAAACCCTTCTTTTTTAACTAAAAATTAACAATCTTAAAAATCCCTTGCAAGGCTTTAATTTTCAGCGATTTATTGTGCTAGAATATTGGTATGATAATAGATTTGATTAAATCTGCATTTTACGAATTTTTGTCATATTTTGTTCCAGAAAGAATGACTTATGAAATTACTGGAAGCTGTAAAAAATGTGGCAAATGCTGTAATTATATGTATAGTGTTGATACTTATACTGAAGAAGAATTTAAGATTATGCAAACTATTTTCCCAACATATAAAAGATTTTATATAAAGGGGAAAGATGAATTTGGAAACTTAATTTTTGCATGCAAATTAGTCACTCCAGAAGGTTTGTGTTCAGATTATAAAAACCGCCCAAGAATGTGCCGAAAATATCCAGTCAAAAGAATTTCCTATCCTGCAAAATTACACGATGGATGTGGTTATAAGGTTAATATAAAACATTTTGAAGATTATCTAAAAAAATAGAGAATTAAAATTCAAAATCTTCGTCATTAACTTCTCTAAGAAAGTTTGTCCAACTGTTGTAATATTCCGCCAGTGCGTAAGTGTAACCAACAATGATGGATTTGTAAGACTGTTTCATTACAATAAGCGCAGTAATATCGGATTTCCCATTTTCGTAAGATTTTTTAGAAATATCAATAAGTTTGCCAGAGCTTACTAAAATTTTTGATTCATAATAATTAAGGTTTTCTCCTGCTGTTAAAAATTTTTCGTAAGCGGATTTTATATCTTTTTCAGCTTTATTTTTAGCAGATTCGTATTTCAATTCTGCCTGTTGAAGTTTTAGAGTTGCATTTTTAATTTCTGGCGAATAGTTGTAAAATAGTGGAATATTTACAATACTTCCGCCTAAATATCCTCCGCTATTGAACCTTCTATCATCTGTGTGGATTGGCATTTGATAAGCATAACCGCCAGTTATTTCAAGGTCTGGAATTTTTTGACGAGCTACAACCGTCAAATTCTTTTCTGCAACATCAATTTCTTGTTTTGCAATTTGAATATCATATCTATTTGCAAGGGCTTTTTCTTTTATTTGTGAAAAATCTGGGAAATTTGTATTTGGAGGAGGAGTTTGCATTTCCTCAAAGTTGTTTTCTTCAGCAAAAATATTATCCATACTGTCGTAAGTTATGCCGTTTGGGGCATTTATAATTTTGTTGAAATCAAGTAGCGCACTTTTGACATTAACTTTTGCAGTATTAACTTGAGTAATCATTTGATTGAGCGCAATTTCTGCTTGAATAACATCTATTTCTGGAACGGAATGAGTTTTAGTTCTTTTCTGCGCAATTGTTAATAATTCTTCTTGAAGTTTTTGTTGTTGTTCTAAGGTGTCGAGGATGGATTTTGTTGCAACAAGATTTATGTACGCTTCTCGAACATCCATTTTTAGGTCAAATTTTGTGTAACCAACATTTTTTTCTATAAGTTTTAGGTTTGATTCTGCTAAATTTTTTCTTGCTTTTCGCTTGGCAATCTCTACTGTTTGAGTCAATCCGAGTTGTCTTGGTTCTGTCCAGCCAGAAGCTCCAAAATTGTAAAAGGCATCAAATGATGGGTTTTGCAATCTGTTTGCGGCTTTGATGTTGTTCTTTGCAATGTTAATATCAATTTGTGCTGATTGTAGGTCAATGTTATTTTTTAGTGCAGAATTCATCGCTTCTTCAAGGTCAACTTTTTTGACATCTTCTATAGCGAAGACGGCACTTTGACATAATAATATCAATAAAATTACTAAGAACTTTTTCATATCCAGATTTATTATATCATAAATTATTATCCTATATTTGGATGTGTAAATAATTTCGGAATACGGTTATAATCCATTCTATGAGTAATATATTTA
>CAVAPR010000034.1:0-14317 GCA_963590665.1 Candidatus Methanomethylophilaceae archaeon
TTTCGGTTCTGCTTTTTCTTTTTTCATCGAAATAAAAAAGAAAAAGTGAACATTAGAACAATCAACCCCTCTCCTAACCTCAGCCATTCGGCACGCAGTTTCACTCGACTCACTTCGTTTCGTCGGTTCAGCTAGTGTCCCTCGGAGAGGAATGATGTTCGACATTTTACAAGCTACTTAGTTCATCTGTCGGCTTAGTAAAGCCGACCTCCTAATTATTATGTTAGAAGGTTTTAATTTACGTTTGTGGGATTAGTTTATTTGTTGGGCTAGTGAGCCCAACCTACATTAAATTGAATAAAAACTGATTCGTTCAGAAAGATGGAATTTGTAAAATTGAATAAAAACAACATCTGGCGGAGTTTTCAACTCCGCCAGATTGTTATAAACTCTATAACTTAAACTTTATAACCTCTAATCTATTTCAAAACAAACCAGTGGAATAGGTATGCAAAGCAGATACCAAAAATTGCACCTACAAAAACTTCAAATGGAGTGTGTCCAAGAAGTTCTTTCAATTTCCCGCCTACTGATTGTAAATCGTGGTGATAAAAATCTTCCATCATTTTGTTTAAGCAAGCTGCTGTTTTCCCTGCTGCTCTTCTCAATCCTGCAGCATCATACATAATAATTAGTGAAAACCCTAATGAAACAGCAAACAGAATTGAGTCATAGCCTTGTAAGATTCCAACTATTGTCGATAATCCCATTACACCAGCTGAGTGAGAACTAGGCATTCCTCCTGTTGTTGAAAAAATCTTGAAATTAACTCTTCTGCTTTTTACCGTAAATAATATAAATTTTATTACTTGAGCAAAGAAAGCAGATGCAACTCCACAAGTAATTACTTCATAACCGTTATTTGCTATTGTGGATCTTATTACATCTAAAAACATTAAATACCTACTCTCTCATTTATTTTCTTAATCATATCTTTGAATATCTCTGATTCGAAATCCTGTTTCTTCATTATATCACAGCATTTTTCAAATAGGCAAGCAAGTTTACATTTTGACTCTTCTAACCCGTATAGTGAAACGTAAGTTAACTTGCCTTCTTCTTTATCTTTTCCTAATGTTTTACCCATTTCTTCAAAAGTGGAAATTTCGTCTAGAATATCATCCGCGATTTGGAATGCTAAACCAAAGTTTTCTGCAAACTCTGTTAGAGCTTCTAGTTTTTCATCATCTGCTCCTGCAATTATTGCCCCTGTTCTCATTGAAAGTTTGAATAAATCAGAAGTTTTGTGTAGATGTAAATATTCTAGAGTTTTTTCTTTATCAATAATTTTGGTATTATTTTCTGATTCAATATCTACAACTTGACCTGCAATAACCCCCCTTGCTCCTGCGAATTGAAAATATTCATTCAAAACTCTTATCAAAACGGATGGAGAAAGATTTTTTGAATTTTTTGTGATTACTTGTGGGGCAAAAGTTAGCAAAGCATCTCCCGCAAGTGTTGCAATTGCTTCTCCAAAAACCTTATGATTAGAAGGTTTTCCTCTTCTAAAATCATCGTTATCCATACAAGGTAAATCATCATGAATTAATGTTTGAGCATGCAGCATCTCAATTGCACAAGCTGTTGGAATTGCGTTTTCTATTTCTCCTCCTAGAACTCTGCATGTTTCAAGACACATTACGGGGCGAAGTCTTTTCCCTGGGAGTAGTACGGTATATTTCATTGATTTGAAAATACTTTCTGGGTACTCAATTGGTAAAAACTCGTCTAATTTATCATTTACTAAGTCAATATAATCATTCATCTTCATCGTTATTAAGTTCCTTATATATCAATTGTTTTTGAGTGTTGCGAGAGGCTTCTCGTTTTTTTGCGCTAATTTTTGCAATTGCACGATTGTTTTTTAATTTGCTTGAAGTTTCTTCTTTCACTCCGTTATACTTTACTTTTTCTTTGTATTCAAAAGCTTCGTTTACAAAATCAACGTAGCTAGAATATCTTGTTTCATCAATTTTATCTATATTTTGCAAAACTCCACAGCCTGTTTCGTTGATGTGAAGGCAGTTTCCATATTTGCAAGACTCTCTATATGGAATCATTTCTTCGAATAACAAATCTACATCATGCGGTAGGATAAAATCAAATCTAACATTGCTAAATCCTGGGGTATCTACAATGCTTGTTGTTTCATCTAGGGGAATAATTTCACAGTGTCTTGTGGTATGTGTTCCTCTATGAAGTTTATCACTTACGGAATTTGTTTTTAGGTGGACATTTGGGTTCAGTGCATTGATTAGGCTTGATTTCCCAACTCCAGAATTCCCACATAGCGCACTGATTTTTCCTTCTAAGAGTTTTCTAAAATCTTCAATTCCTTTTTTTTCTAGTGCAGAGGTGAAAACTACTTTG
Organism: Candidatus Methanomethylophilaceae archaeon; assembly: GCA_963590665.1. GTDB lineage: Bacteria > Cyanobacteriota > Vampirovibrionia > Gastranaerophilales > Gastranaerophilaceae > Zag111. The sequence continues at coordinate 2,374 of CAVAPR010000034.1, forward strand.
TAGCTCAAGTTCCCATAGATTGATAAAATTTTATCTTGTGCCCCAGAATCTAATCCTAAATCTTCTTTGTTGAAACATAATACCACGGGTATTTTATAATATTTTGCAAGCGCAATATAGCGATTTAGCTGGTGGAAATCTAAATCTGGTTGTTTTAGGGCAGATACAACAACGATTTGGTCAACATTTGATACGGCAGGACGTTTGATATAAGTTTTTCGAGGTAAAATCTTTGAGATAACATTGTTATCAAATTCTACAAAATCTCCGACAAGAATGGATTGACGTTGTTTTTTTAATACTTCCCGAACTTTGCATTCGTAGAAATTCCCAGCACTTTTCACGTGGTACAAGTCAGAATGAATTTTGTAAATTTGTCCTTCCATACATTGTTATTCTACTAAAAATAATATCTCTTTGCAAACCATAATGTTTTTGGAGTATTCTATAATTATGATTACAAAACTTGAATTAGACAAATTAGTAGAAAAATATGAAACTGTTGATTTTATAAAAGATGATCCAGTGCAATTTCCTCACAAATTTCAATCAAAGAAAGATATTGAACTTGCGGGATTTATTGCTTCTTTGGTTGCGTATGGAAGTCGTCAGCAATTTATAAAGAAATTGAACGAGTTATTTGTGTTAGCTCAAAATGAACCTCTTAATTTCATTCAAAATTTTGAACCAGAAATTCTTGGCGATTTTAATTATAGGTTTGGGAAGCCGAATGATTTTGCTGAAATTTTTCTGATTTTAAAAGATCTTTATAACACATCTGATGGATTAGAGGAATTGTTTGAGCATGGTTATTCTCAAGGAAAAATGTTTGAAAATGTTATAGATTATTTTTATTCTAGAGCGAGTGAAAAAGCAAAACAGGGCTTTTATCAAATGATTCCGAATCCTCATAATGGCGGTGCAATGAAGAGAATGTGCATGTTTCTTCGCTGGATGGTAAGAAAAGGGCCTGTAGATTTGGGCATTTGGAATTTTATCCCTCCATCTGAATTGTATATTCCGCTAGATGTCCATGTTGGAAGGATTTCTCGACAAACTGGCCTTTTGACAAGAAAAGCAAATGATTTTAAATCAGTTGTTGAATTAACTGAAAATTTGAAAAAATTCTGTCCAGAAGACCCTGTAAAATATGATTTTGCAATGTTTGGGTATGGTGTGAATAACAAATAATTATTCTAAATTGTCTAGAATAAATTTGCCAATTTTTCCTTCTCTAAAATCTCGCAAAATGTAAACAGATGTTCTTTCTCTATCAGTTGAACCTCCTGTTAGGAGCCAATTTCTGGTAAGAGAAATATTATCAACATTAAGTTCTAATTCTTCTGGGAGTTTGTAATATTCTCGGAACACTTTTGCTTGTTTTTCATCAAGCATGCTCAAAAGTTCTTCTGCAACAATTTCGTTTGAATAAGCATTTTCTGATACAGAATTTACGAATGCTAATTTTTTAGCTCTCTCTTGGTCTTCTTGTTTCATTGGAATAATCCCAGGGGTATCAAGAAGTTCAAGCTGTGGGTTAATTCTTACCCACTGTTGCTGACGTGTAACACCAGCTTTTGCGCCAATTTTAGTTTTTGAAGAGCGTGTAAGTTTGTTTATAATACTAGATTTCCCGACATTTGGAAGCCCTACAACCATAATTCTTGCTGGTCTGCGGAGCAAACCCTTCGCCATCAATGCTTGTATTCGTGGTTCAGATAATTCTATTGCCTTTTTTACAATAACATTGATGTCTTTGTTGTTTTTTGATTCTGTAACAATTACAGGAATTTCAAAACGAGCTTTTAATTCTTCAATAAACGGTTTGAGTAAATTTTTATCGACCAAGTCGGATTTATTAACCAACAAAAATCGAGGCTTTCCGTTAAGAAGCCCCGATATATTGTCATAACAACTTGAGATTGGTAATCTCGCATCTACAACTTCAATCACGGCATCCACTAAAGAAAGCTGTTCTTTCAGCTTTTTCTCAGCTTTTGCTATATGTCCTGGATACCAGTGAATGTGAGTCTTATCTTTTTTCAATTTTTTCCTTAATACGAGTTGCTTTACCAGATCTTTCTCTCAAATAGTACAATTTAGCACGTTTAACATCACCACGTCTAAGAACTGTGATTTTGTCGATTCTTGGAGAGTTGATTAAGAATACACGTTCAACACCAACACCTTGGAATACTTTTCTTACAGTGATTGTTTTGTTCAATCCAGAACCGTGCATTTTAATAATTGTACCTTCGAAAGCCTGAATTCTTTCTTTGTTACCTTCAACGATTTTTACGAATACTTTAACAGTATCACCTGCGTTCATTGCAGGAAGTTCTTTGCCTAAATAACTTTTTTCTAATTCATCAATAATTGGGTTATTCATTTTTGCATTCCTTTATATTTCTAAACTATTACTTAACTTTGTAATTCCTTAATCGACGTTGAATGACTTTCTTCCACACACAAAGTCCGTCGACGCACGTTCGTATTATAAATCCTATAATAAATATATTAAATTTGCAAGCAATGACAAATGAATATTAAAACTTGTAACGTTAAAAGTGTATTTTTGTGTTTGTTCAGCGTTTCTTTATGATATATTTTCGGTATGGGACAAGATTATAAAAAACTATTAAATAAAAAGAAGAAAAAATATTGTGATATAAAAACAATGGGCGTAAATATTGATAAAAATGAGTATTACGAAATCATTTTGTCTAACTCAGCCCATCCAGAAAAGTTTGATAAAAAATAAATTTTTTTTAAGAAAAACAAAAAGCCCATCGATTTTTTTCGATGAGCTTTTTTATTTTGTTATTATCTAAAAACTTACGAAATTTTGTGGATTTTCATGAAGTTTGTAGATTGTCCTGACATTAAGTGAGGAACTGAACCAGTGATGATTACGCAATCGCCAGCTTCCATTTTAAGTTCACTTTTTAGGAATTCATTTAATTCGATTAGTGAATTTTTATCAATTTCAATGTTTTTATCATCAACTTTGATAGAAGAAACGCTGTTGAATAATTGCATAAATCTACCAACTTTAGCATCTTCACAGAATGAATAAATTGGAACTGATGGTCTGCATTCAGAAATCAATGCAGTTGTATAACCAGTTGCAGTCAAGGCAATTACACCTTTAGCTTTTGGTAAGTTTTTCAATGTATCAGCAACTGAAACGGCAATTGACATTGGAATTGCATTTTCTTCAGTTCTGATAGTTGAAGGAAATTCATTCTTTCTCATGAATTGGCTATTATTAATATCTTCGGCAATTTTCTTCATGATAGAAACAGCTTCAACTGGATATTTACCAGCAGCAGTTTCACCAGATAACATAACTGCATCAGCACCATCAATGATAGCGTTTGCAACGTCAGAAGCTTCTGCTCTTGTTGGCATTGGATTTTCAATCATGCTTTCTAACATTTGAGTTGCAACGATAACAGGTTTTCTAACGGCGTTAGTTTTTCTGATAATTGTTTTTTGAACGATTGGCAATTGTTGGATTGGAGTTTCAATACCCAAATCCCCTCTAGCAACCATGATACCATCTGAATATTCAATAATATCATCAAGGTTTTCTAGAGCTTGTGGTTTTTCAATCTTAGAAATAATTCTTAAACGAGAATTATTTTTGTTCAAAATTGCTCTCAATGATTGTAAATCTTCTTTGCATCTTACGAAAGATAAACCAAGATAATCAATATCGTTGTGCATAGCAAAATCTAAGAACATTTTATCTCTTTCAGTTAAAATGTTAAGACTTGCAGTTCCTCCAGGTAAGTTCAAACCTTTACGAGGTTTAATAACACCAGTTGTAAGAACTTTAGCATAAACGATGTTATCTTCGGATTTTTCAACTGTTAATTGGATTTTACCATCATCAATAAGGATTTTATCTCCAGGTTTAACATCGCTTGCGATACCTTCGTAGTCAACAGGAATAATATCGTTTTCGTATTTGTCCTGATGTCTGAATTTAAGAACTTCACCAGCTTTGATAGCGATAGGTTCATCAAATTTACCAACTCTGATTTTTGGACCTTGTAAGTCTAAAAGAACAGGGATAACTGTGTGTTCTTCTTTTTCGATTTTACGAATAAAATCTAATGTTTGTTTGTGTGTTTCCATGTCACCATGCGAAGAATTTAATCTGAACATGGTTACACCAGCTCTATATAATTTGCGAATCATATCCTCTGAATTAGAGGCAGGACCTAGTGTTGACACGATTTTTGTAGCTGCTACATTTCTCATCTTTTTCCTCCTGATATATTTTTGGGGCTAGCTATTTACTTTTCTATATTATTATCATATAATAAAAATATATTTTTGTGTTTATGTAGTAGAAAAAAAAGATGAGGAAGTGAAAAATGAAAAAACTACTAGCAGGTTTATTAGTATGCGGTATGCTTACTATCAATGCTGTCCCAGCTTTTGCTTACAAAGGAATTGATGATGTTAGCAAAACTTATTGGGCTCAACCAGAAATCGCAAGTGTTGTTAGTGATTCAGTAATGTCATTAACAAATGGCAATTTCTATCCAGAAAACAAAATTTCAAGAGTTGAATTTGTTCAAGCATTACTTAAAGTTTTAGGAAATGAAGATTTAGAAATCAAATCTAACTACAGATTCTCTGACGTTGCAAAATCTAGCGCAGATTATGCTCCAGTTGCAAGATCTCAACAATTAGGTTTGGTATATGGTTACCCAGATGGTACATTCAAACCAGCTGGTCACATCTTGAGAGATGAAGCTCAATCAGTTATCAGCCACATCACAATTGATGGTACAGTTGATTCTAACGTAGTTTCTAAATACTCAGATGCTAACAAAGTTCCAGCATGGGCTAAAAATGTTTACGCTAAAACATTATCTTATGGTATCTACGTAAACCATCCTAACGAAAATGAATTAAGACCAACTGAAGATTTAACAAGAGCTGAAGCTGCTGTATTATTATACAGATTAAGACAAAGATTAGACCTTGTTAAAGATCAATACAAAAAAGCTACAGAAACAGTTACAGGTACTGAACACTTGAACATGGTTAAAAAAGCTCCTTCTAACGAAGTTACAGTTACTAACTTAAGAAACATCGTTAAAGAAGGTAACGTTTTAGCTATCGAATTCAACGAAGCATTCAAATCAAAATTACATGCTGCAGGTGATGCTGTTACATTTACAAATTCAGAAGACATCGTAACTGATGAAGGTACAGTATTATTCCCAGCTGGATCTACTTTCTACGGTAACGTATTAGATATTAAAGATCCACAATGGTTCAACAAAAACGCTAGAGTTTACGCTCAAATCACTAAAGTTGTTACTCCAGAAGGAAAAACAGTTGACTTGAACGCTAAACCATTCTACAAAGATTATGCTTTGAAAGAAGGACCTTGGATGACAGCTGGTAAAGTTGCATTATATACTGTTGGTGGTGCTGCTGTTGGTACTGGTGCAGGTGTTGGTTTCTCATTCATCCCTAACCCAGACAAAGTAGGTACTGGTATCGCTATCGGTACTCCAGTTGGTGCTGGTGTTGGTTTAGTTACTGGTTTAGTTACTCCAGGTTTGAACTACAGCGCTAAAAAAGGTGAAACAGTTAAAGTTATCTTGTTAGAAGATGCTAGCATCTCTAAATAGTTAACATTCAAACTATAAAAAAGAATCTGGTTTTAAGTTTTCGCTTTTAACCAGATTTTTTTTGTAAAAAATTATACTTTATATCTACGACTTTACTCTATAGACTTTGCTCCTTATGGATATAGGAAATTTATTTAAAACTTTTAAAATAATAATGTTACCCAACTGATGTAGTAAAAAAAATATATAAGGAGTAAAAATGAAAAGATTTTTAAGTTTCTTCACTTTGTTGGCTTTCTTGACTATTCCTGCACAAGGTGCTTTTGCGTGGTCTTATGATGGAATGAATAGTTTAAACCCATTTACTGGTTTTAGAAATTGTGGATGTCAAAAGCAAAAAGTAGTTAAATGTAAAAAGCCGAAACTTACAAAATGTGAAAAATTACATGGTGTAAAAATTAAAGGTGAACCTTGTGGATGTGCTGCGCCAATACAGGTAGAACCAAGATGTAACACATGCCAAAAAGCGTTTTAAAAGAGGAATTTTTACTTCCTAAAAAAAAGAGGAACAATTAAGTTCCTCTTTTTAAAACAAAATGTTTTTTATTGATTAAAATTCTATGGCTCTAAGAGCATTGAAAATTTTATCTGTAATTTCTTGAATATATTCTTGGCTAACCATTCCATTGATTACAGCGTCTGAAATTTGGTAAGCAGGGCGAATATATTGTTGAGCTGTTTTGTTTACATCTGCAAATTGTAAATCAGCTGCTTCGCCTGTTTTCCCACGTTGCGCAGCACGTTTGTACCATCTGTCTTTGATAACTTCAAGCGGAGTAAATACATAAACTTTAACGTCCATAATATCTCTTACGCCTTCATTCAAAACGTACAAACCTTCTGTTAGGATAACTTTTGCAGGTTTCTTTTCATCTCCGTTTGGGTCAGATTCACAAGTTACAAAGTTATAACGAGGGGATTTGATTGTTAAGCCTTCTTTTAGTGAAACTAAGTGGCTTTTCATTAAGTCTAAATCGATAACATCAGGGGTGTCAAAACTGAAACCTGTTTTAAATAGGGCTTCGTAGCTTCCAGCTTCTTGCAATTCCTTTGATGTATCTTTGTAATAATCATCACAACGAATTACGGTATAAATTCCTTCTGTTTTGTTTTTGATACATGCCTTGATTGTATTATCAACGAAAACGGTTTTACCAGAAGCGCTTTCGCCAGTAATCCCGATAAGAAAAGTCTTTTTCTTTTCTTGAACAACTTTTCTTGCGATGTTCATAATTAAATTGTCAGATATTTTCAAAAACAAAGGTTGTTCTTGCTTTTTATCTTCTTCAAGGATTTTTTTCAATGTTTCTACAATTGTAGATATGAGTTCCATGTCCCTGCGGTTTGAGTAAAAATCGTAACTTGTCAATTCGAAATCCTTTAACATTAGTATTTCCCCTTTGCAAACATGTAAATATTCTACTTTAAAATTATTTAAACCTCCACTAAAGATGAAATTTTGTAACAAAAATTTTATGAAAAATTAAAGTTTTTTTCTAAATGTGCCGTAGTATAAATTGTTGAGATAATAAGGAGTATAATTTATGTACACAGATGAAATTTTTGAAAATGCACTAAAAGAAACAAAAGAAGAAAGTTTCAAAGCATTACAAGGTGAAGTGAAAACTGTAGAAAGAGTGATTGAAAAACTTTTAACTCAACTATTAGAATGTACTTCATCTGTATCAGAACGTGATTTCCACGTTTGCGGAGTCTAAACAAATTAAGACTTGAACAAGATTAAAAAAATAAAGAGTTCCTATTTTAGGAACTCTTTTTCATCTTTTTGCTTAGTTTGATTAAGCTTTGGGGTTATATACAAATTTATTGGGATCAGTTGTTTCTGTTGATTGGTTTGAAGCTTGGTATAAGTTACCAAATGGGTTGTCATAAGAAGTGTTGCTTATTGCAGACATTGTTCCGTATGGATTAGCCATTGAGAAGCTGTTTGATGAAGTCATAAATGGATTGTTCAATGGTGAAGAATAAGCTGTCATTGGAGTAGAGAACATTGGAGTTGAGTATTGTTTTTTAGTTTTCTCTTTGTCCTTTTTGCCTTGAGGTTCTTCAATTTCTTCTGTTCCTAGAGTTGAAGAAGCTTGTGGAATTGTTGTTTGTTGTTGCAATGCTGCTAATTGAGCTTGCTTTTGAGTTTCAGCTTCTTGTTGGGCTTGCATTTGTATAGCCTGTTGTTCTTGAGTTGGAGCGGTTGAATCTTGCGCTGCTGTTTGTTGTTGAGCTTTTTCTGTTTCAACATACTGTTTAGCCAACTCATCTAGGTTCAATTCTTCGCCTATAGTTTTTTCAAGTTCTTTTTTCGCAATTTTATCATCATCAGTTAATTTTCCTGTTTCTGCATAATTTGCAACTAAGTTTTGGAGAGCTTGACCAACTACTTCGTTTTGCAATTCTGCATCGCTTTTTGCTGCTTGAGCTAATTGTTCTGAATTTTCTTGCTGAGCTATTTCAACTTCACTTGGTCCAACAACTTTGTCTGCGGCTTTACTTGCTAACCAACTGCCTATAAATCCGCATGCGGCTCCAAGTACAGTTCCAACCGCCGTACCAATTGGACCTCCGATAAACGTACCAGCTAAGGCACCTGCCTTTGCTCCAACTGCCGTACCTGCAGCCCAACCGCCTACTTCTGCAGTTGTCTTAAGGGCTGTTTTTCCTAGTTGTTTAAATCCTTTATCAGCACCTAACTCAAATGCTGGAATTACGTCAGTAAGAACACCAACACCTAAAGAAAAGATTGCAAATCCTGCGTTTCCTTTAACACCTTTTAATAATGTTGCTAATTTTGGATGTTTGGTTGCAACACTTTTTAAGAATGCACCAGCTTTTGTAATTCCTAAACCATTTTTAGCTTTACCAAAGAAACTTGCGGCTTTAGATGTTTTTGCTGTAGTTTGTGCAGCTTTTGCAGCTTGTGCAGCTTCTTTTTGCGCTACATATTTGCTTGCTCCAGCCCAATAGTTTCTAACTGTGCTAAAAGCTTTTCCTTTTGGAACAACATTTGTTGATTTAATCATTTGATCTCTTTTGGCTGCATCTTTAACTAAGTTTTGCCAGCCAGCTTTGAAATCTTTTCTATTTTGCCATGCCCAAGTAGCACCGCTAACACCACCCATAAATAGGGTGCCTGAAACTACTCCAGAAGGTTCTTCCTGTTTGTTAATTGCGACACCTGTGGCATAACGAGCCAAGTTATTTATCGTTTGAGCCTGGTCAAAAGATACGAAACTCATATTTAATTTCTCCTATTAAATCCCCTGTACTATATTAAAGTATTTTCCCTTCTGAAAATTGCTTATAATGTTACAAAATGTTAACGATAAAACAGCTGGCATTTGGTTAAATGCCAGCTGTTGAGAAAGAAATGTGGGTATTAATTTATTTTTAGATTATGCGATTGTATTAAAGTTCATATTTTGCATCATCAAATCATTACTGTAAGGGTTTGACATGCTGTTTGTCAAAAAGTCATTCATGCTACCTACTCCATAAGGATTGTACTGATACTGTGGAGCTTGAGGTGCAGTGGCAATTTCTGTTTGAGGTTGTTGTTGAAGCATTGAAAGTGCTTCAGCTTGTTTTTCTTGTGCTTCTGCTATTTTTTCAGAGTATGATTTTCCAACAATTTTACTTGTTAACCATTCGCCAACACCGTATCCAATAAAGCCTCCGATAGGTCCGAATGCCATTCCACCGATAGCTGCACCAATTGAACCGCCAACTAATCGAGATGTTGTTTTGGCAACTTCTGCAACGCCTTGTCCAATACCTTGTTCTTTTGTTGCAGTAATGATATTTGGTAATTCAAATCCAATCAATAACAAGTTACCTACTAATGGCATTTTTGACCAAATGCCTTTGCCAAGTCCTTTAGCTCCTCCAATAATTCCACTTTTGCCAGCTTCTTTTGCCACTTTTGCTCCATTTTTGGTTGCTGTTGCAATATCTGTTGGTGTTGATTTGATTGACTTCCAAAATCTTTTGAAGAAGTTTCCTGATTTGTCTTTTTCGGCAACTTCTTTTGCTAAATTTTTACCACTTTTTTTAATTCCATCCAAAAGAGCTTTTTTTATTGATTGATTCTTTTTAATTCCTGCTTTAAAGTTATCTTTTGCGCCTCGGACAAATATATCTGCTCCATCTTCAAAAATAATTGATGGAATTGTTTTTAACCCGCTTTTTACTGCTCCCAAGCTAGGAATTGCTGCATAAGCTTTTTGGGCATAAGTTTTTGCAGTATTCAAGCTCGGAATAGCGCTGTAAATCTTTGTACTAATAGACATAACTTACCTACCTTTGCATAATAAAATACACATTTCTAACCTACACTTATATAAAAAATTTTTAGTTCTCAAAATTGACTAAAGGTTAAGTTTTGTAAAGAGGCTTTTCAATAAAAATGCCAGTCGCACACTTGCTCTGGCTTTATAAAACTCTCTTCTTATTTTAAATTTGGTTAGTATAGTAGTCGTTTTCTCTAATTATTTTACAGCGGATAGATTCGCCTTGATTCCTGCGCCTGAATTTATTTCACACGCATTTGAGTACGCCAAACTACGGCGTTTTCTTGCTCCTCTTAATATTAATTCAACACTTTCGCATCTATTGTTTGATGGTGTTGTTATCTTCTTTAGCATTATTTTCTACTCCATAGATTTCTGATTACAAGTAATCTATCGGCAGGCTAAAGAAAAAACTTTAGTTTTTATTCGGATTTGTTAACAATTCTTAATTAAAATAATGAAAGTTGTTTTTGTTTTTCAAAATGTTTTCTCAAAAAAGATGGTCTATGATATTTGGATAATCCGTATTCATCAATTGCTTTAAGGTGTTCTGCTGTTAGGTATCCAGCGTTTCTATTCCAACCATATTGTGGAAATTCTGATGCTAGTTGTGTCATATATCTATCTCTTGTAACTTTTGCCAAAATACTTGCAGCTGCAATTGATGCAGATTGACCATCCCCTTTGATTATAAATTTTTGAGGGTATGTATAATTTCTGATAAGTTTGTTCCCATCAACAAGTGTGATAAAGTCTTGTAATTCTGCTTTTTTAATAACTTCTTCACAAGACAATTTCATAGCTTTTAGTGATGCGTTCAAAATATTTATGTGTTCAATTTCTTCAACTTCAATACAAATTATAGAATTGATTGTGTTGTTTAGAATTACATCATAAAGCTTTTCTCTTGCTGTTGGTGATAATTTTTTTGAATCGTTGAGCCTATCTAAATCTGTAATAAGAGAATTTGTAACTTCTGGAAAATAAACAGCAGCTGCAAAAACTCCTCCAGCAGCAGGACCTCTTCCTGCTTCATCTGTTCCGATTACATTCCCAAAACTTTTGTCAAACTCAAACAATTCTTTCATAAAAGTAATTCTACAGTGAACAAAAAATTACTTCAATAAATGCCTATAGTTAATGTTAATTTATTGTATTACTTGATGATTAAATTGCAATATTAGTGTAGAATAAGTTTAAAGGAAGATTATGAACTCAATTGCAGAAAGAAGAATAGCTACAAAAGAAAAGCTATATAATAGCAAAGAGGTATGTGAGTTGTTTTCTATTTCGGAAGCAACGGTGAAAAATTGGATAAAATTGAAAAAATTAGTTCCAAACACTTTCAAAAATCGTACTCCTTTTTTCTCTAAAGTGTATATAGAGAATGTTATGACTGATATTAAATCAAATTCTTCTGCACCTTTAAAATCCAGAAGAAATAAAAAGTTCGCTAGTGGTTCTTTTTTGTACAAAGATTATGTTTCTAAAGACTCTATAAATCTTCAAAACATTCAATCTCTATTAGATTTTATTCTTTCTAATAACATAGTTCTATCTGAAAATGAAATCCGTTATATTTTGGCAGATTGTACGATTCAATTATTTCTTTCAAAAAATATTCAAAATTCTATTTGTGAAAATTTTCTTTCAGAATATCTAAATTCAAATATTGATTTAGGACATTTTAGTTCGCTTATTGAGGATTTGTTGGGAAATAAGGAAAATTTAAACTCTTTTATAAAAAACAATTCTGAAATTTTTGATTATAAATACACATACGAAAGAAATGAAGATATTTTAGGATTATTGTATATTTCTTTATCTAATCTATCTAATAGGAAGGCGAGAGGGGCTTATTTCACCCCGACAAGAGTTATTGAAAAAGTTATCTCAAATTTAGATTTAACAAATGAAAACATAATTGACCCTTGTTGTGGTTCTGGAAATTTCTTGTTGCAACTTCCAGATGTGATTACGTTA
>CAVAPR010000035.1:0-3939 GCA_963590665.1 Candidatus Methanomethylophilaceae archaeon
GAACATATTTTTATTAATTATAAATATATATTTATTTTGTATTGTTATAACTAATAAAAAACTAACAAAAGGTTTATAAAATTCAAATATTCGTATGGGTAATTTTATAGTATAATTCTTTTTGGGAATTAGGCGGAGAAGTTTATGATTTTTAAAGAAAAATTTTTTAATTTATGGAATAAAATTGTTGATTTTTGTAATAATCATAGTGAAATTTTAACAGTTTTAGTTTTAGGTATTTTATTTTATTTTATATTTTTCTATGGCATTGGTACTTATTCATTGATGGATGTTGATGAAACAAGATATGTTGCAATGTCTAGAGATATGTTCCATTCTAAAGACTTTTTGACATTATATTTGAATGGTCAATATTTCTTTGAAAAACCTCCATTGTATTTTTGGCAAGAATGTTTGTCATTTGCTTTGTGGGGTGGAAAAGTTAATGAATTTACCGCAAGATTTCCTGTTGCTTTGTTAGGTTTTATCTTTTCTTTTTTGGTATATTTTACTGGAAGAAAGAGAGTTAGCCGAAGATTCGGAGTTTTTACTTCTTTAATTTTAGCAACTTCTTTAGAATTTATTATGCTTGCAAAATATGCAATTCTTGATATTGTTTTAACTTTTTATGTTGGACTTGCTTTAGTTTGTTATTTTCAAGTTTATTTTTGCCAAGAAAATCATAAGAAATTTTATTGGTGGGCATTTTATTTATTCACAGGTTTAGCTGTTATGGCAAAAGGTATTCCAGGGATTGCAATTCCTTTCGGTACAGTATTTTTCACATCAATTATGGCGAAAAAATTTAAAGAAATTTTTAAACCAATTTATTTACTCCCAGGGTTGATAATATTTTTATTAATTGTTTTACCTTGGCATATAATTATGTTCAAAAAATATGATCCACTATTTTATAACGAATATATTATTAAACATCATTTGCATAGATTTTTGAATACTGCAAATAATGAAATTGGTAGAAAACAACCTTTCTATTATTATTTTATAGTTGTATTGTGGGGATTTATTCCTTGGGTATTTTCAATGATTGCAGTTTTTGTAGATAAAATAAAAAACTGGGGAAAATTGCATTATGTAGAAAAAGTTAAAAACTTTGATTTTTCAAGTATGGATAATGTTCATAAAGCTTTGGCTTTGTGCTGGGTTTCAGTTATTTGGATAATGTTTTTCTTCTCATCATCTTCTACAAAATTAGCAACTTATATTTTACCAATTTATTATCCCTTAGCAATAATTGTAGGTTTGATGTGGCAAGATTATGTTGATAAGAAAAAACACGAAAAACCAATAAATATATCAGTTCAAATTTTTGGATGGATATGCGTTGTGGCTGGTATTGTTGCAATGTTTACTCAATTCTATCTTCCAGCTCAATTGAATAGTGATATTGCAGAAATTAAATGGTTTGCATTGATTTGTTTAATTGTATTTGGTTTAGGTTCATTGTTATCCGTAAAATATAAAAAATATATTGGTGTCTTTATTTTCTATGTTTTATTTATGACAGTAATTTCAGCATTTGCGACTGAAGAATTTTTTGAAGTTGATTATAGATTTGGTCAACAAGATTTAGTTGAATTTGCAACTTATGCAAAGGATAATAATTATAAAATATCTTCATTTAATATGGATAGAAAATATTCACTTCTTTATTACAATGATAAAAATGTTGATTATAATTCAAATACAGGATTAACTTTAGATAGTGTAAAAGATGATTTGGCTAAAAAAGATTATATTGTAATTATTAAGAATAAAGAAATAAATGAAATTGAAGGCAAATTGGATTATGATGTAATAAAAGTCGGCAGACGTTACACAATGATTAAAGGTAAATAATCTAAAAATGCTAAAAGAGTACGAAGAATTTTTAAAAGATTTTGACGATATAATATCTCAACTTTTTGAAAATCAAAAGAAGTATGTAAAATGTCACAAGGGTTGCTCATTATGCTGTGAAATTGGTGAATATCCTTTTTCACAGCTTGAATTTGCCTATTTAACTCAAGGCTATTTGCAGTTGCCAGAAAATAGAAGAATTTTAGTTCAACAAAATATAAGAAATTTGTTGATGGATAAAAAAGAGTATAAAGGTGAAAAAAGATTTGAACATCGTTGTCCATTTTTGATAAATGGAGAGTGTTCTGTTTATAAGTATAGAGGCTTGGTTTGCAGAACTTTTGGGGTTTGTTATTACGATGATGTTAAGGGTGTTACGATGCTGCCAGAATGTGTGCATTATGGTTTAAATTATTCTGAAAATTATGATGATGAGAATAAAGAGTTGCACGTGGATTATATTCCGAGAGTAAATTTGAGAATAGATAGAATATTGAATAGTCAACTTGCACATAAATACAATTTAGAATCTGGTGAAATCCGCCCAATGATTGACTGGCTTGGCGGTAGGGAAAATAAAAGTCTATAAGGAAATAAGGCTATAAGTTCGTTACATAAGGCATTAAGATAAATGGCACTAAGGCACTGAGTTCTTTTATGTTTTTTAATGTCATTCCGAACTTTACAAAGCGAACCGTTGAGCTGAAGCGAAACGAGTGAGTCTGTATGCGTTGGCGTAGCCATTAGCTGTTTCGGAATCTCGAACCGAACGCACCAGATAGAGCTCAACCAGTTCAGGGTGACAAATTTGTTTTGGGGGTTCGGGGGCTATGCCCCTGATGACTCGAGCCATTTAATCATTCGTGTTTTTCTTTTTCGGTTCTACTTTTTCTTTTTTCGTCGAAATAAAAAAGAAAAAGTGAACATTAGAACAATCAACCCCTCTCCTAACCTCAGCCATTCGGCACGCAGTTTCACTCGACTCACTTCGTTTCGTCGGTTCAGCTAGTGTCCCTAGGAGAGGAATGATGTTCTATCATTTTCTAGTTCGCTGAGAGGAATACAAAATAAAAAATAACCAACTTATAGACTTATTCACTTATAGACCTATAGACTTTCCCTATTGCCTTTCCACCTCTTGTCAAGCAACAAACTCCCCCAAGTGGCTAGTCGTATTTTTACGTACGTAAAAGTACGGATATTTACAGAAACCCAAATCGTATGGTATATTAAGAAGGTTAGTTAAGGCTCACACCCGAGAGAAACAAAAACTCTTAAAAGCATAAAAAACTTTTCGATGGTAAAGCTGTTTGCTGGTAAAATCTGGGTTATTCACACCATTCACTTTTGGGAATTTTGGTTTATAATATCTGATATGTTTAACATAAACACGGATGATATTTCTGAAAGTTATGATGAATTTAGACAGAGAATAAAAGATAACAAATCTTTTGCTGTTACTGGATTAACCTCTGTTTTGCGACTTTTTCTATTGTCTAAAATTAAAAATTATTCAAAGAAAAAAGTTTTGTTCATAACTTCTTCAGAGCAAAATGCCTTGCGTTATCAAAGTGATTTGAGTACAATTTGTGATTTGAAATCAAGTGTTATGCCGTTTCAAAATATCTCAATGTATGAAACTGTTTCACCAAATTTGTACGATTATTCTGAACAAATTAGGATTTTGCAATCTAAACCAGATATTGTTTTGTGTCCAGTAAAAGCGTTGTTGGAAAAGTTTCCAAATGCAGATTTTTTCAAAAAAAATAGTTTCAAAATAAAAGTTGGGGATACTCTTGACCTAAAAAAACTTTCACGAAAACTTGTTGATTTAGGTTATAAAAAATCAACTATGGTTAGTGATATGTCAGAATTTAGTATTCGTGGTGATATTGCGGATATTTTTACATTGGGAGAAAATCCTATAAGAGTAGAACTTTGGGGAGATGAAGTTGTTGATATTAGATATTTTAATAACGAAACCCAAAAATCCATTGAAAAAACTAAAGAAGTAAAAATTTTTCCTATCTACAAATTTATAACTGCTGGGCAGGAAGATTTGGTTAAAAGTATTCAACA
>CAVAPR010000035.1:3949-13147 GCA_963590665.1 Candidatus Methanomethylophilaceae archaeon
AGATGGAATTTTGGATGATGAAGAAATTCCAGAAGAAAATTATTTTGAAGGTATTGAAGTTTATCAAAATTTCTTTAATAAAAATTTAGTTTCAATTTTAGATTATTTTGAAGATTATACAATTGTTTTTGATGAAACTTCCGAAATCTATTCAAAATACGAGTTTTTGGATGAAAATTTTAACAAACAATTAGAAGAAAATCTTAAACTTTCTGTAATAAAAAAAATAGAGGGTAAAAATCATTTTACTTATGAAGAATTTTTAAGAGGGACAACTTATTTTCAAAAGATTGGTTTTAACAATTTTATAGATGGAAATATGGGTGATATTGTAGAATTTAATGCCCAGCCATTAAGAAATTTTGAAGCTGATTTTGATATAATAACTTCTTTTATCAAAGAACATTCTGGATGGAGAATAATTATTGCAACTGATTATCCAGAAAGAGTGAAAGAAATATTGTCCGAAAAAGATATTTTTTCTGTTGAATATGCAGAGAGTATTGTTTCTGGCGGATGTATTTTAGAAGATTTTAAAACGATTATAATTACTGATAGAGAACTTTTTAACAAACGTTCAAAAGAAGTTACGGCGACAAAAAAATCATATTATAAGGAAAAACCAGAATATATCGAAAATATAAATGATATAAAAGTTGGAGAATATGTTGTTCATACTATTCACGGGCTTGGAATTTATAAAGGACTTTCAAAGCAAGAAATTGATGGTCAATTAAAAGACTATTTGACAATTGAATATGCAAACAAAGATAGATTACATATTCCAGCTGAACAAATTAACCTTTTGTGCAGATATAGAGGTTCTGGTACTGTCAAACCTAAACTTTCCAGAATGGGTGGAAAAGATTGGGAAAGTACTAAAGCAAAAGTTAAAAAAGCTGTTGAAGTTGTTGCTTATGACCTTTTAAGGCTTTATGCAAGACGTAAAATGCAGCAAGGTATTCAATTTTTGCCAGATACAACATGGCAAATTGAGATGGAAGAAGCTTTTGAATATGTTGAAACTCCAGACCAATTGAAAGCAATTGAACAGGTCAAAAAAGATATGGAATCTTCTCAACCTATGGACAGATTGATTTGTGGTGATGTTGGTTTTGGTAAAACAGAAGTTGCAATGAGGGCTATTTTTAAAGCTGTAACTTCTGGAAAGCAAGTTGCAGTCGTTGTTCCTACGACAATCCTTGCTCTTCAACATTATCAAACTATTTCAGAAAGATTTAAACCTTTTGGGGTTGGAGTTGAATTGTTATCACGTTTCAGAACTCATAAGGAACAAAAAGAAACAGTGAAAAATTTGGCAACTGGAAAATGTGATGTTGTTGTTGGTACTCATAGACTTTTACAGGATGGAATTGTATTTAAAGATTTGGGACTTCTTGTGATAGATGAAGAGCATAGATTTGGAGTTCGCCACAAGGAAAAGTTGAAACAATTGAGAGAAAATATTGATATTCTTTCTATGTCTGCAACTCCAATTCCTAGAACTCTTTATATGTCATTATCTGGAATTAAAGATATGTCTGTAATTAACACTCCTCCGAAAAACCGTCTGCCAATTAAAACTTACGTTGGTGAATGGAATGAAAATATGGTTAAAAATGCCATAAATCATGAAATTGATAGAGAAGGACAAGTTTTTTATCTTTATAATAGGGTTGAAACAATTCAAGAATTTAAAAATCAGCTCCAAAAAATTGTCCCAAATGCAAGAATTGCAATTGGACATGGTCAAATGGATGAAAAGGCTTTGGAAGAAGTTATTGTTGATTTTGCAAACCATGAATATGATGTTTTACTTGCAACAACAATTATCGAAAATGGAATTGATATTCCGAATGCAAATACAATGATTATTCACGATGCGGATAGATTTGGGCTTGCGCAATTGTATCAATTAAGAGGTCGTGTTGGTCGTTCTCAACGTCAAGCGTATTGCTATTGTTTTTACAAAAAAAGTAAAGAAATTACAAAAGATGCTGTCCACCGTTTGAAAGCAATAAAAGAATTTACAACTCTTGGAAGTGGTTATCAAATAGCACTTAGAGATGTAGAAATTCGTGGTGTTGGAAATATTTTGGGTACAAAACAACATGGACACATGATAAATGTTGGTTTTGATACTTATTGCGAACTTTTGGATGAAGCTGTTCAAGAAATTCAAGGTGAAAAAGTTGAAAAAACAACTCCTGCAATTGTTGATATAAATGTAACTGCTTATATTCCAGATGAGTGGGTTGGTTCAGCTGAACAAAAAATGATTGAATATAAACGTTTGGCGGATGTAAAAAGCTCTACTGAACTTGATTATATTGTTGAGGAATGGCAAGATAGATTTGCTAAACCTCCAGAATGTGTAGAAAATTTGATTAAACTAATTAGACTAAGACTTTCAGCAACAGAGGTTAAAATTTCAGTAATTCGTGAAACTCAAGATAGTATAAGAATTTATACTCCATATTCAAAAGCTGAATGGAATTTGATATACAAAGTTTTACCATTGAATTTGGCTAAAAAAATCAAATTTACAATTGCACCGAAATCTTGCCAAGAAGGTTGTTCTATCTTGATTTTAAACACTTCGTATGTAAATTTTAATGAAGTATTTAACATTTTAACAGATTTGTTTTATTATATACATAAAGTTAGTTACGAATACTAAAAAAGGGAGAGTGTAAATGAAAGGTTCAAAAATATTAGCAACATTATTGTTATCAGCGATGTTGTTTACAGGTTGCGGATTGAAAGATCAACAAGCAATCATCAAAGTTAACGATGGTGTTATTACATTGAAAGAACATGATGATTTAATGTCAAAACAATTAGCTCAATCACCATTTGCAAAAATGTCTGATGCTGATTTAACAGGTAACAAAGATGGTTTTGTTTACTTGATGACAGAACAAGGAGTTGTAAACCAATTAATTATTCAAAAATTGTTAGACCAAGAAGCTGATGCTAGAGGAATTAAGGTTACTCAAAAAGATATTGATCAAGCAATTAAAGATGTGATGGATAAAATGGGTGGAAAAGACCAATTGATGACTACTTTGAGAAACAATGGTATTTCTACTGCAGAATTTAAAAATGATATTAAAATCCAAGTTAAAATGCAAAAATTGGCAACAGAAGCTGGAAATATAAAGGTTACAGATGCTGATTGCAAAAACTTTTATAACAAAAATCAAGATAAATTTAAACATGCAGACCAAGTTAGAGCATCTCATATCTTGATTGCAGCAAACCCATACCAAATTCAACAAGAAATCACTGCTAAATCAAAAACAAAAATGGATGAAAAAGAATTAAAAGCAGAAGTTGAAAAAGTTATGGCAGAAAAACAAGCAGAAGCTGAAAAGTTAGCAAAAGAATTACAAGCTGACAATTCAAAATTTGCTCAATATGCTAAAAAATATTCAGAAGACCCACAATCTGCAAAACAAGGTGGAGATTTAGGTTTCTTTGCTAAAGATAGAATGGTTCCAGAATTTGCAGAAGCTGCATTCAAAGCAAAACCAAATACAGTTACAGAACCTGTAAAATCTCAATTTGGTTATCATATCATTATGGTAACAGATAGAAGAGGTGCTGGTGTTGTTCCTTATGAAAAAGCAAAATCAGATATTAGAGATTACTTAGTTCAAGAAAAACAAGTAAAAGCTTTGGATGAATTAACAACAGCTGCTAAGAAAAAAGCAAAAATTGAATTTGTTGACCAAAAATACAATCCAGAAGAAATTTCTAAAAAGCTTCACAAACAAGTAAATGATATGTCAGGCGGAGCAGCAGATGTTTTGCAACAACAAGCAAAAGAAAAGAAATCAAAATAATTAAAAACAAAATAAATCTAACAACCGACCTTTTGGATTTTCCAGAAGGTCGGTTGTGGTTTAGAGTCTATAAGCTAATAAGTGGATAAGTTTCTAAGTTCGTTACATTGCATTTTCCCTCTCCTAGGGAGAGGGATTAAGGGTGAGGGGTTGATAGAAAAAGTCTATAATGGAATAGGCACTAAGGCACTGGGTTCTTTATGTTTTTAACGTCATTCTGAGGGATAGACAGAAGAAATGAAAATATAATTTTACAAATTTACCCGAAGAATCTCAAACCAAATAAGTTCTGTTAGAGATACTTCGCTTCACTCAGTATGACGAATGTGTAATATATTGTACATCATTCCTCTCCGAGGGAGAGGTTAGGAGAGGGGTTGGTTGAGTAATAATAAAGAACCCTCTCTCGAAATTGTACCTTTTCGCCTTCTGCTCAAAGACAATTTCCCTCTCTCCCTTGGAGAGAACAGAACACAATAGTCATTCCGAACTTTACAAAGCGAACCGTTGAGCTGTGGCGAAACGTGTGAGTCCGTATGCGTCGGCGTAGCCGTTAGCTGTTTCGGAATCTCTAGCCGAACGCATCAGATAGAGACCCTGAAACAAGTTCAGGGTGACATATTTGAATAGGGGTTCGGGGGCTTTGCCCCTGATGACTCGAGCCATTTAATCATTCGTGTTTTTCTTTTTTGGTTCTACTTTTTCTTTTTTCGTCGAAATAAAAAAGAAAAAGTGAACATTGTTCTATGCGTTCAGATTAACCCCTCATCCTAACCTTCTCCCTTGGGAGAAGGAATAAGTGAACAGTTATTTAGAATTAGTATGAATGGAGTTTATATAAATCGGCTGGATTCTTCGCTTTGCTCAGAATGACTAAGTTGTAACGAACTTATTTCCCTATTCCCTTTTCCCTTGAATAATCAACCCCTCTCCCTTAATCCCTCCACCCTTGGGGAGGGAAACAAATAAACGTAACCAACTTAGAAACTTATCCACTTATAGACCTATCAACTTTACTTATAAACTTGTATTATACTGTTGATATAGTATAATACTTGGCGAAAGGTAATATTTGAAAAGGAGCTTTGAATGTTTGGAGTAATTTTGGCAGGCGGATTAGGTAGCAGATTATGGCCACTATCTAGAGAGTTATACCCAAAACAACTTTTAACTCTAAATGCAGATAAAAGTCTTTTGCAAGCAACTTTTGAACGCTTAAACAAATTTATTCCATCAAAAAATATTATTAGCGTTACTAATACAAAACACCATTCAAATATTAAAATGCAGCTTTCAAAATTAAGCGAAGATACAGTTATTCTCGCTGAACCTATTTCAAAAAATACAGCTCCAGCTATTGCCTTAAGTGTTAAATATATTGTTGAAAATTTTGAAAATGATGATGTAATTCTTGTTGTTCCATCTGACTTGCAAATAAATGATAGTGACAAATTTGTTCAAACAATGCAAGATGCGGAACATTTAGCAAAAGAAGGACATATTGTAACTTTTGGGGGCAAACCAAATTACCCAGAAACAGGTTATGGCTACATTTGCTCTGAAGGAAATAAAGTTGTTAACTTTGTAGAAAAACCAGATAAACAAACCGCTGAAAAATATATTGAAGCTGGAAATTATTTCTGGAACTGCGGAATTTTTATGTTTAAAGCTTCTACAATTATTGAAGAATTTAAAAAATATTGTCCAGAAATCGATTCTGTTATCCAAAACATAGATTTTTTAGAAAAGTCTATCTCATTCACAGAATTTGACAAAATGCCAAACATTTCAATTGACTATGCAATTATGGAAAAAAGTTCAAATATTGTAATGGTTGAATTGAAATCCGATTGGAAAGACTTAGGTTCTTGGAAATCTATATATGAAATTAGTCCAAAAGATGAAAATAACAATGTTTTTGTTGGACATGTTTTGGATAAAGGGTCAAAAAATTCATTCGTTTACTCTTCATCAAAACTTGTTGCAACTATTGGCTTGGAAGATACCGTTATAGTTGAAACAGAAGATGCAATTTTAGCTTGTAAAAAAGATCAAACAGATGAAGTTAAACAGGTTTATGAAACCTTAAAACAACAACACGACGGAACACAAAAAGTTCACAAAACAGTATATCGCCCTTGGGGTTTTTATACAGTAATTGCAGAAGGTAAAGGATTTCAGACAAAGATTATTCACGTAAATCCAGGACAGAAATTATCTGTTCAATCACATAATTATAGAAGTGAACATTGGGTAGTACTTTCTGGCATGGCAAAAGTTGTACTAGAAGGAAAAGACAGAATACTTTCACCAGGACACAGTATTGATATTGCAGTAAAAGCAATTCATTCACTTCAAAACCCTTATGAAGAAGATTTAGAAATTATTGAAATTCAAAAAGGTGATATTTTGTCAGAAGATGACATTGTCCGCTACGAAGATATGTACGGCAGAGTATAATTGGATTGTTACAAAATATATAAAAAACGAAAACCTAATCAAATGAGTTTGATTAGGTTATAAATTTAGTTCGAGGTTGTGATTACACACAATTTTCGAACATATCCCTAGTATTTTATTTAAGCTGTTTTTAATTCTTTTTCTGGTTCACCAATTGTTTCTAGCAATGTATCAATAACTTTTGGCATTTGGCAGATGAAAGAATAATGTCCGTGCGCAAGTGAACATTTTTTGCAATCACAATTGATTTGGTAACATTCAATAGCTTGTTCTGTCCAATTTTGTGTTATAGATTCAGACATTTCGTCATTGCCAGGTAAGTAAGAGTATATTTCATCGTTATCTGAAAAAAGTTTATTCATACCACCCTCCCAAAAATTATTTATAATCTACCCATTCTCATTTTAACCGCTAAAGCGTGTATTTTAATCCTCTATTTAGAGGAGATTTTACTTATATTTTGTAATAAAAAAGTTGAATTTATAAAAATTAGAAATTTTTAACTACTGATTTAAAGTTTGGGTTATTTGACATGTCGTGAAGAATAGTACCTATTTCATTCTTTGGTAAAATTACAGTTGGATTTAAAGATAAGATTTGCAAAAGTGTTTTGATAGAGGAAATACTCATTTTATGCTCTTTTACTAGGCTTCTTAGGCACAACAACCATTCCAAGTCGTTTTCAGTATAAAGTCTTTTCTGAATTTGACCTGTTTTTACTCTATGTGTATGGATTAGTTTTTCTGAATCGTATGTTCTTAATCTATCTGGGGTTATTCCTAACATTTCTGCAACAATAGCAGTCGTTAGCATTGGGGTATCTTTACCCAACTTTTTTCTTTTTACCATATTTATTCCTCTTATCTTTTCAATGATAGTATATTTTGGCGGTTATGCCTATTATGGTGTCGTTATTCAATGAAAGACTAAATAATTTCATACGAAAACACTATTTACAGATTTATGGTTTATGAGTATTATTATTTTGTCATTGTGAAATTAAATAGGAGAAAATTTGTGAAAAAGTTTTATTTAGGATTAATGGCAAGTTTAATGTTAACAGCATCTTATGGGTGTACCAATCCCTTTATTACTAATACGGAAGGGCATATTGAAAGTAAATTGATTGAAGTACAAAATTCGGATTATACTTTTAGTTACAAAACTACAGATGGAAAAATTGTTTTTAGTAATTTAGAGCAGCCTTTATCTTTTACTAATGGTATTTCTGTTATTGCTAAAAATGGAAAATTTGGGTTAGTAAATCAATCTGGAGAATATCTTGTTGAACCTGTTTATGATTTGATTTCACCGTTTCATGATGGAATGGCGGCATTTTTTATTCAAGATATTAATGATGGTGTTAAAATTGGATATTTTAATACAAAAGGTGAAGTAGCTATTGAACCTATGCCTGCGGATTTACAGTTAAATTCTGGGTATTCTTATGACTATAATTTTTATAATGGTGTCGCAATGTATAGACAACCAAAAACATATAAATACGGTTTTATAGATAAGACAGGAAAATTTATTATAGAACCAACTTTTGAATGGGCAGAACCATTTAAAGGAAATATTGCTCCTGTATCAAATGGTGATAAGTTTGGATTTATAAATAAATCAGGTACTTTAGTTTTACCTTACAAATATGTTTTGGCTGAAGCTTTTTCTGATGGATTAGCCGCTGTGTTTACAGGTGTAGCATGGGGATATATTGATGAAACTGGTAATTATGTAATTCCTCCTCAATATGGCAGCTATGAAGGTCATGATGGAGAAGAAATTGCAAACCCATTTATTGATGGTTATGCTGCTGTTTATTTAGGTAAAGGTCAAGCTTATAGGTCAGATGTTCTAAAAGGACAATTTGCTCTAGTAAATAAAAAAGGTGAAATATTGAATGAACAAAAATATGATTCATTAAATTTAACATATACAGAAACTGGAGAAGCAAGATATTTTGCTCGTTTGGGTGACAAATATTTAACTCTAGATACTAAGGGTAACGTATTGAAAGAAGAAAAATATTAGGAGAAGTTATGGAAAATAAATCAGTATTTAACAAAATAATTTTAACTTTTTGTTTCATTGCATTAGTTGCAAATGTAGTAGAAACAAACCAAATAAGATTACAAACAAAATTAGATTCAAAAGAAACTCTAATTCAAAAAATAATGTACAATTTCCCAATTGAAGTTAAACTTGCTCAGAAAATTGTTAATGATAACCATTTAGAATTTACAATCAAGGATAAGAATATTGCTGACAAAATTTCTGCTCCTGTTGTTAAAGTTACATACAATTATTGGGGTGAACCATATAATGAAAATCGTTATTATACCCCTAAAGATGAAAACAGTAAACTTGTTTATGTAAGTTTGAATGCAAAGAGCTTGTTCAATAAAAAAGCTAATTTTGATGATTTAGTAAAGGCAAAAATTAAATATGCTGGAAAGTATGAATTTGATTGTTTTTCAATAAAAACAACAGAGGATAAAACAGATTTTTCGTCTAGTGTTCGTTTAATGCCATTGCAAAGTCAAGATATTTATTTGGTTGCAGAAATGCCTAAAGATTTTATAAATACAAAAAATTCTATAGATTTAGAAATGTTTATTGATAATACAAAATATGTAGTGAAATTAAGATAGGAGAGATGTATGAACAAAATTATTAAAATTGAAGATGATGTAATTCTTATTGGTATGGCAAATGGTACAATAAAAGAAGTTCGCAGAGAAGATTGTAGCAATTTTATTCCTAATGTTGGTGATGCCGTTGAAATTTTTAATACAGATACAAAAGTAATTGTAATGAAAAAAGAAACAGAAAAACCTAAAGTAAATAATAATATTCCAGCTGGAGGAATAAATATAAATTTGAGTAA
>CAVAPR010000035.1:13254-13876 GCA_963590665.1 Candidatus Methanomethylophilaceae archaeon
CATATTACCAAAATATGAATACTCATGCAGTAAGTAAAGTTGCATATTTGGTCATTACTTTATTGTTAGGAGGTATTGGGGTTCACAAATTCTATGCTGGATACAGCGGAGCAGGAATTATGTATTTATTATTCTGTTGGACTGGAATTCCTGCATTGTTGGCGCTAATTGATTTTATTATTGCTTGTTGCAAGCCATCTGATTCAAATGGAATGATATTGGTTTAAAAATTTATTTGTAATTTTTTCGCATTAAAAAAGACTCCGTTAAGGAGTCTTTTATTGTTTATTACAATTGAAAATAAAAAATGTTCTAGTGATATAGGACATTTAATATTAAACATATTAGTATTATTTTTATTTCGTTTATTTCCTCATGTTATAATTATTGTATGACTTTGTATAAATATATTTCTTTGGGTATTGTTTCTATAATTTCATATATATTGTTATTGTTAATAGTTTTTACTTTTTATTTACAAGTAAAATTTAATGTATTATTTCTTACTTTAGAACAATTTATTTCTTTATATACATTTTTTATCTATTTGTCTATGATTTTTTTAATTCTTTATTTGGGAGAGAATTATTTAAGAAAAAAATATTCCTTTTTTAATTTTAAA
>CAVAPR010000036.1:0-12157 GCA_963590665.1 Candidatus Methanomethylophilaceae archaeon
CCCCTCATCCTAACCTTCCCCCCAAGGGGAAGGAACAAGTGAACAATTATTGATTATTTAAATAGTCTAAATGGAGTTTACTAATAAAAATTAGCTGGATTCTTCGCTTTGCTCAGTATGACGTAGTTTGTTAATTGATTTTTAGTGTTTTATTTTCTTTAAAATCATTCTTAAATCTTTTTCATCAACAATAATATTTGCGGATTCTTTTAGGACTGGCTTTGCGCAAAATGCTACTCGGGTGCTGGCATGTTTGAACATACTCAAATCATTTGCGCCATCTCCAACAACAACTGTATCTTCTGGAGTTATGCCCAATATGCTTTGCAATGTTTTCAGCATCGTACCCTTACTGGTATTGAACATCATTTCTCCCCCAACAAGTCCTGTCAAAATTCCATCTTTTGAATGTAATGTATTTGAAAAATCTCCGTCTAGTCCAAGGATAGGCACAAAGTGGTTTGTCGCATTTTTAAATCCTCCAGAAAAGCAAACAACTTTATACCCCAACTCTTTCAGTCCTTTGATTGTTTCTTTTGCGCCATTCATGATTGGCAAATTATGACAAATTTCATCAACTCTTGTGACTTCTAGACCTTTGAGAAGTGAAACTCTTTCGGTTAAACTTTCAAAAAAGTCAATTTCTCCTCTCATTGCTTTGTCTGTTATTTCTTTTACTTTTGATTCAATTCCGAGTTCTTTTGCTAAAAATTCAATGGTTTCTCCATCCATCAATGTTGAATCAAAGTCGAATACTGCTAATTTCAAATTTTTACTCCTTTTTATTTGTTGTCCCCCTCTCCCTACCCCTCTCCCACAAGGGGCGAGGGAATGAGCCCTGTCATGCTGAACTTGTTTCAGTATCTCTATCTGGTGCGTTCTGTTAGAGATTCTTCGCTTTGCTCAGAATGACGCTGTTTGTTTGGTTTTCCACCTCACCCTACCCTCTCCTCAAGGAGAGGGGAAAACTATCCTTCGGGGAGGAGTGATGTTTAGTTATTCTTCTGCATTCAAGCTGACGTATTTAGGATTGTGGACTCCATCAATTTTTTCAATTTCTGCGAGTACGTCATTTTGAACCTCTGTTTCTGTGTTGATAACCATTATTGATTCTGTTTCATGTTTATCATTCTTTTGAACAACATTCATAGAACCAATGTTGATATTGTTTTCACCGATTACTTGGGCAACTTTGGCAATCATTGACGGTTTGTTCACGTGTGGAACAATCAACATGTGTTTTTGAGGACGAATACTTGTTTCGTAGTCATTGATTTTGACAATTCTAGGTATGTCTTTTGCTACTAACGCCCCAGAAACAGTTGTTGTTTCTTTGTTTGTAACAAGTTTAATTGTGATTAGTCCTGCAAAATTACATTTTACATTGGATCTTGTTGAAATTATGTCAATTCCTCTTTTCTTTGCCAAAATTGGAGCATTTACGTAATTTACACCAACAAGAATTGATGATAATGCACCTTTCAAAACGGCAACTTCTAGCGGTTGAATGTCGAGATTTGCCAAATCTCCTTGAGCTGAAATTTCAATAGATTTAATTGTTCCTTCTGTGATTTGCATTGCAAGTTGTCCTGAATTTTCTGCAATTTGCATATAATCCTTAACTGGCTCAAGTTTATCAGGGCGCAAAGATGGAATATTAACTGCAGATGATGCTGAACCTCCAGAAAGAACTTGTTTAATCTGTTCTGCAACATCAATTGCTACGTTCATTTGAGCTTCTTTTGTGCTTGCTCCAAGGTGGGGAGTTAAGACAATATTTCCCTTGCAGTGGATTAGCGGGCATTCTGTAATGTTTGGTTCTTTTTCGTAAACATCAATTGCTGCAGATGCCACTTGTCCATTTTCGATTGCTTCTTTTAGGTCTGCTTCATTGATAATTCCACCTCTTGCACAATTTACAAGTCGAACTCCTTGTTTCATTTTTGCAATAGTATCTTTATTTATTAAGTTTATTGTTTCTTTTGTTTTTGGTACGTGAACTGTAATATAATCGCATCTGCCCCAGAAATCATCAATATTTTCGATATATTCTCCTCCCATTTTTTTGACAACTTCTTTTGAGGTGTATGGGTCGAAAACTACAATTTTCATTCCGAATGCAAGGGCAATTTCTGCAACATGTGAGCCGATTTTGCCTAGTCCGATAATTCCAAGAGTTTTTTTGTATAATTCGCACCCTGTAAATTTGCTTCTGTCCCATTTACCTTCTTTGGTTGAAGTTGCTGCAGGTACGATATTTCTAGACATTGCAAGCATCAACGCAACTGTATGCTCAGCCGCTGCCATTGTGTTTCCGTCAGGAGAATTTACGACAATTATTCCTTTTTGAGTTGCAGCTTCGACATCAATATTATCGACTCCAACTCCTGCTCTACCGATGATTTTTAGGTTTGTTCCTGCTTCAATGACTTTTGCAGTAACTTTTGTTTGGCTTCTAACCATTATTGCATCGTATTGAGGAATAATTTTTACGAGTTCTTCCTCTGTCATTGTTGGTAAAAAATCTACTTGTGCGGTCTGTTCAATAATTCTTCCCGCAGTTTCATTAATTTTATCTGTTACTAAAACTTTCATTTATTCAATCTTCCTTTATTTTCCTAGTTCTTCAATAAGTGTTTGAACTCCTTTGCCAAGTTCAAATTTGTGTCCAAGTTTTTTCAAAACGGCTTCTAATGCTCCTACTGATGCGATTAAATCTCTTTCGCATACAAAGCCTAGAGTTCCCATTCTGAAAATCTTATCTTTAAGTTGGTTTTGACCGTTTGCAACAACAATATCAAAATCTTCTTTTAGATATTTTCTAATATCAGGAACAGAAATTCCTTCTGGTGGAATAATTGATGAGATTGAATAACTTGCGTTTTCATCATTTTTAACTAATAGTTCCAAGTTGATTGCACGGAGTGCTTTTCTCAAAGCCATAGCGTTTTTCTTGTGACGGGCATTTACATTTTCAATCCCTTCATCTTTAATCATTCTTAATGCAGTGTTTAATCCTGTAATTAAGTTTACTGCAGGTGTGAATGGTGTAGAATTTGCACGGGTAGATTTTCTATAAGCGCCCCAGTCAAAATAGAAGCTTGGATATTTGCATTCTTCGTAAACTTTCCATGCTCTTTCATTTGCTGTCAAAAATGCTAATCCTGGTGGAACCATAAACCCTTTTTGTGAGCCAGAAACAAGAACATCTATTCCCCACTCATCAGGTTTGCATGGCATAGCACATACACTTGTAACTCCATCAACAACAGATAATGCCCCATGTTCTCTGATAATTGAACATAGTGTTTTTACGTCGTTTGCTGCACCAGTTGAAGTTTCACTGTGCGTTAAGGTTACAAGTTTTATTTCTTTATTAACATCTTCTGCTAATTTAGCTTTCAACACTTCTGGGTCAATAACTTGTCCTGCTTCAACTTCAATTTTTTCAACGACTGCGCCACGAGATTGTGCAATTTTAGCCCAGCGGTTTCCAAAGTTTCCAATAACAAGGCATAAAACTTTGTCACCTTGATTGATTAAGTTTTCTAGTGCGGCACACATTGCGCCTGTTCCACTTGATGTATAAATAAATACGTCATTTTCTGTTTGGAATACGTATTTTAAATTTGCATATACTTCTTCTAAAACGGAGGAGAATTCAGAACTCCTATGACCTATTGGGTGTTTTGCTATCTCTAGCATTACAGACTCAGGTACAGGTGTTGGTCCTGGAATCATTAAAAAAGTTTTGTCTTTCATTCATTTCCTCCTTTTTATTTTCTAATATATTTTCATGCTCTCCTCTGGCATGAACAGTTTTTCACAAAAGTATATGTCTTTTTTGTAATAAATTAAAATTAACCCCTTTACTAAAAAAGACCCCCAGCCATTCTGGGAGTCTTTTTCAATCTCTTTTTCTTTGTGACAACGATTAGTTTTTCTTTCCGTATCTTTTGTTGAATCTTTCAACTCTACCTTCTGAGTCAAGAATTTTTTGTTGTCCAGTATAGAATGGGTGGCAATTGTTACAAATTTCAACTGTTAAACCTTCTACTACCGAGCCTGTTTCGATTTCGTTACCACAAACACATTTGATTGTTGTTTTCTTATAATCTGGATGGATTCCGTTTTTCATTGTTACCTCTTTCCTTCAAGATTCCAAACTTGAATATTTATTTACATATCGACTGTTAAAATTCTATAACACTAAATATCGAAAATCAAGTTATTTTTACAAATGTTTACCCCTACCATTTTTTGAAGATAAAAAATACCGCTAAAATGATAAAACAAAATCCAACAAGGTAATTCCATTTAAACTGTTCTTTTAAATAAAATACGGAAAAGAAGCTAAATACAATAAGTGTAATAACTTCTTGAATGGTTTTTAATTGTGCAGCATTATAAACACCATAACCAATTCTATTTGCTGGAACTTGGAAGCAATATTCAAATAATGCAATGCCCCAGCTTGCTAAAATTACTATCCAAAGAGCGGAAGAACGAAATTTTAAATGTCCATACCATGCGAAAGTCATAAAAATATTTGAAATAAGTAATAAAATAATTGGTGAAATTGCTCTAATCATTAGTTTGAAATCCTTATATAATCTATACTCTGACAAATTTTATTATAACTCAAAACAAACTGCTTGACAGTTAAAATTTTTTTGCATATAATGATTTACATAAGCACTTGCCGGTATAGCTCAATTGGCAGAGCAACGGTTTTGTAAACCGTAGGTTGTAGGTTCGAGTCCCATTACCGGCTTTTTTACTGAAAAAAGAGCGTATGCAAGTCTTGAAAAAGTAAAACGGACTTTGTAAAAAGAAAGTTGAAAGCCGAAAGGTACTTGCCAATGACTCTCAGTAAAATACTCAAGCCCTTGTGGCTCAGAGGTAGAGCACTCCCTTGGTAAGGGAGAGGTCACGAGTTCAAGTCTCGTCAAGGGCAAATTTATTGCCCAAGGCAAGCAAATGATAATTGAATATGGGTAGGTGGCCGAGTGGCTAAAGGCGACAGACTGTAAATCTGTTCTCGCGAGAGTACGGTGGTTCGAATCCACCCCTGCCCAAACTTTAATCCCTCTTTAGCCAGAGGGATTTTTTAATGTCAATATGTTTTCTGTAATTATTGGTGGTAAAATTTATATAAAATAGGTGGTTAATGAATTCTAATAATGATTGTTATATAAAAGATGTTTATGGCTTTTGGGATGCAATAAAAAAGGGTAATTATATTGATCCAGATTGTGGAACAAACAGAAGTAAACTTTTGCAAAAACACTTATGTTTGTTATATGGTTATAAACCACTAGAAGGTTTAAGTTGTGATATAGAATCTTGTGATGATTATAATTATTTATACCTTAATGATGGAATGAGATTTGGGTGTGATTCTATAGCAAACGTTATGACTCCTCAAAATGAACCTATAAGCAGGTATTTATCTTCAAGTGAATTGAAACGATATTATACAATAATGAATTCAATTGGGGGAAAAATAATATTCCCAAAACATAAGAAATCTATTAATCAATGTAGAGGTGCGCAATGGAAAAAATATATTGGCGATAGATTTGATTATACTTTGGAATGTATAAGACGATATTTCAATGAGCCTCCTGAAAAATACGGCTGGTATCCTTTAAAAGATGAGATTAAAAATGATGGGAAATTTTTTAGTAAATTCAGTTCTTTTAGTGAATATATTAAATTCTTTTTTCTAGAGGATTTAGTTGATAAAAATGAAAATATAAAATTTTTTCTTGGCGAAAATAGTGATATTGATTTTAATATTCCTCAAGCAATCCCTTCTGATATTGATAAATGGAGATTATTATACGATAAAACAATTGAGTTTGCTGAAGCAAGAACTATGAGAATAAATAATAGTAAAAGATATAAAGCATTAAATTTTTATTAGAAAAATGATTTAATCTCGCATTTATCCTAAATCCTTTGTTTATAACAATTAATTGGTGAAAGTTTGATTTTATACTTGTATAATTATTTTATTCAGATTTTTTACCATATATGAATAGTATAATTCCAAGAATTATCATTGCTAGCCAATATTCAAAAAAGTCATTAACGGATTTTTGACTTTTGTATTTGAATGTTTGGTGTTCTTTAATTTGTTTACAAACATCATTTATTGTTTGACAACTATCGGCTTCAATTCCAGTTAAATCTATATTTTTATATTTTTTGATTTTTGATTTCTCAATAAATAGAGAAAATCTGGAGTGATTTGTTGTTTGCTCTTGGGTTTGATAATTCCAAACACCGACCTCTCTGAGCATTCTTCTTTTTCTCAGTTCTTCCGAAGGGGTGTATGATGTTGTATATGAACTACATCCGCAATCTTCAATATCAGAGTATGTTAAAACATGTTTGATTCCAGGATTTTTGTAGATATAGCATTGATTTGTAGTTTGATTGCAGTCAAAATGGGTTGGACGAAAGAAGAAACTAACAATTCCTAATGCAAATATCCCAATTCCTAATCCTATAAGTTTTTCACTAAAATCGCTCATTAAATCCTCATTTTCTCTCGTGTTTATTATTTTAATATTATCATAGGTTTTTATATTTTGTCTATGTTTTTGCTACAATATAAATTAAGTTATTTGATATTATCTAGAGAAAAGGGGATTTATTTATGTATATTGGGAAAGTTTTAGCAAGTTTGAATTTTACTGTGCCACAAGTTGTTAATCCACACATTCAACAAAATGCAAGCAGATTTGCTGATAAAGCAATTGAATTGCCAGCAAATGTAGGGAGAAAGGTTTCTCGTCATGCTAGAAAAGTTTTGAATAAAGATGTTATAATATCTAGTCAACCTAGTGTTGACACTGTTGTTGTTACAAATGGGGCAAGTAAAGTTGCTAAAGTTTCAAAAACAAATAACAATACAAATGGAAAAACCATTAAAAATGTTTTAGCTAAATATTTTGATAACGCTCCCGTTACTATTATCGATGATGGTGAGGCTAAAATTTTTGAAAAGAAAAAACAAGCAAATTTGAAAAATCTTGTTAAATCGTATGAAACAGCAGATTTGGCTCGTCGTGAAAAGCCATCTTTGTATAGCACAAGATTAGAGAGTTTAAGATTAATGCAAAAAGAAGCGAAAGAACAATTTATCAGAAGTTACGAAGAAAGCAGATTATCATACGGTGAATTTGTTAAAGATATAAAAAATGGTTCTATTCCAAGTCAGTATGAGATTGTAGCTAGTACAGCACATTTAAAATAGTGAAATTTTGAAAGAATTGATAAATCAAAAGTTGGGCAGGTATGCCCAACCTACGTTGTTAGATTTTTAATTATTCAAAGTCTAAATTTTGAATATTTTTAATATCGGTAGAGCTTCCCCAATTATTATCATAGAAATTGTTTTTAACAAATTTATGAAACGATGAAAACTCCCAATCTCGCACATTATTTATATAACCGTGTTTTACAGGATTATAGTGAATATAATCAATATGATTATTTAATTCTTCTTGGGTTGTAATGGTATGTTCAAAAAATCTTCTTTGAAATACCCCTTTTTCTCTTTTATTTTTATATCCAATTTTTAATTCTTGAGAATTATTGTAGGTTGGGCATACTTGCCCAACAGCATGAGAAAAACTATGTTTTATTGAAGATATTATTTTTGAATATTCCTCAATGTTGTTAGGGTTTAGTATTAAATGTATGTGGTCTGGTAAAATACAAATTGCAACTATTTCAAATTTATAGTGTTGCATAGTATTTTTAAATGCTATTCTTAAAAGATTAATATTATTGATAAAAATATGTTTTCGTTTGTAACTGGTAATAATAATATGAACAAAACTATTAGGAATATAAACTCTTTTATAATTCATTATTTAAGAATAACATAAAATAAATGTTGGGCAGGTATGCCCAACCTACAATTATAGATTTGTAATGATTTTTTATCAATCCGTAATATCTAAAATTGAGCGCCATTTATCTCCGCTTTTGTAGGCATCTTTTTCTAATATTCCATTTTTGTAGGCTTCTATATCTATAGATGCAGGGATATATGTTGCTTCTCCTTTAATATAATTCAAACCATGTTGGTATTTTATAGAATTTTCTCTAAATGGTTTTAATTTCCCAAATGTTTTATCTAAATTTTCTTTTGCATTTGCTCTATCAAATACCTGTTCTTTTCCATTAATAAATAGTTTATAATCCACTTTTTCTTGTAATCCAAGCTCTTTAAGCATGTTTTTAAGTTCTTCAAGGGTTTTATTCATACCTGTTGCAACCTTTTTTAAGGTTGCTTTAGGTTGTTCTAAAGTTGTGCCAACAAGTCTTCTTGGAAAATCTTCTTCAAAGGCATTTAATAATTTTTCTGGAGATGTTCTATAAGCCATTTCTGTTTGTCTTACATGTCTAAATTCATGTAGGAGGTATTCAATGATATTAATTTTCTTGTTCCCATCTAATTTTTCTGCCAAGTTGGTATATATTGTCACATTGCATGTTGTTGGATTCCAAGCTGCATTATTAGATGTATGTTTGGCGAATTTCAACGGAATATTTAAGTCTTTATACCCAAAGTCTTTTTTAATTTGATTAAAAGCTTTTAGGCAAAAAGTTTTTGTGCAATTGATTTTTGCTAGTTCTTGGTAGGTATTTAATTTTTTTATGGCATCTTCTAAAGAAAGTTTTTGACAAAATATAGAAGATAGGCATCTCATTAGCATACGAGCAAGTCCAATGCTTCTTAGTTTGCTTCTTCCAAATATGCTATTGTAATAATCAATATTTGTATCTGTACAGGTGAAATGTGCTAGAGATAAGGCTTTTCTATCTTTTGCACTAAGTTTTTCAGAATCATCAAGAACGGATGTTTGTTCTGGTTTTGAAAGTTTTTGTTTGAATTTATCAGATAGAGTAGTTTTCTTTATTTGTTTTGTAAAATAATTATTTTTGTGGGGTAATACATTAATTTTTTTTATAGACATGTTTTTCTCTTTTGTTTTATTTTTATTCAGTAGTATAAAAATGCCTAAAAAAAAATTTTTTGCGTTGTGGAAAGGACATTACTTTTCTTTCGAATAGAAAGTTGGTAGTAGTTAAAAGCGTTCGGGGTAGAATATCTATCCTGAACGCTTAAATTGTATTTATCCCTTTTTATATCCGCATTTTGGGCAGATTCCGTCGTTGGTTAGTGCAATTCCGCATAATGGACAGCGCTCAATTGTTTTATCAACCTTATATTCTTCTGTTGCGGCATTATCTCCGCTGGTGAAAGTTATTTTTGAGATGTTTAATTTGTCTTTAAGTAGGTCATATACAATTTTTATCATTCCTTCAACTGTCATTGTTTCTTTGGTTACAACGACTCTGCAATTTGGGTAGGCTGTTGCTAATTCTGTTTTAAAAGCTTCTCCAATATTTGTATTTTGGGGTGCTCCATCTTTAATTCCTTGTTTTTCATAAATATCAAAAATAGCAGGTAGTAATGGGTCATCTTCTCTTAAAATTAGTGCGTGGTCGAAGTTTTGTAGTATATTCCATGCCGTCTTTTTTATCTCATTACAAGGAAATACCATATTAACTCCTGTGTTAATTGAATCTTCGACTTCAATTGTAAGAGTTCCTGTGTGTCCGTGCAAATATTGCGCTTCTCCTTTAAAATTCAAAAAACGGTGTGCGTATTGTAAATCAAATGTTGTAACTGATTTCATTTTAATTTTTCTCCTTTCTGTTGCATGTTAGATTAAGAAGAGGAAAATTAAATTGGTAATATTATGTAACTTAACTAGCAAATTTTTAAATTAGGAATTTTATAGTAATATCAGAAAAATTATTAAATTTAAGGAATTTATACATGAATATCACTCAAATTGGTTTTAGACCGACTAATATAGCAACATTAAATAAGCACAAATCAAATACTTCAGTTCAAAATAATTCGACAAATTCTATTAAATCTTCAAGAGATTACAATATGCCGATTATTGCTCCAAATTATTTAGCAAACATCTCTTTTCGAGGTCATTTAGATTGGAATGCAATTGCTGAATATTCTGCGGATATGGGCAAACGTATTTATTCAAAAAGAAACGTTACAGATTTATCAAAAATTCATGAAGGCGCAAGTGGCATAGTTAATGGTCGTGGATTGCCTACAGAATGGACTAACAGAATTAAGGATATTGCGAAGTTTGATAAGGATAGTTTTATAACCTCTTTTGGTGAAATTTTTGAAAAAGAAAGAAAATTTGCTGATTTAGATAGGCTAAAATCTGACTTGTCTAATTTATTCCAAAAACATGGAATTATTGATGAAAAAACTCCATTTTCTGTAAGTTATATCGGGCATGGTTTCCAAGCTTGGGCATACAGAATTGGTATTGGAGAGGACAAGAGTACTGGTGTAGTTACAAAATTATTCAAGCATAATAACAACTTTTTACAAAACCATGGAAATCACACGGAGCAAAATTTAGCTGAATATGTTAAAAATTATGCAGGTGATAAATCTGAGTTTGTCAAATTTTATTATGGCGATACAAAGCACGGTTTGATGACCGTTGATTATTTGCCTAAAACAATTGAAAAACCTACTGAAATTCTTGATTTAACGGATTTGGGTATTGGTTATGGAGATGATTTTCCTAAAAATAGGATAAACGGTTGGATTTGCGATTACGGCGGGATTGAAACAGTTACAAACCTTGTGGGAAATAAGTTAGCTCAAGATGTTCACAAAGCTATCAAGTATGCAAAATCTCCAGAAGAAAAACTTAACCTATTTAATAAAATTATTTCTCAAAATGATGGCTCAGATGATTTTAAAGACAAAGGTATTGGGCTTGTACATAGTATAAAACATTTGCCAAAAGAACTTCAAGCAGAGTTGTATCAGAAATGTTATGATTTAGGCAGTCACAGGGTGAATATTGCATTAATTCAGAATATCAAAAATTTTGAGCGCTGTCCTGAATTAGATGCCTTGACTGAAAAACTTACAACAAATGTTGATGATATTAAGGCTCAAGAAACGATTGCAAAAGAGATTAAACATATCCCTTCAAAATTACGTCATAAGTTTTTTGAAGAATATACGGATACAAAACATTCCGCAATTATCAAATATTTAGCTCGTAATATCAATCAATATTATATGGATATGCCAAATCGTGTGAATATTTATCAAACATTCTCAGAAAATGCAGATCCTTATGCAAGTGTGGCATTGATTAATTCAATGAAGTATATGAGCAGTTCTCATTTTGATGATTATTTTGAAAAGTTTTTCTCAAAAAATGACCAAATGGTAAATACCACATTGGCTCGTTCTCTTGAACTTTTGAATGAAGAACCAAAATTACAACAAAAATGGATTGATAAGCTATTGGCATGTGATGACGCTCAGGTTACAACAGGGCTTTGTGAATCGGTTAAATTTATAGACCCAGATGCAAGAGCATCATTATTTGAAAAATTGTTAGATTCTAAAGACAAAGTTGCAAAAGAATTTTTGGCAGAAAATATCACAACTGTTAAAAACTATGCTCAACATCCAGAATGGGTTACAAGGTTGCTTGATGGCGCAGATAATATGGTGCGAGGTTCGCTTGTGAATACCATCAAACAAATGCCAGATAATAAAACTAAAGAAACTTGGTTACAAATGGCTTTGGATGGGGCTGACCACTTTGTTAAATCAATGGTGTCAAAAGAAAGTTAAATATACATTTCTTAATAAAATAGCAATTCTTGGGTTAAATTTTCCTTTATATAAGAGTATCTAGGGGAAATATAAAGGAGTTTTTACTATGGGAATTGGTATTGGAAAAGTATTGAAATGTTTGTATAAATCTACAGGTATTCCTGCGGCTGCTGAGCGGAAAGTTGCAAAACTTGACAAGGAAATTAAATCTATTGGTTCATATCAAGTTTCTTTGAGAGGTACTGATAGGTATCCAGATTTTGTTACGGAAAGCGATAGAGTTAGTTGGCAAAAGGCTCAAAATAAATTTGATTCTCTGTGTGAGAAAAAAGATTTCTTCCAATTTTTTGCATTGGATAAAGCATAGATTTAAAAATAAAAAGAGGTTCTTTTTTAGAGCCTCTTTTTTTATAACATTTCTGGTGGGATGTGTTTAAGTTC
>CAVAPR010000037.1:0-11425 GCA_963590665.1 Candidatus Methanomethylophilaceae archaeon
AAAAAAAAAAAAAAAAATCCAGAAAACTTAGACTATTTGAGCGATTTAGCAAATATTTATATTCAAGAAAAAGAATATGATAAAGCAATCAAAATAGCAGAAAAAATCCTTGAATTAAATCCAAATTATATAGCAGGAAATATTTTAGGAGCAAAAGCAAGCTACCTAAAAGAAGATTATGAAACAGCAAAAGATTATGCTCAAGAAGCTATTTCATTAGATTTAAACTGCTCTCAAGGCTATTATTATCTTGCCCTTGTCAGATTTAAAACAGAAGACACAGATGAAGCGATTGAATGTATGAAACGTGCAATTTTATATGATTTGAACAATCCAGAATATTATGCACAAATGAGTGAATTTTATAAATCAAAACAAGATTATAAATCTGCTCTAGAATACATTTCAGAAGCCGAAAGTCTAGATAATTCAAACAAATATAAATTTATGTACTCTGAATTGGTTAAACTGAATAGAAAAAAATAAATTAATTTGATTTCACCAAAAATCTAATTATAATTCATGTTATCCCGTCAGTTTCAAGAAGAGGTTAGGAAAGTATGAAATTAAATAAGCTTATAACAAAAACACTTAGTGTAATATCATTATTTGCACTCACTGCAACTATAACATTTGCAGCAGAGCCAAATATGACCGTGCCACATCAATACCCTAAAAAATACACCCCAGAATATATCAAACAAATTACCCCTGGATATAAAGATGTAGGAAAAGATGAAGTTTTTTATGTAGCACTAGATATGCTAAAAGATACTGAAGGAATGTTTTCTCGTAACGCAATTTTAGGAAACAATCTTTCAGAAAAACCTGTCAGGATTGAATTTCGTAACTTGAGCGAAATTAACGCTGAATATGCAACATTTGATGCTCTTGGATGGAAGAAAGGTAAAAAATTATACATCTATATAAATACAAAGCACAAAGACGCACCAGCAGGCGCTATTGCAGCATTACTTGCTCACGAAGCACTTCACCAAGACGAATACAATTCACTTGCAGAAGAAACCTACGCTTGGACAATGGAAGCTGTTGTTTGGAACGATATTTTGAAACTTTATCCAGAAAGTAACCAAGAACAATATCCTCTTGTAACAAGAGAAAATACCCTAAAACGACTTTTAGAAAAAGGAAATTACACAAACAAATATATCAAAAAGGCCGTACTATCTAATTCTGGATATAAAAATTTGCCATCATATTCTCCTGGGTTTGATAATTTATAAAGATTTTTGAATAAATACATGTTTTACTTAAAAAGTATATTGATTAAAAAAAATCATTAATGTTAAATTAAAACTATGAGAAGAAGGATTAAAGCATTATTATTTTTTGTTGGTGTTGTAGTGACATTTTGTGCCATACGTACATTCAATACAACAAATCATAACCCGATGCTTACTTCTGACACTCAAACAGTTGATACAACAAGGGTTTCCCCCCAAAAGCTGTATGATAAAACTTGGCAAACAGTAAAAAATGAATACTATGACCCAAATTTTAACCACCAGCATTGGGGAAGATGGAAAAACCGTTACGATGGAAAAATCCAAACAGAAGAAGATGCAAAAGTTGCAATAGAAACAATGCTCGCAAGTTTGGATGACCCATATTCAAGATTTTTATCAAAAGATGAATTTTCAGAACAAAATACATCAATTACCTCAAAAATTTCAGGAATCGGTGTAAATATCATTAACGATTCAGGAAAAATTAGAATTATTAGTGTTATTGAAAACACTCCAGCTCAGTTTGCAGATGTTCACGCAGGCGATATAATTCTAGCAATTGACGGGAAAAAAGTTAGCGGACTTTCACTTGCAGAAGTTTCTAATCTCGTAAAAGGACCTACCAACACATTTGTAAGTATTGATATTTTGAGAAACAAAGAAAAAATCAATAAAAAAATTATCAGAAAAGAAATAAAAATAAAAACCGTAAAAAGTTATATAGAAAAAAACATTGGTTATATTCAAATCTCAAGTTTTATCAGTAATTCAACTCCAAACGAATTTCTTGAAGCGCTTGAAAATACTAACAATACACAAGGATTGATTGTCGATTTACGAGGAAACACTGGCGGACTTTTGACAAACGCAGTATTCATTGCAAACTTGTTTATTGAAAAAGGTCGCCTAGTTAGTATTGTTGGTAGAAATGGTTATAGATATGATGTTATGGCAAGAGATACAGACCTTGAAATCAAAAAACCAGTAATTCTTTTGGTAAATGGCGCAAGCGCAAGTGCAAGTGAAATCTTATCAGGCGCACTAAAGGATTACCACAAAGCAAAAATAATTGGAACAAAAACCTATGGAAAGGGTATGGTTCAAAAAATTATACCTCTGCCAAACGAAACGGGTTTAAATTTAACCATTGCAAAATATTTAACACCAAAAGGCAAAGATATAAATAAAAAAGGAATTTCACCAGATATAGAAGTCGAATTTACCCAGAAAGATATATCTGAACGCAAAGATGTACAATTAGAAACAGCAAAAAATGTTTTAGAAAAAATCATTGCAAAAAGTAATTAAAGGTAATAAGTCTATAAGTCTATAGGTGAATAGGTCTATAAGTTCTTTATATATTTATTTGTTTCCCTCCCCAAGGGAGGAGGGATTAAGGGAGAGGGGTTGATGAAAAAAGTCTATAATGGATAAATGGCACTAAGGCACTAAGTTCTTTATGTTTTTAACAAAATAAGGGACTTAACTATAGCAAAATCCGTCATTCTGAGCGAAGCGAAGAATCCAGCTAATTTTTATAAACTCCATTCATACTAATTTAACTGTTCACTTGTTCCTTCCGCTTGGGGGTAAGGTTAGGATGAGGGGTTAAGCTAAACGCATAGTACAATGTTCACTTTTTCTTTTTTATTTCGACGAAAAAAGAAAAAGTAGAACCGAAAAAGAAAAACACGAATGACTAAATGGCTCGAGTCATCAGGGGCTTTGCCCCCGAACCCTCATTCAAATATGCCATGCTTAATTGCGAATTTTGGCAAAAATTATGTAGGTCGAATTTACTAATTTGACATTAAAGAATTAGCTGGATTCTTCGCTTCGCTCAGAATGACTAAATTTGCTATAGTTAAGTCCCTTATTTTGTTAAAAACATAAAGAACTTAGTGCCTTAGTGCCATTTATCTTAATGCCTTTTGTAACGAACTTATAGACTTATCCACTTATAGACACTTATAGACTTTTTAATTCCAAAGAAAAATAGCCGTTGTAGTGTCGGCTTTATTCGGTAAAAGGTTAGTGTGTGTAGGAGAAAATAAAGAAAAAGAAAATGGTTTGTGTACATGCTTTTTATACCCATTTGCCTATCAAAAGTAACATGATTTCTAATAAATTTTACAAATCTTAATGTTTTTATAAAAATATAAATCTTTGCTTGTATAATTAGGTAATTATTTGCATTATATGCGTTTTTTAAGTAGAATATTACTACGAATGATAAGGGGATAAAATGAGAATTGAGGCAAAAAATTTAATAAAAATATATGGAGATAGAAGTGTTGTTAATGATGTTTCTTTCAATATAAATAAAGGTGAAGTTGTTTGTCTTTTAGGTCCAAATGGAGCTGGTAAAACTACAACTTTCTACATGGTTGTTGGATTGGTTAAACCCAACAAAGGGAGCATTACCCTTGATGGACAAGAAATTTCATCTTGGCCTATGCACGTGAGAGCAAAAGCTGGTATTGGTTATTTGCCACAAGAAGCTTCAATTTTCAGAAGTTTGTCTGTTGAAGAAAATATTCGCCTTGTTCTACAGATGAATGACAAATTGACAGAATGTGAAAAGAAAAAGAAACTTGAAGAACTTTTAGCTGAATTTGGTGTTGCAAAATTGCGCAGCGCAACTGCAATCTCCCTATCTGGTGGTGAAAGACGTAGAGTTGAACTTGCAAGAGCTTTGGCTGCAAGTCCAGATTTTATCCTTCTTGATGAACCTTTTACTGGTATTGACCCTATCGCTATTGGTGAAATTAAAGATAATATTAGAAAACTTTCAGAAGAAAAAGGGTTAGGAGTTTTGATTACAGACCACAACCCGAAAGCAACGTTATCTATTACAGATAGAGCTTATGTAATTTTTGATGGTAAAATCAAAATTCAAGGTAAGAGTGAAGAAGTTGCTGTAAACCCTGTTGCTAAAGAATTTTATTTAGGAAAGGATTTCACTTTATAATGAGTTTTAAATTTCCTAAAATTACTATTTACGATAGATATATTTTTAAACAAGTAGCAATGGCATCATTAGTTGCAATCTTGTTATTCTCAATCGTTTGGATTGCTCCAGAGATTTTGTTAAACACTATCAAAGGTGCTTTAGCTGGAGAATATGGATTCAAAACAGCCATTTTACTATTAGTTTATGAAATGCCAAAAATTCTAGACAAAGCTTTCCCTGTTGGATTATTACTTGGAACTTTGTTTACTTTTGATAAATTGAGTAAAGATTCTGAAATAACAATTTTCCGTGCAGTCGGAATGTCATTTCCTCGGATTATTGCACCAGTTGTTACTTTGAGTTTAATTTTCACCGCTTTATGCTTCTTTACAGGAGATAGAGCAACTCCTTTTGCTGCAGAAAAAATGCGTGCTATTAGAGGGTTTCAAATTTCTACTCAATATATCTACACTCAAAAAGATGATACTGGTCACCCATTGATGGCAGTTATTGTTTCAAAATCTATGGACAGAAAATTAGAGAACGTAATTGTACTTGATTTTTCAAGCCATGTTTATCAAGATGTTCATCAATTGTCTAATATTTATTCTGCCAAAACTGGCTACGCTTATGACGACAAATGGGTTTTGAATGATATTTCTAATTATAGAATTTCAAATGATGGAATTTATATTGACATAAATCATTTGGATAAAATGAATATTTTAGAAGGGAAAACAGCATCTAATGCTTATACCCTAATGACATATTCTACACTGAAAGAACGTGATCTTACTAACAAAAATTTAAAACGATATGTAAATCTTTTGAAACAAGAAAACTTGTCAGAAGATTATCATGGAATGTTGAATAAATATTTGCAAAGATTTTTCCATCCATTTGTTTGTGTATTGCTTGCAATTTTGGGTTGCTTGTTAGGTTTCAGCAAACCAAGAGAACAAAGATTGATAGGTTTTACAATTGCGATTGGATGTATCTTTATTTACTATATAACATTACCATTTTTCGATTTATTGGCAGAAAAAGAAATTTTGCCACCACTAATTACAGCAACGTTTCCGACAATAGCCTTCTTATGCGCTATTTTAGGTTTCTACAAGTCAAAGGATTTATAATATGAAATTATTAAAAATATTTTTAGGTTTATTGATGGTTATTCTTGTAGCTAATCCAGTTCATGCGGTTGGTGATATTTCTATTGATAAAAACGATGGTGTTTACCACATTACCTTGAGTGGTGAAAAAGTAAAAAAACGAATTAAATTTGTTGCTTCAGAAGACCTAATGACCAATAGAGAAGCACATATCAAAGGGAATGCGACTTTAACTGTCAATGCTGGTTTCTTTGACCCAAAAAATGGAAAAACAATTTCGTATATCATAACAGATAAAATGACCGCAGCAGATCCAATGTTCAACAACGCTCTACTTGCAAACCCATTTTTCAGAAAAAATATGAATATGATTTTAAACAGAAGTGAATTTCGTGTAATGCAATGCGGTAACAAATTCCAGTATGATATAGTTTCACACAAAGCAAGTGTTCCTTTTGGATGTACATTGATTACATCTGCGCAAGGAGGTCCTTTAATTTTACCAGAACTTCACTTAGAAGAAGAAGGTTTTGTAGTTAAAAACGCAGAAGGAAAAGTTGTAAGAGAATCAGCTTCAGTTCTACACAAAACCTCAAGAACAATCATTGGTTTGAAAGGTTTGAATGAATGCCATATTTTGATTTTCACAGACGATCATCCAGTAGATATGTATGAAGTTCAACAATATTGCAAAGACCTAGGTTTAGATAGAGCAATGGCATTTGATGGAGGAAGCTCAACATCTATGAACTATAAACGAAGTATAGAAGTTGTTTCAACCAAAGGTGATGGCGCAGGCAGAATGCTTAAATCATTTATGTTAGTTTATTAGA
Organism: Candidatus Methanomethylophilaceae archaeon; assembly: GCA_963590665.1. Classification (GTDB taxonomy): domain Bacteria; phylum Cyanobacteriota; class Vampirovibrionia; order Gastranaerophilales; family Gastranaerophilaceae; genus Zag111. The sequence goes on from CAVAPR010000037.1 coordinate 6,149, forward strand.
ATTTGAATATATTGACTAATTGTACTGCATACAGTACAATATATATATGACTAATTTTAATATTCAATATGTCATATTATCCAATAACAAAGCACCAATCATTGATTGGCTAAATTCGCTAGACTCAATTACCCGAAAACGTATAAATCAACGAATTTTGAGATTAGAAGAAGGTAATTTTGGAGATTGTAAAAAACTTTCAGAAGATATTTCTGAATTACGATTTCAATTTGGTAAAGGGTATAGAATTTATTTCACGCAAGAAGAACAGACTATTATTTTATTAATAAATGGCGGAGATAAATCAACTCAAAGTAAAGATATAAAAAATGCACAAAAATTTCTGAATGAATGGAGGTCAATAAATGAATAAAAACTCTGGTTCCTTTGATGAATATATATTGAAAGATTTAAAAACCGATAATGATATAAAAGAATGGATAAATATTGGGTTCCAAGAATTTTTATCCGACAATGATTTAAATTCTTTTGTAAAAGCACTAGAATATGCAGTACGAGCAAAAGATTCAATTTCTGGAATTTCAAAAAAAACAGGTATTTCAAGAAGTAATTTATATGCAATTTTTAATGGAGAACAACAACCTCAATTATCAACAGCTTTGAAAATAATTAAAGAACTTGGTTATACTGTTCAAGTTGCATAATTAAATAAATTAAAAACCCGATGAAAAACATCGGGTTTTATAATATTTTAGATTGTCTTTAAAAAAGGCGACACCCAGATTCGAACTGGGGGATAAAAGCTTTGCAGGCTTCTGCCTTACCACTTGGCCATGTCGCCATACCGTATATTCAATATAAGCGATACATACTCGGATGTCAAGGTGTTTATTATTGAAGTCTATAAGCTAATAAGTTGATAAGTCTATAAGTTCGTTACAGAAGGCATTAAGATATGTGGCACTAAGGCATTAAGTTCTTTATGTTTTATTTTGTATTCTTCTCAAAGAACTAAAAAATGGTGCACAACTTAGTCATTCTTCGCTTCGCTCAGAATCTCTTTAAAATTATGTCCTCTCCTAGGGAGAGGATTTAGGAGAGGGGTTGACATTTTTACTGTTCACTTGTTCTTTTTTATTTCGATGAAAAAAGAAAAAGCAGAACCGAAAAAGAAAAACACGAATGATTAAATGGCTCGAGTCATTAGGGGCATAGCCCCCGAACCCCTTAATAAAAATATCCGTACAGTCATTCCGAACTCGTTTCGGAATCTCTAACAGAACGCACTAAATAGAGACCCTAAAACCATCTTGGATGACGGGTCGGCTTCTGCTGGCTCAACGCAACCCTCCCCAAGACGAGCTTCGTTCTTGCCAAAATCCGCAGTTTGGAATGACAATAGTGCACAGTTCTCTCCAAGGGAAGAGAGAGAAATTGTCTTTGAGCAGAATGCGAAAAGGTACAATTTCGAGAGAGGGTTTTTCTTTTATTTAATCAACCCCTCTCCCTTAATCCCTCTCCCTAGGCGAGGGAAACAAATAAATATATAACGAACTTATAAACTTATTGCCTTATAGACTTCCACTTACAACAACACTTCCGCTAAATCATCTTCCAACAAACTTCTTTGAAAGGCTTCACATTCAACAATCATATCAAAAATTTCAGCATACTTTGTACTATGCAAAACTTTTGACAAATCATCAATACCTTTAAATTCTATTGTATAAAAAGCATTGTTTCTGTCTGTAACCGTCAAAAATCCAACTTCTTCATACAAATCCAAAAGCCTTTGAAATACTTCAATAGATTTGCCTAAAAACCCCGCACAACGCACTAAATCAATCTTTCCACCCATATTATGAGCAGCAAATTTCACCATGCCTGTAAATGTTTTTAGAAACTCTGATTCATCCATAACTTTTGGTTCATAATTCATAAAATGAATTTTCCTTGGTTGAGCCTTTTCTAGTATCATATCAAGCGTTTTTTTGTCAGCTGGATAGTCAAAAAACATCAAAACGTCACATTTTGGTATTTCATACCTAGAACGCACTCGTGAAGCCAATTCTGGATAATTTTTTATAGTATCATAAATATACTTACTTTCTATAAATACTTTTATATCGGAAGTTGCCTTTTTAATTTCATCATTTATATTCTGCAAATTCCAAACTTTTCTCCTGTTATCAAAGATTTTATAACGATTTCGAGGAGTAATTTCTTCTTCTACAATAGAATCTGAATGAATATCATCAATAATTAATTGAACAGAAACATTTCCATTAAACTCGTTTATTTGTGGATGAAAAGCTATATCCAAACTATCCCCAGATTTTAAACCAACATCACCCTTTTGCCACCAAATGGCAGTAAATTCATAAGCATCCGAAGCAACAACTAAGCGCAAATGAGAATTATCTGCTCCCATCAATCTTTTTTGTCTAACTTTCAAATTATTTAACTCAAAAATCGGACTAGGGTTAGAAGCCCCAAATGGTTCCAGTTTTGAGATTTCTTCAACCAAATCTGTTGTAACGTCAGATGGGTTAAGAAGTAAATCTATTTTAATAAATGGTTTTAATTCTTTTGTTGAAGTATATTCTTTAACTGTTTCACAAAGAGCTTTTTTTACAGATTCAAAAGAAGTTTGCTCACCAGAAAAACTCAATCCAGCAGCAAGTTTGTGCCCACCAAAACCAGCTAACATTTCAGAATTTGCACTAATTACATCATATAAAGGCACGCCCTCAATACTTCTCGCAGAACATCTATATTCATTCTTTGTATGATTATAATTCATCAAAAATACAGGTTTGTAATACTTTTCAACAAGTTTTGAAGCAACAATCCCAATAATTCCAATGTGCCAACCTTCATTAGCTAAAACAATTGCAGGAAATCTATTTCCTTCTTTTTGTACCATTGCATCAGCTTGAGCAAAAACTTCTTGGCATAAAGTTTGACGAACTTTATTCAATTCATTCAATGTTGTAACAGCCATTTGAATTTCTTGAACATTGTCAGAAATAAGAACTTTTAGAGCAGATTCAACAGTATCAAGTCGCCCAGAAGCATTGATTCTAGGAGCAACCCCGAATGCTATCATTTCAGAAGATACACCCTTTGTAATATCGTAACCCGCACTTTCTAAAAGTATTTTCAACCCCTTGTGCTTTCCTTTAGAAATCAATTCCAAACCTTTTGATACAAAATATCTGTTTTCTCCAATCAAAGGAACAATATCAGAAACTGTACCAACAGCAACAAAAGGAAGAATTTCATATACAAATTCAGTCTTTTCGTATTTTGTAAGAAGTGCTTGGGCAACTTTAAACGCAACCCCACAACCTGCAAGATAAGTTAAATGTTCAATTTGTTTTGCAGATAAGTTTTCATCTAAAGCGTTCGGAGCTTTTGGGTTAATTATTGCATAAGCTGGAGGTAATTCCTCTGGTGCTTCGTGGTGGTCAGTAATAATAACATCAATTATTTTGAAACTGTTCAAAAATCTTACAGCATCAACATCAGAAATCCCGCAGTCAACAGAAATTATAACTTTTGGCTTAATCGTTGTCATAAGTTTGATTAAAGCTTTTTTATCAAATCCATGACCTTCATTTTCTCTATCAGGGATAAAATAATGAACATCAGCACCAAGAAATTTCAAGGTTTTATATAATACAGAAGTTGAAGTTACACCATCAGCATCAAAATCGCCATAAATTATTATAACTTCTTTGTTATCAATAGCCCGTGATACTCTTTCAACAGTTTTTTCCATATCAGTAAAAACATTTGGAGAAGTCAACGGAGTTTCAAGAGGATTCAAAAATTCTCTCATCTCTTCTTCCGTTTTTATCCCACGAGAAATCAATAATCTCTTAATCAAAGATTTTTCATTTGTTACTGTATCGTCTAAAATCCATTCTTTTTTCATCTTCCCAAAGTCCTCTAATTAAAATCATAACACAGAAATTGAGGATATTAAATTATGTAAATTTCTTTTTCATTTGGTAAAAATAAATTAAAATGTAGTAAAGGTTTACAACTACGATGGAGGAATATACAAAATGAAAAAACTATCAAAAATATTTGCCCTAACAATGGGATTGTTAATGATTTCAGGAACAATTGCTATGGCAGAAACAAAATTTACACCACTAAATTTTGATGACAGCTCTTCAGTTAAAACAACATCAACAACAACTTCTTCTACAGCAGTAAGTTCAGTAGATGCGAAGGGAACAGATTTGTTAGATCCTAGCCAAGTTGTTGCAGGACCAAAAATGCAAAATTCTATCTTGCAAATTGATAACGCTCAAATCGAATTGAGAAACAAATTATTAAACTACAAAAATAATTACGCTCAAATCGATTCAAAATATCAAACAACAAAAGCTGAAAGAAGAGCAGCTAAAAAACAAATCAGATATGCTGAAAAGAAAATTAGAAACTTAGATAATGCTAAGAAAAAAATTAGAAAGAATTTTGAAAGAAAAATCAATATCTAATAAGACTTTTATTTAAAGGAAGGGAAGACTATCAAATTATTTGATAGTCTTTTTTATTTTATGCTAAAATATTTTCGCTATGAAAAAGTTATCTACACAGGAATTATTTGACAAATATTGCACCAAAAAAGAACACACAAAAGAGGTTTGCAGATTGTCGCTTTTGATATTTGAAGAAGTTTGTAAAAACCTAAAAGAAATGTCTGATAGAAAAAAAGATATTTTAATCTCGGCTGCAACTTTGCACGATATTGGATATTCAATAGATGAAGATAACCATAACAAATATAGTCAAAAACTTGTATTAGACGAAGGATTGTCAGATTTTTCAGAGAAAGAAACAGAAATAATTTCTTGTATTTGTAGATACCATAGAGGAGAATTACCAGACAAAAAAGAAGATAGAGTTTATAAAAATCTAAATAAAGATGAAAGAAAAACAGTAAAACGACTTGCTGGAATTTTAAGAATAGCTGACTATTTGGAAGATGATGAAATCGGAGAGATTGAAAGTATTAAAATTAAAAATAATGAAAATGATTATACAACAGATATAATTATTTATACAAAAGAGGAGATTACCCCAGATATAAAAATTATTATTCGAAAGAAAATCTTGTTTGAATATGGATTTAGAACACAAGCGGTATTAAAATTCAGAAAAATTAAATAAAAGACTTGATTTTAAAAAATGTTTATAGTACATTTGTTCATGCGGAAGTGAAAACAGACGCAAGACAGATATGCGGGCTGCTAGCTCAGGTGGTTAGAGCGCACCCCTGATAAGGGTGAGGTCGGTGGT
>CAVAPR010000038.1:0-11080 GCA_963590665.1 Candidatus Methanomethylophilaceae archaeon
TTTTATTTCGACGAAAAAAGAAAAAGTAGAACCGAAAAAGAAAAACACGAATGATAAAATGGCTCGAGTTATCAGGGGCTATGCCCCCGAACCCCTTGGGTTGTTTTATGCGTGACTGCATATTCAAAGGTTTTAGTTTGTGCGTTAAGTTTGAGATTCTTCGGGTACATTTGCTATGATGTTTTGTTATTTCAATTGTTTATCCCTCAGAATGACGGTTGCGTACTTGCTTTGCCCTTGGGAGAAGTTTAATAACCCCCTCTCCCTAGCCCTCTCCCTCAAGGGGCGAGGGAAGATTTTGATGACCCCTCTCCTAACCTCTCCCTCGGAGAGGGATTTTCCCTCTCATCATAGCTCCTATTCTTAATATTGTGAGGATTTGACTAATTCTGAATAGAATATATAATTATGTCAGAGGGGAATTTATGAATAAAAAAATCTTATCCAACTTAGCTTTATTTTTGACTGCTTTAATTTGGGGTGTGTCATTTGTGGCACAAAAAGCTGGAATGGATTATGTTGGAGCATTTAGTTTCAACTTTGCAAGGAGTATTTTAGGCGGATTTAGTTTAATTCCTCTGATTTTTCTTGTTAAAATGACAACTTCTGACAAGCGTTCTAAAAAATTAAAACATTTACAGCACTTATATCTTTTGAAGGCTGGTTGTTGTTGTGGTTTGGCTCTATTTACGGCAATGAGTTTACAACAGTATAGTATGATTTCTGCTAGTGCTGGGAAAGCTGGGTTTATTTCGGCTTTATATATAATTTTTGTTCCGCTAATCTCAATGTTCTTTGGGTCAAAGTTGGAAAACAAGGTTAAAGTTAGTGTGGCTTTGGCTCTTGTTGGTTTGTATTTATTATGCTTCAAGGGCGGAATGTCTGGATTTGATATGTATGATGGTTTACTTTTGGTTGGTGCATTTTTCTATGGTGTTCATATCCTTGTTGTAAACCATTTTTCTCGTCACGTAAATCCTGTAAAGATGTCTTGTGTTCAATTTTTTGTCGTAGGGCTTTTGTCTTTACCATTTATGTTGATGTTTGAAAATCCTGTTGTGGCAAACTTTGTGGCTGCTAAAACTCCGATTTTGTACGCAGGTATTCTAACTTGTGGTGTTGCTTATACTCTGCAAATTTTTGGGCAAAAATTCACTCCTCCAACGATTGCTTCAATAATTTTATGTATGGAATCAGTTTTTGCGGTTGTTGGTGGAAGTTTGATTTTGCATGAAACAATGACTACTAGAGAAACTTTAGGTTGTGTGTTTATGATAGTTGCAGTCATATTATCTCAATTTCATCTAAAAAATGTTAAAAAAGGTTTGACTGTTTGTCAAGAAAATAGTGAAGATTAACAAAAAGCCCTAAGTTTTATATCTTAGGGCTTTTTTTAGTATTTTAAAATTTTAATTTATTTTTATAGATAGCATTTACGTTCTTGACCTTCAACTCCAGCGTACAATTCTACGAATTGTTTTGCAGGGCTTGCGTCAATTTTTTGCAACAATACTTCTTCTATTTGGAAAAATCCTACATCGCCAGACATTTCAATATCAATTTTGATTGGTTTTCTTTCTCCACGGTGTATTCCGATACGGTTGATTGCATTTGCTGAATATTTGTGAATATCCCCAACTCGTGGTGTTGTGTTGATTGCCATTGGGATTCTTGCTCTTCCTTTTGTCATATCACAACCATCAGCAATTAGAATTATACCAGCTTCAATTGAGTGAATTTTTCTTGATGACATGTGACCAATAATAGCTTCTGTTGTAACTGCTCGAATGATTACTCGTTTGTGCAAATCATCTGGGAACATGTGCATAAGGGTTCTTTCTAAAATTGGTTGGCATAAAAGGGCAGACATTTCTTCGTGTCCTTGTCTTCCAATTGCCATTCCCAAGTCGTGCATTAAACCAGCCAAGATTACGGCACACATACTGTCTTCAAATGTTCCGATTTCTTCTTGTTCTAGTGATGTTTTAATCCCTGCTTCGTGCAGAATGTTTAACATCTTGATAGCGTTACCTACAACTTGGCGCATGTGAACTGGTCCGTGGTCGTTGTAACCAAGTCTTCTTATTGAAACATTGTTTGCGTATTCTTGCATTTCTTGAAGTTCTGCATCTGCAAACAAGTAGTTTACTAATTCTAAGCAAACGGGGTGATTTTTTAATCTATTTTGAATTTTTGTTTCTGTTGAAATTTCTTTAACTGATTTCATAATAAACCTTTTCTTTCTTGCTCTTATATTAATATGATAGCGCATAAAATATTAAAAGTTAACCCCTTTAGTTTGTTTATTATATAATCGACGTATGAAAGATTATAAGTATTATTTAGACAACGGAATTTACAATTTCCAAGATGGGAAATATGAAGATGCACTTGAAAATATCAACAAGTCTTTAGACATGAAAAATGATTGGGCTATTCCTTATTTTTACCGTGGTGCGGTTTATGATGCGATGGAAAAATATGATGAAGCTATGCTTGATTATACAAAGGCTCTTTCTATTGATGACAAGATGACAGATGCTTATTACAACCGTGCAAAAATTATTCTTTCTCGTAAAGATATTGAAAATCCAAATATTCAAAATGCAATTAGTGATTTGGAAAAAGCTTTGGCTCTTGATGAAAAGTTTGTTGATGCTTTGTTTGCTATGGCTGCTGCATATAAAAAGCAGGGTGATTACCATAAGGCACTAAGCTATTTAGAAAAACTTTTGGAAATTGAACCAGATGCCGTTCATGCAAAAGCTTTGAAAAAATTGATTTTGCAAAAATATATTGTATAAGAATTTGGTCGTGAAAAAGTTTTTATTTTTTTTAGTTTTAATATTGTTTAATCCATTATCAGCTCAAGCGAATGAAGAAGAAATTTGTTTAGAGTTTGATAATAATTTTCAACGCCTTACAATAAATGATTCTGCTCATTCAATTCCAGATTCAGTGTCTGATGATAAAGATAATGTGATTGCTGAAGATGACAATCTTGAAACAGAAGATGAATTACTTTTTGAAGATGAAAAACTGCTTGAAGAAGCTCCTCCTCTTTGGGATAGTATTCCTATTTTGAAAGAAGCTAATATTGTCGAACAAGAAAATAGATTTTTTCGGGGGCTTTCATCTCAAGCAAATAGGTTGTATAATTTAAAAATTGAACAGACGAATACTGCATCATCACTTTTCAATGAACCATTAACAAAACATTTTAAATCTGGACCTTTGGAAACTTTTCATCCTTGGGCTGTTGTTGGGATGAATATGGAATCAAATTTTGAAGAAGGTGGGCATTCTTACAACAAATTTAATCCTTCATTAGTGAATGTGATTTTGGATGGAAAATTCAAAGGAGGAAAAGAAAATTTTAGAATTTTGTTGGATGCTTCGCATCAGCATTCTCGCCCGTTTATGAAACAATTTGTTCAAGATTTTTATGTAGAATCAAAAAGGATTCCGCATCATACAATTTTAGTAGGGCGTTCTCGTACTGGTATTGGGTATGAAGGTATTCAATCTCCATATACTTTGCCACTTTTAAATCGTTCTCAAATTTCGAGAAATTTTGGTAATATTCGCAAAAATGGTGTGAGAGTTTTGGGGAATTATTCACTTGTGGATTATGATATTGGCGGATATAGTTCAGATACATTTTTTACGGAATTTCTTCCAGGGATGGAGTTTGATGGATGGGTTAATTTTAAACCCCTAGCAAAGACAAATGGCAAATATGGAAAACTTACTACTGGGGGCGGTATAATCACAGGGCGTAGAAATTCTGTTGATTATTTTATAAGTGGAGCTTATATTGGTTATGAATACAAAAAATTCTGGACAAGGATGGAGTATTCTGTTGCAAATGGTTCAAATGGTCCGACTGGGTTAACAACCAAACACCGTGAAGGTTGGTATATTACTTTGGGATATAAAATTACTAAAAAGATTGAAGCAGTTCTTCGTTATGATGAGTTTGACCCAGACAAGTCTTGCAGGCATGACCATAGGAGGGAATATACTGCTGGGGTGAATTATTATTTGAAAGGACAGGCTTTGAAACTTGTGATGAATTATATTTTCTGTCAAAATGATAATAATCCTAACAGTCATAGAATTTTGCTCGGTGCACAAATTGCGATGTAGGGGCTTTAAAAGGCTGTAGGTCTAAAAGTGGATGAGTTCGTTACAGCTATTTGGGTACCATTAGAGGTTTTACCTCTGAATCCCTATATCTATCGTTTATTGTGTCCATCTTTTGTAAAATATAAAAAATCCCCAAAATAAAAATTTTATAGTAGAATATTGTTGTAAAGGATATAACTTAAGAAAGGGGTTATCATGTTGACAAAAAACTCAAATATTACTGCTAACTTCTATGGTATTGATTTTAGCAAATATTCATCAAAAGTTTCTGAATTTGTTAAAGAATTTTCTTCTCGTGCTAACAAACAAGGTCAATTCTTAAACTGGGTAAACTTACCATCAGAACAAGCTAAAAGAGTTGACGAAATCTACTCTCTAGCTGAGAAATTACAAAACCAAACTGGCGCTTCTAAATTGAGCGTTATGGGTATTGGTGGTTCAAAACACACAGTTGAACACATGTTATCTATCAACGGTTTGAATATCAAAGGTGACAAAATCGAATTTTATTCAGATGTTGATTCTGCAAGTTTAGAAAGATTTTTATACAAATTAGATAATAAAGTTTTGGATTCTAATTTCTTAATCGCTTCAAAATCTGGTTCAACTTTTGAAACTAAAGATGGTTTCTTGAGAGTTTTGGCTATGTTAGTTGATGCTTACAAGGCTCAAGGCAAATCTCAAGAAGAAGCTGAAAAATTAGCTCACAAACATTTTATCGCAGTTACTGATAAAAATGCTGAAAAATCAGAATTGAGAAGAACTTCTAATGAACAAGGCTGGTTAGGTGACTTATTCATTCACGATGATGTAGGTGGAAGATTCTCTGCATTTGATGATCACGCTTTATTCACTCTTGCTTATGCAGGCATGAAGAAAGAAGATATGGTTGCTATGTTGAATGCAGCTCAAGAAGTTTCAACTGAATCATTAACAGCAGATTTAGATGTTAACGAAGCATTAAAAGAAGGTATTTTCTGGGCAGATGCAAAATTGAACGGAATTATCACATCAGTTCACCAATATATGGGTTCAATTTTTGAAAATACTGTTTACTGGAATGCTCAAATGCAAAATGAATCTGTAAAAGATACATTGAAACAAATTGCTAAAGTTCCAGATGCAATGCACCACTCAGCAGAAGCTCACTTCAATCCTGCTAACAAATTTGCATTTGCTTTAACTGTTCCTCAAGATAACGGCGTTTGCAGAGAAAATGCAGAAAGCTATATCGGTGCTTTGACAAAATCTTACGAAGTTACTGGCAACTTGTTTGTTGAAACAGTTAAAACTCAAGGTATGGGTTTAACTCCAGCTGCTGCTGGTGCTATGACTCAATTGAGAGCATTCGCTACTGTTTATCAAGAAATCGTTGAAAAAATTATGGAAGGTAAAGACTTCCCAGAAGTTCTTGACAGTGTTCTTCAACCACACGTTGAATTTTACAAAAAGAACTTAAAAGGTGGAGTTGTAGTTCCAGGAAGAATTTCTAAATAAGAAATTTGACTAATTTTTAAAAGAGCGTTAGTGTCTTTGGCATTAGCGCTCTTTTTTATTTGAGGAAAATATGATATAATCAAGCAAAAGAGGATTTTATGGTTTTAGAAAACAAATTGAATATAACTGATAGTTCTGAACTTGCAAGAGTAGAGGAAAAAATTAGCAAAACCAAGGCTATTGAACTTTTTGAGCGTGGTATCCTTAATGAAATGGATGCAGGAACTTTTGATTCTTTAGCTAAAATCCACAAGTATTTGTTTGATGAAATTTATAATTTTGCTGGAGAAATTAGGACAGTAAATATTGCAAAAGGCAATTTTCGTTTTGCGCCAGTTATGTACTTGAAACCAGCATTAGAACATATTGAAAAAATGCCACAATCAACATTTGAAGAAATTATTGATAAGTATGTTGAGATGAATGTTGCTCATCCTTTTCGTGAAGGGAATGGGCGCAGTACTCGCATTTGGTTAGATTTAATTCTTAAAAATGAAATTGGTAAGGTTGTGGATTGGAGCAAGGTTGATAAAGAGGATTACCTCCTTGCGATGGAACGCAGTCCAGTTAAAAGTGTAGAAATTAAAGAACTTTTGAGAAATGCTTTGACCTCTGAAATCGATAACCGAGATGTTTATATGAAAGGCATTGATGCAAGTTACAATTACGAAGGTTATTTCACTTATAGGGCGAGTGATTTATTATAATATTTTCCGCTTTTTGATTGATGACATTGCTATTTGTGAATTATAGTATTTTATTATGGCGACGAATTTTGATTTTTTGAAATCTGTAGATAAAAATTTGTTTGAAATAATTGCGGAAGCTGAAAAACTTTACCGTGACGAATATTTTGAGCAATGTATGGGACAAACGAGACGTTTTGGTGAGCATGTTTGTAAACAAGTTTTGGGCAAAAATCGCACAAGTGAGAATACTTTTGACCAAATGTTGGCGACATTGAAAGATAAAGGCAATGGTTCAGAACAAGAAAAAGAATTTGTGAATGATTTATATTTCCTAAAGAAGCATGGCAATGAATCTGTTCACTCTGCCAAAGTCAAAAAAGACGGGATGGAAGCGTTGGAATGTTTGCAAAGAGCATTTGAAGTTGGGATAAATTATGCGGTGTATAACAAAAAAGCGAAATCTAGTATTCTCAAGCTTGGTTATGATACTGAACTTTTGGTAACAGGGAAAAAGTCAAAAAAATCTCTTTCTGAAAAATATCTAGAAGAAAAAGCAAGAGAAAAAAGTTTCACAAAGAGAAAAAATCCTCCTAAAACGAAGAAATCAAAGTCCACGAAAAAACAAGTGTATTCTATGAAATCAGAATCTGCTTCCAAGGGCATTCCATTTTATTGGATTTTTGTTGGATTTTCTTTCATTGTCGCTGTCGTTGTAATGTTGATTTTGGTTTTGTAGATTTTAATAGGATTAAAGAATGGAATATAATGAACTTTGTGTAAAATTTGGGAATAAATTGAAATATTATCGTTTAATGCGTGGTTATACTCAAGAAAAATTGGCAGAAAAATTGGGGATTGATGCTCATTATATTAGTGATATTGAATGTGGTTCAAGGAATATAACCTTTAAAACTTTACATCGTTTGGTTTCTGCATTGGATGTTGAACCTTATAAATTTTTTAATTTTGATTGATAAAAATTTTCCCCTTGACTGAGAGTTGCTATCAGGTGTTAAAATATATTTGTACAGTTGATGGAGATTTAGGTTATGAAAAAATTCCTATATCTAATGATTTTTAGTATATTTTTGACAGGAGGCAATTTAGCTATGGCAAGTAATTTAGAACAACCATTTGCACAAGGTGAAATTAATCCTTATGGAAAATTTTTTACAGGTACAACTTATTTATCAAGACTTGTTGCAAAGGATGATATTTGGAATTCATCTATTGCGAATGTAACATTTGAACCAAATGCAAGAACAAATTGGCATACTCATTCTGGCGGGCAAATTCTACTTGTAACTGCTGGAAAAGGTTTATATAAAGAAGAAGGTAAACCTGTTAGAGTTTTACAAAAAGGTGATGTTGTTCAAATTCCGCCAGATGTAAAACATTGGCATGGTTCTTATCCAAATGAATGGTTCTCTCACATTTCGGTAGAATCAAATATTCCAAATAATACAACAACTTGGCTTGAGCCTGTTAGCGATGAACAATACAAAAGTGAGGTAAAATAGATGTCTAAAAAAGTTTTAATTATTTCTTCTTCTCCAAGAAAAGGCGGAAACTCAGATACTTTGTGCGACAAGTTTATGGAAGGCGCAAAATCTGCTGGTAACGAAGTTGAAAAAATTTCATTGAGGGAAAAGAAAATAAATTATTGTACTGGTTGTGGTTTTTGTAACACAAATAATTACACTGCTTGTTCTCAAAAAGATGATGCCGCTGAAGTTTTAGATAAAATGGTTGCGGCAGATGTAATTGTTTTTGCAACTCCAGTTTATTTCTATACAATGTGCGGTCAGTTGAAAACATTGATTGACAGATGCTGTGCAAGATATACGCACATGGAGAATAAAGAATTTTATTATATAATGACTGCTGCGGATTTGAGTTCTCATGCAATGGATAGAGTTCTTGCAGAATTTGATGGGTTGATGGCTTGTCTTCCTGGCGCTAATCCAATGGGCGCAGTTGTTGCTACTGGGGTTTGGGAAAAAGGTGAAGTTGACAAAACCGTTTATCCACAACAAGCTTTTGATTTAGGTAAATCAGTTTAAGGTATAAAAAAGAGTTCATATTTTGAACTCTTTTTTTTATGTAAGTAGCAAAAAAAATCTTTACTCGTTTTATAGCTAGAAAAAAGTATAGAAATATAAGGATTTTATTTTAGATGATTTCAAAAATTGTTAATCTCTCTTTTGTTCCAAAGTATGGAATTATAAATAATAATAAAAAAGTAAATTCAACCCCTCAACCCCCTCCAATGAAAGCTGACAGTGTATGTTTTACTGGAAAATCAATGCCGTCAAAGTATTCAACTGTTTTTGAATATTTGTCTGCTGAAATTTTTGGAAGGAGTAAAAAGTTTGGTGTTGATGGAAGTTTGTTATCCGCAAGTAAAATTGGCGAAGCGATAGATAACGTTTTTGAAAAAGGAAAAGCTTTCCCTGAATATAAAAATAGTTCTGCTGAGAAAATTAAGTGGAAAAGTTATATTCCTGAAGATATTCGAGTTTTTTCCATTGATAAAATTAACGAAGCTCGTGCGGAACGTTTTGGGACTTGGAAAAAATGTTTAGAGCAACCTTTAACTACTGTAAAAAATAAAGAACTCGCTTCAAAATTAGAAAAAGATAAGTCTTTGCGTTTAGTGATTTGGGATGCAGTGACAAGTGAAATTAAAGAAAATAACCGTCATATTCCTGTTCCATTTAATGAACATGCTCTAATTGAAACGGTTAAAGATTTTGAAAAAATTGAACCAATTTCAAGGGCGGTGCGTTGTGCAAAACCTTCATTTTTAGAAGTTTACACTCATAGACTTCGTGACAACCTTTTGATGAAAATGGGTAAATCTGATGATAGAGCAGTTTGGGTTAAAATCCCTTCTAAAAAACATGATAGGGCAAATTTTGAACAAAATATTGAAAATTTAGAAACATTGAGTTGTCGAAACTGGTGCACACGTTCAAGTGTTGATAAAGCAAGAGAAGCACTTGAAGAAGGTGATTTCTATATTTATTTAAAACGTAATAGTTCCTCTATGTGGGATCCTCTTGTTGGAATGACTACTTATGAGGGTAAAATTGACCAAATTCAAGGGATTGAAAATAATAATATTGTGCCACTAAATTTGGTGGGCGAAATTAAATCCTTTATTAAATCTAATAATTTGAAATGCCAATCTGGAATTTCTGACGAATATCCAAAGGCGACTCAATCTATTATGATTAGTGAAAAATTGAATGAAGTTTTGCCAGATGTGAAAAAATCTTTTGCAAAAGCGATAAAGGATAAAGACTCTATTTCAATGTTTAAATATTTGGGTGTAAATGTTCAAGAAGACCCAGCAACAAAGCTTTTATCTATTGGCTCTTACAAACCATCATTCAACCTAAATAAAAATAGTGGAATTTCTATTCCATATTCTATGTTTGGATTTAACGAAGATGATTTGTTGAAAGATGTAAAAGTTATTAATGGTAATTTCATCTTATCAACTGGTAAAAATAAATTATTTGATTCTTTGATTACAAAAATTCCAGAAAGCCTTGAAAAAGTTACAGGCAGAGTAGAATGTTCAAAAGCTCAATATGACAAATTTGGTGCTGATTTAGACCGTATTTCAGGTGGAAAAGTTATTGTACATAATTAGTATTTTTTATGCTAAATTTATGTTATGGCTGAGAAATTTGTAATTAAACCTAATGAAAAACAGCAAGAAGCAATTGATATTTTGAAAGGTCAAGTTATGCTTTTGGCTGGACCTGGGACTGGAAAAACTTTTACGGTAATCAATCGTATTGAAAAAATGTTGGCAGATGGAGTTGAACCTTCATCTATTCTTTGTTTGACATTTTCTGATGCGGCAGCGTCTGAAATGCGTCAGCGCTTAATTAAAAAAATGGGTGTAAAAGCTTCTAGTGTTGATATTTATACTTATCACTCATTCTGTAATGATATAATTAAGGAATACCCTTCTCAATTCGAGATGAGTGGTGATGTTAGGTTGATTACAGATACTGAAAAAATTACTCTTATGAAAGAGTGTATTGATGAAGCGAAGTTGGAATATTTTGTTCCCGCTCGTGCTGATAAATATTTCAATACTAAAAATTTTATTTCCTATGTTGAAAAATTAAAAACCAAACGAGTTTCAAAAGAAGAGTATTTGGAATGTATAAATACTAATCCATCCCTAATGCCAAGATATAAAGAACTCGAAAGTGAAATTTACGAAAGAGAGCAAGCTGGCAAAACTCAAAATAAAGGTCGTTATGCGGAACTTGAAAAAATAAAAACTAATATTGAAAAAGCAAAAGAATTATGGACATTGTATGAATTGTATTGCCAAAAAATGTTGAACAATAACTTGATTGACTTTTCTGATATGATTAATTTTGTCCTAAATGCATTTGAAGAAGACGAATCTTTTTTGAGAGAAGTTTCAAATAAATATAAATATTTTCTTGTTGATGAATATCAAGATACAAATGATTTACAGAATAATATTATTTTTAATTTAGTTGATTCAAATGATGAAAAAAATATCTTTGTTGTTGGGGATGATGACCAAATTATTTATGGTTTCCAAGGTGCAAAAAGTGATAATATTGAAAACTTTTTGACAAAATATCCGCAAACGAAAGTTATTTGTTTGGATGAAAATAATCGTTCAACGCAAACTATTTTAGATTTTAGTAATCTTGTTGTTGCGCAGGATTTGAATAGGTTGGAGA
>CAVAPR010000039.1:0-10794 GCA_963590665.1 Candidatus Methanomethylophilaceae archaeon
TCAGTATGACGAATGCGCTTAAGGGGTTCGGGGGCAAAGCCCCTGATGACTCGAGCCATTTAATCATTCGTGTTTTTCTTTTTCGGTTCTGCTTTTTCTTTTTTCATCGAAATAAAAAAGAAAAAGTGAACATTAGAACAATCAACCCCTCTCCCTTAATCCCTCCACTCTTGGGGAGGGAAGCAATAAGCATAAAGAACTTAGTGCCTTAGTAACATAATGCCTTAAAGCCTTCTGTAAACAACTTATAGACTTATCCACTTATAGACCTATAGACTTTTAACAAAAATATTTCCATGCTCCAAAATTCATCACATCAAAAAAAATGATGAAAATTGAAACTGTATGAAAAAATTTACCCCTCGCAAAGCCTTATGCTCCAAGGATGTCAAGTACCCATATAACCCATGTGGCTAGTCGTATTTTTACGTACGTAAAAGTACTAGGTTTCTTTTTTGCGAAAAAACTGGTATATTAGGTGAGTAATCGGTTAAGGCTCACACCCGAGAGAAACAAAAACTCTTAAAAGTCTTTTGACTTTTCGATGGTAAAGCTGTTTGCCGAGGTTCTCTCAAGGCATAGGAAGAGTGTATTTTTATGGGATATATTCATTGCTGCGGAGGATTGCACAAGACGAGA
Organism: Candidatus Methanomethylophilaceae archaeon; assembly: GCA_963590665.1. Classification (GTDB taxonomy): domain Bacteria; phylum Cyanobacteriota; class Vampirovibrionia; order Gastranaerophilales; family Gastranaerophilaceae; genus Zag111. Next base: position 640 of record CAVAPR010000039.1, read on the forward strand.
AGTTTTGTGTTATCTCCTGCGGAAAACTTTGTCGTGTGCGAAATGGACTATCTAAAAAAGTGTCCAAATTGTCAGCATACGGTCTTGCAAATCACGAGAGTCGATAGGGAGCAAAATGTATCTACTATTCGATATGTGAATGATGTCGCAAGAAAATATTTTCAAAAACTTAAATCAAAAATTCTGTATGAGCGGAAGTATTTTGATTATTCAAAACGACGAGGAGGAACTTTTTATTTAAACTACAACGAGTATGGTGTAAAAAAGCGCTGCTATTCAAATTTATCTAGTTTAAAAATCGGTCTTAAAAAATATCAATCTATTCTTTAACTCCAATAAATTGCTATCCGTAGAGGGGCGTGTATGTACTTCAGTCACTCCTTTCTTGCCCCTCTTTTTCTTTCGTTAGAGGAAATTGAAGCGGAAATATTATTAAAAATTTAATTGAAAAATTACCTTAAGATTAGGGTTATTTCAGAGATAGAGGAAAGTTTGATGAAGTTATTGCTATCACCGATGGAATATAAAGTGTTAACTCTGATGGCTCGTGGTTATATTGATAAAGAAATTGGTGTACAGTTGGGAATTTCTGTTAGAACTGTGCAAGCTCATATTTCTTCAATCATATTGAAACTTCGAGCGAGAAACAGAGTGAATGCCGTTGTAGTCTATATGCACAAAAATCCTGCTTGGCTGAAGAAAGAAAGGTTATTTTTATGATTAAAAGAATTATTTTGCATTGGACTGCTGGAAGATATTATCCAACACAATTTGAAAAACAATATTATCATTATTTGGTTGATAAGGAAGGGCGAATTTATGATGGAATATACAAACCAGAAGATAACAATGACTGTTCTGATGGAAAATATGCACAGCACACAGGCGGAGGGAATACTGGTTCAATAGGTGTTGCTCTATGTTCGATGTATGGATTCAAGTCTAGGCAAAATGTGGGACAATTCCCAATAACTCCAATTCAGTTTGAATCTTGTATGGAATTTTGTGCAAGACTTGTGGAAAAATATTCGCTTGAAATTAACCCAGAAACGGTTATGACACATTACGAATTTGGAAAACGACATCCAAAAACAACAAGTGCTGGAAAAATTGATATAATTTATCTCCCGCCATATTCATGGGTTGCAAAAGAAGATGTTGGAAGTGTTATTCGTTCAAAAATTCGTTGGTATAGAGAAAAACATTTGAAAGGCTAAAATTTTTATGGATATAAATTATTTTGATTTGTCAGGTGGAATAAATCAAGCTTCAACAAAAACTGAATTAGGTACAAACCCAAAGGTTATTTATTGGGCAGATTCTAAAAATGTTGAAATTTACAACAACAAAGGGATAATTAAACAAGCTGGAAACACATTATTTCTTGAACTTCCAACACCAGAAGCAATAATTGCAATGCACGAAATTGAATCTGACGATTTGTACAAGTTGGTGATAATTACAGAATCTGGGAAAATTTATATTTATCAAAATTCAACTTCAAGCTTGAAATTGTTAGATAAAACCTTGACAGGGAAAAAGGTTAAATTTGCAAGTTTTTTGCGAGGAATAATTGTTGCAACTGAATCTGATTCAATGTTTTATATAAAAGACAATGAAAACTTTGATATTATAGATTGCAATTTGAAAGACAAGGCAGGAAATTCTTTTTACCCAGACTTTATTTCTATCTATCGTGGTCGAGTTTGGTGCGTCAAAGAGTCAACTGTTTATTATTCCGCACTAGGAACATACAACGACTATACAACTGCAAATGATGCAGGCTACATAAGTGATTTCTTTACTGATACATCAAACATAATTGGAATGAAAAATTACAAAGATTATCTTGCAATCTATAAAAAAGAAAGAGTTTATTTATTGTCTGGCTCAGACCCAGATACCTTTGCAGTTATTCCATTTGCAGATAAAGGAACTTATGCTCCTAATTCAATTATCAATGTTGACAACAAACAATACTTCTTGAGTAATGGAATTTTTGCACTTGAACAAGTTGGGGAATTAAACCAAATTCGCTTAGGTTCAGAAATTTCGATGAACATTTCTGATGAACTTTCAAAACTGGATTCTTCAAGGATTAAAACAACAATTGCTCTAAATTACCAATCAAAAAATCAAACTTGGTTTTTCTGTCCATATTTGGGGGATGAATATTTTCATACAATTTTGATAAATGATTACGTCAATCACGCTTGGTATAAAAGGGTTTTGCCACAAGATATTACGACTTGTTGTATTTTTAATTCATATATCCTAACAGCGGATAAAGATGGAAAAGTTTATAGAGAGGATTTTGGGACAACTTTCAATGGCAAACCAATTGATTTTATGTGGAAATCGCCATTTTTGTCACTTGGAAATGTCCATCACCGAAAAATTATAGATGAATTTTATTTTGTACTTGATGATTTGCACGATAACAATTTTAATTTTTCTGTCTATAAAGATTACGACAGCCAATATTCAGACAATTTAGAATGTATCGCATCTCGGCATTTTAACCAGCTTGTCTGGAGTGATGATTCATCACCAGAAACTTCTGATAACTGTTGGGCAAAAGATGAAGAAAATGTTCCAATTTGGTCAATAGGTTCAGATGTTTTAGAAAAAGCCGAAATCTTTGGAAGTTGTTATTCTATTCAATTGTGCGTAGAGGGTTCAAAACAAGATGACAACTGTGCAATTATCGGGCTTCAGTTTCGTGAGATTTATAGGGATGAGTAAGGTACAAGTCTATAGGTCTATAAGTTGATAAGTCTATAGGTTTTTAAAAGGCTTTAAGGCACTAAGGCACCAAGTTCTTTATGTATTTAAATCGTCATTCTGAGCGAAGCGAAGAATCCAGCTGATTTTTATTATTAGTTTGTAGGTCGGCTTTACTAAACCGACAGATAAACAAAGCAACTGGGGAAGTGTTGAACATCATTCCCTCTCCCTAGCCCTCCTCCCTTGGGGAGGGAACGATGTTCTAATATCTTCCAGTTCGTCATACTGAGCGAAGCGAAGTATCTCAAGCTAAACGCATAGGATTGAGATTCTTCGGGTAAATTTGTAGTGTTATTTTTATTAAATTTACGGTTTATCCCTCAGAATGACGTAACCGTAAAGAACTTATCAACTTATAGACCTATAGACTTTTAACACTTACTCCCTTATTCCCTCAAAAATGTAAGTCGGCGATGTGTGCCGAAAGTTAAAATAAATGAAAAAATGAAAGGAAAAAGAAAATGTCAGATTTTACAACTACTTACGGTGTATTTATTCCAGAAATTTGGAGTAAAAAATTAAATCAATTATTAGAGAAAAATTGTGTGATGATGCAATGTGTTAACAGAAATTGGGAAGGAGAAATTAAACAACAAGGTGATAAAGTAAAAATTATCACTCCAGCTCCTGTTTCAGTTTCAACACTAACATCAGATAATATTACGTATTCTTCTCTTGCGCCAACTTCTCAAGAGTTAGAAATTGACCAAAAGAAATTCTTCGCTTTCAAAATTGATGATGTTGCAAAAGTTCAAGCAAATACCGACATTATGGAAGCCCATTTGGCAAATGCGAAAAAAGCTATTGAAGAAGTTCAAGATACTTATTTGCTTGGTATGCACACCTCAGTTGCCGCAGATAATACTGTTGGTTCAGAAGAATCTCCAATTACACTAGACAAATCAACAATCTATGAGCAATTTGTCAAACTTGCTTTAGCGCTAAAAAATTCTGATGCAGTATCAAATGGTGCGAAACCTTGGGTTGTAATAAATCCAGCGATTGAGTCTTATTTATTACAAAGCCCAGAATTTATAAATGCCTACAAAGTTGCTGATGAAACCTTGAGAGAAGGTGCAATTGGAAGAATTGCAGGCATGGATGTTTTAGTTAGTACAAATTTAGTTGATGTGGATTCTAAATATTATGTTTTAGCAGGAACAAATGATGCAATTACTTTTGCTTCACAACTCGCAAAAATCGAAAGCTTGAGGGATAAAGATAGTTTTTCAGATTTGGTTCGAGGATTATATTTGTATGGGGCTAAAACAGTTCAACCAAAAGCTCTAGCAAAAATGATTGTAAAAGCGTAAGTGGTTATTATTCGTTTAGTTCGCCACCTCACCCTAACCCTCAGCCATACGGCACGCAGTTTCACACAACTCAACTTCGTTTCGTTGGTTCAGCTAGTGTCCTCAAGGAGAGGGGAAATGTATTAGGATTGTTGGCTTTACTTAAGCCGACAGTCCTAATAAAAATAATCTTCTATTCTATAAAAAGGAGTAAATATGTTTAAAAATATCAAAAAACTAATAAAAGAATTAGCCAAAAATGCGGTTCTAAAAGCAGAACAAGAATTAGGTTCTGGCAATGGACAACAAAAGAAAAAAGTTGCAATCGATTATGTATTAAAAAATTTGCCAATATCAGAATTTATGAAAACGATTGTTTCCATCTTTTTGTCAAGTTTTATAGATGATTCTATTGAACTTGCTGTAACTTACGTTAACTCATTATCAAAAACACAAGGAGAATAATTTTATGCAAAATCAAAATAATAATCAAATCGGTATTTCATCAACTGCTGCTTATCAAAGCCCTTTAGGTTATACCGATGTAATCAAACAGTTGGAAGAAGCGTTGAAATGCGATGTTCAACGTGTGCAATTACTTATGCAGCAAGGAACAATAAGTACAAGTCAAGGACAATATTTAATAACTCAACTGGCTAGAAAATATAACGAAATAAATAACTGTAAAAACTCCGTTCCTTCTCAAAATGCAATTGCACAACCTCTTCCCGCTACACAACCTCAAGTGCCAGAAAATTCTATGGATTTGTTCCTTCAAGAACATCCAGACTTTTTCAAAGAAGGTGCAAGAGGCAGTGTATTAGATTACATCAAGGATTTGGGTATGGATAAGGATGAAATTTCGAAAATAGCTCAACTTGTGGAAGGGTTGGAAACTTCCGCAGTTGAAAGCTATTTGAAAAAATCTGCACATGAAAAATCATTGAATGACGAGAACGCTGTGGCAAAAAGCAAATTGACATCTTATGCCCAAAATGCTTCAAAAGATGCCACAAATGGTAGGATTTTCACACGTGAAGATATTGGCAGAATGACCTTAGACGAATTTGCAAAGAATGAAAAACTTATTATGGATCAAGTTAAACAAGGTCTTATTAAGTAATCATTTTTTGTAAATTTGTAATGTCATTCCGAGTGAGGGATTAATCGTAGTTTCGGTAAATAACATTGCAAAATTACCAGAAGAATCTAAATCCTATGTGTTCAGATTAACCCCTCACCTCAATCCTCAGCCATACGACACGCAGTTTCACACGACTCAACTTCGTTTCGTCGGTTCAGCTAGTGTCCCCAAGGAGAGGAAGAATCTCTAACTGAACTTGCTCAGATTAACCCCTCATCCTAACCTTCCCCCCAAGGGGAAGGAACAGAAGAGCTATGTAGGTCGGCTTTACAAGCCGACATTTATAAAAATTAGCTGGATTCTTCGCTTCGCTCAGAATGACGTAATTTGTGAGGAAATACTGAACTATGGGGGAATGTCCCGTTTCTTACTTAATCAAAAAAGGAGTAAAAATGAATTTTTTAGAATTAATAAATAAATGTTTGTTGGAATTGAATTACAAACAAGTAACTAATTTTTCTGAACTTGTAAAACAAGACCACAAAAGAATTATTTCAATTTTGAATATCATAAATAAAGAAATTTGTGCAATAGAAAATTGGCAATTCCTTTTACGAAAATCAAAATTAATAATTCCTGCAAATACTACAGAAATTGAAAACCCAATTTCTGGAAGAATTTTATATATCTTATCTAATGATGGGAAATATAGATTTTATTCAGATATTGAACCGTTTTTGAGAAGGAATGCACTGAGCGGAACGTATTCAGCTTATCAAGACAAATTGTTGTTTCCAATATCTGAAAAAGATGTTGAGTGTGATGTTATTTATTACACAAATAATTGTGCAAAATCCTCTGACGGCAAGGAGAAAATCGACTTAGAAAATCCAGAGGATGAACCGTTAATTCCCATGCCTTTTGCTGAACAAGTTTTGGTCTATGGAACTTGTATGAGAATAAAGGCAAATCCTCAGTATATTAAATTTGCGTATTGGGCAAATATGTACAAAGAAGCTCTATTTAACCTAAAATCAAAGACTTCTGCATACTCTCAAGACGCTCCTGTAGTAAAACTTTTTCGGCAAAAATAAACAAAAAAAACAGGAAGTCCTTTTCATTCCCCCCTGTTAAGATTTACACTAGCCGAAATATAAATAGCATGTACATTATACTAACTATTTAGTAAAAACACAAATTATAATAAGAAATGTAAAGATATGAAACAATTAAATTTTATGCAAAAACAATTTGTATCCGAATATATCAGAACTCTTGATGGTGAAAAGTCTGTAAAATTTGCAGGCATTCAAACTGAAAATCCAAAAGAATTTGCTCAAGAGTTGTTATCACGGGATTATATTATCCGAGAAATTAAGTATCAATTGAACAAACAAATTGATGCGTTAAATGTTCCTAAAGGTTATGTAATTCAGAAACTCTTACAAATTGCACAGTTTTCGTTAGAAGAAGAAGATATTTTAGATAAAGACGGAAATTTTACAGGGAAAAGAAAACTCCGAGATTCTTCTGCTGGGTTGAAAGCACTAGAAAGTTTATGCAAATATCTCGGCTTTTCATCGACTGTTGAAGAGCCTTATAGAGAAGCAAAAATTATTACTATATCAAATTTGGATGATAAAAAGATTTAAGAGGAAATTTTTATGAAAGAAGATAAAGAAATTGAAAAAATTCTGCTAAATGACGAAGAGTATGAGAATTTTATAAATAAAAAAACTGAACAGGATTTTGAAAAAGAACTTGAAAATTCTACTTCAAAATCCATCAGTACAAATGATTTCAAATCTGTACCTAGAGAAAAACTATTTTCAAAAAATACGCTGTATTCAGTGATAAATAAGATGAGTAAGACTAAATCTTATATCAACGGAGTTCAAGCAGAAGGTTTTCTTGGTTCGCAAGAAATTGTTCGAGAGAATTTTTTGACGAAGAAAACAGATTCTTTTGTTGCTGGTGATATGTATATAAAATTCTACAAATACAAGGGGTAAAATATGTGTAAATTTATCCAAGTAGTCTATAAACCTTCATTAAACCTTCTTATAAATTTGCACTATATCCCAGATATTCAAAGGTGTTACAGGCAATTCGCAAAATATTTGCAAGATGATTTTGCAAAATTCGATGAAAACATTTTATTCTATTTAGAGCAATCTTTCCCTTTCTTTTGGGTTGTTTTGAATGAAAATAATGAATTTATGGGATTTGTTGCGTTAGAAAATCCTTGCGGAGATGACAAAACACTTTATAGTGCGGAGCTTTTAACCTGTTTGGATAAAAAGGCTTGGGGAAGTTTTTCTCGATATAGTGCAAATATTTTTTTGAAAAAGTGTTTTGAAGAACTTGGAATTTACAAAATAAAAGCCCTTGTATTTCCCGATAATTTTAGGACTTCGACCTTGCTGAAAACATCTGGGTTTAAATATGAAACGACACTGAAATCAGAAACTCTTCGTTTTGGTAAACCACAAGATATAGATGTTTACGCAAAGTATCGTGGATAGGTCTATAAGTTGTTTACAGAAGGCTTTAAGGCATTATGGTACTAGGGCATTGAGTTCTTTATGGGATTATTACATCATTCTAAGCGAAGCGAAGAATCCAGCTGATTTTATATTGTTTGCGTGGCAACACAGACATATTATTCTTTGCAATTTTTCCTTCCCCTTGGAGGGAAGGTTAGGATGAGGGGTTAAACTGGGCACAAATTTATTTAGGGGGTTCGGGGGCGAAGCCCCTGATAACTCGAGCCATTTAATCATTCGTGTTTTTCTTTTTCGGTTCTACTTTTTCTTTTTTCATCGAAATAAAAAAGAAAAAGTGAACAATTATTTATCATTGAATTAATATGAATGCAGTTTCCTAATAAAAATTAGCTGGATTGCTTTGCCTTCGCTCGCAATGACTAAATTTGCTAGAGATATTCCCTTATTTTATAAAAAACTTAAACTTTTTCAATCAACCCCTCTCCCTAGCCCTCCGCCCTTGGGGAGGGAATGATGTTCAACATTTTAAAAGTTACTTAGTATATCTGTCGGATTAGTAAATCCGACCTATTTTAATTTAAAAAGAGGTAAAAATGATGCAAATTGAAAATAAAATTTCTAAAAATCAGAGTTTGTTTGATGAGCAAATTTTGATTAACAATATTATCGAAAAATATGATTATTTTGAACAAAATCGAACTTCACAACTTTCGGATAATCGTTTAATTCGTTACGCAATTTACAATGCTGAAATTCCAAAAGTTAACAGTTGGGATGCGAATATTCAATTGCCAGAGATTTATGAACTTGCTCAAACTTTGAAATCTCATATTGTTCAAAATTTGTATTCTCATCCAGACGGTATGTTTGATGTCGCTGGGGTTGATGCTCAAACTCAAGCTCTTGCAAACAAGCAAAAAGCTATGCTTGTGAACACATTTGAAGCAATGAAAATTGAAGATGAGATGGAAAAAATTGTTGATTCTGTTGTAGAAACAGGTGAAGTTACATTATTTGTCGGCTGGGAAACAAAAACCAGAAAAGTTAGACGTCCATTGAGTGTTGATGAACAAATTTCTCTGGGTTCAACAGAATCTTTTATCGTGGAGGACAAGGTTATTTATGACAACGCAAAAGTTAAATTTATCAACTATGAAGATTTTGTTTTCGACAAAAATGGGGTTGATAACTGGGATAGATGTTCAAAAATTTATCGAACTTATCAAACCATTGACGAAATTAAAACAAACAATGCAAACAATTTATTAACACCAGAAAAACTAGAAATCTTGAGAGGAGTGGTGGCTGGAAAAACTTATAAAAACGATTCAAAAAATACAGATAGAAAACTTGAAGTTCTTGAATTTTGGGGAGATATAAATTTGCCCAATGGAGATGTTTTGAAAAATAAACTCCTTGTTGTTGCGGGCAGGCGTGTAATTGTTCGATATGAGGATAATCCATTTGTCATAAATCCGTTTATTCACGCAAATATTCTCGAATGCCCTAATACAGGGAGGGGCATTTCTCCTTTGCGTGTGGCACTTATTTTGAATAACATTTCTTCTACAATTTTGAATAACCAGTTAGATGCACTTGCTCTTATGATGAACCCTCCGTATTTAGCGCCTAAAGGTTGTTTCAAAGGTCAACAAGATGTCAGCCCAGGGAAAATTATTGAGTATGATTCTGCTCTAATGACAACAACTCCAACGCCATTATCTTTTGACAAAGCGATGACAGGATGGGATTTTTTGAATTATTTCAAATCAACAATTGAAAGTGCAACGGGTATTTTCAAAAATATGTCTGGAAATGTTCAAGCTTATGACAGAACAGCAACAGAGATTAACTATTCCGTCAATGGTCAAGAAGCAAGGTTGAATATGATTTTGGAAGCAATAAATAGAAAAGTTATTGTGCCAATGGTAGAAAAAACAGCAGAAATTATTTCTAATTTTAAACTTGGGAAAGAAAGTATTCCTGTCTTTGATAATGGTTCGACTTGTTTCATTGATATTGATGATAAAGTTCGTGGAGCTAATTATATCTACAGATATGGGGATAGAAAGGCAATTTTTGAAAGAAAATCCAAGTTAAAAGAGTTGTTTGAAGTGGTTCAATCGTTCGCAAAAGTTGATGAAGTTGCTTCAAAAATCAATTGGTTAGAGTGCTTTAAATTTGCGCTTGAACAATACGGGATTGAGAATGCAAATAATTTCTTGGTTCAAGGGGAAGATAAGTCCGTTACAAATTAGGAACTTAACTCTTGCAAATTCAGTCATTCTGAGCGGAGCGAAGAATCCAGTCAATTTTAATGAGTAGTTTGTAGGTCGGCTTTACTAAGCCGACAGATAAACAAAAACAACTTGTAAAATGATAGAACAACATTCCCTCCCAAAGGGTGTACAAAGCGAACCGTTGAGCTGGGGCGAAACGTGTGAGTCTGTATGCGTGCGAAGGCTGAGCTGAGGGCTAGGGAGAG
>CAVAPR010000040.1:0-10277 GCA_963590665.1 Candidatus Methanomethylophilaceae archaeon
TTGTGAATCATTTTCGAAATTAACAAGTTTTATTTGTTTGCAATATTTTCATATTACTCACACTCGTTTTCAGCTATTCTATTTTCAATGTCCGATTTTATTTCTCGACTCCAACGCTTCGCAATCTCGCTTGATTGCTTCGCTATCGGGGTAACCATCTCGTTCTTTCGAACTTTTTCATCATATCACTTGAATTTTAATTGTCAAGTGGTTTGAAAAATAAATTTTAAAAACTTTTAAATATTTGCTATTTATATTCTTTTTAAAATTCGCTTTTGTCTTTCGACGTCTTTAAGTGTAAAACAAACAATTTTAAAAATCAACCCCTTTGTCCAATATTTTTTAAATTAATTTAATATTTTTTAATATAACGAGTAAAATGCTTGCTACCTCTGAGTTTTAGTCATGATATTTCTAAGAAATTCTAGAGGTTTTACATGCTTTTTATAAAAATTTTTCAAAATTATTTATTTTTTTAGGAATTCCTTTGTTATTTGCATGAAAAATTTTAATTATATCTGTAAGATTATTAAATCAACTCATAAATTAATTGTATTAATATACTTATAGAGTATCGTATAGAATCGAAATGTATTATCTTTCTCAACATTTAATATCAAAAGTGTCAGCATGACATGCCGACACTTAGTTTAGAATATTTGGACTTTATAAAAAGTCATGTTCCACTCTTATGCCTTTTTTAAAATCCGAAGAATAATAAAACCCATCTGGAAGCTCATGATATTTAGAATAATTACCCTTTTTCAATTCTAATTCTTGAGCTTTTAACATATCAGACAATGGCAATTCTAAATCTTTCCCATTTTTTTTAAGACCATAAGCACCCGCACAACGCAATCTATCCCCTAACAGTTGCCCAGATTTTGAATAAACTTTGTCAATAGATTCTAAAATTGAATTGTCAGGTCCATAGGAACTACAATAATCAGAATACGCAGTATTTTTAGTAATATTTATGACCTTTTTATTACCAACATTAAATCGTTCAATACTTTTTACTTGTTCAACTAACTGTCGCCCATCTTTATCAAAAAGTTGTCGATATGTTTTTCCGTTAATCTCTTGAGAGATAAATTTTTTCCCATTTGCAAGAGTTCTTGTAAGTGCTGGCATAACTTCTAATGGCAATTTCATATTTAATTTCCCCTTTCAATTTATTTCCCCATACATAGGTATAAAAACGTTGAAGAAATTAAAATTGCCCCACTCCTCCACATCATATCATATCATATCATATAGGGCATTATAGCTGGGTTTCAGCCATTTTTGCAGACGATTTTACATTCTGTTACAATGAGACAAAAAATAGTTTTCATTTTACTAATCAACCCCTCTCCCAGCCTCCCCCTAGGGGAGGAGTGATGTTTACTTATGTTCCTTCCCCCAAGACTAACAATCCATTGAATTGTTTTGCGAAAGATTAAAGGTTAAGATGAATGGTTTTCACGAATTGTTATTTAGTTGTTTCCCTCTCCAATGGAGAGGGATTAAGGGAGAGGGTTTGATTCCTTTTCATCGAAATAAAGAAGAACAAATGAACAATTAAAATTGTTGGCTTAGTAAAGCCGACCTATAATTTCATTTTGAGAGAGTTCATCTTTACTTATAACAATTAGCTGGATTCTTCGCTGCGCTCAGAATGACAACACAATTTTGGTGAATAAAAAAAGGCTTGGCATGATTTAGCCAAGCCTTTTATATATTAATTACAATCAAATTACAATTCTTGAGAATCTATATCTGGATTATTTTCATCTTGAATGTCATAGACTTCATCTTCTGGAGCATCTGGATTGTTATTCACAATTTGAACTCCAAATCTTGTTCTGAACAAATGTTTTACTGTTTCACTTTGAATTTCGTACATCATTTTATTGAACAAGTCATAAGCTTCTCTTTTATATTCTATTAATGGGTCTTTTTGTCCATAAGCTCTAAGTCCAATACCTTCTCTCAACATATCGATATTGTGCAAGTGGTCAATCCATTTGCTATCAACGACTTTCAACAACACATCTTTTTCAAGTTGTCTTACAACATTGTGAGGAGTAAACGGTTCTTGAACCCCTGTTCCACCGTTATAATCATTCACGATTTGATTATAGAAATTAATAATTTCAATTTCATGACCTTTATATGCTTCAATCACAAAATCCTTAATTTTTTCATACATTGGTTCAAAACGCATGTTTTGAATATCTGCAACATCAAAAGTATTTGCAAGTTGTGGAACAATTGAGTGCAATTCCCTTATCAATGACTGCAAATCTTCATAGACATATTCTTCAACCTTTTGTTCTGGAGAAATATAGCTTTTCAATAATCTATCAACTTCTCTTTCCATCATGTACAAAATATCATCATACAAGCCTTCACCAAAAAGAACTTTTCTTCTTTGACGATAGAATTTCTCTCTCTGGATGTTCATAACATCATCATATTCAAGTACAGATTTTCTCATATCGAAGTGGAAAGTTTCAACTTTTTTCTGAGCAGATTGGATTCTCTTTGTAATAAGTGGAGAATCAATTGCCATATTTTCTGGAACATTCAATGCTGTCATAAGTTGAGTAATCTTTTCGCCACCGAAAATTCTCATCAAATTATCTTCCAAAGATAAGAAAAATCTAGTTGATCCAGGGTCACCTTGACGAGCAGCACGACCTCTCAACTGGTTATCGATACGTCTTGATTCATGACGTTCCGTACCAATTACGTGAAGTCCACCTACCTCAATTACGTTAGCATGTTCTTCTTCAGTAATAAGTCTTGCTCGTTTTAGAGCATCTTCTTTTATTGCTTCATAATCTGGATTTGTTTCGTCAATTCCTCTATCTTCAAGTTCCGCTTTCGCAAGATATTCAGCGTTACCACCAAGAAGAATATCAGTACCACGACCAGCCATGTTAGTTGCAATTGTAACTGCGCCCCATCTACCAGCCTGCGCAATGATATGAGCTTCTTTTTCGTGATGTTTTGCGTTCAAAACGTTATGTTTAATTCCTCTTTGCCTTAATAGAGAAGACAAGTATTCAGATTTCTCAATACTAATTGTACCAACCAAAACTGGACGTCCAATTTTGTGCTGTGCAACAATATCATCAATTACAGCCAAATATTTTTGAACTTCTGATTTATAAATAACATCTGGATAATCAACCCTTCTATCTGGCTTATTAGTTGGAATAGCTGTAACTTCCAATCTATAAATCTTTCCAAATTCAGCTTCTTCAGTCATTGCAGTACCTGTCATACCAGACAATTTTGGATATAATCTGAACAAGTTTTGGAATGTGATACTTGCTAAAGTTTGTGTTTCATCTTGAATTTCAACACCTTCTTTTGCTTCAACAGCTTGGTGCAAACCATCTGACCAACGTCTTCCTTCCATCAAACGACCAGTAAATTCATCAACAATCATTACTTCGCCATTTTTGACAACGTAATCAGTATCTTTAACAAATAATTCTTTTGCTTTTAAAGCTTGCAACAAATGGTGAGCATACTGAGTATGAATATCAAACAAATCTTTAATACCAATTAAATCTTGAGCATGGTCAATACCTTCTTCGGTTAAGATTACGTTTTTATTCTTTTCATCAACAGTATAATCAACCTCTTTCTGAAGTTGTGGAGCAATTTTTGCCATCAATTGATAAGTTTCGGCAGATTGAGCCAATCTACCACTAATAATTAATGGAGTTCTAGCTTCATCAATCAAAATACTATCAACTTCATCAATAATTGCGTAGTTGAAAGGTCTTTGCACTAACATTTGAGGGCTACTTGCCATATTATCTCTCAAATAGTCAAAACCAAATTCATTGTTTGTACCATAAGTAATATCACATTGGTAAGCGTGCTTCTTAACTTCAAAATCTCTTGCACCCATACCGCCTGAAAGGACAACACCAACAGTAAGACCTAAGAATTTATAAATCTTACCCATCCATTCACTATCACGTTTTGCCAAGTAATCGTTGACAGTAATTACGTGAACACCCTTACCTGTCAATGCATTCAAATAAGCAGGCAAAGTCGCAACCAAAGTTTTACCTTCACCAGTTCTCATTTCTGCAATGTGACCATTGTGCAAGAAGTAACCACCTATCAACTGAACGTCAAAGTGACGCATATTCAAAACACGTTTACCAGCTTCACGAACCGTCGCAAATGCTTCTGGCAAAATCTTATCTAATGCGGCTTTTTCAAGTTTCAAATCTTCCTTAAAATTCTTAGAAGTAGGACGTTTTGCTAATATGTCCTTAAATTCTTGAGTTTTAGCCTTTAATTGTTCATCGGTTAATGCTGCAAATTCTGGCTCCAAAGCGTTGATGTGATCAACAATACCCATCATTGATTTAACTTTTTTCTCATTCGGATCGCCTAACAGCTTTAGCATCCATTTTATCATTAATTAATACCTCTCCAAGTTTAATAATATCTAAAGTCTATCATAAACATAATATATATTAATTAATCTTAAGAAAAAAATAATATTTTGGGTAAAAGTGGATAAGTCTATAAGTCTATAAGTTCTTTATGTTTATTTCCCTCTCCAAGGGAAGAGGGATTAAGGGAGAGGGGTTGATTAAGAGAAAAGGCAATAGAGGAATAAGTTCGTTAAAAGTTAATAAGTATTGTAGGTCGGCTTTACTACGCCGACAGAGAAACTAAGTAACTTGTAAAATGTCGAACATCATTCCATCCCCAAGGGAGGAGGGCTAGGGAGAGGGGTTGATAAAAAAGAAAAAGTGAACAGTATTTTTAATGTCGGATTAGTATAATGTTAGCCTAATAATAAAATTAGCTGGATTCTTCGCTACGCTCAGAATGACGAATGAACATAAAGAACTTAGTGCCTCAGTGCCATAGCCTTTTTGTAACGAACTTTAACCCTCTTCCCTTGTTCCCTTTTCCCTTTGAAAAACCAATCTTTTCTTGCTGTTGAAAAAAAAATATGTTCTTGGTAAAATTTTGCCAGCGTGAAAGGAAAAAGAAGGGATTAACGAAAATTATGACTAAAAGAGTATTACTTTGTATAATGGACGGCTGGGGAATCTCTAAAGGTTCTGAAAAATATGACGCAACTAAACTTGCTCACCCCGTTCATGTTGACGAATTAGAAAAAGATTATCCATTTAGACACTTGAGAGCTGATGGAGAATTTGTTGGTCTTCCAGCTGGTCAGATGGGAAATTCAGAAGTTGGACACTTGAACTTAGGTGCTGGTAGAATTGTTTACCAAGATTTGTCTAAGATTAACAATGCAATCAAAGATGGTTCATTCTTTAAAAATGAAAGATTTTTGAACGCTATGAACTATGCAAAAGAAAATAATTCTGCACTTCACATCTACGGACTTGTTTCAACTGGTGGTGTTCACTCATCACTTGACCATTTATTAGCTCTTATCAAAATGGCTGCTGAAAATGGATTGACAAAAGTTTATGTACACGCATTTTTGGATGGTCGTGATACTCCACCTCAAAGCGCTTGCGAATTTTTACAAATCGTTGAAGATGAGTTGAAAAAATACAACCTTCCACCTGTTGCAACAATTATCGGTCGTTATTACATCATGGACAGAGATAATCGTTGGGATAGAGTTGAAAAAGGTTACAACGCATTATTATTCGGAGAAGGCGAACACGCTGCAACAGCTATTGAAGGTGTTAAACAATCTTATGCTAAAGGTGAAAATGATGAATTTGTTCTTCCTACAGTAATTGGCGGTGAAGAATCAAGAATCCACGATAATGATTCTATCATCTTTATTAACTACAGACCTGATAGAGCTAGAGAAATTACTAAAGCTATCAACTTTACTGATTTTGACGGATTCAACAGAAAGAAAGTTCTTAAAAACATCATGTATACTACAATGACAAGTTATGAAGCAACTTTCACATACCCTGTTGCATTCCCTAAAGAAAAATTAGTGAACATTTTGGGCGATGTTTTGGAAGCAAATGGTATTCACCAATTCAGAACAGCTGAAACAGAAAAATATGCTCACGTAACATTCTTCTTTAACGGAGGTATTGACCAACCTCAACCTCACGAAACAAGAGTTCTTGTTCCATCACCTAAAGTTGCAACTTACGATATGCAACCAGAAATGAGTGCTCCAGAAGTTTGCGAAAACGTATTAAAAGCAGTTAAAAATCCAGAATATCAATTCGTATTGGTTAACTTTGCAAACCCAGATATGGTTGGTCATACTGGAGTTGTTGAAGCTGCAACTAAAGCTTGTCACGTAGTTGATGAATGCGTTGGAAAAATCGCAAAAGAATGTAAAGAAAATGATGTTGTTATGTTGTTGACAGCTGACCACGGAAACGCTGAAGTTATGTTTGATGAAGAAAAACAAACTCCAGAAACAGCTCACACAACTAACGATGTTCCATTTGTTGTAATCAATGCTCCTCAAGGAACTGAATTGAGAGATGGTGATGGTGCTTTATGCGACGTTGCTCCTACAGTATTACAACTATTAGGAATCAAACAACCTGCTGAAATGACAGGAAAATCATTAATTAAATAGTTAAAGTCTATAGGTCAATAAGTTAATAAGTCTATAAGTTAGTAATGTTTTATACAAATTTAATTATTTGAAAAACATAAACACTTATCCACTTATTGACTTAAAGACTTATTAGCTTTATTTAGTAAAGGAAAAATATGAGTAATAAGATTGAAAATTTAGACATTGATTTCTCGTTCAAAAAGAATAATGTAGATGAATTATTCTTCAATTTGAGCGAAAACCCAGAGGGATTTAAGAATAAAGATTTCCGTTATACATTGAGCATGATTTATCAAATCATAGAAGATGAATTTGCTGGAGTATTCTTGAGCCCAAATGCCCCAACTAGAAACACTCACTTCTATTTAATTGATAATGGACAAAAAAGTGTCACTGGTGTTGGTGGGAAAAAATTGTCTTTCTTTGTTACTCCAACAAACAACTTCCAATACTACCTAAAATCCAAAGGTTCTTTATTCCGTTTCAAGTCAGAAGTGCTTGATGATAAAGTTGGATATTTCATGGCTTGGGATTTGGTCATGGATTATTTTGGTGGCTTTGGGAATGTTGTTGATTTAGAAGATTTAACTCCGACATTTATCTATTTGAATAAATTAACTTATTTTGTGATGAAGTTGATTGAAAAATTATATTTCATTCCGACAGTAAAACGTTATGGACAAATGTTCAGAATTGTTTATGAACCAATTATCAACAATCAAAAAATGGCTCGTATTATCAACCTTTTTGAAGAATGCATGCCAGATGATTTGTTTATTAAAGGCGACAAACCGAAAAATTTCGTATATGAATTTATCTATACCTATTTGAATTATGTAATTTACAAGTTCTTAGGAATTAAGATGTACAGATTTAAAGATGTTAAATCTGGTACTTATCTTTTAAAAGATTTAGAACAACGTGCTGTTTTGAAAGGGAAAGACATTGCAGAAAACTTTACTCAATGGTTCGACGAATTATACTTGGGTAAATATGACGTAATTCCTTACTTCAAGATAGAAAAAGTTGAAGATGAATTATTTAGACTAAAAGTTTATATCAAAAACCGCAAAACAGATGAAAGCGTACTCATTGACAAACTTTATACAGATGAAGAAGTTTTTGGAGCTAAAGCATCAGACATTTCAAGAATTGTTGAAAAACAGCTTAACTACGCTTTGCGCTACATGCCAGAACTTGAACAGCTTTTTGAAGATGAAGATAAATTATATCTTGACTTGAACTTGAATGAAATCTACAAGATTATCACTCAAACAGCTTACTACTTACAAAAAGCACAGATAGAAGTTATCTTGCCAGAAGAACTCGTTAATATTGTTATTCCTAGAGCGTCAATCAACGCAAAAGTTAAAGAATCAAGAACTCAAGATTTGGCAGATTTAATTAACAATACAGCTTCTTCCAAAATGTCACTTGACGATATTCTTGATTTTTCATACGAAATTGCAATCGGCAACGAAAAAATTTCACTTGAAGAATTTAAAAAACTCGTTGAAAACAATAATGGCTTAATCAAATATAAAAATAAATATGTATTAATTGATAAAGAAGAAAGCAAAAAAATATTTGAACAAATTGCAAAATCTAACCTTAAATCAATGTCAAGAATGGAACTTATCCATGCTTCATTATCAGGTCAATTGCAACAGTATGATTTCGATTATGATGCTGCATTTGCAAGAGTTCTATCTGACTTTACAAAACCAGTAGAAATGACTATTCCAAAAGGTCTGAAAGGTGAACTTCGCCCTTATCAAGAAGTTGGTTTGAAATGGTTATGGACAAATGTGTCAAAAGGTTTTGGTGCATGTATGGCAGATGATATGGGATTAGGTAAAACTATCCAAGTTATCAGTTTGATTTTAAAAATGAAAGAAGAAGGCAAACTCAAAAAACCTGTACTTGTAATTTGTCCAACTACATTGATGGGGAACTGGATGAAAGAACTTCAAATGTTCGCACCTGATTTGGATGCCGTAATTTACCACGGAGCAGATAGACATTTAGAAGTTAACCACGATGTAATTCTTACAACATACGCAATTATGAGAATAGATGTTGAAGAATTGAAAAAACATGCTTGGAGTACAATCATTGTTGATGAAGCTCAAAACATCAAAAACCCAGACACAGCACAAACTTTAGCAATCAAAATGCTAAAATCCGATGTCAAAGTTGCAATGACAGGTACTCCAGTAGAAAACAGATTAACAGAGTTATGGAGTATATTTGACTTTATCAATAAAGGATACCTTGGCTCACTCAAAGAATTTCAAAAGAGTTATGCAATCCCTATCGAAAGATTTAAGGAAAACTCAAGAGCTAGTAAACTTAGAATGTCAATTTCACCATTCGTACTAAGACGTTTGAAGACAGATAAACACGTAATTTCAGACTTGCCAGAAAAAATGGTACTCAACGAATACTGCTACTTGTCTAAGGTTCAAGCAGTTCTTTATGAAAAAACTCTTAACGAAATGATGACAAAAATTAGCGGATTTACAGGAATCAATAGACGTGGTAATATTTTCAAACTTATTACTGCATTGAAACAAATCTGTAACCACCCTTACCAATTCTTGAAATCTGGAGAAATGAATAAAGAAATGTCTGGTAAGATGGAAAAATGTATTGACCTAGTTCAAAGTATTATTGATAGAGGAGAAAAAACACTCATCTTCACTCAATATAAAGAAATGGGCGACATCTTATGCAAGATTATTTCTCAAGAATGTAATACAGAACCATTATTCTTCCACGGAAGTTTGACTGTTCCTCAAAGGGAAGAGTTAATCGAAAAATTCCAAACAGAGGATGATTCAAAGGTTATGATACTTTCATTGAAAGCTGGTGGTACAGGTTTGAACTTAACAAGTGCAACAAACGTAATTCACTACGACTTGTGGTGGAACCCAGCAGTTGAAGACCAAGCAACAGATAGAACATATCGTATTGGTCAAGAAAAGAATGTAATGGTTCATAGAATGATTACACTTGGAACTTTTGAAGAAAAGATTGACGAAATGTTGAAATCTAAGAAAGAACTTGCAGACTTAGCCGTTTACGAAGGGGAAAAGATTATTACAGAACTTTCAGACGAAGAAATCTACGAAATCTTTACATTATCTGCTTAAAGTCTATAAGTCTATGAGTTCGTTAAAGAAGGCTTTAGGGCACTATGGCACTGAGGCACTAGGTTCTTTATGTTTTTAACGTCATTCTGAGGGATTTACAATTGAAATAGCAAAATTAATTACAAATTTACTCGAAGAATCTCTTTAATATTTCTACCCTCTCCTTGGGGACACTAGCTGAACCGACGAAACGTAGTTGAGTCGAGTGAAACTGCGTGCCATATGGCTGAGGGTTAGAATGAGGGGTTAATCTGTACAAGTTTGTTTAGCAAGAAATACTTCGGTTCGCTCAGTATGACAATGTGCGTACTATTTTCCCTCTCCAAGGGAGAGGGCTAGGGAGAGGGGTTGATTAGGGAAAGGAGGTCGGCGTTGCCACACCGACAATAAAAAATCGGCTGGATTGCTTCGCCTTCGCTCACAATGACTGACTTGGTATTTATAGCTCCAAACGCACAAGCTAGAGACCCTGAAACAAGTTCAGGGTCTCTAGCTAGGGTGTTTGGATAGAGATTCCGAAACGGTCTTGGATTATTGGCGGGTCGGCTGGCTCAACGCAACCCTCCCCATGA
>CAVAPR010000041.1:0-10241 GCA_963590665.1 Candidatus Methanomethylophilaceae archaeon
TTTTCTTTTTTCTTAGTTTTTTGTGGTCTTGCCATTTTTTTATCCTTTATCTTTTTACTTTTAATTTTCTTTTTATTCTTTACCGCCTGTGCAATCAAAGATTGCTTCGCTTCTTTCACTTCGTTTCAGTCGCAACGGCGGTGATATTATGTTTCGTCCTGCCAGTCCTGCTCATCGCAGAACTGTACCGACTCAACATCGGCTAACGCCTACTATTTTTTCTTAGAAACTGGTCCTGTTTTCTTTCCACGTTGAGTTCTAGCGTTAGTTTTTGTTCTTTGACCTCTGCATGGAAGTTTACGTTTGTGACGTAACCCTCTGAATGAACCGATTTCTTGTAATCTTTTAATGTTCATTGTAACTTCTCGTCTTAAGTCACCTTCGATGTGGTAGTTAGACAATTCGTTACGTAACAATTTAATATCTTCATCTGTTAAGTTATCTGTTCTTAAGTCTGGTGAAATACCTGTAGCTTCTAAGATTTTTTTAGCTCTTGCAGGTCCAATACCATAAATGTAAGTTAATGCTATTTCCATTCTTTTGTTACGAGGTAAATCTACCCCTACTAATCTTGCCATTAATTTTCTCCTTTAATTCTTGTTGTTAGATTTTTTTGGTTATGAGGCATAAATACTTCCTCACCATCCACCGAACAATGCCCGTGAATTCGGCTAGTTTAAAAAGATTATCCTTGACGTTGTTTGTGTTTAGGGTTTTCACAAATAACAGCAATTCTGCCTTTTCTTTTAATACATTTGCATTTGTCGCAAATTTTCTTTACTGATGATCTTACTTTCATTGTTTTTTCCTTTTTATTTTGTATTTGTACGTGAGATTTCTTGTAATTATTTTAACCTGAAGGTAATTCTTCCTTTTGACAAATCATAAGGGGTCATTTCAACTTTTACTCTATCCCCTGGTAAAATTCTAATGAAATTCTTTCTGATTTTACCTGATATATGTGCCAATATTTCATGTTCGTTTTCCAATTTTACTTTGAACATTGCATTTGGCATGGATTCTATAATCGTACCTTCTAGTTCTATTACGTCTTTTGCCATATTTTCCTCATTTTCGGCTTGGTAAACTTTCGCACACTACATGCGATATTTTAATCTTACCTCTAAAATATTTGATTGCAAGCGATTTTCTTGGGGTTTTAAGCTATCTTAACACTCTTCAGATTATAAATGTTTTTATAAAAATACCACACAACTACTATTTTTAGCTTTTAGCTGAAAAGCTTGTATAATAATTACTTTAACATGTTTGTAAATTTTTATTAAATTTTCTAATGTGTGTATTTTAAATTAAACAAAATAGAACAAATTTGATAGAAATTAATCTTCTGAAATAATTTGCACAGAAATTCTTCATTATGATAACATGTTTTATATGGATAATATTGAGAGCGTAACAATAAAAAAAATGACTCCAGAAGATATTGATGGAATCATTGCAATTGAATCTCAGGCTTATGGTGAACACCATTGGTCAAAAGACTCTTTCATGAATGAAATCCATAACGAATTAGCGAGATATTATACATTATTTACAGAATCTGGAGAATTAGCTGGATACGCGGGGACTTGGCACATTCTAGACGAAGCCCATATTACCAACATTGCAGTCTCTGCAAACCACAGAAGAAAAGGGTATGGAGAAGCATTATTAAAACGAGTAATAGATGATTGTTATACTGAAATGATTAAATATATCACATTAGAAGTTCGAGTAAGTAATACTCCAGCAATCAACCTTTATTCAAAATATGGATTTACTTCGTTTGGAACAAGAAAAGGATATTATCAAAACAACAACGAAGATGCCCTAATTATGTGGACAAAAAACATATTTTTTGACGAATACAAAATTCCATATCAAAAAGCAATCAAAGAACTAGAAGGAAAAATCAACATAAAATGACACAAGAAGTAATGATTCCAAAAATGAAAAGATTAGACAAACGCCATCGTGAAATAAAAATTCCGTTGATAAATCTTGTGTTGATTTTTTGCAGTATTTTATTCCTCATTGCTTCAACATTTACTAATTTGAATATAAAGCACTACATAATTCCGTTTGATTTATTCTCAAATAAAGCTTTATGTTCAGATAATTTTATTTATAGCTTTTGGATAGTTCCTCAAATTCCAGCAGTAATGATGATTTGTTCTGTATTAGGGAAACGAATGGCTGTTACAACAATGATTTTATATATCCTTGCGGGCTTATTATTTGTTCCAATATTCGGACTTGGCGGAGGAATAACATATTTTTCTGAATTTGGTTTTGGATATATTTTAGCTTATATTCCCGCAGTAGTTTTTGCAGGGAACATTTTGCACAAAAAATATTCTTTCCCAAATATGATTAAAGCTTCTATCTTAAGCGTACTAATGATTCATTTAATCGGAATTTTATATATGCTATTAATTGCACTATTCAAACATGCAGATGGCTCATTTGTTGGAGGTTGGATTGCTGCACAAAGCGGACTAAAGATTGTTTATGACATTATTCTAAGCTTTTTAGCAATTATGATTGGAAAATATTTCCACGAATTTCTTAATTTTATTCTTGATTAATACCAAAAATATTTGCTCAAATCCTCAAAATATGCTACAATAACCAGCATAAGGATTGCAGAGTTATGGATTTTATAAAAATATTATCAGAAGTACCAATAGGCATTGTTTTAGTTGTATTTATTGCATCTACTATATATTGCTTAGTTAAATATTTAGATACTGGAAAAAACTTAAAAATTTTAATCCAGTTTATTTCAACTTTTAAAAGAAATGATTTGAATTTCAGATTCAAAGAAATTGATACATGGATGAGTTCAAATCCATACGTATCAGCAGTTTGGTGTGAATTTAAAAACACCCTTGTTTTTTCTGAATCTGTAGCACTTAAAACTCAAGGCAATGTAAAATACCAAGACATTTCTTCAACAGTACAAAATGTTCAGACAACAACTGACCCATTGTACTTCTTTAACGAAGAAACTTTAGTTACATCAAAATTTAATTCAAAATTGGTGCAAACAATTCCTACAATATTGACAGGATTCGGACCGTTATTCACATTTTTGAATATTGCAATCGCCTTTGGACAAATTGATTTTTCAACTCAAGAAAAAACACTTGCTTCTGTTTCTGGATTCTTGGTAAGTATGCAAATGGCAGCATTGGTTTCAGTAATTGCAGTAGGTTCGTCTTTAGTATATTTAATGATTGAGAGAATACTTTATAACAAATTATGCAAATCACCACTAATCAAAATTCAAGAAATGATGGGGAATTTGTTTGCAAGCATCACCTCTGAAAAATTCTTATACGAACTTTTAAGAGAAACAAAAATTCAAAACAATAATTCATCAAATTTGATAGGCGGAATGCCAGAACAATTCAAAACAGCGTTTGATTCTAGCGTTGCAAGTAACTTAGTACCTTATTTGGAAAACGTGATATTTGGACTAAATCAGTTGAATAAACAATTGAAAGAAAATGCAAAACTTACAAAATCAGATGATGTAGATGATTTATTTTAAAGAGTAAAAGGTCACAAAATGGCAATTATATACAGACAAAAGAATAAAGACGACGACTCATCTGGGAATATTTTCTGGGTGACAATGGCTGACCTATTGTTAGGTTTAGCCGTAATTTTTATTACTTTGTTTGTACTTGCAATGACTGGTTTTTCTCAACAAACAGTACAACAACAGCAAATTCAAATGAATGTGTCTGAAAAAATTAGCGAAGGAATGAAAAAATCAGATATTGACGCTGATATAGACAAAATGACAGGCGACTTGAAAATATCTGATGGAGAGCTTTTTGCGCTAAATAGTTCTGAACTTACCCCAGAAGGGAAAAAGTTACTTGATAGGCTTGCTCCTATATATATAAATACAATTTTTGCAGACAAAGAGCTCGCTGGTCAAATTGATAATATAATTATTCAAGGACACACAGACTCTCAAACATTTGCAGGCATAAATTCGAAAGAAGAACAATTTATGCGTAATATGGATTTGAGTTTAAGAAGAGCAAACGCTGTTGCGGAATACATTTTTAGAACACAATACGACAAAAAATATGCAGATGATTTTAGAAAGAAACTTGTCGTTGAAGGAAAAAGTTTCAATGAGCCAGTATTGGTTAATGGAAAAGAAGATTTTGCAAAAAGTCGTCGTGTTGAATTAAAAATTAAAGTAAAAAATTGGGACGTATCAAAAGCGTTAGGATTACGGAAGTAGGAAAATGATAGACGAACAGAATATTTTAGAAACAATTAATATGATTAAACTGTACAATCTCGACATTAGAACAGTTACACTTGCATTGAGCTTGAGAGATTGTATTTCTGAAGACATCGACAAACTTTGTGACAATATTTATAACAAGATTAAAAAGTATGCTAAAAATCTAGTCGCTTATGCAGATGAATTAGCAGATGAATACTCAATTCCAATCATCAACAAAAGGATTGCGGTAACACCGATTTCTTTCATTGGTGAAGCTTGTAAAAATCCAGATTATGTAAGAATTGCGCAAGTTTTGGATAAAGCTGCTAAAGAAGTTGGAGTTAATTTCGTTGGCGGATTTTCCGCTCTTGTTGAAAAAGGTTGTACAAAAGGAGATAACCTTTTAATTGAAAGTATTCCAGAAGCATTGGCAACAACCGAAAGAGTTTGCTCATCAATCAACCTTGCTTCTTCAAAAGCAGGAATTAATATGGATGCAGTTTTAAAAATGTCTGAAATTATTAAAAAGTCCGCAGAATTAACAAAAGACCAAGACAGCATTGGGGCAGCAAAACTCGTTGTATTTTGTAATGTTCCTGGGGATAACCCATTTATGGCTGGAGCTTTTTGCGGAATGGGCGAACCAGAATGCGCTCTAAATGTTGGGGTTTCTGGTCCTGGGGTTGTAAGAGCAGCGGTAGAAGCCTTACCAGAAGGCGCAGATATGAGCGAACTTGCAAATAAAATAAAAGAAATTGCCTATAAAATCACTTCAACAGGAGAACTTGTGGGGCGTAAATTAGCAAAAAGATTAGATATTCCATTTGGGGTAATAGATTTATCTTTAGCTCCAACTCCAGCTCCTGGAGATAGCGTAGCAGGGATTTTCCAAGCAATGGGGCTTGAACACGCAGGAGCTCATGGAACAACCGCAGCACTCGCAATGCTTAATGATGCGGTTAAAAAAGGCGGAATTATGGCAAGTTCTCACGTTGGAGGTTTGTCTGGTGCATTTATTCCTGTATCAGAAGATGCTGGAATGATTGAAGCGGCTGAAAAAGGCTACTTAACATTCAACAAATTAGAAGCAATGACTTCTGTTTGTTCTGTAGGACTTGATATGATTGCGATTCCTGGAGATACTCCATCAAGCACAATTGCTGGTATGATAGCAGATGAAATGGCAATCGGAATGATTAACAAAAAAACGACAGCAGTGAGAGTTATCCCTGCAGCTGGCAAAAAAGTAGGAGATTATATTTCTTACGGCGGACTTCTAGGCGAAGCGCCAATCATGCCAGTAAATGAACTTTCATCAGAAAAATTCGTTAATAGAGGTGGGAGGATTCCTGCACCTATTCATAGTCTAAATAACTAGGAAAGAGGATAAAATACAAATGGCAACAGCTAATTCAATATCTAAATTTGAAAACAGTTTAAGAGAATTTTTAATTAACGCTATGGCTGACAAGTATGGTGATGCAAAATCGTACGCTTATCGTTATAACAATTTAAAAGTATTTATGGATCCAAAACGCTGCTCAGACCCACACTTTTTCGTTAGCATTGGAATCTCAGAAGCAAATTTCTCTATTCTTGATGGTAAAAAAATTGATGGAGGACTAGGTGCAGAAGATGGATACGTAAAAAGATGGTGCGATAGAACAAACATCAATAACGAATTAAGAGCCCATTGGAAAATAATTAAAGAAGCAATTGCAGCAGAACAAGAAGAAGATACAGGTAAAAAATCAGCTGTAACTCTTCGTTTACGTAGAGCTGAAAATTCTCAAGATGATTTGAATGTTGATATGACTGGTACTGGTATTGATAAAACAAAGCGAGAAGCCAAGATAAAACGATTATTGAAAATGAAAAATAATGTGTTAGACTCAAACAAAAAAGATGATGACGACAAAAAATAATTAGGAGGCTAAAAAATGAAAACCCTTCATGAATTAGCAATCAAACTACAAGAATCAATTATTAAACAACAAGAGGATTCACACAACTCTGCAAATTTGAACGTAACGAAGTATAACAACTTAAAAATTAGAATGGATACCCGTTATGCATACCCACACGCCATCATTTGTATCGGAATTTCAGAAGCAGTATTCAATATTGCAGAAGGAACAAAAACAGATGGCGGACTTGGACCAGATGAAAAATATGTAAAAAAATGGTTGGCAAATAGTACCGTAATTTCTGACCTAAAAGAAATCTATATTTCATTAGGAGAACTCGTAAAAGCTGAA
The DNA here is from genome assembly GCA_963590665.1 of Candidatus Methanomethylophilaceae archaeon. Lineage (GTDB taxonomy): Bacteria > Cyanobacteriota > Vampirovibrionia > Gastranaerophilales > Gastranaerophilaceae > Zag111. The sequence goes on from CAVAPR010000041.1 coordinate 6,514, forward strand.
GACCAAGACAAAGCTATCGCCCAAGAAGGGGAAGCAGACGAAGTTAAACGTGATGCGCCTAGAAAGAAAAAGAAATTCAGAAGCCTTTTAGATATGGCAATGCCAGTTGATGGGATTCCTGTCGATGGCGAATTGGAAGAAGAAGACGATTCAGCCTACGATGTTGAAACAGACATTGAAGATGAAAATTCAGAAGACAAAGTTTGCACAGAAACAGTTGATGAAATCAAAAAGGATTTGAAATCATACCTAAAATCTATTTTTAGATTAGGAAAGTAAAATTTAACAATTATTCAAAGGAAAGTCGGAGATTGGAAATCCAATCTCCGACTTACTTATATCAAAATTCTATTCAACATTTGGAATAGCCATACTACGTTCCAAATGCAAAGTATCAATCATTTTATTCAACTTAGTAAATACTTCTCTAAATTGAGGGATAGACAAGCTTTGTTTACCATCACTCAACGCAGTTGCAGGATTGTGGTGAACTTCTACCATAACACCATCTGCACCTACAACCAATCCAGCTTTTGCCATCGGTTCAATCAAATATCTTTGACCTGTTCCGTGGCTTGGGTCAACAATAATTGGCAAATGTGACAATTTTTTGATAACAGGAACAGCAGAAATATCCATCAAGTTTCTTGTGAAAGCATTATCAAAACTCTTCAAACCTCTTTCACACAAAATTACTTGCTCATTTCCGTTATACAAAATATGTTCAGCCGCAAGTAAAAATTCTCTAATTGTACTTGCGGGACCACGTTTTAAAACAACAGGTTTGTTACATTTCCCAACAGCTTTTAGAAGTCTGAAATTCTGCATATTTCTTGCTCCCACTTGAATTACATCTGCATAGTCACAAACTAAATCCAAATCTTCAACATCCATAAGTTCAGTGACAACTAAAAGTCCAGTTGCTTCTCTTGCTTGAGCCAAATATTTAAGAGCTTTTTCTCCTAAACCATCAAAATCATAAGGTGAAGTTCTTGGTTTAAATGCTCCACCTCTTAAAAATTGACAACCAAGTTCTTTTGCAGCTGTTGCAACCTCTAAAAGCCCTTCATAATCTTCTTCTACAGAACAAGGTCCAACCATAAATACAGGTCTATTTGCGCCTCCAACCTTCACACCGTTAGAAAATTCTATAACTGTATCATCTGATTTTCTATCTCTTGATGCTAATCTAAATGGTTCTCTTATGAATTTAATCTTCATAACTCCATCCATCGCATCAATTCGATTTGGAGAAAGGGTTGTTTTATCACCTAGTGCATCAATAACCGTATGAACATCGCCTTCGTGAACAATTACACGAAAACCGTGTTCATTTAATAAATCTGTTACAGCTTTTATATTTTCAGCCGTAGCATCACGTTCCATAATTATAATCATTGCTATTCATCCTCGTATAATTTAGTGTAATTACTAAAATTATAGAAAATAAAAAAAAATAATCAATTTATAATTTGGCTGAAAAAATAAAAGAGTTCGTTCACCCTAACGCATTTAGTAAGAGATACTTCGCTCAGTATGACGACGCTATATCTAAACGCAGCTGCTAGAAATATTAAACGCTGATAGTCCTAAAAATTTTGCAGAAGTTCCTAATTCTTCTTCAATTTTTAAAAGTCTATTGTATTTCGCAATCCTTTCTCCCCGAGAAAGTGAACCAGTTTTAATTTGCCCGCTATTTACACCTACGGACAAATCAGCAATAAAAGTATCTTCTGTTTCCCCAGAACGATGAGAAATCACAGTTGTATAACCCTTTGATTTTGCAAATTTTATTGAATCCAAAGTTTCTGAAAGAGTACCAATTTGATTTGGTTTAATTAGCACAGAATTTGCACAAAATTTTTCGACCCCTGTTTTTATTCTTCGCAAATTTGTTACAAATAAATCATCGCCAACAAGCTGGCATTTTTTGCCCAATTGTTTTGTCAAAAGTTCCCAACCAGACCAATCTTCTTGAGATAGCCCATCTTCAATTGAAATAATTGGAAATTCATCTACTAATTTTGCCAAAATTTCAACAAATTCTTCATTTGAATATCCTTGACCTCGAATAAAATATTTGTTCCCATTATAAAATTCACTTGATGCAACATCTAGGCAAATTTTCACCTGCTCAGTCGAATAACCTGCAGCTAAAATTGCTTCAATAATTAACTCAATCGCCTCAATATTCGTTTTCAAATGAGGAGCAAAACCACCTTCATCACCTACTCCAACAGAAAACCCTCTTTTTTTAAGAATGGATTTTAATGTATGAAAAATTTCCGAACCCATTTGAATAGCATTCGCAAAATTTTCTGCCCCCACTGGAGCAATCATAAATTCTTGAAACTCCAAACCATTATCTGCATGCACACCACCATTCAAAATATTCATCATAGGAACAGGAAGAGTATTGGCGCAAATTCCACCTAAATACTCATATAATTCCTGTCCATAAATTTTTGATGCAACTCTTGCACAAGCAAGTGATACTCCCAAAGTTGCATTCGCTCCCAAATTTTCCTTATTGTCAGTCCCATCAAGTTCAATTATTTTTTTATCAATATCATATTGTTTTGTAACATCCTCACCAATTAAAGCTGGGGCAATAATTTTATTAACATTATTTACAGCCTTCATAACCCCTTTCCCGCTATAAATTTTAGAATTTTTATCTCGCAATTCAACAGCTTCAAATTTTCCAGTAGAAGCTCCAGAAGGCACAGAAGCAAACCCTCTTTCTCCAGAATATAATTCAACTTCCACCTCTAAAGTTGGATTGCCACGAGAATCCAAAATCTGACGAGCATAAATATTTTTAATTGCTGATGACATAAATTTTCTCCTAAATTTTATATTTCAAATTTAGAAAAAATTAAAACCTCTCGCAATTAGCAAACAAACTTAATCAAGGTGGGTATAAATTTCAGAAGGAGTATCAATTAAAATCGTCGCACCATTATCTTTCAAAAACTTTTCATCTCTAAAACCCCAAGTAACACTAATACAAGGCATTTTAGAATTTTTAGCAGTCATAATATCGACATCCGAATCCCCAACATAAATAGCATCATCCGAATTTATTCCAAACTCTTTTAACACCGTAATAACAGTATCTGGAGCAGGTTTTTTCTTAATTCCTTGAACTTCATTTTCTCCAGCTGCAAAATCAATCAATCCACAAAAATATTTTTTACATAATTCTTTAACAGCTAAATCAAATTTATTTGAAACAACCGCAATTTTTAACCCTTTAGATTTTAAATTTGATAGCATTTCTAAAATTCCATCATAAGGAGCAGTTTTATTATACATATTTTGAGCATAATTTTCTTTAAAAATACTCAAACATTTTTCATAATTAGGATTGTTTTTACCATCTGGAATTGCACGTTCTATCAGCTTTGCAACACCATTCCCTACAAATTGCCTAACTTCTTCAATTGTTCTTGTTGGATAACCAAATTGTGAAAGAGCATAATTTGTACTATCTGCCAAGTCATCCAAAGTATTCAACAATGTTCCATCCAAATCAAAAATTACAGCTTTTTTCATAGATATAATCCTCAAAATTCATTATACCTCAAGAACTATTTGTGATAAATTATTTGTGAAAAGGAAGAAGGATTTCTATGGATAAAATATCACTTGAACAAGATAAAAAAGGCGAACACTCAATCCTAATGATAATTTTAGGAGGGCTGGCAATACTTGCAATTGCGACA
>CAVAPR010000042.1:0-9973 GCA_963590665.1 Candidatus Methanomethylophilaceae archaeon
GGTGAGGGGTTAATCCAAACGCACAAGTTAGAGATACTTCACTTCGCTCAGTATGACGAATGTGTAAAATATTGTACATAGTTCCCTCTCCTAGGGAGAGGGAAAGGGAGAGGGGTTTATTTAATAAAGAAATTTTGGTCTTATTTGCTAATTTGGGATTAAATTATTGTTCACTTTTTCTTTTTTATTTCGACGAAAAAAGAAAAAGCAGAACCGAAAAAGAAAAACACGAACGATTAAATGGCTCGAGTCATCAGGGGCTTTGCCCCCGAACCCCCTAATAAAGCCAAACAGTCATTCCGAACTTTACAAAGTGAACCGTTGAGCAGAGGCGAAACGTGTGAGTCCGTATGCGTTGGCGTAGCCATTAGCTGTTTCAGCATCTCTATCCGAACGCTCTCTCCATCATGTAAACCATTTTTAACATGTCCCTTGCAAAAATGTATTTTTGGGATAGAATTGGGATATATAAGTGACAAAAACTAGCTAGAAAAGGAAAATAAATCATGGCAAAACATTGTGAAATATGCGGAAAAGCTCCAATTAAAGCAGCTAAATTGACTTTCTCTCACAAACAAATCGTTCATACTCAAGAACCTAACTTACAATCAGTTAAAGCTGTTGTAAATGGTACTACAAAAAGAATCAGAGTATGTACTTCTTGTTTAAAAGCAGGAAAAGTTCAAAAAGCTTCTGTATAGTAGAGTTTTTTAGCAATTAAAGATTAAAAAAGAGAATTACTTCGGTAGTTCTCTTTTTATTTGCGTAGTTTTGTAAACTCTTCTAGTTGTTCTAGGATTTTGTGGTAAGATACAGAAAAAAGGAGCTTAAATTATGTATTATCAAGGATTAATTAACAGATATAGAGAGTTTTTACCAGTTGATGATTCAACACCAGTTGTAACACTTAATGAAGGTAATACACCTTTGATTAAGGCTGATAATTTAGCAAAGAAAATTGGTATTGATGCAGAAATTTATTTGAAGTTTGAAGGATGTAACCCTACAGGTAGTTTCAAAGACCGTGGGATGACAATGGCTGTAACTAAGGCTAAAGAATCTGGCTCTGGAGCTATTATTTGTGCTTCTACTGGCAACACTTCTGCTTCTGCAGCTGCTTATGGTGCTAAGGCTGGTTTAAAAACTTATGTTTTAATTCCTGATGGTTATATTGCACTTGGAAAATTATCTCAAGCAATGATGTATGGTGCAGATATTATTGCAATTCAAGGTAACTTTGATAAAGCATTGGAAATGGTTCGAGCTATTTCTGATAAATATCCAATTACATTGGTGAACTCTGTAAATCCATATAGAATTGAAGGTCAAAAGACTGGTGCGTTTGAAATTTGTGAGGCATTGGGTCAAGCTCCTGACTACCACTTTATTCCAGTTGGTAATGCTGGAAATATTACTGCATACTGGAAAGGTTATAAAGAATGGCATAAATTGGGCAAAATTAAAGAATTGCCTAAAATGATGGGTTTTGAAGCAGAAGGTGCGGCTGCAATTGTTAAGGGTGAAAGAATTATGAACCCAGAAACAGTAGCTACTGCAATCCGTATTGGTAACCCTGCAAGCTGGAAATTTGCAGAAGCTGCAAGAGATGAAAGTAACGGTATGATTAACTTTGTTACAGATGAAGAGATTTTAAAAGCATATAAACTAATCGCATCATGCGAAGGTGTTTTGGCTGAACCAGCATCAGCTGCTTCAGTTGCAGGACTTATCAAGGTTAAAGATACTGTTAAATCTGGTTCTAAGATTGTATGTATCTTGACTGGAAATGGCTTAAAAGACCCAGATAATGCGATTAAATATGCAAATGACGAAGTTAAGAAAACATCTGCTGATATGACAGATATTCTAAAAGCAATGAATATTTAATAAAGTCAATAAGTCTATAAGTCTATAAGTGGATAAGTGGATAAGTCGATAGGTCTATAAGCTCTTTACAAAAGGCTTTGAGGCACTATGGCACTGAGTTCTTTATGTAATTAATTCGTCATTCTGAGGGATAGACAGAAGAAAAGAGAATAGAATTTTACAAATTTACCCGAAGAATCTCCTTAAAATTGTTTCCATCTCCATAGGAGAGGGTTTATATCATGTTCCTTCTCCCATGGGAGAAGGTTAGGATGAGGGGTTAACCTAAACACATTTGGCAAGAGATACTTCGCTTCGCTCAGTATGACAGTGCGCATGTTATTTTCCCTCTCCTAGGGAGAGGGATTAAGGGAGAGGGTTTGATAAAAACAATAAAAACCCTCTCTCGAAATTGTAACTTTTCGCAAAAGCTCAAAGACAATTTCTCTTTCTCCCTTGGAGAGAGCCATATAACTACGTCATTCTGAGCGTAGCGAAGAATCCAGCTGTTTTTTGATTAGTAGGTCGGCTTTACCAAGCCGACAGAAAAACTAAGCAATTTGTAAAATGTCGAACATCATTCCCTCCCCGAGGGTGGAGGGCTAGGGAGAGGGGTTGATTGTTTTAATGTTCACTTTTTCTTTTTTATTTCGATGAAAAAAGAAAAAGTAGAACCGAAAAAGAAAAACACGAATGATTAAATGGCTCGAGTCATCAGGGGCTTTGCCCCCGAACCCCCTATAAATATAACTAAACGCACTCGTCATACTGAGCGGAGCGAAGTATCTCTAACTAAACAACCTTATACAGATTGACCTCTCACCCTACCCCTCAGCCATACGGCACGCAGTTTCACACAACTCAACTTCGTTTCGTTGGTTCAGCTAGTGTCCCATAGGGCGAGGGAAGCAATATTAAGAAGATTCTTCGGTAAATTTGTTATTTCAATTGTATGTCCTCAGAATGACGAATTAATTACATAAAGAACTCAGTGGCCTAGTGCCTTAAAGCCTTTCATAACTAACTTATAGACTTATTGACTTATCCACTTCCTCTTAAAACCCTTCTCTAATTGGAACAAATGCGTAAGCATTCAAGTCCATTGAGCCATACATGATTTTTATTTCATTATCTCCTTGCGCTTCCCATTTAGAGAATGTAATTGTTTCTTCCCCAAAATCGTCATGGGTTTCTGTTGCGGGAATTTGTGCCATTTCAATATTCCCTTGGTAGAATTTGAAAACGGCTTGGTCGCCTATTTTTTCACCTTTAATTTGGTAGTGTCCTACAGGCATGTAATCTTCTCCAATTTGAAGTTCAAACGGGAAAGTCAGAACAGGAAGGCTGTTGTCAGCTTTTTCTTGTTCATTGTTTATAATTTCTGTTTCGTTACTTTGGCTAAATTCTTCACCTTTAGGGATTTTGCGCTTTTCTGCCCAGTTTTTCCATTTGTTAACTTTTTGGTCAACTTGTTTTAACGCTTTGTCAAAATCTTCATCTGATACAGGTTTGGCTTCTCTTTCATCCTGACGAGTATTCCAATTGTCCCAAAGGTCGCCAGTTGCTGGAGCATCAACATCATCTGCCAATGTTGGTAGAGATATTGCCATTGCAAGTGCTATAAATAGTCCAAGTGTAAGAATTTTTTTCATACTATAAATATAACGAGTTTTTAGGAAAAGTAAACCGATTAAATATAGTAATTTTTGTTTTCTTATTTACATTTCTTCATGATTATCATGAAATTATTTGCCAGTTTTTTATGAATGTAATAAAATAATGTTGGGAATGTTTTTTTAAGGGATAGAAAGAATGATAAAAGACAGATTGAATGAGAGAACTTTGACACCGCAAGAGGTGCGCACAATTTTAAAAACAGACAACAAAGAAATTGTTGAATTATGCAAAAAAGCTGCAATTAGACCTAGAAAAAATGCTAAAGGTCATACTTATTTTTCTTATGATGAAGTAAAAAATCTAAGAAAAGTACAAGCTCAAGTTAATGGCAGAGTTTCTAATCCAATAGCAGCAAAAGTTCCAGCAGCAGTTGGTGCATCTTCTAGTTCTGCTGGTGTTAGCAATGTATTAACAGCTTTGCAAAATTTGGAATCAAGATTAAGCGACAGAATCGCAAAAGTTATTGATGAAAAACTTGAAGGCATGGATGATGTTGTAGTTGAATTAATCCGTTGCAAAACTGATAATGAAACATTGAAACAAAAAATTGTTGACTTGAACAAAGAAGTATATCAATTGAAAAATGAACTTAATAGCTACAAACCAGTTGCTTTAGGTTTTTATAAGAAAAAAGAAGTTTACGTTTGGGAGTAAGTTAGATGGCTAAAGAAACACCAGTAACAAATGTCAGCGAAGAAAGAAACAAAGCGCTGAAATTGGCGATTGAAAAAATTGAAAAAGATTTCGGTAAAGGTTCAATTATGAAGCTTGGCGATAAAGCAACTGTAAATGTTGATGCTATCCCGACAGGAGCTTTATCTTTAGATGTCGCACTTGGTATTGGTGGTATTCCTCGTGGACGTATTATTGAAATTTATGGACCAGAATCTTCTGGTAAAACTACTTTGGCTCAACATATTGTTGCAGAATGCCAGAAAAAAGGCGGTATCGCTGCATTCGTTGATGCTGAGCATGCTCTAGACCCAGAATATGCTAGAAATTTGGGTGTAGATGTTGATAACCTTTTGATTTCACAACCAGATACAGGTGAACAAGCTCTTGATATTACAGAAGAATTGGTTCGTTCTGGAGCGGTTGATATTGTTGTTGTCGATTCAGTTGCAGCTCTTGTTCCTAAGGCTGAAATTGAAGGTTCTATGGAAGACCAACAAATGGGCTTGCAAGCTCGTTTGATGTCAAAAGCTTTGAGAAAATTGACTGGTATTATTGGTAAAACCAACACTACAGTTATTTTCATCAACCAATTAAGAATGAAAATTGGTGTTATGTACGGTAACCCAGAAACAACAACTGGTGGTAATGCTTTGAAATATTATGCATCTGTTCGTATGGAAATCAGACGTACAGAAGGTTTGAAAGGCGATGATGGTGAAATTGGTAACCACGTAAGAGTTCGTGTTTTGAAAAACAAAGTTGCACCTCCATTCAGAACTGCCGAATTTGATATTATCTTCGGTAAAGGTATTTCAAAAACTGGTAATATTCTTGACGTTGCAGTTAATCTTGATATTGTTAAAAAAGCTGGTGCTTGGTTTAGCTATAATGAAGAAAAACTTGGTCAAGGTCGTGAAAAAGCTAAAGAATTTTTGGATGCAAACCCAGAAATTTTGGCAGAAGTTGAAAGACTTGTTAGAGAAAAACTTGAAAATCAATAATTGTAATTTAAGATTTGTAACTATATAAAATATTTAGCCCGCAAAATTTATTTTTACGGGTTTTATTATTACCATAATAAAAAAGTTGCTGGCATAAGTCAGGCAAAAGTTACATAAACTGGATATTATGGAAAGACCTCTTTTAAAGAGGTCTTTTTAAGTTTTTACAAGTTGAATTTTGACCTCTTGCAAATTCTGTCATTTGTGGGTTTGCTTTGTATAATTTTTCTCTAGATATTTCTTTTTTTGTGTCATGTTTTTGGAGTTTTTGAATTGTTTTGTATTTTGATTTTTGCTCAAATGTTAAACATTTTCTAAATTCTTTGTCTTCTTTTGCTTGAATTTTTGCAATCTCTTTTTCTATATTTTTAACAATATTTTTCTGATTTGAAATCTCTGAAAGGCAAGCGTGTCCTTTTTTTAGCGCTAAAAGTTTGCAAGATTCTTGTTTTAATTTTTTGTATTTTTCTTCCAAAATTTTGGAATTTTTGTTTAAAATTTCTTCTCTTTTTTGCGCTTGGATGGCACTCAAGTTTAAGGCGTTGTAGATTGTTGCACGGTTGTTGTCATAATCATAGTTTATTTCTTGGGCAAAAATTTTTGAACAAGAAAACAACAAAATTAGAAATAAAATTATATATTTTTTCATTTTTTCTCCTAGGATTTGTGGTTAAATTTTAAACTAAATTATAAAAATAACAAATTAGTAATATTTATAGTAAAATCGTCGTATGGAAGAAATGAATTTAAGAAATTATGCTTACTTAGGAGACGCTGTTTGGGAATTGTTTATTCGAGAAAAAACTATTCGCCAAACTAATAACGCAAAGAAACTGCATCAAATTACAACAAATTTAGTCAAAACGCATACCCAGAGTGAGTTGTTGCATTTTTTAGAACCGAATTTGACAGAGGAAGAATTAGAACTTGTCCGCAGAGCTAGAAATTTGCCAATTCCAGTAGGGAGAAGAAATATCCAAGCTGAATATCGTCAAGCAACTGCATTTGAAGCTCTTATTGGATGGTGGAAAGAACATAATTTGCCAAGACTAGACGAGATGTTGGTCTTATTGGAGAAACAAATATAATAGTCTATAAGTCTATAAGTCGATAGGTCGTTTACAAGGGAAAAAGGAACAAGGAAATAGGGGAGTTCGTTACAGAATTAGAGCATTAACTCTAGTAAATTTGCAAATAGCCGAACATCATTCCTCTCCAAGGGAGAGGTTAGGAGAGGGGTTGATTAGGGAAATAAGGGAATAGAAAGGCTTTAAGGCACTAAGTTCTTTATGTAATTAATTCAGTCATACTGAGCAAAGCGAAGAATCTCAAGTCGTATATACTGTCATTCCGAACTTGTTTCGGAATCTCTAGCTGGTGCGTTTGGATAGAGATTCTTCGGGTAAATATGTAAATTATTTTATTATTCGAATTGTAAATCCCTCAGTCATATGGTACGCAGTTTCACACAACTCAACTTCGTTTCGTTGGTTCAGCTAGTGTCCCTCTGAGAGGAATGATGTAGAATATTTTACACATTTGTCATACTGAGCGGAGCGAAGTATCTCTAACTGAACTTGTTCAGATTAACCCCTCACCCCAACCCTCTCCCATAGGGCGAGGGAGACAATTTTAAGGGGATTCTTCGGGTAAAATTGCAATACTCTTTTATCTATTCAACAGTTTAGCCCTCAGAATGACGTTAAAACAATAAAGAACTAAGCGCCTTAGTGCCTTAGTGCCGTATATCTTAATGCCTTCTGTAACCAACTTATAGACTTATCAACTTATTGACCTATAGACTTTAACAACCCTATTTCCCCAATGATTTTGAAATCTTGGAGTGAATCATGTTTGCTTGGCTCAAGTATTCAGTCAACTTTTCATAATTTTGAACTTTTTCACCATAAGGAACATTCATATCAATCAATTCATCTACACTCTTGCTAATTTCAGACAACTGTTCCAAAGAATCGCTCAAAGTCACTACAGACTTAACCTTCTTTGATACTCGAGAAAGAATTTGACGTGAAATAAATTCTTGAATTTTATAAATTACAGGCATTTTTTCTTTGAATGATTGGTGAAAAGCTTGTTTTTCTCCAAGAACTCTCCCGCCATACATCTGTTGTTTGCGCAAAGTGTCTAATTCTTGCATTACACGTTGTCTTTTTGCTTTCAATCCCAATGCTTCATTCTGCGTGCCGTAATTATCAGCAATTTTTATTTTTGCATCCAAATCTTTTATGACAGATTCTTTTTCCTTGATTCTATAATCAATACTTAAATCTTCGCCCTCAGCTTCTTCAATATTTGTTTTATTTAAAATTGTAGAATCATAGCCATTGATACGTTTAATAGGGTTTGTGGCAGATGGGGTTTTCGTATCTTTTACAGGTTGTTGAGATGGAGCAACAGATGAATCAAAATTGTTGCTAAACGGATTTACAGCAGAAAAATTGTAATCTCTGCTGAAAATATTTCCACTCACATTATTATTGTTATTACTACCTGCCATACATACATTCTAAAACAAGAAAATAAAAATTTTTACCATTAAAAGTATGATTTTACAAAACTTTTTTAAGAAATTGTATAAACTTTCTTGTAATACAATGCAACACCCCAAATTGTAAGGATAATATTCGGTAGCCAAGCTGCAATAAATGGGCTCAATGAACCAGCTTCACCAAACGAAATTGACAATGCTCTCACAACATAATATGCAAAAATAATCAAAATACTGAACAAAAATCCTCTGTTATATCGAACCCTTGGAGGTGTAATTGCAAGCGGTACACCAACGAGCACAAATACAATAGTTGTTATAGGTAGTGCAATTTTATCAAACAATTCAATTGTATAAATTCTTCTATCCTTTTGCGAAATATCCGCAGATGCAAGATATTTTGTAAGCTTTGTAAAGTTCATTTCTTTTGCGGTATTTTTATTCAATTCTTGTGACAAATCCAACCCAAATTTTACAGTCGAAGTGTCAAAAAGAGTTGTATTCAAAACTTGTCCATCATTTGCAATTGTATAAGCTGCGCCTTTTTCAAATACCCAGCCTTCAGGAGAAGTTTTACCTTGTCGTGCTTGAAGAACTTGAATAGTGCCTTCTTTTGCATTATCCAAAACCGTTACATTATACAAAGTTTTTCTCTTACAATTTCCAACATAGAACAATCTTTTCAATGTTCCAGTACCAGTAACCTCTTTGAATACAAAATTTTCTTTACCTTCTGGGATATTCTTTTGCCCCAAAGCCCACAATGCAAGGTCTTTTGATTGTCTTGTCATAACAGGAACAACTGTTTCATTGATAAAGAAACTTGATAATGACATCAAAACCGCAAAGATAAAAATAGGTTTTGCAATACGGTTTAAACCAATACCGCAAGCTCTCATTACAGTAATTTCAGAAGACAAGCTCAATCTATTCAATGTCATAACTGTAGCTAACAAAACACCCATCGGAATCGTCATTACAATAACAGAAGGTAAGTTCAACAAAATCATAATGAATGCAACTTTGAATGGAATACCAAATTTTGCAATCTGTTTAATCAACGTGATAAAAGTATCAGAAGCAAAAATGATTGTAGTAAATACAAATACACCCATCAAAAACATCTCTATAACTTGCTTTGAGATGTATCTATCTAATATTTTTATCCCTTTAAACTTTTTATAAAAATTCTGAAAAAAATCCTTCACGTCACTAATCCGAAATTTAATTGTAGCTACTCAAAATATACAGCAATTTTAATCTAAAAATAAGTTTTAATCAAATACTTTTAATTTGATTCTTTCAAAAGCAAAATTGTTTGTTCAATTTCGGTTTTCAAATATCCCAGCTGTTCTTGAATATTATTCGGATTATAAATATATCCCTCACTTCCATAAGCCATATAAGGGTTGTATTTTTCAGCTTCATTTCTCAACAAAGCGATAGAATGAGAATGAGTATTCACCTCCATCAATTTTTTATAAGAAACAAAATGGCTCTCTGGTTTTTGAGCATACTTATCTCTAAAATACTCTGCATTTTTATTAAAGAAATAAACTTTTGCATTGAAAACTTGAACACTCGCACCATTATCAATCATATCAGAAATAGACTCCAACATTGGAATAAATTCATTCAAATCATTAACATATTGAGAAGTTTTATCCGATTTCAAAATAATATTCACAAATGCAGGATTATCTCTAGGAACAGGCTTCATTTCGTTTTCAGAATTGAAATCCTTCGCTGGTTTAACTTCTGGTTCTTTTTTAGTTTGCTCCTCTGGTTCATAATTCCTTGTCAAATTCGGCAATGTACCAACATAACCCTTTTGGTCAGAACTCAAAGGCGCACCATTTGATGTCAAAAACAAATTTTGACTAATCAAAAAAGAACAAATTATAACAATATAAAAGAATTTCCTTCTCATACTTTTATTATAATTACTATTCTTAAAAAATCATCATTTATTTAATGGAAGGTGGTCATTAAGGGGCTTCGCCCCCTTATTTAATATTATGATTGCGCCTTGTTTGAGATACTTCGCTTCGCTCAGAATGACGAATGTGTAAGATATTGTGCATCATTCCTCTCCGAGGGACACTAGCTGAACCAACGAAACGAAGTTGAGTTGTGTGAAACTGCGTGCCGTATGGCTGAGGGCTAGGGAGAGGGGTTGATTGTTCTAATTGTTCACTTTTTCTTTTTTATTTCGATGAAAAAAGAAAAAGTAGAACCGAAAAAG
>CAVAPR010000043.1:0-9673 GCA_963590665.1 Candidatus Methanomethylophilaceae archaeon
AAAAAGAATTAAAACCCTCACCCCTACCCCCTCTCCCTTTAAAAAGGGCGAGGGAAAATAGTTATGAGTTTAGGTCACAATTCTCTTTCCACTCAAACATGGTATAATCTAATTATGAATGACAAATTGAAAGAAACATTAAAACTTCTTCCATCACTCCCTGGGTGTTATATCTATTACAACTCCGAGAACGAAATTATCTACGTTGGGAAAGCGAAAATCCTTAAACGCCGTGTTATGTCATATTTCAACAGAAAACACCATGATAGCGTCAAGGTTAATGTTTTGGTTTCTCAAATTGACCACATGGAATATATCATCACCAATACAGAAGTTGAAGCCCTTATATTAGAAAGTCATTTAATCAAAAAACACAAACCCAAATACAATATCTTATTAAAAGATGATAAAAAATATCCGTATTTTCTTATTACAAATGAGGATTTTCCAAAGATTTCTATTGTCAGAAAACGCAACATGAACCCAGAAAAAGGCAAGTATTATGGACCTTATACAGATATTCGTGCTATGCACTCAACTCTTGATTTTTTGAAAAAAATCTTCCCGTTAAGACAATGCAAAACACCAAAATTTTCAAGCAGACCTTGTCTTTATTACCACATAGGCAAATGCCTTGCTCCTTGTCAAAACCTCGTATCAAGTGAAGAATATAAAGCAATAGTTCATCAAGCAGAGTTATTTTTATCTGGGAAGCAAACAGAATTGATGAAACAACTGATGGAACAAATCCAAAAGTATTCTGACACAGAACAATTTGAAAAAGCAGCACGACTTCGTGACAGCTATTTCGACCTCAAAAAGACACTCGAAAAACAAAAAGTAGTTTATGAAAACACCAAACTTAATGAAGATATTATTTCTCTAATCCACGAGGATGGAATCCTTGCAATTGTTATAATGATGATTAGAGAAGGTCGTTTAATTGACAAAAAAGATTTTACCTACGAAGTTGAAGATGAAGATAAAACAGAATTTTTTGCAACATTTTTCAAGGAATACTACAACACTCTATCCTTAGAATTTCCAGACAAAATCGTATCAAATGAACTTGAAGCAGTCGGAGATAAAGCTTTATACGAAGAGTGGTTAGAAATTATTTCTGGTAAAAAAGTTAAAATTAGCTATGGAAAATCCACCCAAGGCAAGGAACTCCAAACACTTGCAGATAAGAATTGCCGAGTTGTAATCGACAATGCAAAGTTATTTAAAATGTCTAAAATTAATGAAGATTTTAATAATATTGGTTCATACCTAAAAGAAAAACTTCATCTAAACAACTTTCCTCACAGAATGGAATGTTATGATATATCTCACATTCAAGGTACAAACACAGTCGCATCTATGGTAACTTTTATAAACGGCTTGAGCAAAAAATCTGAATACAAGAAATTCAAAATAAAATCAACAGAAGGGAAACCAGACGACTTTTTATCAATGAAAGAAGTTTTAACAAGACGACTTGTTCACCTAGGCGATAAAGGTTGGGACAAACCAGATTTAATCATAATTGATGGGGGTAAAGGTCAACTATCAAGCGTTATGCAGATTGTGAAAGAGCTTGGAGTGACAGGAATTGATTTTGTCAGTCTTGCAAAACGCCAAGAAGAAGTTTTTCTACCTAATCAATCACAATCAATTCTCCTACCCCGAGAATCTAGTGCGCTATTTTTAATCCAAAGAATTAGAGATGAAGCCCACAGATTTGCAATAACTTACCACAGAAAATTGCGTTCAAAAACAGGTATTAAAGAAAACGGAATAAAGAAATAAAGTGAACATTATAACAATCTACCCCTCTCCCTAGCCCTCCACCCTTGGGGAGGGAATAATTGTTCGAAATTTTCCAAGTTGATATATTTTATTTGTTGGGCTAGTAAGCCCAACCTACATTGTTCCTCAAGGAGAGGGAAAAATTGTAACCATAACGAACTTATTTCCTTTTCCCTTATAAATCAACCCCTCTCCCTTAATCCCTCCGCCCTTGGGGAGGGAAACTTGTAACCAACTTATAGACTTATCAACTTATTGACCTATAGACTTTTAATGAAGCTATAGACTTCTATTTATAAACCACTTTTATTATTTTATTCTCCGTGATAAAATTCGGGTATGGATAGATTTGAATTTATTAAAGCAAAACGTATCGTTTTCAAATTAGGAACTAATGTATTAAGAAATGATGATGGCTATGTATCTTTGCCACGTGTTTACACATTTATTGAAGATATTGCCCGTCTTGTAAAATCAGGGAAAGAAGTCATAATCGTAACTTCTGGAGCTGTAGGGTTAGGTAAAAAAAGATTAGGTCTAGAAGACACTAGCGGAACAGCCTTAAAACAAGCGTGCGCTGCAATTGGGCAAGGCAAATTGATGTCAATTTATGAAAACGGATTTGACACCTACGGATTGACAGCTGCGCAAATTCTTTTGACAGAAGATGATTTTTCAATCCGTCAAAGATACTTAAGTTTAAGAACAACTTTCAACAAACTTCTTGAGCTTGGTGTAATCCCTGTAATCAACCAAAATGATACAGTTTCAACTCTTGATGTTGCACTTCGCTATGTCAAAGATGATATGCAAGTTTGTTTCTCCGATAATGACAAACTTTCTGCCCTTGTTGCAAGTGAACTTGATGCAGATTTATTAGTTATTTTGTCAGATATTAACGGACTTTATAATGATAACCCTAAATCTAATCCAAATGCTAAACTTATTAAATCCGTAAAAGAGGTTAATGATGAAATTCTTGCTCTAGCTTCTGGGGTATCAGATGGCGGAAGAGGAGGAATGGAAACGAAACTTAAAGCCGCAAGACTTGTAACCAGATTTGGCGGTAAAGTTCTTATTGCGAATGGGAAACAACCATACATAATCAAGAGAATTTTTGAAGGCGAAGATTTAGGAACAATGTTCTTACCATCAGATGAAAATCTTTCTGATAAAAAACGTTGGATTGGTTATGCAACAAACATTGTGGGAAAAATTATCGTCAATGACGGCGCAAAACATGCCCTAATTTCTAAAGAAAAAAGTTTATTACCAATAGGGGTAATTGGTGTTAAAAACCATTTCCAAAAAGGAGATGTAATTTCTATTCTTGATGAAAAAAATCACGAATTTGCAAGAGGAATTGTTAACTACGATTCAGACTCATGTAAAAAAGTTATTGGCTCACATTCTGATAATATCGCAGATATTTTAGGATTCAAAAACTATGATGCAATCATCACTCGTGATAATATTACAATTTTATAACTACCAAAATTAGGAGAGCAAACTTGAATTTTATTGAAATTGCAAAAAATGCAAAACAAGCGTCACTAAAAGTTGCAGAATTGAATACTGAAATCAAAAATTCCGCACTAAATAAAATTGCTGATTTTTTTGAAACACATAAATCCGAAATTTTTGAAGCAAACAAAAAAGACTTAGAAGAAGCTGAAAAATTAGTTGAAAATGGTGAAATTACAAAATCCACTTTCAACCGTCTTAAACTTGATGAAAACAAAATGCGAGATATGATTCAAGGAGTTCGTGATATTGCAAATCTTGAAGACCCTATCGGCAAAATTCTATTCAAAAGAGAATTAGACAAAGATTTAACCTTATATAAAATATCTTGTCCTATCGGGGTTTTAGGAATAATTTTTGAAGCAAGACCAGATGTAATTTCTCAAATTTCATCACTTGCAATAAAATCTTCTAATGCCGTAATTTTAAAAGGCGGGAAAGAATCAAAACACACAAACGAAAAAATTATGGAAATAATCAACTCTGCCCTTGCCAAAGTTAAAGAATTTCCTAAAAATGTTGTACAACAAGTTTTCACAAGAGATGATGTTGCAGAGATGTTAAAATGTGACAAATATATTAATTTGATTATTCCTCGTGGGGGGAACAAACTCGTTAAATTTATCAAAGAAAATACAAAAATTCCCGTACTTGGTCACGCCAGCGGAATTTGTCATATTTTTGTAGATGAATCAGCAGATATTGAAATGGCTTCAAAGGTTGTAATAGATGCAAAAACACAATATCCAAGCGCATGTAACGCTGTTGAAACACTATTAATCCACAAGGATTTCCCAAAAGCAAACGACCTATTGGCTTCATTACAGCTTTCAGAAATAAAACTTGTCCCAAACCCAGAAGATTGGTCAACAGAATATGGGGACAAAATCCTATCCTACAAGTTTGTTAATTCACTAGATGAAGCAATTGAACACATCAACACTTACGGTTCTGGACACACAGATAGCATAATCACTAAAAACATTGAAAATGCTGAAAAATTTATGAACAACGTAGATTCTGCAGGTGTTTATATGAACGCATCAACTCGTTTTGCTGATGGGTTTAGATACGGTTTTGGTGCAGAAGTAGGAATTTCAACCAACAAAACGCACGCAAGAGGTCCAGTAGGACTTGAAGGATTGACAATATACAAGTACAAACTTATTGGAAATGGAAATATTGTTGATGATTATGTTAAAGGAATAAAACATTTCCATCATAAAGATATTGTATAGGAAATCCGAAAGTTCAGAATGGCAAATTTGTTTAGTTCAACCCCTCACCCTAACCCTCTCCCCTAAGAGAGGGAAAACAGAACGCAAATGTCATGCTATCTTTTCAGTATCTCTATCCGCTTTTTTATTTAACTTCTGCAAGTTTTTGAGATTTATATTCAATTAAGCATTGAGCCAATTGGTCTGGACAACTTGTTGATTTTGAACCACAAGTTATACCCTGCAACTTTTCAATAACTTCATCTATTGGCATACCTTTTATTAGACTTTTAATGCCTTTCAAATTACCATTACAACCGCCTAAAAATTCAGCATCAAGAACTTTTCCATCTTGAATAGCAACTTGCATCATTTGGCAACAAGTTCCAACTGTTTTATATTGAATAACTTCTGGTTTATCTGTCATAATCTTTTCCTCACTTCTGTACTCTAATTACAATTTATCACAATTATTTAAAAAGAGTAAGTCCAAAATTAGAACTTACTCTTTTAATTTATCCAATTCTATTATATTAAATTAGTCTTTTTTCAAAAAGTCAGGAACATCTAGTTTCAATTGAGGCATTTGAGGAAATGCTGAATTTGTAGATGTGCTTCCTAAATTTGAATTAGTTTTTCCTTGAAAATACTCAGCAGCTGACAACTGTGGAGTATTTATTGAACTTTGATTTGGTTTTTCTGAAAAACCAGTTGCAATAACTGTAATTTGGATTTCATTTTGGAATGCTTCGTTAATTGCAGTACCAATAATTACATCCGCATCATCTTTAACTACGTTATTGATGATTGTTGTAGCATCATTGATTTCATACAATGTCATATTTGAGCTACCAGTAATATTAACGATAATACCAGAAGCACCATCGATTGAAGATTCCAAAAGTTGTGAATTGATAGCCATTTCAGCAGCTTTAATTGCTCTGCCTTCACCTTGTGCTCTACCAATACCCATCAATGCTGTACCAGAATCTTTAACAACTTTTCTTACATCGGCAAAGTCAATGTTAATCATACCAGGGATAGTGATAATATCTGACAAGCCTTGAATACCACGATATAAAACTTCATCTGTAACACAGAATGCTTCTCTCAAACCAATTTGACGTTCAACAACTTGAAGTAACTTATCATTTGGGACAACAAGAATTGCATCAACATATTTTTTAAGTTTTTCAATACCTGCTTCTGCTTGTGCCATTCTCTTTTTACCTTCCCAAGAGAATGGTTTTGTAACGAATGCGATAGTTAAAATGCCTAAATCTCTAGCAATTTGAGCAACAATAGGAGCAGCACCAGTACCAGTTCCACCGCCCATACCAGCAGTGATGAACACCATATCTGCGCCATCTAAAGCTCTTGTAATATCATCTTTCATTTCAGTTGCAGCTTTTTCACCTGTTGAAGGGTCACCACCTGAACCAAGACCTTTTGTAGTTGCAACACCTAATTGCAATTTGTTAGGAACATTGCTATATGTCAAAACTTGTAAATCTGTATTCATCAACCAGAATTCTACACCTGCAAGTTTTGCTTTAATCATACGGTTTACAGCGTTTCCACCGCCACCGCCAACACCAATAACTTTAATTCTGGTAGGATTTATATTCGATCTTTGATTATTATTATCATAATTTGAAACTATATTATCCATTGTACCTCCTACGTTTCATTTTTTATTTATATTATATACTAAAAAATTTACATTTCACGTATTTGAATATTTTGTAATAATATCCAACAAGAGTGCAACAGAAATTTTGCCATAACTTAGGCTTGTAAATCCAATTTGTTACCTTGAGATTTTGATTTTAGAGCTTGAGCCTTCATTTTAATCTGGTTAGCTTGATTTGCAACTTTATAATCTTGACCTGATGGGTCAGAAGGCGCTAAAGCTGCACGAATTACAGTATTTGCATGGTCAATTGTTTGTTGGGGATTCTTTTTATTCAAAACAGGCATCTGAATAGGCACATGACCAGAAACAGGTATGCCATCAGCATTACGCTCAATAGAAATTGCTCCTGCGAAAACACCACCCGCAGATTTGTGAGCCATTTCGTGTGCGTAAATATGATTATAATTTCTATTTATTATTTCTTGTTTTGAAGCTAAACTTACTACCATATACACTCCTGCTATTATTGTAGCAAGTTAAACCTATTCTGTCAATTTGATTTTGACTTTGTAACAACATGTTAAGGGAATATTAAAACAACTAAAAGACATAAATACAGAGAGTTTGGGGGAGTTTCATATTTGGATAGATTTTAACAACAGGCAATTCTATTTGAAGAAAAAACTTTATATATACATAGGTGGAAAAACAAAATAGAAAGTGGAAAGGGAAATTATTATGTCAATTTCAAGTTTAGGCGCTGTTGGTTATAGTTATCAACCACAAGCAACATCGTTTACGTCAAAACCTTATCATGGTACAGAAGATTTTCAACCAGGTTTAGTCATGACCCCAAAAGAGCCTGAAAAAAATGACCATTCAACATTAAAAACAGTTGCAAAACTTGCAATTATTGTTGGTGGTGCAATCGTTCTAAAAAAACACGGTAAAACCATTTGGAACAAAGTTAAAGGATTCTTCAGTAAAGGCGCAAAAGCTGCAGCAACTGCAGAAGGAACTAAAGCTGCTAGCGGAACTGCAACAAGCGTAACTAAACCTGCGTCTAAAACAGAAGTAATTAAACAACATACAAATTTACGCCCAAAAGAAAAAGTAAAAATGACAAATGGTGGAGGCAAAGAAACAGCCCGTAAAATTAGACACAATAAAAAACAAATTATTGAACAAACAAAATTACGTGAAGAAATGGAAGCATTTACGACAAAAGACTTAGATGCTTATCAAAAGACTCTAGGAGCTCCAGCAACAGAAGCAGAACGTGCATTCATCATTAAAAATAACAAAGAAGCAACAACTTCAATGGCTGATGTTATGGAAGCTCAAGGTATCAAAAGAACTAAAAACAAAAGCGGTAGAGTTGTTTTAGAACAAACAAAAGCTCCTAAAGCAGAAGCTCCAAAAGCAACTCCAGCACCAGTTGCAACTCCAAGTGCTAGAGCAACAGAAATCCAAGATGAAATCAAAAAACTTGATGCAACAATTGAAAAATACTCAAAACCAGGGATGGAAAGATGGGCAAAACCTGCTCAAGCAAGAAAAGCAAAATTAGAAGCTGAATTAGGTCAACTTCAAAATCCTGCAAAAGTTCAAGTAAATCCAGAAGTTGCACCATCAGTAAAAAAAGGACAAATTGAAGCATCTTGGGCAGAAAAAGAAAAAGTTAACCCTCCAAAACCTCAAAGAACACCAGTTGCTCCAACACGTGACGAAATCTTTGCTAAAGTTGAAGCTGATGCAGCTAAAATGAAACAAGAAGAACAAGAAGTTCTTGCAAAAATGTTCCCAGAAGGCTAACAACTAGAAACTCGACAAAATAATTTTCCAAAACTTATAAAAACATCGATTGGCGATTTAATTTAATCTCTTTTATCTGAGAAAGATAATCCGAGTTAGTTAAGTCGCCAATTGATTTATATAATTTCAAAATACTTGTTTGAATATTTTCTGAGTTCATCTGAACCATATCATTTGCCATCTCAATATTAGACATCGCAAGCCTTGTCATATCACGAAAACCAGATGATGCAATATTTAGGGCTAACTCATTTTCACTTGCGGTCTTGAAAATGGCTTGAGCAATAAGCATTGGCATATGAGAAATCAATGCAACAGCTTCGTCATGTTTTTCTGGAGTTGTAATAACAGGAGTTGCCCCAAGTTGTTCAATTATATCTATCAATTTCCCTTCATTACCCCAAACAGGCGTAACCACCCATTTTTTACCTTTAAATAGACCTTCCATAGAATTTTCAAAGCCTTGATATTCAGTACCTGCCATAGGGTGAGATGGAACAAATTTATAAGTACGTTTTTTCTTTGCCACAAACTGTTTTAAAGAACAGACATCGGTTACAATAGTATCAGGAAGAAGAACTTTTTCTAACTCATCTAAAACTTGAAGAGTTTTATTCATTAGAGAACAAACAAAAACCAAATCACAAGTTTTGAGATAAGAATAATCTTTATAAATGCCATTGCCATTTTGAGATTGAGAAATCGCAATAACTTCATAATTAAGTTTCAGCAAATCACGATAAATAGAACCACCAATCAAGCCCAAACCAACAACACCAATCTTCATAGTTCATCTCTCCTTTTTGAAGATAATATAACACAAAGACATTCCGACTTACATTGTGTTATTATTTGTTTAAGTTGAGGTTAAAGATTTGGCACTATTAGAAAAAGAATTAGATATTTGCATCGTTAAAGAAATTTTCACACTAAATTTGCAAATTCCAAACTATCAAAGACCATACCGTTGGAGTACCACTTCTGCTAACACGTTATTTAATGATATTTTAGAAGCTTGTCAAACAGAAAAACTAAGGTATCGATTAGGCACCGTCATATTGCATAAAGAAGGAGAAAAATATAATATCATCGATGGACAGCAACGATTAACAACTTTATCAATTCTATTATACTGTTTAGGAGAAGATAAGACAAACTGCAAATACTTATTAGATACCCAATATAGCGAATTATCATATAAAGCGATCAAAGAAAACTACACAACTCTAAAAAAACGTGTTGATGAACTTGAACTAAATGCCGAAAAGTTTAAAGAATACATATTAAAGAATTGTGAAATCGTAAAAATAGTAACGGGATGTATAAATCAAGAAAATGACGAAGAAAAGCTAGAAGCCTTACAAGAAGCATTTCAATTTTTTGATTCTCAAAATAATCGTGGGAAAGCATTAAACCCACACGATTTATTGAAAGCATACCATCTAAGAGAAATGAAAAAGGAACAAAAAGCACCAATCAAAATCATCAACCAATGGGAAAATTACAATCAAAATGAACTTTCTGAAATATTTTCGACCTACTTATACCCAATTTTAAACTGGTATAAAAAAAGAAGTGGATTAAACTTTTCAGAAAAAGAAATTAAGATTTTTAAAGGATTTAGCAATAATTCAGAATATAATTTTGCAAAATACCACAAAAATATTCAAAAAATAAAAAAGAATAAAGA
>CAVAPR010000044.1:0-8134 GCA_963590665.1 Candidatus Methanomethylophilaceae archaeon
CTCTATTAATTTAAATTTTTTGTTTTATTTTATAAATTTTGTCTTTTAATTCCTCTAATTGATATAAAATTCGGTGTAGTTCTAAATATAGTTTTAGTTCATAATACATATATTGCCCGATTGTTGAACTATAGCTCGTTAAACGGTTTATGTTATCTCTAAAATAGCAGGCTTCCTGAGTGCAACCGGATGTATTATCTTTCGGATAAAAATATAAGATAATTTTTTGTCCTTTGAAATCACTTAAAGAATGTTCTTTTTTATTACCATCAGTATCAAGTCCTTGTAAATTAAATATTGTTCATATAAATCTCCTTTTTATTAAGATACAATAAAAGATTGTTTATTTAGTACATATAATATAAAATTAGAAAGTACAAGAGTAATGAGGGAGAGTGAATGGACGGGATTAAGAAAAAGTTTGGACCATTAGCAAATTTAGAATTTGATAAATTGTTTTTAGGTCAGGTATTTTCGCATTTTGCGGATGCAATTGTGCAGTTTTTGCTTGTGGCAATTTTATTACAGTTGTCTGGAAGTGCAGGAAAATCAATTGCGGTAATGTTTTTTGTTTTTCTGTTGCCACAATTTTTATTAAGTCCGTTTTCTGGTGCCCTTTGCGACCGATTCTCAAGAAAAGCTATTCTTTCTATAAGTTGTTTATTTAGGGCGATAACCGTCGGTGTTATAATTTTTTTAACCCCTCAATTATCCCAAAATTTAATTTATATTTTTGCATTTGTGTTGGGAACAGGGGCAGCATTTTTCTATCCTGCAAAAATGTCAGCCGTTACAAATGTTGTTAAAAGCGAGCAGTTAAAATTTGCAAATGCTTTAACATCTTCAATTGGTGCAATTGCATTATTATTTGGAGCTTTTGCGGCAAATTATTTGATAACTTTTGGAAACCTTCAGGCTTTTTTAGTTGTTGCCACGATGTATTTAATTGCTTCAATATTGACCGCATTTATTAAATTCCTAATCCCTCAAAATTATTTTGTAAAAAAAGAAAAAACAAACGATATGATTGTTGCTTTGAACTACTTGAAAAAACATAAAAAAGCATTATACTTGGTTGGTTTAACTATTTGTCTGCAATTTATCGTTGCAGTGTTTTCAAACGGTTTAAATGCTTTGATAACAGATTACTATGGGTTAAGTTTTTCCGATTTAACTTATTTAAGAACTCTTTTGGGGATCGGCATAGTTGCAGGTATGGGAGCGACTATTTATTTTGCAAGAATAATGAGAATCCCGCACTTATTTGCAAGTGGTTTTAGCGTATTATGTTTGGCTCTTATTACAGCTCCTCTTTGTAAATCAATGGAAAGTGCTTGGATGTGGCTTATCCCTATTGGAATGGCAGATGCGGTTGTAATTGTAATGTTAGATACTATTTTGCAGAAAATCACTCCTGACAGAGTTCGTGGTAAAATTTTTGGTTTAAATTTAACAGCAAGCACCTTGAGTTTTTTAATCGGGACCGCAATTGTTGCTCATATTGTAGGATTTATCAATCCGTTAAATGTATTTAGGGGAATTGCAGTTATTTCGTTTGTTTTGGCTGCTTTAATTCTTGTATTTGACAAATCCTTCAGATATTTCTTGCTCAAGGCTACTTTGGGACATATTTTCTTACTTTTATTTAGGTATAGAATTGAAGGAGCTGAAAATATTCCTCGCAGGGGTAAATGTATATTAGCAGGGAACCATACAGGACACCTTGATCCGTTTATAGTACAAATGGCGACGAATCGTCAATTATGGTTTGTGACAGGTCCTGCAGCGTTTAAAGTTCCTATTATAAGACATTTATTAAAGTATTATAATGTTTTACCTTTAAAATTTGGTAGGGGGTTAGAAGCGATAGATGCGGCAAACCAAAAATTAAACTCAGGCGAAGCGGTGATTATATTTCCAGAAGGTAAATTTACTCCTGACGGTGAGCTTTGTAAATTTAACCGAGGCGTAGGTTTAATGGCAAAAGCAACAAATTCTCCAATTATTCCGTTTGCGATAAAAGGTGGTTTTGAATCATGGGGTAGAACTCGTAAATTGCCAAAATTGTTTAATGAAATTGTTATTCAATTCGGACAACCAATTACAGATTTTGATAAAGATGAAAAAGATATTGCACATGAATTGCAAAAACGTGTCAACTTCATGAAAAAATCTTTGGAACGTCGTCAATTCTACAAAATCGACCATAAACTTCATTCAAATTTCCTTGATTTAATGCAGGAAAAAGGTGATATTTACGGACAAGTTAAGGCTTTAACGCTCAAGACCAAAGACGGATATGAAGAATTAAGTTACATCGAGATTTCAAGAAAAGCAAAGAAATTTGCGAACTATTTAATAGAAACTGTTGGGGTTCAGCGAGGTGAAAGAATTGCTATAATTTGTGAATCACGTCCCGAATTTTCAATTGGGATGTTTGGGTCAATTCAAACAGGAGCAATAACAGTTCCATTGGATGTTAAATTAACAGTTCCAGAGCATACACATATTCTAAGCGATTGTAATCCTCGAATTTTGCTATGCTCAAGCCATTACTTGGAACACGCAATCGAAGTTAAAAATAATGTGTCATCCATTGAGCATATTTTTGTTTTGGATGATGAGAATGAACAATCTAATGAAAATTGCCCATTAATCTCAACACTCGAGGCGGATATTGATAAAAATTTGGGCAGACCAAGAACATTGGATGAAACAGCTCTGATTGTCTATACATCAGGTACTACTGGAAATCCTAAAGGTGTAATGATTAGTTTTGGGAATATATATTCGCAGCTAAGAGATTTTGAATATATGTTCAAGCTAACTAATGATAATACTTTGCTTTCTATTTTGCCTTTAAATCATTTGTTGGAGCTTGATTGTGGATTTTTCGGAATGCTTTATATGGGTGCAAAAGTTGTTTATATCAAGTCTTTAAATCCGAAAGAATTGACCTCAACGATGAAAGAAAAAGGAATTACAAATATGATTGTGGTTCCGCTTGTAGCAAAAATGCTTAAAAATTCTATTGATAAACAGATTAAAAAGCAGCCTGAAAGTGCACAAAAAGCATTTAAAATTCTCTACGGTCTTGCAAAATTTGCTCCTCGTAAACTTCGTCGCTTGATGTTTAAATCGGTTATCGATGGATTGGGTGGTAAGTTAGAATGTTTTATTTGTGGAGGAGCTCCGTTAGAAGATAATGTGGCAGAATTCTTTGAAAGGATTGGTGTTCCTGTATTCCAAGGGTACGGTTTGACGGAAACTTCTCCGACAATTTCTACAAATCGTTACGGTCATTCAAAAATCGGTACTGTTGGTCAGGCATTACCTTCTGTTATGGTTAAAATTGCTGATAATGGTGAAATTTTAGCAACTGGTCCGAATGTAATGCAAGGGTACTATAACAAACCTGAGATGACTAAAGAAGTGATTGATGAAGATGGCTGGTTCCACACTGGTGACATTGGTGAAATCGATAAAGACGGTTTTATAAAAATTACAGGAAGAATTAAAAATATGATAGTCCTTGGTGGAGGAAAGAAAATCTTCCCTGAAGAAGTTGAGGCGGTTTTGGAAACTTCAAAACTTATAAAAGAGGTCTGTGTTATGTCTTTGATTATAAAATCTGGCAATAAGGCTGGTACGGAAGAAGTCGGTGCGATTATCTGCCCAGCTGACGATTTGCAAATAAAATCGAATGAAGAAATTCAAAAATTATTAGAAGAAGAGGTTAAAAAGTTGTCAGAATCTAACCTTGCACCATATAAAGTTCCGACAGTTGTTGTTCTTCATCGTGATGAACTTCCGAAAACCTCAACCCGTAAAGTTAAACGTAAAGATCTTAAAGAATGGTATGAAAGTTTATAAAAAAATCCTCTCATTAAGAGAGGATTTTTTTTAGCTTATCGTAATCAATTTTTGAATTATGTCTTGGATCTCGTGGAATTTTTGTAATTACAACTTTATCAAATTCAAAGTTTTTATTTCTTAATTCCTGCTCTATTTTTCCTTGCGGAATTTTGGTTTCTATTGCAATTATTATTTCTTTATCTAATTTTAGCACCGTACCTATTTCAATTCCGTCAATTTCCAAAAGTGCGTTTTCAATAGGGAAAACATAAACTTCTTTACCTTTATGTTCAAAGCGATTTTTTACTCTGCCCATTAAAAATAAATTGCCGTCATTATCAAGATACCCTGCATCGCCTGTTCTGTGCCATACTTGCATATTGTAGTGAATTTTAGCGAAATTTTGAGCTCTTTCGCTGTTATAATATTCTTTTAAAACGTGTTTACCCTCGACACAAATTTCCCCAATCTCGCCAGTGGGCAGCCACATACTTTCAAAATCTTCTATCACTTTATCTGACGGCTTTATAATTTTTATGTTTATGTCGTCAATTGGTTTTCCTACATAAAGTCCGTCTTTGACATCCCCTTTAAAATCCAAAAGCTCTCGGGTTGAAATTGACGCAATTGGTTCAGCTTCTGTTGAGCCATAAACTATTTCAACATTACAATTGATAAATTTCTCTTGTAAAAGTTTAGCGGATTTAGGAAAAACAGGAGCCCCGCCTGTAAAAATCCTTTTTAATCCATTTATTTCTCCAAAATCAGCAAGCTTTTCATAAAACCGAGGAGAGCCGACAGAAGTCGTTACTTTATTATTTTTTATATCATTTGAAATTTTTTTAGGGTTTATATCCGCAGGTTTTTGAGGATTAAAATCTGGGATGACAGAAGTTGTTCCGCAAGCAAGATTATGCAAAACAAAGACTGGTAAACTTGCTAAATCTACATCATTTTCTTGAGGGGCAAGGTGTTTTTTTAAGACATAATGCTGTTCAAGTAAAAATTCGTGTGTCCTTTTTGCAGCTTTTGGTAAACCAGTTGAACCTGTTGTAAAAGTAATTAGTGCTGTTGTATCAGATGTTGCGTGTTCAATCTCAATATTCTTTTTGGTTTTACGGATTTTCCCTGAAATTATATTTATCCCAACATCACGTACTTTTTTGCTAATAAGTTTCAATATGAATGCTTTTGGGCAAGCAATAAATGCTTTGCATGGAACAATAGTTAAAGCTTGGTCAAGTCTGTTTTTATCCGCCCAAGCATCGACAAAAACAGCCGTTGCTCCAATATAAAAAATTGCAGATAAAATCTTATAAAGTTCAATTGTCATTGGAACAAAAATCAAAACATTGTCTCCTTTTTTTATTCCTTTTGACAAAAAATACTGTGCATATTCTTTGACATCTTGTGCCAATTTCTTATACGTAACTTTTTCTTTTTTATGTATAATGGCGAGTTTTTCAGGATGTTTTTCAGCGTTTTCGAATAAGATTTCTACGATATTATTTATCATATTTTAACTCCATAAAGTTTGTATTCGTGATAAAGTTCGCCTGATAATATGTTTGCAGACACATTATTTTCGTGCATAAGTGCATGGATTATATTGTCATATTCAGCATCTTTGGCTTTTTTGTGCATATATTCGGTTAAATATGATCCGATACCACGGTATTTGTAATCTGGAATCTGAGCAAGCGTTTTTATAATCAATGATTTTTTTCTTCTGTTATACAAATTGTCAAACCCGAAAATGAATGCAAGAGTATCATTTTGTTCATTTTCTGCAATTAAAACCCATTCAGGGTTTAAAAAGCTTTTTACAGGTTCATACATTTTGAAAAATTCTTCAAATTCAATCGGAGTATAGAGAAAATTATTTACAAAACTCTTAATTGAAACCTGATAAATTTTTCTTATATCCCTTTCAAAATTATTTGGGTCAAATTTGCGTATTTTCACACCCTTTTGCTCAAATATTTTTTCAAATTTATTAAGTCTTGAATAATCTCTATCCAAATTTCTGCAAACTGATGATGTGTAATTTGCAATAGTTTCAAAACCGTATTGTTCAAAAAGTTCAGCATAATATGGCTTGTTGTAGTTATCTAAAAGAAATGGAGGGTTCTCAGATGGCAGAGTTACACGATACTTTTTCCACGTTGAACCGTTAATTGGTCCAATTAAGCAGTTATAGCCATTTTGCAATGCGTAATTTTTTATCTCGTCAAATAGAAATTTTACAGCATTAATATTATTTTCGGCTTCAAAAAATCCTATTTGAGCACGATTATTGGCATAAATAAGCCCAGCTCTTGCTAAAATTTTGTCACCCTCTTTTACGATAAATAATTTTTTGCAAGCTGAAATATCCTCTGATTTTGTCGTATAAAACGGGTCGCCATCATACAAAATTTTGGGAAATTTTAAAAATTCTTCTTTATTATCAGATAAATACATAACTCACTCCTAACACTAGTGCTGAAATTATTGATGTAAACCATAAACCTTTATTCAAATCTTGGTTAAATAATTTTGTTTTGATTATTATACCTTCACAAATTATTGATGTTATGAAGGGATAAATTATATTCTGCCCAATAAATTTCCCTAAAAATGCACAAATAACAGGAATTGTTAAAATATAAAATATTGGTCTTACTCTGTATGCATCAGCTTCTTCACAATCATAATTCAAAATCCAATCTGTTTTTGCACAAATAAACGAAAATGCAAAAAGAATTATTGCATAAATATTGCCTAAAAGAGCCCAAATAATATAATTTATCAGCCCTAAGAGCGTAACTCCAGAAAATCCTATTCTTTTATAAGGTAGCAACAAAACGAGATAGCCAACCAAAAATCCAATCAATGCTAAAATTTGAAATGAAATTCCTTCAATTGTTGGAGTTATATTCTTAGATAAAATAAACATTGTCCCTAATGGAATGAATAAATTATCAGCACCTTTGAGGCTTACACCTTCAAAAATAGTTACGATTATAGAAATTAAAAGTGCAATCAAAACACTTTCCACTCTACCTATTTGCGTTGCTAAAAGTAAAATCAAATGAACAATCAAAAAAGAAGTCAAAAAGAACGTAACAGAACCCTCAATGGTTTTTCTTGTTCCGACTTCGACTAAATATTCATTTGCACCGTAACTTTTTCCAACAAGTGCTGCTAATGCATCTGATATTGCTAAAATCAATATAGAAATAACATAGAACATTGGTTTATTTAAAATTTGTGAATATAAAAAGCATGTGTATATTGCAATTGGATGATAAATTGCTCCGTTCGATTTCCTTTCCACTCCGTGAACTGATTGCAGCCAGCCGTTTTTTTTAGTTATGAACATAATTGAAGCAAATCCAATTGCCAATGCCAAAACTGCCCAATGTGAAGTTAAAATAAACGGGAAAAATATTGTAACAAAAGCTCCACCAAAGTGAACAAATTTTCTTGTTGTTTCCGCTTTTGCACCTTTTTTTCGTAAAAATTCTGCAATTACAAAAAGTGATAAAAATATTATTGAAATTATACTTGCCCAAATTATATCAGTCATTTTTTATCACCTCGTCAATAATAAAATCTTTATAGAAAAATGCCCTGTCTTTTAGGTAAAGTTCTTTTGATAATTCTTTTTCGTATTTAAAATTTTGAGGTAAAATTTTTGAAATACGTCTATCAACCATCATGTTCCAATAGCAAAATTTTGCACCAGTATTTGCACTTGATAATAATTCTAGCGAAACTTCCTTAAATAAATCCTCATCCATATATTCAAAAATATCAGATAAGTTAAATCCGTCAAATTTCATGTTGGAATTTTTTGCAACATTGTTTATTGTGCCTGTTTTGATTTCTAGTGCGTCAATATTTTGTTTGATTATATTGAAATTTTCTTCTTTAGCGTAGTGCGGAAGTGAATAATCAAAATTATTGAGCAAAATGTAATTTACATACGGATTATTCCAAGTTGGTACATCCCTCAATGCTCTATCAGCTCGTTCTTTTATATTTTTTGAAATCATTGAAACATCAACGTATTTGAAAAATTCTTTATCACGTCCGAGCCTGCCCATAACAAACTTATTAAAGAAAACCTTAAACAACGCCTTAAATCGCCAATTGTTCCAAGTTTTGTCGTAAAACATTTTTTGTGCCTGAATAGATTTTGGTAAGAAAAGCTCTGTTAAATTCTTTTGATTATGAACGAGCGGCATAATTTTATTCGCAAAAAGTTGAAAATAATGTTCAAATTTTCCTTGAT
>CAVAPR010000044.1:8144-8860 GCA_963590665.1 Candidatus Methanomethylophilaceae archaeon
GCGTATTTCTTTAATTCAGAGCAGGCAATTTGCGGAATACTTAAATCAACAGCATAAACAAGTTCTGGATTTTTAGTTAATAAAGAGAAGGAATTGTCTCCCGCCGATGCTATGGAGATAAATTTACCGCCATTATTAAACACTTCAAGCAAAAGTTCAGGGTCTTCCCAGCAGTTTGCATATCTTATTTTGTCAAATTTCGCTCTTGTCTCAATGCCCTTACTCATCTTTAATTATCCTTATTGTACCTGCTGAACCATCCATCTCGACTTCATCGCCGTCTTTTAATGTAGAAAGAAGATTATTTATTCCGACAATTGCGGGAATACCCATTTCTCTTGCAACGATTGCACTATGGGATAAAATACTCCCTCGTTCAACCAAAATTCCCTTGCTTATCGGAAACAACGGAACCCATCCTGGGTCTGTTCGTTCGGCTACCATTATACAGCCTTCTAAGCCTTCAGATTGCATTACCGATTTAACTATTTTGACTTTTGCCCTTACTGTCCCTGCACAAGCTCCGATTCCAGATAAATCCCCTTTTTCTGAGATTTTTGTTTCTCTGGAAGTGTAATCATTTGCTTTATAAACTGTTCCATAAGTTGAAAATCTGTCCGCTGGATGTTTGGTTCCGAAATCTTGAAATTCAATTTTTCGATTTTTGATTAGAGTTTTTAAATCAACGTCAACAGATGTTCCCCTGACATAATTAA
>CAVAPR010000045.1:0-7126 GCA_963590665.1 Candidatus Methanomethylophilaceae archaeon
AAATCAAGATAAATTTTGCTTAAAGACATTTTTGTAAAATCATCGTCAAAACCTTTTGCCAAGTTTTCTTCCAAGATTTTTTCTGCTCCAAGAAAATCTTTATTAACTTCTAAAAGTAAAGCTTTTAAAACTCTTGCTTGAGGATGTTCTGGGTTAATATCTAAAATTGCATCAATTTCTTTTTGAGCTTTTGGATAATCTTTTTGGTCAAAATACAAGTAAGCAAGAGAATATCTATAATCTAAATTATCTGGGCTTAAATAAAGAGCTTTGCTGTATGCTTTTTGTGCTTCTTCGCTCCATCCGTTATAGAAATAAGCGTTGCCTAAATTATATAAATATTTTGAATTTTCTTTGTCAAAATTTGCAGCTTTTGAAAAATCTTTGATTGCTTCAATAAAGTTCATTTTTTCTAATTCAAATAGACCTAAGAAGTTTAATACCTCAGGATTTTGAGAGTTTTTACCGATTTTTTCAAAAATTTCTTTAGCTTCTTCAAGATTGTTTTCATCAAATTTAATTTTTCCGACTAAAAGCAAAACTTTTTCATCATTCATGTCACAATCTTTTAAAAATTCTTTTGCTTGTTCTGTTTCTCCATTCAAATAAAGAGCTTCAGCACATTCAATTTTAACATCAGAGTTAAAAAATTCTGATGATTTGTATTTATCAATTTCACAAAATAGTTTTAGTTTAATAAGAATTTTGATTAATTCTTTTAAATTTTCTGCATTTTGTTGGTTTTCAAAAAGTTTTGTTGAAATTTCTAGAGCGGAATCTAAATTTCCTTGACGTTCTTTAATAGTTCTTGATAATTTTAATGCTTCTGTGTGAGTTGGATTGATTGCTAAAACCTTTTCAAGATAATCAATTGCACGGGCATAATTATTTATCAAAAAATACAACTCCCCTATTTGAAAAAGAATTTCGACATTATCATTTTCAATTTCCAGTGCTTTGTATAACATTTCAATTGCAGGTTTGTAGAATTTTTTGTCTTTTAATTCAAATGCCTGTTTGATATATTGTAAACTTTGAGTATTTTCCATAATTTATCCGTTTCTATTCTTCAACAACTTCTTCAGGTATGTAAATATTATCAGGTGCTTCTTCCTGTTGAGTTTTCTTTTTTTTCTTAAACAAATTCTTAAAATTCCACTTGTCTTTTTTAGTATTTTTTTGTTCCACTTTTTGATTGATGATAATTAGAACTTCATCTTCGCCAGCCATTTTCAAGTTGTTTCTTGCAATCCCTTCCAAGCTATTATCTGATGTCACCATCTTTTTTTCTGCTTTAAGGTCTTGGTTTCTTGCTTGAGCTTTTTTAAGTAAGTTTTGTAGGGTTACGGTTTTTCCTTGATATGCAATGATTTTAGATACATTCATTATTGCACCATATCCAATTTGAATTAGGCAAAAAAGTAGCGCAATTGTTAAAAAAGAATAGTAAAAACCAGTTTGTTTAAAATGTTTTTTATCTTTTTTATTATTTGCTTTTTGTTTTTTTTGCTGTTCTAAATCGGAATTTTCCATATCTAAAAAACTTCTCGCTCCCTTATTTTAATTATAAACAAAACTTAAATGACAGACAAAAATATTTTTATATGTTTACAATTTAAAGCTAGTTGAGAATTTTAGCTGGCTTCTGATAACAGTATTGGTATTATCGTAAGATTGGTTAGCTCCAAATTCCAAACGCATACGGTCAGTATCTTTATCGCCAAATGGATTGATAGATAATACTAATTCTGCTTTTTTTCTATGTTTTGCAACATCAGCAGAAAAAACTTCTTTCAATGAAAAATACTGGTTGACTTTCCATTCTGGAGCAAAGTAGAAATTGTCGTTGTAATTGTTATTCGTTGAGTTTACTGTTTTTGAATAAGCGGTATTGATTGCCCAATTTTTGTATTCATATCTTGAAAATACGCCAGAAGATTGTTCAAATTCCGCATAATCAATACACTGATTATAAGTTGTTCCTGCACTAAATCCTTTGTATGTTCTATAATTTGTGCTTGATTTTGGCGCAATACTATATTCTGAACCAGTATATTTTGAATATTGGTTATCATAAAATTTGAGTGAAGATGTTTTTAAACTTGTATAATCTTTTTTTGAAATTTTAGTTGGTTTTGTAATATCTAGTTTTAACAATTCGTCTGGAGAATCATCTAGAGTGATTGTATTTTCTTCTTCCTCATTATATTCTGCATAACCTTTCAAGACATCGGTGTACATATCACCCATTTCGTATTGACCATCAGAATTTTCATCTTCTTCATCAACAACTTCGTCGTCTTCATCATCTTCGTCATCAACAGAAGTTTTTGATTTTATTGACGTGTCAGCAGTGACATCATCAGATGTAATTACTGGTTCTTCTTCGTTATTTTGCGCAGGGGTAGTCTCTTCTTGCCCATCATCTTCATCTGGAATGTGATATACAAAAACGGAAGATTGTGAAATTTTGTCTATCTTTATTTCAAACGGATTATTTGCTCTGCAGGGTAAGATTGATAACATAAAAATAATTAATGTTAAACTAACCTTTTTCATACAAAGTATTTTACACTATTAATCGATTTTCTTCAATGGGGTATGGTAAGGTCTATAAGTTGATAAGTGAATAAGTCTATAAGTTGGTAAAAGAAGGCATTAAGGGAGAGGGGTTGATTGATTTAATGTTCACTTTTTCTTTTTTATTTCGATGAAAAAAGAAAAAGTAGAACCGAAAAAGAAAAACACGAATGACTAAATGGCTCGAGTCATCAGGGGCAAAGTCCCCGAACCCCTAAACAAATTTGTCATGCTGAACTTGTTTCAGCATCTCTATCCTATGTGTTCAGTTTAACCCCTCACCTCAATCCTCTCCCCAAGGAGAAGGAAACCAAATAAACGTAACGAACTTATAGACTTATTCACTTATAGACTTATCAACCTTTTTTAACAAAAATATATGTCTTGACATTGATATTATTATATGTTAATATACTTGTGGGGTAAATGTATATTTATAAGTCTTATCAATTTGATGAGACTTTCTTTTTCGGAATTTTTTTGACTTTACCCAGAATTTCATTAAATACCATGTCAAAATGTCGTACAAATGTATGATTTTTCACAAAAACATTGAGGAAAATTCACAAATGTTCGACAATATTAATAATATGACATGTTAGAGGTAGTAATATGCTAATAAATAGTGGAATTCGCTATAACGACAACGGTTTGACAACTTCAATCAGAGCTATGCACTTGGATAGTGTTTTGATTGGAATTAGTAACGAAAATGTTGGCGGTTTTGATAAAGTTGGTTATCAAAGAAAAGAAGCTGTAGTATCTTCTTTTGCAGAATTTTTAGGTGCGCATGCTGTTTCTACTACTAAAGATGATAGAGTTGGGCGTATAAATATTTCTGAAAATCCTTTGGATATTGCGCTTGCAAATAAAGGTTATTTCCAAGTTCAAACTCCAAATGGTATAAAACTTACTCGTGATGGAAGATTTAAGGTTGCAGAAGATTCTTCATTGCAAACATTGGATGGTGCTAGTGTTCTTTCTAGTGCGGGTACTCCTATCAAACTTCCTTTTATTCCACAGGATTTGAAACAGATTAAAATTGATAAATCTGGGAAAATAACAATGTTCAATCCAGATACCAAGAAAGTTATGAATGTAGCTCAACTTGGGGTTGTAGATGCAAATGGTATTGTTGTTATGGAGCCGAATGTAAAACAAGGTTATAACGAATATTCAAATGTTGCATTGCAAGAAGAGTTTATCAAAATGATGCCTATTATGAAAAATTTTGATGCCAATAGACAAATGTTTATGCTTCAAAATTCCGTTTTAGGCAAGGCAATATCTCAATTGAGTTCATCATCATAAGATAGAGGATAGATAAATGTATAACTTACAAGCTATAATTTCAAAAGGTACTAATAACGCACTTATTCAATTTGAACGTTTTGGTCAGATTGCAAACAATTTGGCAAATGTTCAAACAAATGGGTACAAAAAAGTTACTTTTGAACAAATTTTGAAAGAAGACGGTTATTTGACAGGAGCTGTTAGAACTGACCATTCTCAAGGTTCAATTAGAATTACAAGTAATCCTTATGATGTTGCAATTGATGGCCCTGGGTATATTCCAGTTGTTTCTCCATCTGGGGAAGTGCAATACACAAGAGATGGTTCTTTTCGCCAAGGCAAAGATGGATATTTGACAACAAGTGATGGTTGGATTGTTGGAGAAGGTATAAAAATTCCAACAAATTGTTTCAAGTTTGAGATTAAACAGAATGGTGAAGTTCTTGTTTATGATGCCAGAGGTGATAAGGCGAAAAAAGTTGGTACAATTCCGCTGGTTAGATTTGACAATCCAGATGGAATGCAAACGGCTGATATGAATAGACTTATTGCAACAGATGAAGCTGGTGAAGGCAGATTGATTAAAGACCATGATTGTATCAAACAAAATAATCTTGAAAGAGCAAATGTAAGTATTTATCAATCCGCAACAGATTTGTTAAGATTGAATGCTTCAATGCTTGCGAGTATGCAGATGTTAAAACTTGCAGATACAATGTACAACAAGTCAATCAATATCAGAGAAGGTTAATAATTGAAAGGTAAGATATAATGTACACTTCTTTAGACAGTATGGGTAAAGTTTCACTTATGATGGATTTGATTTCTCAAAGACAACGTGCTTTGGGTTCAAATGTTGCTAACGTAGATACCCCTGGATATTTAAGACAGGATATTAGTTTTGGGCAATATTTGAGTTCTATGAATAGTCCATTAGAAACTCAATTGTCTGAAAAGTTAGGTCCATCTGCTGTGATAACAGAGCAGTCAGATGACCCAATCAATCCTGCAAATGAACTTTTACAAATGCAGGAAAATGCAATTCTTTATTCAATGGCAACAAGAAGAATGTCAAATATTGTTACTGAAATGAAAACAGTAATTAACGTAGGTAAGTAATTTTAAGGCAGGTGATAAATAAATGGGTATAATGGATTCAATTGATATAGGTGCAAATGCCCTCAAGGTTCATGGGCGTAGAATTGATGTTCACGCAAAGAACATCGCAAACCTTGATACGCCAAATTATGTTAGAAAAATCCCTGTACTTAATGCAGTTGATGATGTTTCTTTTCATGGGCTTATGAACTCTATGAAAGAAGATGTTTTTGGTGTTGGGACTTTACCATATCTAGAAGGTGGAGTAAGTTTTTCTGGAGTTGTTGAAGATCCAACTTTAGGGGAAAAAATTTATAAACCAGGGCATCCTGACGCTGATGCAGATGGTTATATCAGAGCATCCAATGTAAATGCGATGGTTGATATAGCAGATGCTTTGATGGCGCAGAGAGCTTATGAAGCAAACTTGGCATTGGTAAATATTTCAAAATCAATGGCGCAAAGAGCTTTAGAAATCGGTAAATAGGAATAATTTCTTCCTCTTATAAAAGAGGGGGATTGATTTTAGGGGTTAATCTAAACATGTTTTAGTAAAAAAACTAGATTAACCTTTTAATTTATTAAAGAGGATAGGATTTTTTACATTTTTAGGAAAAAGGAAAATAAAATGCCACAAGAAATAGAAAAATATAGACTAAAGTTTGCTTATGAATTTGCGAAATTGATGCAAGAAAATTTGCCAACTTGGACAAAAATTCAAGAGGAAAATAAAAGACAAATATTTACAAGTGATATTCTTAGCTCTATTGTGAAATCTGTTCTTGTATCTTTATTTTTCGGTGGTGCATTGTTTTTTGCTATTTTTAGAGGTGGAGTATTATATTTTGATGTAGGGGATATGATTCTTAATTATGCATCAATATTTGCTGTTCTTCTATTTATTGTTGTTTTTGTTGTGTTTTATACTACTGCTATTTTTGAACGGAATAAAAAATTTCAAAAACTGATGAAAGAAAAAATCTACCCTAAATTGTTGAAAATTTTTACTCCTAATATAGCTTATCAAAAAGGTGATTTAGATATTTCGGTATATAATGCAACAAAATTACTTGATGAAGATGCTGCAACTCAAGAAAGAGATGATTTTTTCTGTGGTGAATATAATGAAATTAAATTTGGAGTAAATGAAGTCGAATTAGAAGTAATGCACCAAAAAGAAGACATTTTATTGTTTAAAGGAATTGCGTTGAATTTTACTTTGAACAAAGTTATAAATAGTCATATTCATATTTACACAAAGAATAGTAAAAAAGCGCCAAAAGGTTTTGAAAAAGTTGATTTAGAATATGTGAAATTTAATAATAAATATGATGTGTATGTTGAAAAAGGTGGACAAGTTGAAGCTCGTTATCTTTTGACAACAGCTTTTATGGATAGATTTATGCAGTTAGAAATGGCATTTCCTGTAAGTAGGCTTAGATGTTCTGTAAAAGGGAAAGATATGATGATACTTCTTTCAACTGATAATGATTTATTTGAAATAGGGCATATCATGAACAGAATAGATGATGTTAGCCAATATCAAAATATGTTTGATGAATTTGCATCAGTATTATCTTTTATTGATGTATTGAACTTGTCAAGTAGAACAGGCATGTAAGGAGAAAATAAAATGCCACAATGTATGAATAAATATAAGGAAAATTTTGCACTTGAGTTTGCAAAAGTTATGCAAGAAAATGCTCAAAGGTGGAGTGAATCTCAAAAACTGCATGTTAAAAAATTATACACAACATGGATATTAGCGTATATTGGTGGTTTCCTTGCAGGTTTTATTCCTGCAAAAAATGAAGGAATGGATTATGATTTGAATTTCCATATCATATTATCAATAGTTATTTTTATTTGCTCTATATTTTTTGCAATTTTTACTGAAAGTTGCGGATTAAAAGAAGAATTAAAAAAAGACCTCTATACAAATCTTTTAAAATCTTTTGGTCATGATATTGTTTATGATTGTGGTGAAATTTCGTACTCTGAATA
Source organism: Candidatus Methanomethylophilaceae archaeon (assembly GCA_963590665.1). GTDB lineage: Bacteria > Cyanobacteriota > Vampirovibrionia > Gastranaerophilales > Gastranaerophilaceae > Zag111. The sequence continues at coordinate 6,976 of CAVAPR010000045.1, forward strand.
TAATAATTCTCGGTTATTTAATAAACCAGTATGTTATGCTTCTGTAGATGATAGCTTTTGTGGAATTTTTAATGGTAGCCCGTTTATTATTACCGAAGCAAATTTGAATAATCTTAAAACTTCACATGGCAGAACTCAAGAAACAAGACTT
>CAVAPR010000046.1:0-6492 GCA_963590665.1 Candidatus Methanomethylophilaceae archaeon
AATTTGAGCAGTAGAGTTTCCTCCATCTTTTTCATAAAAACGAACAGAATCACCTAATAACGTTTCTAAATTAGGTTTATTCGTAATGCCAAGAGCTTTCATTGCTTCATGTGGAATATTTTTAATTTTAGAATCACAAACATTCCAAACCTCTTTGCATTTTTTATTCAAAAAATCTTTAGCCAACGAAAATTCTTTCAAATTTCCATATTCTTTTTTCAAATCTTTAACTCGCCAAACACAATTATTATCTATAGCAACAGCAAGTTCTTCTGCCAAATGTCGAACTTTTTTATCTGACAATTCTTCATTAAGAACAATATTCTCAAACCCGAATGAAATTCCGACCAAATCCTGCTCAACATCATTTACCTTGCTAAAATATTTCACAGACTCTAGCAACGTTTTTGGCTTTTCAATTTCTTTTTCTTTGTAAAGAGGAAATATCCCCACAGTAAAAGTTTTGCCACTAAATGCTGGCAATGAATTAGAAATATTGTAGTCCTTATTTTTAGTCAACAATTTTTCCATTACAGAATTTTCCCCTATATATCTATAAAGGATTTTTCCCTCTGAAAATTGACTAATTTTGAAAAATTATTACAGAATTGTTAATTCAAAGCCTTGCAAGTTCCTTCAGATTTTGCATATCGAGATTGAAACATTGCATTATCATACATAATCTGAGATGTCCCAGAATAAGTATTATTCACCCTATCAATTGTAACCTGTTCAGAAATAATAGAATCGTCTGTCAACGTTTGGATATGAACTTGAATTTTGTTTTCATCTATATAAAGCAAATTATCAACAGGGGCTTTTTGAAGATATACATGTTTCGCTTCATCATCAATTCTAAAAATTCTGAAATATTTATTATGAGTTACAACAGAATTATCTTGATTATATATTGTTTCAGAAACATCACAACGAATAGCTGGCATAGTTCCGAAATCTGGAACATACATATCTCCGTATGCAATCCCTGCCGTAAATAACAAACCTGATAGAATATATATAAATTTGTTTTTCATAACTTTATTATAACAAATAAAATATATTCTTTAAAACAAATTTGAAAATTATCCCAAAAGTTCTTTCAAATCTTCTTCTGGAGTTGTAATAAGTGCAATATGGAATTTATCCACTAAAACTTTCAAAACATTTGGAGAAACAAATGCGGGCAAACTTGGTCCAAGTTTGATATTCTGAATCCCTAAAGACAACAACGTCAAAAGAACACAAACCGCCTTTTGTTCATACCAAGATAAAACTATAGATAATGGAAGCTCATTTACTGAACAATCAAAAACTTTGGCAAGCTCCATTGCAACTTTTATAGCTGAATACGCATCATTACACTGCCCCATATCAAGCAATCTTGGCAATTCGCCAATCATACCTAAATCTAAATCGTTAAAACGGTATTTACCACAAGCTAAAGTTAAAACAATAGAATCTTTAGGAACAAGTTCTACAAATTTTGTATAGTAATTTCTGCCAACTTTTGCACCATCACATCCTCCAACTAAAAATATATGCTTTAATTGTCCAGATTTAATTGCATCAACAATTTTGTAAGCTACAGAAAATACGGCGTGATGACCAAATCCAACAGTCAAAGTTTCACCACCATTTATACCATGCATTTTTTGAGGTTCAGAATATCCCCCAAGCTCAAGTGCCTTTTGAATTACGGGAGTAAAATCCTTGTTTTCTCCAATAAATTTACATTCTGGGTAATGCACAACAGAAGTCGTAAAAACTCTGTCTTTATAACTATCTTTTACAGGCATAATACAATTTGTAGTGAATAAAATTGCAGCTGGAACATTTGCAAATTCTTTTTGTTGATTTTGCCAAGCTGTTCCAAAATTTCCTTTTAAATGAGGATATTTTTTCAATTCTGGATACGCATGCGCAGGAAGCATTTCCCCGTGCGTATAAATATTTATACCCTTATCTTTTGTTTGTTCAAGTAATAATTTCAAATCACGCAAATCATGACCTGTAACAATAATGAAAGGTTTTGCTTCTATTTCCATCGAAACCTTTGTAGGTTCTGGATTTCCAAAAGTTTCAGTGTTTGCCTTGTCTAAAAGTTCCATACATTTTAGATTAACTTCTCCTGTTTTCAAAACAAGGGCAATTAGTTCATCTGTGGATAAATCTTTTGGAATAGCAGAAAGAGCTTCATAGAAAAAGTTATTTACTTCTTCATTTTTATATCCAAGAACCCAGGCATGATGGGCATAAGCAGCCATCCCCTTCAAACCAAAAAGGATTAGAGATTTTAAACTTCTTACATCATCTTCACCATGCCAGATTTCTTGAATATCAAAATTTGGATGCTCAATCATTTTTTTGAGAGAATTGTTGTCAAAATTTGTGTTGGTAATTGTTGCAAATAGCCCATCAATAATTGTTTTTGTTGTTTCGTCATTTGGTTTGGAATTTTGAGCAAGTTCAATTAATGAACTTATAATTTCATCTTGAATATGTGCAGTATCGGGCTGCTTTCCACAAACACCAACAACTGTACAACCTTGACCTTTAGCAGTTTGCTCACATTGAAAACAAAACATTGACATAATTTTCTCCTTCTTATCTATAAATCTCATAGATTATTAAAAGAAAAATTATCAAACAAAAATATCCGACAATGGAGTAATCCAAACAGATAATAATTTTATACTATTTCCGATTATGAAGAATTTGTCAAATACTTCAATATTTACTTTTCAAGATAAAAAGTATCATTTGGGCGTGGAATTTGTTGAGAATAAGTATAAGGATACGTTTGATATTTATTTAATCCTAAATTTATATGATAAAAATAATTATTCTTATCTGTTCCATTTTGTAAGTTTACACAAGCATCTGAAGGTCGTTTATTAACTTCACAATATTTTTTTAAGTGTGTAAGTCTTTCATTCGGATTTTTTATTTCTCTCATCAACAATGAACCTAATTCTTTAGAATAATTGATAGGTAATTGAAATTCTTCAGATAATTTCCAAGCCTCTGATGCTTTATCTTTTTTATAATTACGAACTACACATTTATTATTAGCTACACCAACTATTTGAGTTTTATGGTAACCAGTAGGAAATCCAAGGGGTGCATTTATATTTGTTGGGGTCGTATATGAACGGCAAGCTGATAAATTTTCAAAAAATTTATAATCTACATTTCTACTAAACTGAGCTTGACTCCCAAAATATAATGTTTCTGCAAATACATAAGAAAGACTACTTGCTATAAGCACAATAGATAATATAAATATCTTTGTAATTGTTTTTAATTTCATATTAAACTCCATAAAACTTGTCGATGGGGGGAGTCGAACCCCCACAGCTCTCGCCACATGCACCTCAAGCATGCATGTCTACCATTCCATCACATCGACTTAAAGGCTTAAAAATTTATGCTCATTATACCATAAATCTATCGTTTATATCAACCTTACTAACATCTTTATCATATATATCATCACAATATACAAAGGTAAAAAGTTCAATGAAAGTCCAATTACAAATACTATTGAATAAAATTTGTCGTGATTTTCAAAAATTCTCAAGCCGAAATGTGTTTGTTCATAATAATATCTTTTTTCTAAAATTGAACCCAATGCAAAAAACGCAACCGCTGATAATTGCACTTTATAAAAAGTAAAATACGGAATTAAAACATGATTAAGCGTATAATCAAAGAAAAACTTATCCAAATCTCTACGCATACCAATTTGAGAAGAAGATAATGATAGCATAATCAAAAAAGACACAACTATAACCAAACTGCAATAACCCATTACAGAAATTATATTCCAAGTTACATATTTTTTAAGCTTTGATATTCTCATACAAAAATTATATTACAAACCTGTTTTGCTTGATAGATTTAAGACTTCTAAAAATGACAAAACTGATGCAAATTCATCAAATAAAACTCTATACTGATTTATATCATCTATTCTACGGAACAAATGATTCATCTCAAACAAATCTCTATTTGTTGAAAGTAAAATAAGCATTGAATTACCATAGATAGAACATTGCATCTTCTTTATTTTGAAACTCGTATGCAATTGCATAAATCTATCCATAAAAGCTGTATTAAATAAATATCTCGCTTCTATTTGTCCGCCTGCTTCCATTTGAGTTTTTTGAACATAGACATCATATTTTTTATTAAATTTTTCATATTCAAATTCTACTTTTTCAAAATCTTTTGGCACTTTGTTTTTAAATAAACTTTTTGAATAAATCAAAACTCGAGATTTAATTTTCTTCTGCATTTCAAAGTACATTGCCACACCTTTAAAAAGAGAGGTAATATCTGATTTACCATTTTTATATTTCTGAATGTTAATAACTTCTGATTCAGTAATCAAAAATGAACAATCATTATAAACTCCAGCAAATTTGTCATCTAAAATATCATGACTGACAGGTTTTTTAAATAGCATTGAATTATCATAAACAGAATTTGGAATACAACTTGAGCAATAAACAGAACTAGAAGGATTATTAAAAAACGCATCAACACCATATTCAATATTTTGTCCAAAGACTTTTAAAAGTTTTGGAAATAAATCACTTTTAATATCATCTTGATACTCTTTATTTTCAAAACCAATTACCGTAATTATTGCACCAATCAAGAATATAATTGCGAGGCAAACGTGAAAATGAATATCGTAATTAAACTCACGTTTTCCAGGAATAAAACCTACAAGAAACGCTATAATACATGTGATAATATGTTCTTTCTTAAATAAAGCTCGGATATGTTTTTTTTGATATTTTTTCCATTGAGGTAAATTTTTTTGCATAACTTTTGCAAACTCAATAGCAAAATTATTTTTATACTTTTCCATACATTGTGGCATTTTATTTTCTCCTTACAAACTCCATAGTCTATGCAGATTTTAAAGTAATATCATATTTATAACCAAGTCCAGTTAATAACTTGAAAGCTGTTTCTAGTCTTGGTTGTTTATCACCATTTACAATTTCAGATAAATTGCTACGGTCAATGTTTAATTCTCGAGCTAGACGACTAATTTCACCTCGCCCACTTGCTTGAACACGAGCTTTAACAACATAAGTTAAACATCTGACAAATGTATCAATATCACCATCAGATAGGAAATCACTTAATGTCAATTCAACCCACCCTTTTTGATATTCTGGGTCTTGCAAATGTTTAATTTGTTCATCTTCCCAATTTGGAGCATTATTGATAAAATTTTGTAATTTTTCTTTGTCTAGCATTATGAAAATCTCCTATTAAAATCATCAAAATATTCATTACACTGTTTAATTACTGCCTTTTGGTCTTTCTTTTCGCTACCTCCAATAAAGAGGATTAAAGCTGTATCAATGTCATAGTAATAAATTCTGTACCCTTTGCCAAAATCCATACGTATTTCTGATAATTCAGACTTCTGCAATGGTTTATGGTTTCCATAATTCCCAACAATTAACTTGTCAATTCTTTTATCTACTTTTAATTGAATAGACCTGTCTAATTTGTTGTACCAATTTTGATATGGACATTTTCCATCTATGGTTGTGTAATAAATAATTTGTTTTTCCATTGATATATCCTATTCTTATTGTAGGCTAAACCTACAATAATATCAAGTGTTAGGCTATTTAATTTTACAAACCTGTTTTGCTTGATAGATTTAAGACTTCTAAAAACGAAAAAACAGACGCAAATTCATCAAATAAAACTCTATACTGATTTATATCATCTATTCTACGGAACAAATGATTCATCTCAAACAAATCTCTATTTGTTGAAAGTAAAATAAGCATTGAATTACCATAGATAGAACATTGCATCTTCTTTATTTTGAAACTCGTATGCAATTGCATAAATCTATCCATAAAAGCTGTATTAAATAAATATCTCGCTTCTATTTGTCCGCCTGCTTCCATTTGAGTTTTTTGAACATAGACATCATATTTTTTGTTGAATTTTTCATATTCAAATTCTACTTTTTCAAAATCTTTTGGCACTTTATTTTTAAACAAACTTTTTGAATAAATCAAAACTCGAGATTTAATTTTCTTTTGCATTTTGAAATGCATAGCAACACCTTTGAAAAGCTGAACAGTATCAGCTGGTCCTTTTTCATTTTTTTTATGAATATGAGTAACTTCGGACTCAGAAATCGTAAATGGGCAATCATTATAAATACCTGTAAATTTGTCATCAGAAGTTTCTTCACTTACAGATTTACTAAATAGCATTGAATTATCATAAACAGAATTTGGAATATAACCCGAACAATAAACAGGACCAGATGAGCTATAAAAATCCCCTCCAGCCCCATATTCAATATCTTGACCAAACACTTTTAATAATTTTGGAAACAAATCTTTTTTAATATCATCTTGATATTCTTTATTTTTAACACCAATTGCCCCGATAACTACACCAATTAACACGACAATCGCATACAAAAAGTGAGCATGAATA
>CAVAPR010000047.1:0-6470 GCA_963590665.1 Candidatus Methanomethylophilaceae archaeon
AATGTTCACTTTTTCTTTTTTATTTCGATGAAAAAAGAAAAAGTAGAACCGAAAAAGAAAAACACGAATGACCAAATGGCTCGAGTCATCAGGGGCAAAAGCCCCGAACCCCTAATATTCTCTATAGTCATTCTGAATTTAGTTCGGAATGACTGTACGGGTTATGTCATACTGAGCGGAGCGAAGTATCTCAAGATTTTGCGTTTGGTTTAACCCCCTCTCCCCTACCCTCTCCCACCAAGGGCGAGGGAGAAAATAAAAAAAACGAGCGGGGTTTGGATTTCCCAACCCCCGCTCGTTCTAGATTATTAAATCTTTGTTCAAATTAGAACATCAATCCAGCTTCTCTTGCTGCATCTGCTAATGCTGCGATTCTACCATGATATAAGAATCCACCACGGTCGAATACAACACATTCAACACCAGCTTTTTTAGCTTTTTGAGCAATAGCTTCACCAACAACTTTTGCTGCTTCAATGTTACCACCATGTGATAATTTTTCTTTAATATCTTTATCATTTGATGATGCTGAAGCAATTGTTACGTGATTTACGTCATCAATCAATTGAGCGTAAATGTGTTTTGTACTTCTATATACAGCCAATCTTGGGAATTCAGATGTTCCTGAGATTTTAACTCTGATTGATCTGTGTCTTTTTTGAACTAATGGTTTTCTTGTTTGTTGTTTAATCATTTTATTGTCCTTTCATACCCAAACCTTCTTGAATAACCACTTTCAAGGGTTTATACGGGCTTTGTTATTTTGTTACCACCTACATAATATTGAATTATACAGGCTAAATACTGAAACAAGTTCAGCACTAGGATTTTAATCCTATTTTTTACCAGCTTTACCAGCTTTACGTCTGATGAATTCACCTTCGTATTTAACACCTTTACCTTTGTAAACTTCAGGTGGACGTTTAGATCTGATTAGGGCAGCCACATCTCCAACTGTTTGTTTGTTAGAACCTTTAACAGTGATTTTTGTGTTTGCTTCAACTGTGATTGTAATTCCTTCTGGAGGAACAATATCAACTGGGTGAGAGTAACCTAAAGCCATATTCAAAGTAGAACCTTGCATTTGTGCTCTATAACCAACACCGTTGATTTCTAACTTTTTAACAAATCCGTCTTTAACACCGTGGATTGCGTTAGCAACCAATGTTCTAGACAAACCGTATAAAGCATCAGTTTCACGAGAAGTACCAACTTTTGATAATACAACGTGGTTATCTTCCATTTTTACTGCGATTTCAGGGCGAACATTAACAACTTCTGTTCCTAAAGGTCCTTTAGCTGTAACAACTTGTCCTTCAACTTTAACCTCAACACCTTGAGGGATTTCAACTGGTTTTTTACCAATTCTTGACATTTTTAATTTCTCCTTATGGTATATCTACTGAGTTTCGGGCTTTTCTACCAATTGAACCCGAACACTTTTGGGCGGGGAATTATCCCCCAATTACGTATTAATATACGTAGCAAAGAACTTCGCCACCAACGTTTTCTTTTCTAGCTTTTCTATCTGTTAACAATCCTTTTGGAGTTGAAACGATAGCTACACCCAAACCGCCTAAAACTTTTTGTAAGTTTTTAGCTTTTGAGTAGTGTCTTAAACCAGGTTTAGAAATTCTTTCTAATTTTGTAATAACAGGTTTGCGGTTAGCATCATATTTCAAAGTAATAGAAATAACTTTGAATTTGCCTTCTTCTTTTACTTCGTAATCAGAAATAAAACCTTCTTCTTTTAAAAGTTTAGCTAATTGAACTTTCAATTTAGAAGCAGGAATTTCAACTGTTTCATGAGAAACCATTGCTGCGTTTCTGATTCTTGTAAGCATATCTGCTATTGGGTCTGTCATTGTCATAATAATTTTCCTTTACTACTTGCGGACTTCCGAAATTCTTCGCTATACCTTATAAAGGCACAACTTGAGTTGCACTTCTTTATCAAATATTGGACATCATCTCGGAGTATCCATCTACCCGTCTCTTACCAAATGAAGTTTGCTCCGATTGACCTTTATTCTTGTGGGGAAAAACCACTTATTACGTCATGGGCGTTTTTTGGCAGTTAGACTATTTCTGAAACTATATTATAACAGATAATTTATTTTGACAAGCATGGAAGGAGTGTTTTATTAAAATTATTTAAGATACTAAAAAGGACTTGAAAAATTTTTCAAGTCCTTTTTATTGGTTAGGGTTAGTTTATATGAGGATAAGTTAGTTAGTCAGTTTAACCGAGTCCTGTATAATGAGGAGCTAAGTCTTGGATACCCTGCTTACGAGCATCTCTAGCAGATTTAAGTTCTTCATTTATTTCAGACAACAATGTTTCACATTTTTCTTTTTCATAAGTAATTCGTTTTTCTTCTTCATTCAAGTTTCTAGTTTCAATTTCCTTCATACGTTCTCTACCTTGAATGTACAAAGACCTTTGAATGAAGTTCATCATTTGCTGTTGTTGCATTTGATTTTGTTGTTGCATTTGTTGAGCATACATTTGTTGCATATATGGAGTATTTTGTTGCATATATTGCAATGAATTATTGTGCGCCCAAGCAAAGTAACCTAAAGTTCTACCCATCATAGAACTTGGAGAACTCAACAAATCGCCAATCGATATTTCGCCTTTACCTACCATCGCAGCGTATTGTTGGACATCCATAAGCTTTTTAGTAATTTTTTGTAATTTGTACTCAGTATTAAGCTTCATGTGAATTAAGCTATTAATACGAGCAGTGAACATAAATAAGCCCATAATACTAACCTACCTTTTTAATTTAATTAACCTAACCTTTGATTTTTGTTTTTATCTAACCTACATATATATAAAAACATGCAATCCCAAGTAATTGCATGTTTTCAGACGTTTTGTTAATATTTCTTAATAATTGTTATTTATGACTTCTTTCAACAACCTTGTCAATCAAACCATATTCACAAGCTTCGTAAGCTGACAAATAGTGGTCACGTTCACAATCTTCTTTAACTTTATCAAAAGGTTGTCCAGAATTTTCTGCCATAATACCAATCAACATATCTTTCATTCTGCGGATTTCTTTTGCTTCAAGTTCAATATCAGTAGCTTGACCTTGAGCGCCACCTAATGGTTGGTGAATCATAATTCTTGCACTAGGCAAAGCCATTCTCTTACCTTTTGTACCAGCAGAAAGCAAGAATGCGCCCATTGAAGCAGCTTCACCAAGACAGATTGTAGAAACATCAGACTTGATTAAATTCATTGTATCATAAATTGCCATGCCAGCAGTAATAACACCACCAGGGCTATTAATATATAACATAATATCTTTTTCAGAATTTTCACTATCCAATAGTAAAAGCTGTGCAACAACAGAGTTTGCAACATCATCATTGATTTCTGTTCCTAAAAAGATAATTCTTTCTCTCAATAATCTAGAAAAAATATCAAAAGAGCGTTCTCCTCGAGAAGAAGCTTCTATAACTGTTGGGACATAGCCCATTATTTTCATATAGGTTTCTTGATCCATTTTGGCTCTCCTTTTCTGCTGAAATTATACAACAAAAATTTATTTTATAGAACTAAACTTCGAGTAATTTTATAAATATCTTTTATTTTGTTTGGATTTTCTCTCAACATTTGAACAATTTCTTCTATCAACTCTTCATCTTTTTGAATATGTTTAACTTCAAAAAGCTCAGATGGTTCAACTTGAAGAGCATTAATCAATTTTTCTAGGGTTTCAGCAGAGAAAAAATTTTCTCCAGTTTCAATATAACTAAGAGCGTTTTGATTTATATCTATTTTTTCTGCCAGCTGTTCTTGGGACAGATGGCGAACTTTTCGAAGTTCTTTAATTCTTTTACCTATAGACTTTTTTATATTCATACTACTTCCTTGGTTATATTTTAATAATTTTCAGAAGAATAAATAATGAAATAATAATGATAAATTATTTGAAAAATATAATTACCCATGATAATATAGATTTAACAATGATATTTTTAGGTAAATTTATCATTGTAAATGAGAGAAAGGTTGAGATATGAAAAAAGTTTTCTGTACAAAATCACATAGCAAGACAAAAGGAATAAAAAAATTTCAGAATATTTTAGCAGGAAATCAAACCCTCTCCCTTGGAGAGGGAAAACTCGCTCATAGAAAAACAAAAGGATTTACACTTGCAGAGGTGTTGATAACGTTAGGCATTATTGGTGTGGTTGCAGCAATGACAATACCAACACTAATTGCAAAAACACAGAAAAATCAAACCGCAACAAAATTACAAAAAGCTATATCTGTTCTCAACCAAGCGTATAAAATGTCTTATGCTGAGAATGGCGAAATAGATGCTAATGAACAAATGGAATTAGGTTCAGAACAATATTTTAAAGAATATTGGGCTCCATATATAAAAGTAAATCAATTTTGTAGTAGCGCATCGAATTGTGGGTACGCTTCTAGTTTTCCAATATATAAACAAAATGGAGCTGGTGCAGGCTGGTACTGGGGAAGTAACCAGTTGAGAACGCTATTTTCAACCATGGATGGATTTACATATCTCATTGTATCTAGTTATTATAATGATGCAAAGGGGCAACAAGTTTCAGAAGCGTTAATATGGGTTGACATAAATGGACCAAGTAAACCTAATCGATATGGAAGAGATGTTTTTGAACTTGTAGCAATCTCCAATGGAGGAGGAATCTCTCCATACGGTTATAACTTAACAGATAAAGAAGTTGAAAATAAGTGCTCTTCATCATCAAGTTCCGCAGATGAATCAACTTGCGCAGAAAGAATCAAACGTGCAGGATGGAAAATTGATTCAAATTATCCTTGGAAGATTTAGACTTTTGGAATTTTAATAGTAAATGAAGTTCCTTTATTTACCTCACTTTGGACTTCAATTTCGCCGCCATGCATTTTTACAAATTCTTTTGAAATTGCAAGACCTAAGCCAGTTGAGGCTTCTGTTTTCGACATAGAATTTTCAACTTGGAAAAACTTGTCAAATATTTTTTTATGATATTTTTTGTGAATACCAATCCCTTCATCTTTTATCGTTATTACAACGTTATTTTGTTGAAGTTTTGCGGAGATTTTTATTTCGGAATTTTCTGGAGAGAATTTTACCGCATTGCCTAAGATATTAAAGAGGACTTGTTGCAACTTTATAAAATCACCTTTAAATAAAATTTCTCCAATTATATTTTTAGAAATCTTGATGTGCTTTTTATCAGAAATTGGTTTGATTATATTACAAACTTCATCTATCAAAATATCCGCATAAATATCTGAAATGTTGAGTTTTACGGTGTGAGATTCAATCTTTGCAATATCAAGGACTTCATTTATCATTTCAAGAAGTTTCAATCCCGCAATTTTTATATCTTCAACATAACCATTCTGTTTTTCATTCAATTCGCCAACAATTTTATTCGACAATAGTTCTGAAAACCCAATGATAGAATTTAGCGGAGTGCGCAAATCATGGGAAATATTTGCAATAAATTCGTTCTGTTGTTTTTCGTTTTCCTTGATTTTTTTATTCTGTTTTTTTACGGTTTCATAAGCTTTATTAGACGTGATTATGCCCGATTGCAAGGCTTCCACTTGCATTTTCAAAACTTTAGAAAGTTCTAAATCTTTAATCAAATTAGCAATAATTGATGCGCAAGTTTTGAAAATAAGTTTTTCATCAAAAGAAAATTCTTCACTTTCTTTTTCCAAAACAATTATCCCAAATACCGCACCTTTTATTATCAATTTTTCGCAAAGCAGGCGCTCTTCTTGAGTATTGAAAAGCTTTGCAATGTCTGGTTTAAAGGTTTCATCTGTCGTATCATACAATTTTGCCGACAATTTTTCAGTTATTTTGATAGTGTTAATATTCTCAAAATTTTTACTAAATTCAAGCGACAGAGTGTCGGGGGTGAGATAAAAAATTCCACCTCGCCAAAAAGGAATAATCTCTTCCAACACCTCAAAAATTGCCTCTTTACGGGAAGAAGAGTTTAAATTTAGCTCATAAAATTTATTGATTTTTTCTATTGCATTTTTGTACAATTCAAAACCTCTTACATTTCCTTATAGCCAATATAGCGCAAGTTTCTGTAATACCCGTCATAATCAAGTCCGTAACCAATAACAAATTTGTCATCAACTTCAAAACCATAATAATCTGGTTCTATATCAACTTTTCTTGTAATTTTTTTATCCAAAAGAGAACAGAATTTTATAGACTTGGCATTGAAATTACAGTGCATAAAATCAATCAAGAATTTTGCGGTCAAACCTGTATCAACAATATCTTCAATAATCAAAACATTTTTACCATTCAAATCTGGAAGTTTTATATCTACGGCATTAACTTTTCCTGTCGTTGACATTGCTGAACCATAACTAGACAATCTGATAAATTCCATCTGCAAAGGCATATCCAAATGTTTTACAAGATCCACCGCAAACATAACAGCAC
>CAVAPR010000048.1:0-5989 GCA_963590665.1 Candidatus Methanomethylophilaceae archaeon
CCAACTTATTTCCCATATTTCCTTCTTCCTTATTCCCATGAATAACTTACCCCTCTCCCCTAGCCCTCTCCCTCAAGGGGCGAGGGAGAATGTTACATAACCGACCTATAGACTTATCAACTTATTAACCTATAGCCTAATTGTTGGTTTATCACCTTCAACAACGCAACGGCGGGGGCGTATTCTGGTAAGATTTCTAGACAAGTTTTCAAGGATTTCTCTGCTTGTTTCAAATCTTTATCATTATGATATGCAATATACGCAATTAAATAATGCAGTTCTGGGTCATTATAAAATTTATCCTTCGCTTTGCGCAAGAAAAACATCGCAGCTGGAATGAAATTATTCGCCCAAAAAACTCTTCCAATATATTTGAAAGTTTCTGGATTGTAATAAGCCATAAAATCTGAAAAACGTAAAATTTCATTTATATAACTAGCTTTATAATACTTGATTAGGATGTTCAAATCTATTTCTAAAAAATTTCTTATCTCAAAATATGTTGGGTTCAATGTAACTTTACCAGCCAACATTTGAAGTAGTACCAGCCCCCAATGACCTCGAATATCAGAAATAGAAGCCCGAGTAAATAATTCTCGGGCTTTTTCCAATTCATCCAAGATTATACAACAGTAACCAGCTTCCGTATAAAATTCATTTTTCTCAAAGAATTTTTCACATCCATCAAGTTTACCTGATAAAAATTTCTCTTTTATCTGTTCATATTCAACTGTCATAAATCTTTATCTTATTTAATTTTTGTCTATAAAGTAAAATCGGTCATCATAGATTTTTGCATCATAGCTTGAATAACTTCAGGAGATAAGTTTTTACCGTTTCCTGTCATCAACATATTCATCATTTCATCATCAGAAGATTTTGAAGAACTGTCATTACCTAACAAAACTTTTAATTCTTCTAATTCTTTTTGAGATTGAAGATATTCAGGACTTTTGGTATAACTTTCCATATCATTTTGTGTTGCATAAGCAAGTTTTATTTCTCCTGAATCAGTCTTGTGATTATCAAAGTTGTGAATATTTTTCAAAACGTGAGAATCATCTGTTGTTGATTGTTCATTGTTAAGATTTTGTTGAATCTTTTTCAATTGAAGTTGTTGATACTGTTTGTTCAAATCAGGTGACAAACCATTTCCGTATGGAGCATTGATAAACGCATCCAACTTCGCATCTTGTTGACCAAATGGCAAATTGATTTTCTTTTTATCTTTATCTTTTGCATTTGGATCACTGCTATCTGTTACAACTCTTTCAACTGGAGATAATTCTGCTTCCAATAACTTAAGATTTCTATTAACCAATGTTTGTGGGTCAACTGGTGTTAAATCTGCAACACTTTCTGCCACGTCAGCATAAGGGTAGATAAGTTCTGGTTCATTAACATTTGGATAACATTTTGCATCACTTGAACCCATTACGCAGTTACGACCATTTGTCGCATATTTAACAATCATTGGATTATCATTCAAAGCAATAACTTTTTCATACGCTCTGATTGCATTTTCTTTGTCACTTACTTTTGTATAGCACATAGCCAAGTAATAATACCCTAATGTATCAGATGGATGAAGTTTTACGTAAGAAATACATTCTTGTAAACATCCAGCAAAATTACTTTTGTGATACTTAGTTCTTATGCTTGCTAAAGTAGGATTTGAATAATAAGAAGGTTCTGACAACCATCCAGGTTGACCAGTTGAATATACTTTTCTAGAAGATTCTCTCAAATAGTCATTACGACGTTGTGGAACTTCAACTTGTTGAGTTTCACTTTCAGAACCATAACTAGGAACAGTTGCTGGAACATAATCATCTGCATGATCCTGCCCTGCAAGTGAATTTGAATAATATTCACTCATTACATTATCACGTTCCATTGCACTTTCATCTTTACTAGACGGGTGAGTATCCGCATATAAATCATAATTCTTTAATGGATTTGTCCAACCATACGCAGTTGTTGCAATTGCGGTATTCAAAACCATAACTGTAGCTAATAATAACCCGATTTTCTTCTTCATTATCTTATCCTCTTTTAGAAATTTTAATAATTTTACCTTCTATGTCAAGGTTATTATATGATATTATTCCCCATACGTCATAATCCAAATGAATGATATTATAATTTTCTCATTGCGAATTTGCAACCACAATAATTTTGTCTATACAAATTTAAAGACTTTGAAATTTGATTCGTCTTTAAAAAGCCATCTGATTTTCTAAAATTTGTTGAATTATAAATTAGTCCGTATTCTTGTGCAATTGAATTACCAATTTTTGTCAACTTTTCATAATTTTTGTGAGGGCTAATCACCATAGAGGTTGTAAATTCATCAATTCCAAGGGATTTTGCAAGTTCAGCAGCTTTGCGAAATCGAAGTTCAAAACATTTATCACATCTTTTGCCCTTCTCTGGTTCGTTTTCCAGTCCTTTTACAAACTCATAATAAACATCTGGTTCATACTCTCCAACAATAAGTTCACAACCAAAATATTCGCACAATTTTTTTTCAGCATCTAAACGTTTTTCATATTCCTCAAGCGGAAAAATATTAGGGTTATAAAAATAAACTACAACAGAATATCCCATATCCTGTAAATAAGATATGGGATAACCTGAACATATACCGCAACAAGCATGCAGTAAAATCTTTTTATTTGAACAATTTGTTTGAAGGTTCTGCTCCATGTTTTTCAACCCATTTTTTCAATTCGTGGTAACCTTTGATACCCATTTCAAAATCATCATCCATTTTTAATGATGGTGTTCCAATTTGTTTATTTGCAACAGCATAATCGATGTCCTTTTGAATCATAGCATTAACTTCTGAACTATGAGCATCTTTTTTCATTTTATCCATATCAAGGTCTAAACCAGAATTTTCTAGAACATCAAGAACTTCATCTTCTGTAGTTGGTTTCTTGTCGAAGAATAAAGTATTAACTTCCCAGAATTTGCCTTGCATTTGAGCAGCTTCTGAATATTGAGCCATTACGCAAGAACCATGGTGAAATTCTTGTTCCAAATATTTATTACATTGAGTGTCAAGTGGCATTGCGTGGTG
Organism: Candidatus Methanomethylophilaceae archaeon; assembly: GCA_963590665.1. Lineage (GTDB taxonomy): Bacteria > Cyanobacteriota > Vampirovibrionia > Gastranaerophilales > Gastranaerophilaceae > Zag111. The sequence goes on from CAVAPR010000048.1 coordinate 3,086, forward strand.
TTCAATTCTCAAGTTTTTATACTCTTTAACAATTTGAGCCAACATGTGGTTACAAGCAGAACACATTGGACATTTGTAATCAGAATAAATTTCTAACACAACAGCATCTTTTGCATCACTACCCAAAACATTACCTTTAGGTGCAATATTTTCTGGGATTGGTTTTGTGAATTTTAAATATTCTCTACTAAAACTTAAAGCTGGAGAGAATTTTGCACTCGTATAAGTCCAACCTAAAAATCCACAAGCACAAGCCATCACGACAACAAATGCTATTCTATATGGAATAGGTTTTAATGCTTCCATAAAATCTAAAAAGCTTTGTTTAATTGCACCAAAGAATGAACCTTTGATTCCAACAACCGCAACCAAAGCTATCAACAAATCAATAACGTATGTACAAGCACATAACAAGCATAATTTTTTGATACCAAACAAACTTACACATAACAAAATCATAGAAATTACAAATGAAATAAGTCCTAATGATGCAATATAGTGGTATTTATTTTTGAATACTTCCATGAACTTGAAAAGTTTAATATTCTTTAATTTATCTGCACCCAATAATAACAAAATAAATGAGTACAAGAACATTCCCCAATAAGCTAAAGGAACACCCAAGAATTGAGATTCTGTAGTCTTTGCAACTCCATCGCAATCTACAAAATCACTGATGGAACAAAAACTTGGCAAAGCATATTGGTCAAAATTTGCACTATAATATATTCTCGCAAGTTCTACAGAAAGTACAAAACCAATCACAACCAAAATTATAATTGATGAATACTTCCAAGAATTTTTGTTTGTTTCAACATTATTTTCCATATCATTCTCCCTCTTAATTGTAATCCTATCTTACATTTATTCAGAGAATTAATCAACCAACTTAACGATTAGAAGATAATAAAAAACTTGACGAAAAGGTTAACCCATTCCGCCAAGCTTTTTAATTTATTTTATAACTAAATTAGTTAAAATATCTTTTTAAAAGTCCATCAAAACCTCTACCGTGACGAGCTTCATCCTTAGCCATTTCGTGAACTGTATCATGGATTGCATCATAACCCAATTCTTTAGCTCTCTTAGCAATAGCCAATTTACCTTCACAAGCGCCTTGTTCAGCATCTGCTCTCATTTCAAGGTTTTTCTTAGTTGAATCTGTAACAACTTCGCCCAACAATTCAGCAAATTTTGCAGCATGTTCAGCTTCTTCAAAAGCGTATCTTTTGTATGCTTCTGCAACTTCTGGATAGCCTTCTCTTTCAGCAACTCTAGCCATTGCAAGATACATACCAACTTCTGTGCATTCTCCATTGAAGTTTGCTCTCAAACCTTCCATGATTTCAGCATCTTCAACTTTTCCGTCACCTACATTATGTTCACAAGCGTAAACTTTTTCTCCGCCTGATACTTCTTTAAATGTTGTTGCTCCACATAAAGGGCATTTTTCTGGAGCTTTATCTGATTCTGTTGACCAACCACAAACTGTACATACGTATTTCATTTTAACCACCTTTCTTTGTGTGAATTTCTTATTTTTTACATGCTCAATTATAACAAACAATATTTATTTTGTAAAGTGGGAATTATTTTCACTTTTCATTTCTTTACAATTATAGAGGGGATATATTGTTTTTACAATTGGTGAGATTGGCAGGAATAAGGGATAAAAGTAAGTAATCAAATGTTCACTTTTTCTTTTTTATTTCGATGAAAAAGGAAAAAGTGAACAGTTCGGATTATAGGTGTAGTTGCTAATAAACCCCTCTCCCAACCTCTCCCTAGGAGAGGAGTAATGTTCTACATTTTACAAGCATCTCTAACAGAACTGCGTTTGGATTAACCCCTCACCTCAATCCTCTCCCCAAGGAGAGGAAGATATTTAAGCTTTGCTCAGAATGACATGTTAATTACATAAAGACCTCAGGGCCTAGTGCCTCAAAGCCTTTCGCAACCAACTTATTTCCCATATTTCCTTCTTCCTTATTCCCATGAATAACTTACCCCTCACCCCAACCCTCTCCCTCAAGGGGCGAGGGAACAATGTTCTATCATCTTACAAATTCGCCATACTGAGCGAAGTGAAGTATCTCTAACTTGTGCGTTTGGATTAACCCCTCACCTCAATCCTCTCCCCAAGGAGAGGAAGATATTTATGCTTTGCTCAGTATGGCAGATTAATTAACATAAAAAACTTAGAGCCTTAGTGCCTTAGTGCCTTAGTGCCTTAAAGCCTTTTATTAACGAACTTATCCACTTATAGACTTATTGACTTATAGACTTATAGACCTTTTTTACCCTAAATTGAAGCGCCGCCTTCATTCTTGATTTTATCTAGAACATTTTTTGAACCATCTACAGATTTGGTGTATTTCAAAACGAAATCTGTTGCTTCTTGATCTCTTGCAATAGCTTCTTTTAGCGAAATTATATCTTCCATTGAGAATTTTCTCATCGCTGATGGAGAATTATCTATCAAAAATTGTTTGAATTTTTGCTGAACTTCATACTCAAACCCTGCTAAATCGGATTTCAAAGAATACCAGCGGTAAAAATGGTGAAGCATATAATATTTATCAATCACCCCATCTCTCATAACAAACATTGGTGGAGTTTTTAAGCTAAAGCCCCGCCCTAAACAAATTGAAAGATATAAAGCTCTAAGCCCTCTCTGTTCTGTAATTAACCCCTCTTCTTCTTTTATAAGAGCAAGGATTTTATCTGCATTACTTATTTTATAAACTGGAGTATTCGCAGCTTTTATGTATTCCAAAAGTTTTTCGGGGTCGCAATCAACTTGTTTAACAATAGCAGAAACATTTTCTTTAACTGAGTCAATTAGTTTTTTCGTTTCAGAATTTAAAGTAAGATTACTCCCAGAACCAATAATAGTTTTAGATG
>CAVAPR010000049.1:0-5636 GCA_963590665.1 Candidatus Methanomethylophilaceae archaeon
CTCGAGTCATCAGGGGCTTTGCCCCCGAACCCCTTAAGCGCATTCGTCATACTGAACGAAGCGAAGTATCTCAAGCTAAATATGTTAAGATTAACCCCTCATCCTTAACCTTCCCCCCAAGGGGAAGGAACATAACAGGAGGGAGTTGGTCGGCGTAACAGTGCCGACATTTAGAACAATTAAACTCATAGGAAAATAATTTATGAAATACAAATTACTTGATGCTCAACGAAAATTTTTAGAAATCCCGCATGATTATTCTCTTGATGTTGCGGTTTATCAAGGCGGTTACGGCTCTGGGAAAACATTTGCAGGGTCATTATTAGGGATTTTATTAGCGATGAAATTTGCGGGAATACGTGGGCTTGTGGGAGCACAAACTTACACTCTTGTTCGTGATACAACTTTGCAATCTTATTTTGAACATTTAGATAATATGAAATTGGTTGAAGATGTTGATTACAAATGGGTTAGCGCAGAACAAAAATTGTCGTTCCGTAATGGGTCTGAAATTTTGTTCCGACATTTTGAAGAACCGAACAAGTTGAAATCTTTGAACTTGGGTTTTGTGGAAATTGAAGAAATGTCCGATATTCCTTATGATACCTTTAAAATGCTTTTAGCTCGTATGCGTCAAAGAATTTCGCCAAGCTGGAAGAATTTCACCTACAGAATTTTTGGACATACAAACCCTGAAATTCAACGTGGGTGGATTTATAAAACTTTTTTCGACTCTCCGCCACCTAATTATAGAGTTATTTGTGCCCCAACAACTCAAAATATATATTTGCCAGAAGGGTTTTGTGACGAGTTGAAAAAATTGTATGACAAAAGCTACTATGAAACTTTTGTTCTCGGCAAAACTGGGAATTATACTCAAAATCTTGTGGTGAAAGATTTTACGGATGAAAATATCCGAGATGTAAAATATCAAGAAAATTTAGATATACATATCAGTTGTGACTTTAATGTCGATCCAATGGCTTGGGTTTTGGCTCACAAGACTCAAGATAAAGTTTTTTATTTTGATGAATTGGTGCTTGAAAATACAACGACTTCAAAAACTTGCGATGAATTTTTTCGACGCTATCCAAACCATAAAGGGAAAGTTATTATAAATGGTGATGCTTCTGGGGATAATCGTTCTTGCACAAGTGAATACACAAACTATGTCATAATCAAAAAGCGATTGGAATCTTATGGATATGATGTCGATATAAAAATAAAAGCTTTTAACCCCCCAATCAAAAACCGAATTGCAGCATTTAACGCTAAAGTTCGAAATGCAAATGGTGATATTGGTTTGTATGTTTCTCCAAAGTGTGAAAAACTACTTTATAATATCTATAATTTGAAATATGTTGAAGGAAGCTCAAGAATTGATGTTCCGACATATTCGCAAATTAAGCAGGTGAGAGAATTAAAATTTTTATCTCATCCATTTGATGCGGCATCTTATTTAGTTGATTTTTATTGGCCTATTGTGATGTAGGAAAGGAATTTGTTTTATGGAAACATTGTTATATTATGCTCCAGTTGTTATCGTTGTTGTTATGTTTCTTCTTCAACAGCGGATAGTTGTTACGCCAGAACAACTTGAGCGAAAACACCGAGAAATTTTGTCAGACATAGAAAATCGCTTTGTATCTATTCATAGTTACGAGGATTTGAAATCTCAATTTATGGAAATCAAGGATAAGATAGATAAAATCTATGATTGTTTGATTTTGAAATGATGAAAGATGGCTATAAGATAATAAGTCTATAAGTGGATAGGTCTATAAGTTTTTAAAAGGCTTTAAGATATATGGCACTAAGGCATTGAGTTCTTTATGTTATTACTTTATTCCGAACTTGTTTCGGAATCTCTATCTGTACGCACAGTTAGAGATCTTGAAACCAGTTCAGCCTGAAATTTACGATTAGTTGTTTCCCTCTCATAGGGAGAGGGATTAAGGGAGAGGGGTCGATATTAAAATATAACCAACCCTCTCTCGAAATTGTAACTTTTCGCATTCTGCTCAAAGACAATTACTCTCAACCTAAAGGTACGCAGTCTCACAAGGTGTTTCACCAGTTCGGCTAGTGTCTCCCTTGGAGAGAGCAGTACAAATTCCGTCATTCTGAGCAAAGCGAAGAATCTAGCTGATTTTTGATTAGCAGATTGGCTTTACTAAGCTGACAAGTTTAATTGTTCACTTTTTCTTTTTTATTTCGATGAAAAAAGAAAAAGCAGAACATTAGAACAATTACCCCCTCTCCCAACCTCTCCCTCGGAGAGGAGTGATGTTCAATATATTAGCAAACACGTCATTCTGAGGGATAAACAGAAAAATTGTGGAAATAATATTACAATTTTACCCGAAGAATCTCAATCCTTGGAGTTCAGTTTAACCCCTCACCCTAACCCTCTCCCATAGGGCGAGGGAAAAATTTTAATGAGATACTTCGCTTTGCTCCGTATGACGAATTAAAGAACTCAGTGCCTTAGTGCCTTAAAGCCTTCCGTAAACAACTTATTCCCTTCTCCATTATTCACTTGTAAAAAAAAACTTATCAACTTATCAACTTATCAACTTATCCACTTATTGACTTATTGACTTATCCACTTCCCTTCCCACTTATATTAACATTCCGTAAAGTAATTTTGAAAAAGATGATATTTGTGTTATTATTGACCTAAAAGAATAGACAATCACTTTTAAAAAAGGGGAAAAATATGATTTCAGTAAACGATTTTAAAACAGGTTTGACAGTAGAATTAGACAATGGTCTTTGGACTGTCGTTGAATTTTTGCACGTTAAACCAGGTAAAGGTGCTGCTTTCGTTAGATCAAAATTGAAAAACGTTATCACTGGTCAAGTTGTTGAAAAAACTTTCAGAGCTGGTGAAAAAGTTGCTAAAGCTACTTTGGATAGACGTGAAATGCAGTATTTATATAAAGAAGGTACAGCTTACGTTATGATGGATAACGAAACTTATGACCAAATCCATGTTGAAGAAGCTCAAATCGGTAGCGGAACAAAATACTTAAAAGAAAATATGAACGTTATGGTTCTTACTCACGAAGGTAAAATCATTGGTGTTGATATTCCTGCTCACGTTGAACTTGAAGTTGTTGATACTCCTCCTTCTGAAAAGGGTAACACTTCTCAAGGTGGTACAAAACCTGCTACATTGGAAACAGGTGCTGTTGTTAACGTTCCATTCTTCGTTGCAAAAGGTGACGTTATCAGAGTTGATACCAGAACTAATGAATATTTAGATAGAGTATAATTTATAGTTATACAATTTAGATAAGGGAATAAATAAATGAAATTTGAAACAGATTATATAGAAAAATTAGCAAAAGTTTTAGCAGATACAGGTTTGACAGAAATTTCTCTTGAAGATGGCGAACAAGCTATCACTTTGAGAAAAGATGTAATTGTAGCTCCTGTTGCTCCAGTTGCTTCTGCTCCAGTTCAAGCAGCTCCTGCAGCTAGTCAAACTCCAGCATCTCAAGCTCCAGCAGCTTCTGAACCTGCTAAGAAAGGTACTCCAATTACATCTCCGATGGTTGGAACTTTCTACAAATCTCCATCACCTGATGCAGATGCATTCGTTTCTGTAGGTCAAACAATTAAGACTGGTGATGTTGTTTGTATCGTTGAAGCTATGAAAATGATGAACGAAATTAAGTCTGAAATTTCAGGTAAGGTTGTTGAAATTTGTGTTGAAGACGGTCAACCTGTTGAATTTGGACAAGTTCTTATGTATGTAGAATAATGATTTAAAGTATTTGAAGTGAACGGTTTTTAAACTGTTCACTTCTTACTTTTGATAAGGGATATTTGGAAAATGTTTAGAAAAGTATTAATCGCAAACAGAGGCGAAATTGCAGTTAGAATAATTAGAGCTTGCAGAGAATTAGGGATTCCTACAGTTGCTATTTATTCTCAAGCAGATGCTAATTCTTTGCATGTAAGATTAGCTACAGAAGCTTATTGTATTGGACCTGCAAAAAGTGCAGACAGTTATTTAAGCATTCCTGCAATTATGTCAGCAGCTATGGTTTCTGGTGCGGATGCAATTCACCCAGGGTATGGCTTTATGTCTGAAAGAGCCGACTTTGCTGAAATTTGTGAAAAACAAGGTATAAAATTTATCGGACCAACAGCAGAAGCTATGAGAAAAATGGGAGATAAGGCTACTGCTCGTAAGACTATGATTGAAAATAATGTTCCTGTAACTCCAGGAACTGGAATTGTTAAAACTGTTGAAGAAGTTCAAGAGTTTGCTCATAAAGTTGGTTATCCGATTATTTTGAAAGCTACTGCTGGTGGCGGCGGTAAGGGTATGAGAATCTGCCGTAACGATGAAGAAGTAGAATTGAATATGGAATTGTGCCAATCAGAAGCTAAAAACTTCTTTGGGAACCCAGATGTTTATTCAGAAAAATATTTGGAAAATCCTCGTCATATTGAGGTTCAAATCTTGGGTGATAGTTTTGGTAACGTTGTTCACTTGGGTGAAAGAGATTGTTCAATCCAAAGACGTCACCAAAAATTGTTGGAAGAAGCCCCATCTCCTGCAATTGATGAAGAAACAAGAAAAGAAATGGGTGCGGCTGCTGTTAGAGCGGCTAAAGCTATTAACTACGAAGGCGCTGGAACTTGCGAATTTTTACTTGACCACGATGGCAAATGGTATTTTATGGAAATGAATACTAGAATCCAAGTTGAACACTGCGTTACAGAAATGATTTCTAGTGTTGATTTGGTTCGTGAACAAATCTTGGTTGCAGCTGGTGAAAAATTAAGCTACACTCAAGATGATATTCACTTAAAAGGTCACGCAATTGAGTGTCGTATCAATGCTGAAAACCCAAGAAAAGACTTTATGCCAAACCCAGGAACAATTTCTGGCTACTTAGCCCCAGGAGGTTTTGGTGTAAGAGTTGATTCTCACGTATATCAAGATTACACAATCCCACCATATTATGATTCAATGATTGGTAAGTTGATTTGTTGGGGAAGAACAAGAAACGAAGCTCGTCGTAGAATGTACAGAGCTTTGAAAGAATATGTTGTTACTGGTGTTGAAACAACTATTCCATTCCACCAAGCAATTATTGAAGATGAAGTATTTATGAGTGGAAAATTCAATACAGGATTCATTGAAGATTTTTACAAACGTAAAGGTTTAAGTGAAGAATAGTTGAAAGATAAAAGTCTCAATTAAAAATGAAACGGAACAGGCAAAATCCTGTTCCGTTTTTTGGTATGAAATGAAAATTTATGTTATATAAAAATAGGTCGGCATTGCCACGCAAACAATATAAAATTAGCTGGATTCTTCGCTTCGCTCAGAATGACAAATTAATTACATAAAAAACTTAGTGCCTTAGTGCCATATATCTTAATGCCTTTTAAAAACTTATAGACTTATCCACTTATTAGCTTATTAACTTGAACAATGTAGGTTGGGCTCACTAGCCCAACAAAATAAATATATCAACTTTTTTCCTTTAATGAAATTGTAGGTCGGCTTTACTAAGCCGACAATTTTAATTGTTCACTTTTTCTTTTTTATTTCGACGCAAAAAGAAAAAGCAGAACCGAAAAAGAAAAACACGAATGATTAAATGGCTCGA
>CAVAPR010000050.1:0-5004 GCA_963590665.1 Candidatus Methanomethylophilaceae archaeon
GGCTCAACGCAACCCTCCCCATGACGAGCTTCGCTCTTGCCAAAATCCGCAGTTCGGAATGACTGTACGAGTTACGTCATACTGAGCGAAGCGAAGTATCTCTTGCTGGGGTGTTAAGTTTGAGATTCTTCGGGTAAATTTGTAATTAATTTTGCTATTCCAATTGTAAACCCCCCAGAATGACATTAAAAACATAAAGAACTTAGTGCCTCAGTGTCATAGTGCCCTATTGCCTTTCATAACGAACTTATCCCCCCCCCTCCTCCATTTTTACTCAAAAAAAAAGCTTCTGTAATAGAAGCTTCCTTGGAATTTTTTTACAATTCCTCGTGTAAAAGGTAGGTAGAAAGTAGAAGGTAGTAGTATATATAAGCTTTGTTATATATCGTTTGTATATATTATTAAAGTATTTTTGATATAAAGAATTGCGCAACTCGACCTTTATCGTTACATAACTTTACAAATATAGAATAAAACCTCAAAACTTCTGCTATAATACTTATACTGTTTTAAAGGAGAAAAAATGAAAATCGCTATATATCCAGGAAGTTTTGACCCAATCACCAAAGGGCATTTAGATATTTTGAAAAACGCTTCTGGAATTTTTGACAAAGTAATTATTGCAGTAGCTCATAATGGAGAAAAGAAAGGCTTTCTCTCTACAGAAGAACGAGTTGAACTAATCCAAAAAAGTGTTGAAGGACTTGATAATGTTGAAGTTGACGCTTTTGAAGGTTTGACTATTGAATATGCGAAAAAACGGGGAGCAGAAATTTTAATCAGAGGATTGCGTGCAGTTTCTGATTTTGAATATGAAATGCAACTTTCTCAAACAAATAGTGCATTGTGTGATGAAATTAAAACAGTATTTTTAACCACAAAACCTAAATACAATTTTATTTCTTCTAGTACAATAAGAGAAATTTTACAAAATAATGGCGACATCTCAAAATTTGTTCCACAAGCAGTAAATGAATACTTAACCCAAAGGAAATAGATATGAAATTTCAATCAAGAGAAGATATTAGAAGACTTGAATCCAAAATTAAAAATGGATACTCTTTGCCAATTTTCAAGGGTTTTGTTGCTGTGAACAAATATGGAGTTGAACAAATTATTGATGCGATTTATGCAAACCTGCCAGAAGATGTTCAAAGAGCAAGAACATATCTCCGAAATTCAAACCAAACTCCGAACACACCGAAAAGAGAAACCAATTTATATGACATACTCAAAATGTTAGAAGTAACGTTAGATGAAACAATTTCATTTGCAAATTTTTCAATATTGAAAATCAAAGAAATTGAAATTTTATTAGACAAAATTGAGAAAAATATCCCAGAAGAAATTATTCAAGCAGAAATCTCTGACAAGTAGATATACATGTTAAAATATGTAATTCTGCAAAGAAATATTATTTGACAATTAAAAATTGCTTATGTAATATATTAATATATAAAATGTGAAAGGGATAAGGGATAAACATGCCACAAAATGGAGTGTATGATTTACTAAAAATGTTAGAAATAGCCTTGGATGAAGGTTATTCCGTTTTGAAATACACAGTAGTAAATAAAAGGGAAATTGAAACATTAATCGATAGAATATATCAAGCCTTGCCAACAGAAGTTCAAGAAGCAAGACTATTTTTGAAACGTAAAGAAGAATTACAAAACGAAGCTCAACAAAAAGCTAATAAAATAATTCAAGACGCTCAAGCTGAAGCTGATAGAAAGCTTTCTGAATCAGACCAAATCAAGGCAATTGAATTACAAGGAAATAAAATTAAAAATGAAGTCTATGAAGAATGCGAAAAAATCAAACACATCGCACTTCAAGATGCTGAAAATATCAGACTTCAAGCAACTGATGAAGCTATGAAGATTAGAGAAGGTGCTGAATTATATGCTGAACAAGTTCTAACAAGCATTGAAGGCAACTTAACTCAGCTTCAACAAGTTGTTAAAAATGGTCAAATCTACATGGAACAATTGAGAACTGATTCAATCGGTAAATATCCAACTCAACAAACTCCAGCTAGAAGATAATTAAAAATCAAAAATTTTAACTTAAAAAACATCTATTGAATAAAATAGATGTTTTTTAGTGTCAAAAACGTAGTATTTGTTAACATTTTATTTGCATTTTTTTTTGTTTGAGATAACATAAGTGTATAAGCCGAAAATAGATAGAATGTGTAATGTTCACATTCTATTTTAAATAGGAGAACTTAATAAAATAATAAAGGAAATAAAACAATGGGTATCAAAGGAAAAAACGACAGAATGGTAGTTCTAGCTTGTGAAGAATGCAAAGAAAGAAACTACACAACAACTAAGAACAAAAAGAACATCAAGGAAAGAATGGAATTAAACAAATACTGCCCAAGATGTCAAAAACACACTAACCACAAAGAAACTAAGTAAGATTTTTTAAATAAAGTGGTTAAGCAATTAACCACTTTAATAAGCGTCCTTAGTTCAGTTGGTAGAACGTCGGTCTCCAAAACCGGATGTCGAGGGTTCGAGTCCTTCAGGGCGTGAATTTTTAACTTTGAGAATAAAGGAATAATCATAATGAATGAAACAGTAGAAGCAATCAAAGCGTACTTTAAAGGTGTAAAAACCGAATGGGGCAAAATCAGCTGGCCTGAAAAAAATCAGGTTATCGTTGAAACTCTTTCAGTTATTGTTATTGTAGTTGTTTTTACTGTTGCGATTTATCTAATGGATCTTTTATTTAAAGGCTCACTAGGTCTTATAGTAAAATTTTTCCAAAATTTATAAAGGTGGCTTATGACTAAAGAAGAAAAAACAATGGAAGAACAACTGAATGAAGATGTATTAGCTGAACAAGCTGAAGCTCAAGCAGAGGAAGAAGCAAAAGAAGCTAAGAAAAGTCAAAAAAGATGGTACATCGTTCACACATATTCTGGATACGAAAACAAAGTTAAAGTTAACTTAGAAAAACGTATTGAATATATGAATATGGGTGACAAAATCTTCAGAATTGAAGTACCTCAAAAAACAGTTGTCCAAATGAAGGGCGGAAAGAAACAGGAAAAAGAAGAAAAAGTATTCCCTGGTTACGTTCTTGTAGAAATGATTATGGACGAAGATAGCTGGTATGTTGTAAGACACACTTCAGGCGTTACAAAATTTGTAGGTTCAGTTAAAAAACCTATTCCAGTTAAAGAAAGCGAAATTAAAAGAATCTTGCACAGAACATCATCACAAGTTGAAAAAGTTGAACTTGATGTTAAACCTGGAGATAAAGTTAGAATTATTTCAGGACCATTCGCAGACTTTGATGCAGATATTATCGAAGTTTACCCTGATAAATCTAAACTTAGAGCAAATGTTTCAATCTTTGGTCGTGAAACGCCAGTTGAATTGGAATACAAACAAATCAATAAATTATAATCTAGTAAGATTGTAATAACTAATTATTACAAAAGATAGTACAAATAATGTGGAAGGATCCTTTACAAGCCGATAAAGAACCGTTATTACCACAAAAGGAGAAAATCATGGCAAAAAAAGTAGTAGGAAAAATCAAGCTTCAAATCGAAGCAGGTAAAGCAAATCCATCACCACCAGTTGGTCCTGCATTAGGTCAACACGGTGTTAATATCATGGACTTCTGTAAACAATTTAACGCTAAAACTCAAGATAAAGCAGGATACATTATCCCAGTTATCATTGATGTTTACGAAGACAGAAGTTTCACATTTGTTATCAAATCACCACCAGCTCCTGTATTGATTAAAAAAGCATTAAATATTCCAAAAGGATCATCAGTTCCTAACAAGGATAAAGTTGCTGAAATCACTAGAGCTCAATTAGAAGAAATCGCAAAAATTAAAATGGACGATTTAAACGCTACAACAATGGATGCAGCAGTAAAAATGATTGCTGGTTCTTGTAGAGCTATGGGTGTTACAGTAAAAGAAGACTAGATGGAAGGACGTAAAGTCCGCTATTACCACGAAAGGAAAATTATAAAATGGCAAAATTAACTAAAAAACAAAAGAAAATGCAAGAAATGCTGGAAGGTTTTAACCAACCATCTACAGCAGTTGATGCAATAAAAAAATTAAAAGAAATTTCAAATGAAGTTTCTAAATTCAACGAAACAGTAGAATGCCACATGCGTTTGGGTATTGATGTTCGTCAAGCAGACCAACAAATCAGATCAACAGTAGTTTTACCAGCTGGTCTTGGTAAAGAAGTTAAAGTTTGTGTTATCGCTAAAGGTGCTAAAGCAACTGAAGCAACTGAAGCTGGAGCAGACTTTGCAGGTGCTGAAGAAATTATCGATAAAATTTCAAGCGGTTGGTTTGAATTTGATACATTGATTGCAACACCAGATTGTATGGGTATGCTTGGTAAATTAGGTAGAGTATTAGGACCTAAAGGTTTAATGCCAAACCCTAAAACAGGAACAGTTACAATGGATGTAGCTAAAGCTGTTAAAGATGCTAAAGCAGGTAAAGTTGAATATAGAGCAGATAAACAAGGTATGATTCACTGCCCTATCGGAAAAATCCAATTCAACGAAGAAGACCTAATCAAAAACTATGCAACATTAGCAGATGCAATCATCAAAGCTAAACCAGCATCAGCAAAAGGTACATTTGTTAAATCAGTTTACCTATCAACAACTATGGGACCTGGAATCAAATTAGATCCTAAAGTTTTTGCAGCTGAAGTTAAAGAATTAGTTTAGTTGAATAATTTCTAATTTATAACTAAAACCCTCAAAGTTAACGTTTTGAGGGTTTTGTTTTGAAAAATCAATATAATATTTATAATAAGAGTTAGTCATTCCGAACTTGTTTCAGCATGACATTTGTGATTAGTTGTTTCCCTCTCCAAGGACTCTGCCGAGCAAAACAATCCAGTGAATTGTTTTGCGAGAGGTATGGCTGGGAGAGGGGTTGACATTTTCAATGTTCACTTTTTCTTTTTTATTTCGATGAAAAAAGAAAAAGCAGAACCGAAA
>CAVAPR010000051.1:0-4903 GCA_963590665.1 Candidatus Methanomethylophilaceae archaeon
AAAAAGAAAAAGTGAACATTAAAACAATCAACCCCTCTCCCTAGCCCTCCACCCTTGGGGAGGGAATGATGTTCGACATTTTACAAGTTGCTTAGTTTTTCTGTCGGCTTTGTAAAGCCAACCTATAGTTTCATTAATGGAAGAAAATTGATATATTTTATTTGTTGGGCTAGTGAGCCCAACCTACATAAAAGGCAATAAGGAATATGGGGAATAAGTTCGTTACAATTACGTCATTCTGAGGGATTTGCAATTGGGATAACAAAATTAATTACAAATTTACCCGAAGAATCTCAAGCTTAACTTGTTCAGCTGAACCCCTCATCCTAGCCTTCCCCCCAAGGGGAAGGAATTAGTGAACAAATATTTATTATTGAATTAGTCTGAATGGAGTTTACTAATAAAAATCAGCTGGATACTTCGCTTTGCTCAGAATGACTGAATTTGGGAAATTAGAGAAATCTTGTCACTCTCTAAGCTTTTTTGCCAGAGGATGCAGATACTGCTTGAACTTTCTTCATCTTTTTGCGAGATTCAATGATACTATCATTATTAAATCTTGATAGTTTTCTTGCTAATTTATCATCTGTATTTGTTGTTTTTACAATATTTGCACTCGCATTGATTGAAGCGGCAGCAATAATATTTGAATCATCATTTTCTTCGTCATCAGAAATTCGAGCTTCAATTTCATCGTCTGAATAATTTTCTTTGATTATAGAAATTTTTTCTTCATCTGATAAAGGTTTTTCTTCAACTTGACTAGCTGTAACAGCTTTTGATTGTGATGTTTGAGCAGTTGGTCGTGCAGGTTGTGTTTGCTCTGCTTGTTCTGTTGGTTGTGGATTGTCATTTGGAGTTTCAGATTCTTGAGTAGTTGTTGTATTTTCTGGTTGTTCAATATTTTCTACAACTGGTTTTTGTTTTTCTGGAGTTTTTACAACTTTTGCAGTTGAAGATTTTTCTGGCTGTTCAGGTTGAACAGTAGAACCAGCTGAAGTTTCTTGAACATTTTCAGAAACTTCTATTGCTCCTATATTTTTAAGATTTTGGTTCGTTTCTTTAACTTGTTTTAATTGGGTTTTATTCGTAATCTTAGCATCTTTTGTAATATCATTGAAATCTCTTATATTATCCGCAACCGAAGCACTTACCCCTGCAGCAATTCCGCCAGTAGCAATTGCTGCGCCTCCTGCAATTGTTTCAAGTGTCCCATCTTTAACAATTTTTGCACCTTCCGCAACAGTTGCTGGGTTTACACTTGCTAACATTGGAGTACCTTTCGTGATATTTAGAATTCCATCAACTGTCGTTATTGTTCCAGTTACTATGGTTTTTGTCGCAACTTCTTTTGCATTATTATTGCGTTTGTCTAAACCTTTATTTTGCTTATCTAGAGTTTTAGCAATTTTGGAATCTGCTGATACAGATTGTTTTAGTTTTGTATTTTGAAGGTTTGCAACTCCTTTTAGTTTATCATCTGCTTTTGTGATTGTTAAAATTTCATTCGCAATTGTTTCTTCTTCTGCGTCTCCTTCATCAATAACTGGAGGTTGTGGTGGTATTTTATCCTCAGTATTATCTGGAGTTGTTGTATCATTTTCTGGTTCAGAATCTTGAACAACTTGTTCAGATGAAGATTTTACGCTTTCTTCTTTTTGCTTTTTAACATTTTCTAATTCTTTTTCTTTTGTTTCAACTTTTTTCTCATTTGATTTATGTTCTTTTACTGTTTTCTTTTCTTCTTTTTGAACATTTTTTGCTTCTTTAGTTGTTTTCTTTTGCGACTCTTCAAGGGAATCTTTTGTTTCACTAACATTAGCTTGATTCATTAACAAATCTGCCATAGAAAGAATTGTTGTTGCCGTTGCTTTTAGAGCAGCTTTTTCGCTAGCCTTGACTTTGACTTTATAAGTTTTAGTTTTTTCTTCTTCTGGTTCTGCAGTGTTATTTCCATCTTCAGAAGATTGAGTTGTATCGGTTTCGTTGTTAGTTTTTGTTGAATTGTTTGTACTTTTTACAGCTTCTTGCGCACTTCTTGAATACTCTTTGGCAAATTCTTTAACTTCAAGATTTGAAGCTTCTGTTAAAGTTGCTTCTGTATTATTTGTTTGTTCTTCTAAATTTTTTCCAGCTTCCATTGAAACAGACTCAATAGAAAAAGCGTTTGTACCTGTAATTGGGTTTTCCAATGAACCCTCATCAAGAACTCCATTAGAGTTGTGTGTTTGTTGGCTAGTGTTGTAAGTTTTTATTTTGTTTGAAAGAGCTTCACTTGCTTGAATTGTTTCGTTTGCAGTTTTTGTATTTTCTGTTGTTTTTTCAGACAAACCGCTCATTGATGAAAGAAGTTCGTCTAGTTCTCTTTCATTGAATGCAATTTCTTTTTTGCTACTTGTTGTACTTTCAGAATTAATTGTTTTTGAAAGTTCGCTATATTTTACTTTTTCAGAAATATTTAGCGTTCCATTTTTATTTTTTGTATCTAGTTGTTTCCATTCTTTTGTAAGTTTTGAAATTTTGTCTAACTCATCTTTATAAGTATTTTTGTTTTCTGATTGAATTCTTTTAGCTTGGGTTGAAAGTTCAGAATATTTTTGAGCATCTTCTTCTGCTGTTTTTTGAGCGGAAGTTGATTTGACAGTATAAATTTGTGCATTTTTCAACAATGTGTTGATGTCTGAACTATTATTTGAAACTTCGCCAGTTGAAGAGTTATCATCATTCAAAGCTTCTGACTCAATAACTTCGTAAGATACAATATCTGATTCTTGTTGAGAGTGAGCCCACAACAAAACTTCTTGAGGTATTTTAACCCCATTATTTTCCATTTGGATAATTTCTTCATAAGAATACCCTTGCCAGTTTGGGTCTTGGATTGCAGACATAGAAGCTCTTGCTCTCTGTGGTTCTCCAAGATTTTCAACCATATTGATATAAGTGTTTCTTGAAGAATAATCAAGGTAATATTCATCTGAATATTTTGAGCCATATTTTGCTTTTAAACGGCAAGCATTATCAATTGTTTTCTTTGAATATTTGGCAAGTTGTTCTTCTGAAATAGCATCAAGAGTTACTCCCGTTGTACTTTGAGAGTAATCAATACTTAGTCCAGCTTTTTTTGTTGAATCGACTTTCACTATTTTCGCCTTTTTACAATTGATAATACTCTATCGTAGTCGGCAAAAATGTTTAAAAACTTTAGCGCAATCGGTGATTTTATTATATATTTTTACAAATCGTAATACTCTAAATATGGGCAAAAATAACTCTATCAATTCCAGCTAAATCTTTAATAACTTGAATTTCTTTAAATCCGTTTTCTTTTAAAATTAGTGCAACATCTTTGCTTTGACCAATGCCAAGTTCAAACAAAATGTATCCGTTCGGATTTAAAAATTTTGGAGCATTTTCAGTTATTTTTTGATAAAATTCCAAACCTTTTTTATCTGTTGTATATAAAGCTATATCTGGTTCAAAGGATACTTCTTCTTGGATAGATTTTTTCATCATAGGCGGAATATATGGAGGATTAGAAACAATCAAATCAAATTTTTCATCTTCCCGAATTTTATCAAACAAGTTGGATTTTCTAAACATTGCCTTATTAAAAAGTTCAAACCTTTCCATGTTTTTGAATGCTGTATGAATGGCTTCTGTTGAAATATCTACACCAATAACCTGACAATCTGTAAGTTTTGCAATCATGCAAGCTATACATCCAGAACCTGTACACATATCAAGAGCGAGTTTGAAATTGTGATTTTTAATCAATTCAACGGATTTTCTTACCAGAATTTCTGTTTCATCACGAGGAATAAGAACATCTGGATTTACAACAAATTTTTCGCCCATAAAATCTGCAAGCCCAATAATATGCTGGATTGGTTGATGAGTTTTAGCACGAAGTTTTGCTTTTTCTTCTACAATTTTAAGTTTTTCTTCCTCTAATTTCTTGCCCATCAAAATATCAACCAAACTATACCCCGCAAAATGTTCAATTAACAATTTTACTTCAACATTTGCCTCGTTTGGTTCAATTCCAGAGTCTGTTAGGATTTTCACAATATTAGGTATTAGCATTCTTCGTTTCCCGTTTCTTCAATATTTATTTTATAGTTTGAGCTATGTTCTGTAATGATTTTGTCTATTTCATTTCTTGCTTCAAGTTTAGATTCAAGTTCTTTTTTCTCAATTCCATATTTTTTGCATAGCCTATCGTAATAGTAAAGCTGTTTTTTTGTTGGTGGTTCTTTTGACATTTTAACTTCTTGCAAAAATTTACGTTTTTTCTTTTCAAATTCCTTGTTTGCTTCGATTATGGGGCGTTGTTTTTCCTTGTAATCATAGTATTTTTTGCATTCTTTCAGGTACTTAATTGTGTCTGATTTAAACCATTCTTCATCAATAATTTCAGCTAAAAATTCAAAGCGTGAGCAGTTTAATTCCAAATAATATTTTTCGTCAGCAACAAAACTTTCCCAAACTTCATCAACTGTCCAATCTGGAAATTTTTTGACAAGAGCTCTTAAAAAATTGCAAAGCGCAGATTTTTGATTTTTAGTGAAGTCTAGATAAATTTGTTTTTTAATTTCGTACATAGCAATTCAATTCTACAAAAATAACCCCCAATGGTCAAATTATTTGAGAAGTTTTAGATGTTGGGCTGGTAAGCCCAACCTACATGATTTCCTCGGATTCTATTATATTCCTTCTTGGGGAGAAGGTAAGGATGAGGGGTTAATCTGAGCAAGTTTTGCTTGAGATTCTTCGCTCCGCTCAGAATGCCAAGTGCGTTTAGTTATATTTATGGGGGTTCGGGGGCTTTTGCCCCTGACGACTCGAGCAATTTAATCATTCGTGTTTTTCTTTTTCGGTTCTACTTTTTCTTTTTTCGTCGAAA
>CAVAPR010000052.1:0-4419 GCA_963590665.1 Candidatus Methanomethylophilaceae archaeon
TCTGAAACTAACGCTAAAATCGTTGAAGCTCTTTTAGCTTAATAAAAAAGATTTATGATATTGCAAATATTGAAATTCTTCGCTTAACTTGGAACAACAATTAAAACTATTCACATCGCAAAATTAAAAAACACACAAATTAAATCAACGCATTCATAATCACTCATATATCATACTTTTTTACAATTTTTTAGAAGCACAAAACTATAACAAATCAGGCGGAATTGATAAATCAATTCCGCCTTGTAGTATTGTAAAACACCATCTTTTATAATATCTTAGAATAAGAAATTACAAAAATGGAGAATAATATATTATGAAGATATTAGTTGGAATGTCAGGTGGTGTTGACTCTTCTACAACAGCCCTACTATTAAAAGAACAAGGTCACGAAGTTATTGGTGCGACAATGGCTATTTGGGGCAAAGGTGGAGTTTATGCTGAAATTCAAAAGAAAATAAACTCTATGCCGAACAAACCATCTACGCACGGAGCTTGTTTTGGACCAGATGAAAAAGAAGATATTGCAGCCGCTGAAAAAATTTGTAAAGATATTGGTATTGAATTTCACGTTTTTGACTGTGCAAAGCAATATGAAGAAATCGTGTTAAACAATTTCAAAAAAGAATACCTTTCTGGAAGAACACCAAATCCTTGTATTTGGTGCAATTCTTTAATCAAATTTGACGTTCTTCCTTATCTTGCAAAAGAAAACGGAATTGAATTCGACAAATTTGCAACAGGTCATTATGCAAGAGTTGAACAAAATGAAAATGGAAGATACCTACTAAAACAAGGTCTTAGTCCAAATAAAGACCAATCTTACTTCTTATACCGATTGAAACAAGAACAACTTGCAAACATTATGTTACCTCTTGGAAGTTACTCTAAAGATGAAATCAGAAGCATCGCAAGAAGTCACGGACTAGAAGTAGCAGAAAAACCAGACAGCCAAGATTTTTATGAAGGTGATTACAACGAACTTCTTCAGGTTCAACCTAAAAAAGGTAACATTGTTGATATGTCTGGCAAAATCTTAGGTGAACACGAAGGAATTTGGAATTACACTATCGGACAAAGAAAGGGGATTGGTATTAGCGCTCCAGAAGCCCTTTATGTTGTTGAACTTCGTAAAGATACTAATGAAGTTGTTGTTGGATATAAAGACGCAACAATGAAAGATGAATTGATTGCGACAAAAATGAACTGGATTCCATTCGACAAATTAGAAAAAGAAATTAGCTGCAAAGCAAAAATTCGTTCAACTCAAAAGCCAGAACCTGTAACAGTTAAACCACTAGAAAATGGTAACATTGAAGTTCATTTTGAAAATATGCAAAAATCAATTGCTCCAGGACAATCTGTTGTTCTATACGATGGTGATATTGTACTAGGTGGCGGAATTATTGATAGAGTTGCATAAGTCAAATTTAACTCGGAGCTAACTAATGAAAGTAGATAAAATACAATCTAATATTTCTGGAAGGGAACAATTTAACAAATTGTCTGATATAGAAAAAGCTACACGCCTAGGGATTGAACAATTCCGACAACACTATAACCATCAGAATTTTGGACATCCAATTCCAGCTAAAACGGATGCTCTGAGCCAAGAAGTTAGATTTCGAGTTATTATAAAAAATGCGATGCAAAAAGTTCTAAAAAATATGTTACACAAATAAATTTTTAACAATAAAAAAAGGAATGGTTAAAAACCATTCCTTTTACTTTTCGAGGCTGATTATTATTTAACTTTTTCAAAAGTTAAAGCATCATCTTTCACATCAATTTTGATTTTATCACCCTTCAAGAAGGTTTGAGCCAAAATCAATTTTGATAATGGATTTTCAACTTGTTGTTGGATAACTCTTTTCAATGGTCTTGCACCATATACAGGGTTGAAACCTTGAGTAGCTAAAAATTCTTTAGCATCATCTGTAATCTCAAATTCTAACTCTTGGTCTTTCAACAAGTTTCTCAAATAATCCATTTGAATATCGACAATCTTACTCAATTGTTGTAAAGTCAAAGCTTTGAAGAATATTGTTTCATCAATTCTGTTCAAAAATTCTGGTTTGAAACGTTGTCTTAATACAGCTAAGACTTTTTCTTTTGTGTCTTTGAATTGGTCTGGAGAAAGCATTGAGTTCAAAGTATCTTCAAGGATAATATCTGAACCAATATTACTTGTCATAATGATTAGAGTATTTTTGAAATCAACTGTTCTTCCTTTTGAATCAGTCAAACGACCATCATCAAAGATTTGCAACATAATATTGAATACGTCTGGATGAGCTTTTTCAATTTCATCAAACAAGATTACTGAATAAGGTTTTCTTCTAACAGCTTCTGTCAATTGACCACCTTCTTCATAACCAACATATCCTGGAGGAGCTCCAACAAGTCTTGCAACATTGTGTTTTTCCATATATTCTGACATATCAATACGGATTAGAGCATCCTCATCATTGAACATAAATTCTGCCAATGATTTTGCAAGTTCTGTTTTACCAACACCAGTTGGACCTAAGAACAAGAATGTACCAATTGGACGTTTAGGGTCTTTTAATCCAGATCTAGCACGACGAATTGCATCAGATACAGTATCAACAGCTTCATCTTGTCCAACTAAACGTTTGTGCAAAATATCTTCCATGTGAAGTAATTTTTTCATTTCAGATTCAACAAGTTTTGTAACTGGAATACCTGTCCATTTTGAAACAACTTCATCAATATCAGTTGCAGTAACTTCTTCTTTTAAAAGCTTGTTATCTGTGTGTTCTTTGTTTTGGCAAGCTTTTAATTTCTTTTCTAATTCAAGAAGCTTACCATATTTCAATTCAGCAGCCCTTTGAAGATCTGTATTTCTTTCAGCTTCTTCAATTTGAGTTTTAACTTTGTTAATCTCATCTTTTACATCTGCTTCTGATGTTATTGAAGCCTTTTCTTTTTCCCATTGAGCTTTTAGAACATTGATTTTGCCTTCAAGTTCAGTTACTTGTTTTGTAATATCTTCAACTTTTGCTTTGGCTTCATCTGAATCTTCTTTTTTCAATGCTTCACGTTCAATTTCAAGTTGAATTTTTTGACGCATCATTGTATCAATTTCTTCTGGCATTGAATCAATTTCAATACGCAAAGAACTTGCAGCTTCATCAATCAAGTCAATAGCTTTATCTGGTAAAAATCTATCTGTAATGTATCTATCTGACAATTTTGCAGCTTCAATAATTGCGCTATCTAAGATTCTTACCCCATGGTGAACTTCATATTTTTCTTTCAAACCTCTCAAGATACTAATTGTATCTTCAACAGATGGTTCATTAACCATAACAGGTTGGAAACGTCTTTCTAAAGCTGGGTCTTTTTCAATATATTTTCTATATTCATTGATAGTTGTTGCACCAATGGTTCTAAGAACACCACGAGCCAACATTGGTTTTAACAAGTTGCCAGCATCCATTGAACCTTCTGTTGAACCTGCACCAACTACAGTATGTAATTCATCAATGAACATTACTATTTCACCATTTGAAGATTCAACTTCTTTCAATACGGCTTTCAAACGTTCTTCAAATTCACCTCTGAATTTAGCACCAGCAACCAATGCACCTAAGTCTAATGAAATAAGTTTTACATCTTTCAAACTTTCAGGAACATCACCACGAATTATACGTTGTGCCAAACCTTCAACAATAGCTGTTTTACCAACCCCAGGTTCACCAATCAAAACAGGATTGTTTTTTGTACGTCTATTTAATACTTGGATAATTCTTCTAACTTCTTCATCTCTACCAATTACGGGGTCAAGTTTTCCTTTTCTTGCTAGGTCTGTTAAATCAGTAGAATATTTTTCCAAAGCTTTCATATTTTCTTCTGCATTTTTTGTATCCACTTTATTATTACCTCTTATATCTTTCATAACTTTTAATATAGAACTTGAAGTTACTCCATTAGAGTTTAATAGAGATTTGATATTACTATTATCAAGTTCTGCCATTGCAAGAAGGATAGATTCAATACTTACAAATTCATCCTTCAATTTTTTGCTTTCATCCATTGCAAGTTCCAACAATCTCATTGTTTCTTGGCTTAAATAAAGCCCTTGACTATTTACAGGTCCAGATAATTTTGGAAAACTTTCAATTTTTGAAACGATTTTGTTAATAAATCCTTGGTTTAAAAGATTTAATTCTGTCAAATAATCCTTGATTATTCCATCAGCTTTAATCATCGCAAGCATAATGTGTTCTGGGGTCATTTGGGAATTTCTATACTCTCCCATAATTGCATTTGCGCTTGAAATAATTTCTTGAGAATAATCAGTAAACTTATCAAAATCTAACATTTACACCAACTCCATTCATAATAATATTTTCTATTATTATTTTAATAGTATTTTGGGTAAAGTCATTAGAA
>CAVAPR010000053.1:0-2849 GCA_963590665.1 Candidatus Methanomethylophilaceae archaeon
TTATATAGTTAATTCCACTAAATAGGCTAAAGTAGTTAATAATAGTTAACAATCGGTATTTTTATCTTTGGAATAATAAACTTTTTGAATTATTTTTGCAAAGTCAGATAATGAGTCATCTCTATTTTCTGAGATTTCTTTACTAAAGTCTTTCACTTCCTCATCAAAATATTTAGCATATTCTTTCTTAAAATCTTCATTAGATTCACAAGAGTTATGCAATTTAAAAAATACCTCAAGTGCATTTTCTAAAAATTTTTTTAATTCTTTTTTATTATTTGTTTCGTATTTCCCATCATTTAGATATAAATAATCTTCTGGTAATCTATCAAAGATAAAATATTTAGTTACTGTCTCTATAAAACTCTCTTTTTGACTTAATGTTTCAGTGTTATAAGTTAATCCATAAATAAGAAATACATCGCGATAAAAATCTTCACACTTTTCTAATTTGGCAATTGTGTTTACAACATCTCTACTACAACTTTTATGCAACCCTCGCTTGATTTCGATTATATTGTCGATATTTTGCATTTTGGATATCCTTCCAAGTAAGATTGGTGCCTAGTATATTTTGCAAAAACCAAATACAGGCATCTGCTGATTTCATCTTTCTTGTATTATACCTAAAAACTGGTTCATTTGCATAATTTTGTAAATGTTTATTTGAAATCTTAATATGTGTAGATTCAATTCGTTCAAATCCAGACCAGCAACATTCTATTGTATTCGTATAAAGACTTTTATTATCTTTATCAACATAACGTCCTTTACTATGAACAACAATACCACGATTGTACAAAGGAGGTAATTTTTGATAACTTTGATTATCATCACTATATAATGTTGAACCAGTTTTTACATATCTAAGAACTCCAGCATTTAAAGTGCTTTCGGTCATATCAGATACCGTTCTAATAACTAAATCTCCATTTCGTTCCACAAACCCTTGTAATAGTTTTTTATTTTGATAAGTTTTTTCTTTAACTTCCAACTTTTTATCATAATGCATGTTTTTTAATGAACCACCTGCATAATATTCATCTACTTCAACTGTTCCACTTAATTCTTTATGATTTTCAAATCCCATGGCATTTCGGATTTTATGCAACATATGCCATGCTGTTGTATAAGAAAGCCCATAATCTCTCATAATTGTAGTTGCTGCTAAACCACCTTTATCTGAATGTTCTCGAAAAATTATTTCAAACCATGTAGGTAAATCTATTTTTGTATTTTGAAATAAAGTTTTTGTCAGTATGTTGAATTCTTTACCTGTATTTTTGCATTTATACCAACCATCTTTGCACTTATATACTTGAGAGGTTATATCATAAGGGCTTACTGGCTCCCCTCTCCATATCAGCTCTTCTAAAAATTCTATGCAGTCCTCATTAGTCTTGAAGATTGCCCTCAAGTCTTTTAGGCTTTTAAATTTTTTGTACAAAGCTTCATTTATATTCATATCTATATATAAATAAAGTTTATTTTTAGAGGGGGATTTTCCTTTTTTCAGTATTTTATTAAGTTTTTTGTTGACGGATGCCTTTAATTTAGAAGTTGAAATGTCGCTCAAATCAGCAATCTTAATTTTATATTCAGTTTTAGGTTGCTGCATTCGAGCCACTGTTACTTCTTTCCACTTTCGTTATTTAACATCCATAAAAAGAAGCAATAGAAAAACCCATCGTTACGATGGGTTTAAATAAAAAACTTTTTAATTAAACTTATTATCTTCCACCCATCGTTCAAGCATTAGCACCTTGCATTTCTGTAGGTTGCTGTGTGGTCATCGGGCTTGTCCCTCGCACAACTCTTTATGGAGTATTTAATATTCAATTATACGTCTATATTACACCCTAAGTGCCAATTTTGTCAACCAAACTAAAAACAGGGGTTAATGAATTTTCTTGTTCATCAATTGAGAAGCTAATTTTAGAGCATCATAATAATTTTTGATTTCTTTATCATTAGTTGCCGATTGAAGAATTTTTAAAGATTTTTGATATGCAGAATTATTAACAAGAAATGAATCAATTTGAACAGGTTTATAATTGTCAATATCAGATAATTCAAAATCAAGAACTTCTGATAATTTTTTTAACGTTTTATATGTTGGCTCATGAATTCCATTCTCTATCTTTGACAAGTGTTTATCATCAATATCCGCAAGTTCTGCTAAATATTGTTGCGTAAAGCCTTTTGATTTTCGTAATTCTTTAATTTTCTTGCCTAGTTCATTTTCTGCGTTCATGACAACCTTCCTTTGTTTATCTTCTGTTAAATTCACACATAGATACACCGCAACATTAACTAGGTAAATATATTTATATGTTGTTAAACTTGACAAGTTATTATGTCTTATGGTAATAATTGTTCAAGAATTAAAATGGACTCAAATAAGTGAAAGGAAGTAGTATATGGACAAGATTATCCGAGTTGATGAAGATGTTATTTCAATAGGAACAGGTGATGGTTCAATTAAAGAAGTTCGCAGAGAGGATTGTAGTAATTTTGAACCAGCAGTAGGAGATATTGTTGAAATATTTAATACTGAAACTAAAATAATCGTTATGAAAAAAGAACCAGAAAAAGAAAAACCTAAAGAAGAAATTTCTGGACAACAAATATCTGGAATTCCGGGTGGTATAAATATTAATCTTAGCAATTCTCAAAATATACAACCTCAAGTGGAACAGTATGGACCTGTTGTTTACGGAGATGGAGAATTGCATGTCGTAAATAAAGTTGCTTATGTTCTATTTGCAATTTTTCTTGGAAATATCGGAGTTCATAAGTTTTATGCTGGTTATACGGGACAAGGTATTTTATATCTACTATTTTGTTGG
>CAVAPR010000053.1:2859-3716 GCA_963590665.1 Candidatus Methanomethylophilaceae archaeon
CATGTTTAATTGGTTTAGTGGAAGGTATTATTGCCGCTTGTAAACCTGCTGATTCAAATGGAAGAATTGTTGTTTAAAGAAAGGAAGTTGATATGAAAAAGACACTAGCACTAATATTACTTGGAGCGACTCTTTTAACGATGTCTGCACCAACTTTTGCAGACAATTTTACATATAAAGTTTATAACCCAAGAACAAATAAGGCTTATACTGGCGTATTTGGAACAATTTCAATTACAGATTATGAATATCTATGGGGTTTTTATACTCCTAATGGAACTCCGTTATGTGTTGCTCAAATTTATAATACAAATACTAAAAACGGATTAGTCGGGGGACAATGTACAGACACAAACGCATTTATCAGATTTATGAACGGAGAAAGAATTGACTTATCAAAATATGAAATGGGTTGGCGAGAATTAAGTCAAAATACTATATACTCTGAAATGAATGCTATAAGGAGAGAACGTGCTTCTCAAGGTAAATATGAATATAAAGGTAGTAACTAAAAAATTTACCTTTTTGTTAGGAATTTTATTAACTTTTGGATTAGGAGTATCTGCAAAAGATATTCCTAATATCCAAGATTCAAATTTCCCTACCTTTGAATACCCTATCAGGGAAAATGCGTTTATTATGATTCTTCAACCAGTGCCAGATAGCTCTGGAGATTATACAATGACACTATGTAATAAACAATCTATGTGTAGACAAACATCAATGCAAGAAAATGAAATTCGGTATATTGGTCTATTTCTTGAAGATATAAAATCTGTTCTTTCAGTAGAATTGAATAAAAACCTCACAAAAGATGAATGGACTGAAAAACAACAAGATTTTCGACAAATGTATGC
>CAVAPR010000054.1:0-3532 GCA_963590665.1 Candidatus Methanomethylophilaceae archaeon
CAAAACAATTCACTGGATTGTTTTGCTCGGCAGAGTCCCTAGGGGAGGAATAATGCACAATATCTTACAATTCCGTCATTCTGAGCTTCGCTCAGAATCCAGCTGATTTTTATTAGTAAAATCCATTCAGCTTAGCAGGGTGTACTTCATATTAAGCCAATCTTCTTAAAAACTTAAACGTTATTTTAAATATGCTTTTCTAGGTTAGAAATAATTGTAGATTTAGGCATAAGACCTGTCATTCTTTCAACGGCTTCGCCTTGTTTGAAAACTAAAAGACTAGGAAGCCCGCTAATTGCATATTCTTTAGCGGTTTTTAAGCAATTTTCAACATTAATTTTTGCAAATTTCACTTTCCCATCATAATCTTGTGCAATTTCTTCTATTACAGGTCCTAATTTTCTGCAAGGTCCGCACCAAGTAGCCCAAAAATCAACCAAAACAGGAATTGGTGAATTAATAACTTCTTGTTCAAATTGTTCATCATTTATTTCTATAACATTTGCCATAATCTTGCCCCATTGCTTAACTAACGCTTCATATTCTATCACGGAAAAAATTTTTATGCTATTATCTATATAGGACTAATTAGGACAGATAAATGGCAAGAAAAAAAGTAATAGAGATAGTTTTAGACACAGAGACTACGGGATTGGATTATACAAGAGAGAAGATGGTTGAATTTGCAGCCCTTCGCCTTGAAAATGGTAAGATTAAGGATGAATTTCAAACTCTTATTAATCCAGAACAACATATTAGAAAATCAAGTATAGCAATTCACGGAATTACTCCAGATATGGTTGTGGATGCTCCCACAGAAGCAGAAGCAATGCCAAAAATTTTGGAATTTATTGGAGATTATCCGATTGTTGCTCATAACGCAATATTTGATTATACCTTTATCAACGAAGCTTCTAAGCGTGTGTTTGGTAAAGAGATTACAAATGAAAGAATTGATACCCAACAAATGTTCAAGGAAGTTTATCCAGAACTTGATGCTCATGGATTGAATGCTTTGACTGAAAAATTTAAAGTGGAATTGAAAGATCATCATAGAGCAATGGGAGATACAATGGGCTTGGCTTTGGCTTATCCAAAGTTGAAAAAATTGTATTTGCAAAAGTTTGATTGGGAAAACAAACAACTTGATAATGTTGAATACTTGTTTGAAAGATTTTTGAGGATTCAACAAACTGTAACTACTTTGCAATCAGAGTTGCAGGATTTGAAATCCGTTTTCAAATTATATTTTGAACAAGGTGGAAAACCGATTACCTCACAAGAAGGTGATATGCTCATTTATAACTCAAAACAAAGTTTTGGTTATGATTTCAATACAATAAAACCTATATTGGAAGAAGTTGGCGCTTTGGAAAAAGCTACAAAATTGAATACAGGATTTATTGATAGATTGGTTCATGGTCATAGCTTGGATGAAGAAAAACGAGAAATTATCAAGAATGCAAGACAAGAATTAACCGAAACAAGAAATATACAAGTCATTAGGAATAAACAATAGGTAGGAAATAGGAGAAAAAACTATGTTAAAGAAATTAGGGGCATTCTTCAAAGAGCCTCCAATTGCGGAACCTATTCAGGATCAAGGAAAAATTGATTCTATGTATAAACATTGGCGATTAAGAATGTTCGTTGGATGTTTTATAGGTTACACAATTTTTTATTTATGTAAGAAAAACATTGCAGTTGCTCTTCCTGGAATTATGGATGAATTCCACTATTCAGCAACTGAATTAGGTTTGTTAGGCAGCTCATTATATTTAACTTATGGTATTGGTAAGTTTGTAAACGGTGTGTTGGCAGATGGTTCAGACGTTAGAAAATTCTTCCCAACAGCACTTTTGATGACTGCAATTGCAAACATTTTATTTGCTTTAGCTCCAAATTTTGTAAGTATTTTGGGCTTGAGTACAAAAATGTCAGCAATGGTATTGTTGTGGACATTGGCATTCCTTTGGGGTGTTAGTGGATGGTTCCAATCTGCTGGTTTCCCAGCTGTTGCAAAGAGCTTGACTTATTGGTATTCAAACTCTGAACGTGGAACAAAATGGTCATTGTGGTCTTGTTCTCACCAAACAGGAACATTCTTAAGCTTCATTTTGGCTGGTCATATTGCTGCTCACTTTGGTTGGAGAGCTGCATTTATTGTTCCTGGTGTGTTGGCAGCTTTCACTGCAATTTCGTTGTTCTTTGTACTCCGTGACAAACCACAATCTTTGGGATTGCCAGATGTTGAAGTTTATAGAAATGAACCAGTAAAAGAACAATCAGCTGATGAGAAAAAAGAAGAAGACGAAATGTCTTATGTTCAAATTTTCAAAAAATACGTATTGTGCAACAAAACAATTTGGTTGTTAGCGATTGCATATATTTTCGTTTACATCATCAGATTTGGTGCAGAAGACTGGATGATTATGTATTTGAAAAATGCTAAAAATATTAAACTTGAAGATGCAACAAACATGATTGCTTCATTGCCGTTGGTAGGTATTTGCGGAACAGTTTGTGCAGGTTTGATTTCAGATAAATTATTCAAAGGTAAAAGAGCACCAGTTAACTTGTTGTATTTGGTTGGTGTAATTTGTGCAGTTATCGCATTGAAATTCAACACAATTCCACAATTGAACTATGTAATCATTGGTTTGTTGGGGGCATTCACTTATGGACCTCAAATGATGATTGGTGGACTTTGCGCAGTAGAATCAAGTTCTAAGAAAGTTGCATCAGCAGCTTCTGGCTTTACAGGAACATTTGGTTATATCGGTGCATTTTTATCAGCAACAGGAACAGGTTTCTTGGTTGATAAATTGGGACACAATGGCGTTCAAAACTGGAATGGTGCAATCTATTTCTGGTTAGCATCAGGTATAATTTGTTTCATCATTTGTGCTATCTTGGCAATTGATGAATACAAAAAAGACGCTAAAAAAGCATAATTACAAAATTAAAATTTCTAATATAAAACTCCAGAGATAAATTATCATCTCTGGGGTTTTTGTTTGAAAACGATATGCCGTTATAAAGGGGATAAGTTCTTTAAAGGTCTATAAGTTGATAAGTGGATAAGTTTATAAGTTGGTTACAGAACTTTCTCCCTCGCCCTAGGTGGGAGAGGGTTGGGGAGAGGGGGCGAAACCAAACGCATAGGCTTGAGATACTTCGCTCTGCTCAGTATGACGTACTTGTAAAATATTGTACATCATTCCCTCCTCAAGGGCGGAGGGCTAGGGAGAGGGGTTAATTGAAAAAGTCTATAAGTTCATTACTGAATAATGTCATTCTGAGCGGAGCGAAGAATCCAGCTGATTTTTATTAGTAAACTATCTGCATTCAATAATTAGTAATTGTTTACTCGTTCCTTCTCCCAAGGGAGAAGGTCAGGATGAGGGGTTAAGCTAAACGTATAGTACAATGTTCACTTTTTCTTTTTTATTTCGATGAAAAAAGAAAAAGCAGAACTGAAAAAGAAAAACACGAATGATTAAATGGCTCGAGTCATCAGGGGCTTTGCCCC
>CAVAPR010000055.1:0-3529 GCA_963590665.1 Candidatus Methanomethylophilaceae archaeon
ATAATTTAGACAAGAAAAACCAGTATATAAATACCCAAAATTATTCCAATAAGAATTATTATTATTCCAATAAATAGCATTTAACATTATAAATATTGACATTGCTAAATTATCTTTATATTTATTTAAAATATTATTTATAGAAGGATAAAAATTAATAAACTTATTTAATACTCGTTCATAATTAATTGCATCTATTTTATTTTGTTTAGCCATTTGTACATCAGATTTCAAATTGTCCCCAATATGCAAAACTTGATTAGCTACAAAATTATTGTGTGCCAAAACATATTTGAATAAATTTCCTGTACTTTTTAATTTTTTTATATCAGATGATACATATAACTCTTCAAACTTATCAATACCTTTAGATTTTAATAAATTTAATAAAAAAGTTTTATCTAAATACATATCACTTATTATTATAACTTTTTTATTTTTTTCAATTGCATAATTATAAACTTCAAACATCTCTTTATTTAAAATAGTTTGATGTTTTTCTAAATTTAATTCTACATCTTTTAAATAGCTTAAATTCTCTGGAATTTGACTATAAATATCAGTAATACTAATATCTTCAATAATATCTGTAGATAAAAGTTTTCTCGCCTTTTTTTCAGCTGCTATTCTTATTTTAGAAAAATTTTTTACATTATAAACTTTCTCTATATACTTAAATAAATCAGTTGATGATACATATGGTCTAAAAAGTAAAGTATCATAAATATCAAAAGATATTACTTCATGATTATCTATATCTTTTTTATATTTTTCTAAAAATCTCATTTTATATTATAATATCCTTATAAATCAAGCATTTTCAAGCAATTTGCTCTATCTACAGTGATTTGTTTTCCAAGCTCTAGATTTTTAATTGAAACTTGGTGGTTTAGAATTTCTTCTTCGCCCAAAATAAATGCGTATTTTGCAACTTTTGAAGCTTTTTCTAATTGTTTTGTGAATTTTTTATTAGTTAAATCAAATTCAACATTCAAGCCTTGACTTCTCAATTCTTCTGCCATTACAAACGCATCAACTGGGAAATTAGAAACAACATAAGCATCTAATTTTTTTGATTCTTTTGAAGGCAAAAGTGAAATCAATCTTTCCATTCCCATAGCAAAACCTATTGCAGGAGTAGGATTGCCGCCCAATTGACCAACTAATCCATCATATCTTCCGCCACCAGCAACGGCATTTTGAGAACCTAAATTGTTTGATTTAATTTCAAAAACAGTTCTATTATAATAATCCAAACCTCTTACAAGAAGTTTGTTTTCTACATATTTAACACCCATTCTATCAAGATATAATTTCAACTCTGTATAGTGATGAGCACAATCTTCGCAAATAAAATCTGAATTGATTACTTCTTGAACTTCTGGTTTTTCAAATATTTCCTTACAAGATTCAACCTTACAATCCAATAATCTCAACGGATTTTTTTCATATCTTTTTTGACAATCTTCACAAAGTTCATTGAAATAAGGTTTCAAAACAGCTTTTAATTTATTTTTAAATTCTTCTCTACATTTTGGACAACCAAGAGAATTAATCTCAACTTCCAAATCATTCAAACCTAAAGCTTTTAAATAATTAACTGCCATCAAAATAACTTCAGCATCAGCTGTAGGTTGTTCAATACCAAACATTTCAACACCAACTTGGTGAAACTGTCTTTGTCGCCCAGCTTGAGGTCTTTCGTATCTAAACATTGGACCGTGATACCACAATTTTACTGGAGCAGAAAGTCTTGACATTCCGTTTTCAATATAAGAACGTACAACACCTGCTGTATTTTCAGGTCTTAAAGTTATAGAACGTTCACTTTTTTCAAAAGTGTACATTTCTTTATTAACAATATCTGTTGTATCACCAACACCACGAGCAAATAGTTCAGTAACTTCAATAATAGGAGTTCTAATTTCTTTAAATCCATATTTTGAAAAAACTTCATTTGCTTTTTCTTCCAAAAAGTGCCACATTTCCATATCTTGTGGCAAAATATCTTTTGTTCCTTTTAATACTTTTAAAATCTCAGCCATAAAATAATTATAATCTTTCAAGCTATATTGTCAAAGGTAGGAATAATGTTATAATAAAAACAAAATAGGGAGGATAAAAAATGAAATTATTACACACAATGATTAGGGTTAAAAATATAGATGAAAGTTTAAAATTTTATACAGAACTTTTGAACATGAAACTTGACCACAAAAAAAGATTAGAAGATTGTTGGTTATATTTTTTGAATGACGAAGAAGGAACAACACAACTAGAATTAACATTCAATGACGAAACACCAAAAGAAGGTTACAACTTAGGAAACGGTTTTGGACATTTAGCATTTTCAGTACAATCATTCGATGAATTTACAGAAAAAATGAACTCATTAGGCTACAAATATTTATATGAACCATTTGACTTAAATGGTAAAGGTTCAAAAATTGCATTCCTAAAAGACCCAGATGGTTACGAAATCGAACTTATTGAAAAAGTTGTTTGGTAATTTTGAAGTCTATAAGGCAATAAGTGGATGAGTCTATAAGTCGTTTTATAGAAGGCATTAAGATAAATGGCACTAAGGCACTGAGTTCTTTATGTTTTTGTATTCTTCTCAGAGAACTAAAAAATGATGTAAAACTTAGTCATTCTGAGCGAAGCGAAGAATCCAGCTGATTTTTATTAGTAAATTTTATTCATACTGATTCAATAATTATTCACTTGTTCCTTCCCCTTGGGGGGAAGGTTAGGATGAGGGGTTAAACTAAACGCATAGTACAATGTTCACTTTTTCCTTTTTATTTCGACGAAAAAAGAATTAAAACCCTCACCCCTACCCCCTCTCCCTTTAAAAAGGGCGAGGGAAAATAGTTATAAAAACACGAATGACTAAATGGCTCGAGTCATCAGGGGTAAAAGCCCCCGAACCCCCAATATAAATTTGTCACCCTGAACTGGTTTCAGTAATGTAGGTTGGGCTTACTAGCCCAACAAATAAAACTAAGCCGATATTAAAGAATCAGCTGGATTGCTTCGCATACGCTCGCAATGACTGAATTTAAGAATAATTTTTCATATTCGTCATACTGAGCGGAGCGAAGTATCTCAAGCTATACTCGTTAGGATTAACCCCTCATCCTAACCTTCTCCCTTGGGAGAAGGAACTAATATTAAGGAGATTCTTCGGGTAAATTTGCAATGTTATTTTTTTTATTTATTCAATAATTTACCCCATAGAATAACGTTAAAAAATAAAAAACTCATAAACTTATCCACTTATTGACCTATTGACTTTAATATAAGAAAAAACCTGTTTGTTTCACTATACCTTGTTTTCCACCACATGTTCAAAACTATGTAGAAAAGATGTAGAAAATAAAAAGTTTTAAACATGTTTTTATTCTTTTATTTTTTATAAAAAGTTTTCTACAAATTATCTAAAAACTTTTGAAAGTTTTCTACAAAAGTTTTGAAAGCTGGAAGTTTGACTATGAGATAGTTTCAAGAGTTTTCTACAAATATTTAC
>CAVAPR010000056.1:0-3522 GCA_963590665.1 Candidatus Methanomethylophilaceae archaeon
ACAATTACTATTTGGAAAAAACATTTAATCATCTTGTCATATTTAACATACAACGATGTCAATAAATAGAACAAAAGACAAACAACAGGAATTATCAACACTGGGATTACCCCAAATGCGGATATACCCAATAATGAAAGAGTTAATATTTCTTTCTTCCTTAAGGAATTTCGTTCTTTTATATCTAAAATGAGTTTTATGAACAGGGCAAGAAATAATGCACCAAAAATATATGTTTCTGGTATTGCAGCAAAAATCAAACTTGAAAAACTTATTCCAAAAATAATACTCAATAAAAATGATAACTTTTCATTTTTTGTTAGACTAAAAATTATATCTTTTATTAAAAGCACCAATAAACTAACAACTATAGATTGAACAAAAATCAACGTAAACCGTTGAGAAACAAACAACCCTTTAAGAATGTTAAAAACAGGTTGTAACAATATTAACATAAAAGGATGTACTCCAACACGATAATGGTTTGCATTTAAACTAAAGAAATCCCAATAAACTCTTGGAGAATCTGCATCAAAAATTATATCCCATTCATTTATGATTAAATCATTATACAATAGAATATACATCCCAATCAATAGATATATAGATAGGAAAGCCGAAAATAGAATTGTATTTTTATGATTTTTAACAAATGAGAATATTGTATTTACTGAAAACATTATACAGATTCCTCTCCTTGATTTCTAAATTGCATTTCGTAAAGGTGTTTATA
This sequence comes from Candidatus Methanomethylophilaceae archaeon, assembly GCA_963590665.1. GTDB lineage: Bacteria > Cyanobacteriota > Vampirovibrionia > Gastranaerophilales > Gastranaerophilaceae > Zag111. The sequence continues at coordinate 734 of CAVAPR010000056.1, forward strand.
CTCTCCATTTTCAATAGCCATAAGCTCTTCGTGAGTACCAAGTTCAACAAGTTCCCCTTCATTGATTACTGCAATTCTATTTGCATTCTTAATCGTAGATAATCTGTGTGCAATTACAAATACGGTCTTGTTTTGCATCAAGTTATCCATTGCTTTTTGAACAATTGCTTCTGACTCGTTATCCAAAGCAGATGTCGCTTCGTCTAAGATAACAATTGGTGCGTTTCTTAGCATTGCTCTTGCTATCGCAACACGTTGTCTTTGACCTCCAGATAGAGTCAACCCTCTTTCGCCAAGCTCCGTTTCTAATCCTTCTGGCAACTCTTGAATCATTTCTTCCAAGTGAGCAGATTTTATCGCAGCCATCAATTCTTCAACCGTTGCAGCTTGATTACCCATCATTATATTTTCTTTAATCGTTCCTGTGTATAAGAAATTATCTTGGAATACCATTGAAATATTTTGACGCAATGATTTTATTGTAAAGTCTTTTATATCCTTTCCATCAATAGTAATAGAACCAGATTTGATGTCATAGAATCTTGGTAATAAATTTACTAATGTTGATTTTCCGCCACCAGAATTACCAACAATCGCAAGAGTTTCATTCTTTGGAATTGTTAAATTTATATCCTTTAACACTGGTTGATTTGGAACATATTCAAAATACACATCCTTAAATTGAATTTCTTTTTCAAAACCTTTCAATTCAACTGCATTTTCTGAATCTTTAATCTTTGGTTCTAAATCAAACAATTCAAACACACGCCCCATCGCAACAAATATATTTTGAATACCTGTTAAAGTATTACCCAAAGTTTTTACTGGTTTATACAAAAGTAACAACGAAGTTACGAATGAAGCAAACGCCCCAGCAGTCATGTGACCTGTGTTAATCAAATATGTTCCGTAACCTAAAACGATTGCAATACCGATTGATGCAATTAAATACATCATTGGGGACATCCAACCTGCTCGTTTGTATAATGACATATTGATATTAAATGATTTCCAAGTTTGGTCTTTAAAATACTCATTTTGTCTATCTTGCAAACCATAAGCAGCCATAACTTTATTACCAGAATAAGTTTCGTTAATGTTTGTTGTAATTTTACCTCCGATAACCATATTCTTATTAGAGGCATCTTTTATACGACGTCTAATCAGTGCAACTGGTAAAAACGCAATACACAAAACAACTACCCCAACAAAAGCAAGTTTCCAAGAGCTATAAATCATTACAGCAATAAGACCTAATGCACCAAATAAACTTGTTGTAATTGTTTTGATTTGATCAACAATTCCAGCAGAAGCTGTTCCAGGGTCGCCCATATATCTTGAAATAACAATACCAGATGAATTGTCATCAAAGAATTGTGGGTGCATGTGGATTAGTCTTTCAAATAGGTCAAATTTAACATCGTTAGTAATCCTTTGAGATGTCCAAGTTGAAAGATAACCGTTCAAATAACGAAGCACACCTTGGATAATCGCAAATAGAATTACACCAGCAGGAATAATAAATGCCATCTGTAAACTTGAAATTGACAAATTTAATCCATGCCAGCTATATGCAAAAGCTTTACCACCAACAACATAATCCATGTACGGCTTTAGGGCGAATGCTGTTACCCCATCTAATAAACCAAGAGGAATTGCTATTGCAAATCCTAAAAGGATTCTAAACCAGTATGGCTTTATGTATGGGAATATTCGAGATAAAAGCCAAGAATATTTGAATGAATTTTGCGCAGCTGTCGCAGACAACTTGTATTTGTTCAATTGCCTAAACTCTTTTATATCTTTGTATATTGGAGTCTGCTCCGCATACTTCCACCAAAGATTTGCATAGCTATTTTTACAAGGTTCATTTCCTATTGGCTTTGGTCCAATAAAGGTTATAATAGCAGGAGTTTCAATATGTGATAAAAATTTATTATACATATTATTGTATTCATTTGAAACTTTTATAGATATATCTTTTCTGTACCAATTTTCAATATAAGAATATTTACAAGACACAACCTTACAATCGCCAACAATTTTATTAAAAACTTCTAAAGCTGTCATTTTTAAATTTTCTGAATAATTAAAATTTTTACTAAGTAAAACATCCAGATATTTTTGACATCGCCATTTTTCAACATCTATCAATAAAATCGTATTGTCAAAAATATACTTTTTAGTTTTTAGATTATAATTAGATTTAACCCAGTCAGAATAAATAAATTCAGAAGCCGCACAAGAATTATCTTCTAGGTCAATATTATAATATTCAGACAAGTCATCTAAAATTAAAGAATCAGGAGCAATAAATAATAACTTTCCTGATTTTACATAATTTGGAAGTTCAAATTGATACAATAAATTTGAAAATGAAACTTTATCAGATATATACTGATATTTTTTATTACTAACTTTGATTATACTTATTTTTTTACAATTTTGAAAATGTTTCAAATTGTTTATTATATTTAGATATTCTGCATTAAAAGTTGCTTCTACTGCAATATAGAGAGTAATATCTTCGTTGTTATTACAAAATAAACTATGCATAGAAACATAAGACATATAAAAAGTTTCATTATTTAAAACATATCCAACATTCATTTATTTACCCCCCCCATTACATTATTTAATTTATAATCTATTGCGTTAAGCTGATTACTTATTTTTTGTAACAATTCTTCTTGTTCTTTTCTTGTATTCCTAAAAGAAATTTTTATACCGAACAAACAGATAGTTTTATATATTTTTTGATTACGTCTTTTATTAGTAACAGAAAAAAA
>CAVAPR010000057.1:0-2825 GCA_963590665.1 Candidatus Methanomethylophilaceae archaeon
GTATAAAACTTTGCAATTTGGAGATAATGACATGATTCTTTGCATTATGTCAAATTTGTTTGGAGAAGTTATTTCTATTTGAATTTTTTCAGATGTTTTATTGATAATTTTTTCATTATTTTCAAGTTCAAATTTCTCATTTGGCATGGTGTGAATTTCGTACCCAACTTGATATACGGGGATTTTTAAATCCGATTTTTTTAGATTAATTCCTGCAATTTTTATTATTCTTGAAACTAAAAAACTTGAGTAATTTTTATGTTCAGAACTTACACCATATAAATATAATTTCCCGTTTGAAACTTTTAAATTATCGACAATAATATTTATATTTTTCTTCCCAGAATTTAATGAGTTGTAATAGATGATTATTTCTGTATTTGAGCCAGAATATGCCATCAAATTTTGTATAATTTCTGGGTCAATATTGTTTAAAGGTGAAATGTTTTTTAATTTAATTTTAAATTCTTCATTCGTTATATAATTTGAAAATTTATCAAAAAATTTCTGTAAAGATAACAAATCTGAAATATCAATTGATTGATAAATTGCTTTAAAAACTTTTATAATGCTTTGCGCTTGTTCTTTTGTGATTTTTAATTCAAATGGGTGCGAATCTATTGAATAGCGTGTGATTCCATCTTTTGAAAATCTGGATATTTTGCAGCCGATTTTTCTTAGAGAATTTAAGTAAACCCTAAGTGTATCAATAGATACAGACTCATGCAAATACTCATTATTTTCTATTGCCGTTCTTAATTCCTGATAAGATTTAGGTCCTTCCAATAGTAGTGAAAATATGATTATAGACTTAAATCCAGTAAAAGACATCAGATTATATGTGACTTTATTTGTTCTAAGAAACTCTTTCATAATCTATTTTTATCTTTCCTCAAATCCACTCTATCACAAACTTTCAGGATTTTCTAATAATTATTTTTCCCATGCTCCATGCTTCCCTTGTAATTATTATTTGTCAAATAATTTTTGTTTAAATTTTTACATGATTTCATTAAATTTTCTTCATTAAGAAATAATAATTTGAATTTTACTTAGAGTATCAAGGGGCATGGTCAAATGTAAAAATTTTATGTAAATTCTTTACTTGTAATAACTAAGAATTAGGTCTAAAGTTATAAGCATAGAAAGCCGAATTAAAATCATATGGCTACCAGAAAAGTGGAAGGAAAAAATTAAATACACATTACATAAAATGTAATTTGGGAAGTAGTTGGACAAAAGATTAGAAACAGAGGTGATGGCAAAGTAGTCCACAAGGGAAAAGAGATTATTGAGGTACAGTATAGTTAAACTGTAATGATTAGGGATATTTTTTTAGTTTACATCTTAAAAATAAATATTATATATCTAGTTTATTAAGGGAGTAAGTTAAAGACTTAAGAAGAGAGTAAGGATAGTTGTAAACTTTTAATTAGCTTATACTTGATTAAGTATAAGCTTTTTTATATAGTGAGGTTATGGAAGAGTTAGAGCCAAAAAGAGTTATTGCGTTGATGTCAGGAACGTCTTGCGATAGTATAGATGCTGGACTTTGCGAAGTTTTTCCTGATATGTCCGTAAAATTAATTAAGGGAATAAATTATAAATATCCTCCTCATATTCAATCAAAAATTTTTCAAATTTTTAGAGGGGAAGCATCTGTCAAAGATATTTGTATGATGAATTTTGCTATCGGAAAATGTTTTGCCGATGCGTCAAAAGTTTTGATAGAAGAGTTTGGAAAACCAGATTTTATTTCGAGTCACGGGCAGACAATTTATCATTATCCGTTTGATGAAAAAATTGATGATGTGAGTTTGAAAAGTACTTTGCAAATTGGCGAAAGTTCTGTTATAGCGCAAGAAACAGGTTGCATGACAATTTCTAATTTTAGAGAAGCGGATATAGCGCAAGGTGGGCAAGGTGCGCCACTGGTTTGTTTTGCGGATGAAAAATGGTTCAAAAAACGTGGTAAAAATTTTGCAATCCAAAATATTGGTGGAATTTCTAATGTAACCGTTGTGTCTAAAGATTTTGAGACCTTTGGTTTTGATACTGGTTTAGGCAATATAATGATTGACTATTGTATGAATAAATATTTCAACAAACCTTATGACAAGGATGGAGAGGTTGCGAAAAGCGGAGTTGTTTCTGATTCTTGGCTTGATTGCCTATTGCAAGATGAATACTATTTGTTAGAACCTCCAAAATCTACTGGTAGAGAATATTTTTCTGCTAAGTATATTGAAAATGCTCTTAAATTCGCTCCAGAAGATCCTCGTGATATTATTGCAACAGTTACCGCACTAACTGCCAAAACAATTGCTCAAAGTTGGGAAAGATTTATTTATCCAAATGTAGGTATTCATGAAGCTGTAATTTGTGGCGGTGGAGCTTACAACCCTGCATTGATGGGGTTTTTGAGAACGTATTTACCATCATATATAGATTTGAAAACTTGCGAAGATTATGGAATTTCTAATAATTTTAAAGAAGTAATGGCATTTGCACTTTTGGGATATTGTACATATTATGGAATCCCGAATAATTTGCCTTGTTGTACAGGTGCGAAAAAACGTGTTGTCATGGGTAAAATTTCGTATTGATAATAAAAGTCTATAAGTCTATAAGTGGATAAGTCGGTTTCAAGGGAAATGGAACATGGAAATAGGGGAATAAGTTCGTTACGTTAATTATTTTTCCCTCTCCAAGGGAGAGGGATTAAGGGAGAGGGGTTGATTGTTATAATGTTCACTTTTTCTTTTTTATTTCGATGAAAAAAGAAAAAGCAGAACCGAAAAAGAAAAACACGAATGATTAAATGG
>CAVAPR010000058.1:0-1537 GCA_963590665.1 Candidatus Methanomethylophilaceae archaeon
ATCAAAACTGGCTACATCAGGACAAAATGGTCAATTTAGAACTCCTCGCCATATAATTGATATGATGACAAAATTGGTTGACCCAAGAGTTGATGATAAAATATGCGATCCTGCATGTGGTAGTGGAGGTTTTTTATGTGGTGCTTACAGATATATACTTGAAAGTAATACATCAAATGATTTTAAAGATATTTCTCCTGTCTTTGGGGATTTGCTAAAAGATGAACATAGAGAAAATCTTGATAATAATGTTATTTATGGTTCAGAATTTGACCCAACTATGTATAAAATAGGTTTAATGAATATGATTCTTCATAATATTAAACCTAAAAATGTAAAACTAAGAGATTCTTTGTCAAAAGATGCACAAGAAGAAGATAAATATACGCTTGTTCTTGCAAATCCACCGTTTACGGGTAGTCTTGATGAATCTGATATTGATCCGCATTTAACAGGTATCGTAAAAACGAAAAAAACGGAACTCCTATTTATGGCAAAATTTATAAAAATGCTTGAAATTGGTGGGCGTGCGGCAGTAATCATTCCGACAGGAGTTTTATCAACAGATTCAAAAGCTCATAAGACTTTAAGACAAAAACTTATTGAAGAAAACCAATTAGAAGCGGTTATTTCTATGCCATCTGGAGTATTTAAACCTTATGCGGGGGTTGCAACTGCCGTTTTAGTATTTACTAAAGGTGGTCAAACTCAAAAAACTTGGTTCTATGAAATGGAAAACGATGGTTTCACGCTAGATGACAAACGTGCACCTATTGAAGAAAATGATATTCCAGATGTTATAGAAAAATATGCAACAAGAGCTGAGAGTGACAAATCATTTAATGTGACTTTTGATGAACTGAAAGAAAATGAATACAATTTGCTACCTTCAAGATATAAAAAGATAGAATATATAGCACCAACCTTTGAACATACACCGCAAGAATACGTTCAATTAATGATAGAAGCAGAAAAAAAATCCCTCGCACTTCTTGAAAAATTACAAGAAAAGTTAGGAGGGGTAAATGTATAAAGAAGCTCCTAAAGGTTGGCAATTCGTACCTGCAGATAAATATTGTGCAGAAGTAACAGATGGAACACATGATTCACCCAAACCCATAGAGTATAGTGGACATTATTTGTTAACTTCTAAAAATATTACGTCAGGTATTTTAAACTATGAAAATGCATATTGTATTTCAGAAGAAGATTTTAATGCAGTAAATAAGCGCAGTAAAGTAAATCAGTATGATTTGCTTTACTCAATGATAGGAACCGTTGGAGAGAGTTGCATAGTAGACAAAGAAATAATTGATTTTGCAATTAAAAATGTAGGATTATTTCGATTGAACGGAGATTTATTAAAAGCCAAATGGTTAAACTATTTCTTTAAATCTAATATTGCAAAAACATATGTGGAAAAATCTTTGAAAGGTGCAACTCAGAAATATATTGCATTAGGAGTATTAAGAAAATTCCCGATACTTATTCCCTCTACAACAGCAGAGCAACAAGAAATTGTTCATGTTTTGGATAC
>CAVAPR010000058.1:1547-2764 GCA_963590665.1 Candidatus Methanomethylophilaceae archaeon
GGCAGATTTGTTGTTTAAAAGATTTAGCAAAAATCGATAGACAAAATATTTCTCCAGAAGAATTAAAAACTAAACAATATCCCTATATCGGACTAGAACATATAGAAAAAGAAACAGGCAGAATATTAGTAGATCCACATAGTCAACAAGATATTGACTTGAAAAGCAATAAATTCTTTTTTAAAAACAATCACGTTCTATACGGTAAATTACGACCTTATTTGAACAAAGTAGCATTACCAGATTTTGACGGTGTATGTAGTACAGATATATTTCCGTTATTACCACTAGACGGGATTTCAAATAAATATTTCTTAAAAGCATTAATGAGTACATCATATTTTGTAAATATGGCAAATAGTCAATCTTCAGGAGCAAATTTACCTAGGATTGGAACAACAGCACTTGAAAACATAAAAGTATTCAAACCAGACTATACATTACAAGAGCAATTTGCACAAAAAGTCATTGAAATTGAAGCTTATATTAAAGAACAACAGGAGGAACTTGCAAATGCAAAACAAATGTTCCAATCTCTACTCCACCATGCATTCACTGGTGAACTAACTAAGCACAAGTATGGAGAAATTAATGAATAAACTTAACTATATTGAAGAACTTACATATCATCTATACGACAACATAAAAAGATTCCAAATTAATGTTGACGAATCTCTTGCGATTACATTAGCTTTGATTTATGTGATATATGTTAAACAAGAGCATTTTATATCTGCAGTTGAACCAAAAAGCGAAAACAAAGTGAAAAACTATAACAAGGCTATTGATTGGATTACAGATGATATTAATAACGATTTTAATGCTTCGTTTATTACTCAAAAAACTTCAGAGTATATTATTAACAATATAAGACAGTATGACGTATATTATAAAATTTCAAGAAACGAAATTAAAAATGCTATAGAAAAATTAATTGATGAAAAATCTCAATTGTTGCAAACTTCAAATAGAAAAACAGCCTCATTTACACAAAAAATAATAACTGGAATTGCAAATAAACTTGTAGGCAAGGGGAATTACATAGACCTTGCGATTGGTACTGGAAGCTTATTAAAGGATTTTGATGGAGTTTTGTATGGGATAGATGTAAATCCCAAAATGGTAATTATTGCTCGTGTTTACTTGTTCTTTTGTGGAAAATATAAAAAATTAGTGAATAATCATTTGGAAGCAAATATTACTCAAGCAGATACTAT
>CAVAPR010000059.1:0-2676 GCA_963590665.1 Candidatus Methanomethylophilaceae archaeon
GATTTTTTATTTGTTCTTTAACAATTTTTTCAGCATTTTGTCGTATTTCTTGTTCTCTAATCTGTTCTTTTTCAAGGTCAATAATACCCTGCTTTACGTAAGAATTTATAATGAATTTCAAAAGCGACGGATCTTGTTTGTAGGTAATCGTTTCGAGCTTTAATTCTCCAATACAGCGGTTGCCGAATTTTTGGATAAATTCTTCGATATCTTTTTCAGCGTTTTTACCGTTGCAGATTTTATTTGAAATCAATTTAATTCTTTTTATTGGTTCTGTTGAAATTATCCCTGTTTCACCCGTCAATAAGTCATTTTGTAAAGTCCCATTCGGGTCAATTTTGGATAAAGATTTTTTTAGAAGTCCGTAAAAAATCATTGCATAAAAATCATTAACCAAAGGAGCCTGCCATTTTTTCATTAATTTGGATTCAAGCTCGAAGTAAATTTCTACAAGTTCATTTGACGTTTTTCCATCTAGTTTCCCGTTCTCGTATGGAGATAATGTTGTATTTATATGCTCATAAAACTTTTCAATATCTTTCGGAAGGTTAAATAGATTTACTATCAAAGATTTTATGAGAGTTGCAAGGCGTAAATATTTATTCTTTTTGCTTTGTTTGACTTTTGGAACTTGATTTAATTTTTGTTTTACGCCCATCATTGATTCCATAAAGTGTGCATTAATTTCGTATCCTGGCATAAGCTTTAAAAGCCTGTACCAGTTGAGAAGATTGTAATAAACTCTGCCCTCAATTAAACCAAGCATTTGAAAAATCTCGGAGTTTTCATCGATTACTTCTCTCTCAACTCCCATAATTAAGAGAAATTGCTTATAAACCTCGGTGTAAACATCTTTTATGAATGAAAATGTTAGCGGAGTTGTTACACCTGAATAACTTTCAATAATATTTGAATTATCCCAGATAATTTCCTGTTCTGATTTGTCTGGAATGTTTTCTAATGTAGTAATTGGACGAGCTTGCAAAATGTATAATTTACCACTCTCATAAGCCCATTCAATGTCTTGAGGTTTGCCATAAATCTCAACAATTTTCTTCACTTCCTGTGCGATTTCTTTAATCTGTTTGTCGGTCAAGGAGGAAGTAGACGAGTTTTCGTTTTCAACTTGTTTTGTCCCAGAGCCTTTTTCTTCATTAAAAACGATTTTATAAGGTTTTTCAGCAATATTTTTTGTTATTTTACCTCTTACAACAGAATAAGTATCCGCATTTAATTCTCCAGAAACAAGTCCTTCCCCAAGCCCGAAAACACTTGAAATAACGATTTCGCCACGTTTTCCTGTAATTGGGTTTGATGAAAACACAACACCAGAAGTGTCTGAATTTATCATTTCTTGAACAATTACGCCAACTTTAATATCTTCATTTGATAACCCGTTTTGCTCTCTATAAAACCTTATTCTGTCGGAATTTGCACTATTTATGACATCTTGTATTCTTGCTTTTATATCCTCAGCTTTTACGTATAAAAAACTCTCCATTTGCCCAGCAAAGGAATTTCCACTCCCGTCTTCTCCAACGGCTGACGAACGAACTGCATATAATTTGTCCTCTCGAACTTCAAAACTCTCTTCAGTTGAAGTTACAACAAACCATTTGGGAACGGGGATTCCGTTTTTGGTTAAAATATCAAGATTATAAGCTTTCCCGCCAACTATTTTTTCGTCCATTTATCCACCTATAAAATGCCATATCATTGGCAGACCGCCTAACGATAAATACATCCCTAATGTCCAGATTCCTGCCATTGTTTCGATTTTTGCTGCAATTTTTTGTTCTCTTGTTTTTAAGAACTTTAACGCTGGTATTGCACAGAAAATTAAGAAAAATACTAAAAATATGAATGTCATTTTACCGAAACCTGCGTAAAAACAAGCAACATTAGCAAAAATGAATGTTGTAAATAATACACAAAGCCAAGTTAAAGTTGCTCCCTTTTCTCCCCAAAGGTAAGAATAAGTTTCAACGCCAATTTCTTCTGCATTTTTTGCTCGGATTTTTCTACCGATTTCAATTACAACACCGTTTAGGAATGTAACAATAAGGAAAATTATTAAACCGTTCGGGATATTGGTACTGTTATTGTTCCAATCCAAACCTGTTGTGTAAAAATCAATTACAGGCATAATCATCATGTGTGAAACTAAATACGCAATTGGATGTTTACGAAGCCAATCACGTACAAAAAATTCTTTTGCCATAACAAACATATAAATTATGACTAAACCCCATATCCAGAGCATTTTGGGGATAAATACAGCATTTAGAATACATTGAAGTCCGATTATAATTATTGCGAGCCATTTTAATTCCTTGAAGGACACTAATCCTCTTGGTACTGCTCTATATGGGCGATATTTTGCATCATCATCGGCATCTTTAAATTCATCAAAAATTCTTAGCAAAAAGAAATATCCGAAAGATGTCATAGCTCCAATTAATAAGGTAAGAATGGAAAAATTAAAGTCCCCTCTTAAAATTTTGGAATATGACATGGCAGAAAACGCAAATGTCAGAACCATCAACCCGTAGGAAAATGCAGGAAATCTTTCGCTTTGATAAATCCAAAATCGTTTGAAAATACTTAAATCTTTTTCTTCCATTGAGCCAATTATACAATTTTTCGCATATTTTGTAAATCAAGCAAGTATAGGAT
>CAVAPR010000060.1:0-2419 GCA_963590665.1 Candidatus Methanomethylophilaceae archaeon
CGATACAATGCCCAAGGACTAGATACTGGCCTCTTTGCTCCAAGAGTTACCAGGTCAGGAGTTTCACCTAACTAAATCAACTGCACCGAACTGGCGCACCATTTATAACACCTACTTTACATCATTATATCAGATTTGAAATCAACCTTTTACAAAATTGTGTATAACATGAGTATTCCGCCATCTGAAGGCCATGCAGTACGCTAGAGAAGTCCACACAATCCGTTACATAAGTCCACTCACTTTTAAATATGAATACGTTATACAAGTCCATTAAAAAAAACACGGGATTAGCCACAATGTCATTAAGTTAAGAAATGACATTGGGCAATCCCTCCCTTTTTATTTGTTGTTCGAGCCCAATATTAGCTATAAACCGTTTTGGGGTATATGTAGCCCCTTAAAATCTTGAAGAGCAAATTCACCTTACCACATCCAAATTCATTGCGCCTTTTTTTTGCTACAATTTTTTATCCATTGTAGTTAGCCTGATTCCAAATTTGATAATGAAAATAAAATTTATTGATATCAATTACAGTTCCACATTTTGACAATGAATTTTGATATGATAAATTATTTGCAAACGTATTATAATATGCAACACCCAATGCTGAAGCTGCAATCAAAATTGCAGCAACTGCTGGAACGGCTGCAGTTGCTGCACCACCAATGGTTCCACCAGCAGCACAAATTTATGCATAATTTTTTGCATCGTTAACTAAAGCATTTGATACAGCTTTGGTTTGAGCAGTTCTTACATAATTCCAACCTTCGATTTTCCAAGTCTGACCACATATTCCCGTAGGTATAACTTGTGGAGTTAAATCTGTATTTTCAATAGAATCAATTGCAATATCTAAGAAACTTTCTTTCGTATAATTCGTTCCTGCTACTTGATTAAATTCATCAAAGTCATAAACATCAACTATTTCTTTGATTGTATCATAATCATAAATATATTTATTATCTTCTATAATTAAAGTTTCTGTTATTCGATCTTGCATTTGTTGCATTTCAGCTAAAATTTGTTCATCAGTTTTAGTCTCATATGCCCTAGCATCAACGTTAATCAAAGTAATAGATAAAATGAACGCACACATACACGAAAATATCTTTTTGATTTAATTCATCATATTATTCTCCTATTCTCTGTTCTAATCTTTACAATAAAGATAAATCACTATGACTAAATTTATACAGATATAAAAAGTTATAATAATACTTAATACATTTTTTAATTCATAATAACCATCAACCAAACGTGTAAATAGCGTCATACTTGCGCTTACTAACATAATAGATATCCCAGAAAACTGTGCAAATTTATCTTTCATATTATCCATCATCCCTTTCCGTTATAATCAAAATACTCGTTCGAATTAAAATTTGTTCACATTATTATGATCATTATCCTCTAATATACCTGCTAAGATTAAAAATTATTGGTTCCCATGGGTATCAATCTCCTTATGTGTTTTTTATAGATTATAAATCAAAATTCAATGCTATTAATGCTATCACAGTTCAATAATAGATAATATTGTTCACTTCTCTATAGTTTTTATTTACATCATTTTTATAAAAATATAAGTCTTATAAAACTTATATTTTTTGATATCTAAAAGAGTAGGGTTGTATCAGCAATCCCTCCCTTTTTATTTGTTGTTCGAGCCCAATATTAGCTATAAACCGTTTTGGGTATATGCGCCCCTTATACTGTTTTATGAAATAAGGCAAATTGCCTTATCAGATTATTAACAAATAAAACTTAATGTATTGATATTATTCTTAATTAATCCATATATGAAAAACCGTTCCTAAAGTATCATCACATTTTAACTGAAGTGTGATAGTACCTTTTAGTATATCATACACAATCAATTGATTCTCCGTAAGAAGTAAAAGATGATTTAAGTCTAATCTTTTAATATCTACAATTCTTTCATTTTTAGAAATGGCATACGGTGAAATATCAACAAATTCGCTTTGCAATGTTTCATAATTAAAAATAGTAAAACCTAGTTTATCTATAGTTATTGATTCATGTGATATTGCAAGAAGATCATCTCCAATATCATAAATATCGGAAGGAAATATTTCTTCAATCGTATAGAATTCACTTGTTTCGTTAACTAAGTCATATCTATATATTGCACCAGCATATATTTTTTCTAAACTATCAAGATCTCGCCACCCCGCTGAAACAGCGTATAAATAATTCCCTTTTGTAATAACATCATTAAAGAAATATTGCTTCTCTTTATTGGCTTCAAGTTCTTTTATTGTATCTATTGTAAAATCACCATCATTTCCAGAAATAGAAATCAAAACATTTTTAAAATAATTCTTCCCATTTTCAACTTCTGTGGCTTCAACCTCTGTTCCAATAGTATAAACTTTATCAGACGAAGTAATGAAA
>CAVAPR010000061.1:0-2342 GCA_963590665.1 Candidatus Methanomethylophilaceae archaeon
AATGTTCACTTTTTCTTTTTTATTTCGATGAAAAAAGAAAAAGTAGAACCGAAAAAGAAAAACACGAATGATTAAATGGCTCGAGTCATCAGGGGCTTTGCCCCCGAACCCCTTATTAGATATGACTATTGTGTTCTGCACTCCCTAGATGAGGAATGATGTTCGACATTTTACAAGTTCCTTAGTTTATCTGTTGGCTTGGTAATGCCGACCTACAATTTCATTTGAGGAACTAATAAAAATTAGCTGGATTCTTCGCTTTGCTCAGAATGACGGAATTTGCTAGAGTTAAGTTCCTTGTTCTGTAAAAAACTTATAGACTTATCAACTTCTTGTAGGTGGTTAAAATAACAACAAAAAAGGAAGTCTGAAAACTCAGACTCCCTTTTTTAGAATTAAAAATTTTAAAAATTAAACTAATTCTCTAACTTTAACAGCATTTTTGTTAGCAATTTCAACAAGTGAAGAAATTGTAGCAACCATTGCTAAGTCAGAAGTTAATTTGTTTACGCAAGAACCGCAACCAATAGCAGAAGCGCCAGCAGCGAATGCAAATGGTGCAGTTGTTGGGTTAATTCCTGTAGCTGTCATAATTGGCATTTCAACATTTCTTGAAAGTTCAATTGTGTTAGAAATTGTTAATTCAGCTCTATCCATTAATGCTCTAGCACCAGACAATTCAACTTCTGAAGCATAATGACCTTCAGTTTGAACTAAATCGATACCCATAGCTTCTAATTTTTCTGCTAATTCGATTTGGTCAGCTGTAGAAATTTCTCCTGGGATAGTTACTGAGAAGAATACTTCTCTGTTGCCTAACATATCTTTAGTTTCTCTAGCTAATTTCAAAACGTCTTGAGCAGAGAAAGAAGTTCCTTTTTTGTATAGAACATCAAAGTTTCCAAGTTCGATAGCATCAGCGCCAAGTTCAACTGCTCTAACTAATTCAGCTGGAACAATTGAAGATACGAACAATGGTAAATCTGTCATTGAACGAACTTCACGAATGATGTCTTCTCTAGCACAAATGTCAACTGCACTAGCGTTAGCTTTTTCAGCTGAAGATACAACTTTTTTAATATTTTCAACATCAAAGTTATCAATACCAGCGATAACTTTAACTGCTCTTTTTTCTTCTAAAGCGTGTTTAAATGAATCAATTCTTGCCATAATTTTCTCCTTAATTAAAATATGTGGACTTATCGTCTTCTGAATTATACATTAATATTTTAATATTTTCAAGAACTAACCTTAAAAAAGCAATAAAGAGAATACTTTTTTGCCCGAAAGACTAAAATAATTTAGAAAGAAAAAAGAGGTTGATATGAAAAAACAGCTAATTTTAATTTGTTTAGTTACTATTCTTGGAATCGGCTATACTCCAGCGCAAACAAGCTATGAGCCAGATGAGAGAATAAATATCACGGTCTATGAAAAAATTAGTCCTGCAATCGTTGCAATTGATGCTCAAGTTCCAGATGGTGTTTCAGCGGGAACAGGCTGTATAGTGACTCCAGATGGATTGATTTTGACTGGGCTACACGTTGTGGAAAAAGCTACTCAAATTGAAGTTACAACTGCCAATGGGCAAACGTACAAGGCAAAATTTGTTGCTCAAATGGCAAAAAATAAAGACCTTGCGTTAATTAAAATTGATGCCAAAAAACCTCTGAAAACTGTTTCCTTTGGAGATTCTGAAGAGGTGAAAGTTGGACAAAAAGTTTTGAGTATTGGAAATCCGTTTGGATTTTCTAACACCCTAACGCAAGGAATAATTTCTAGAATTGATTATGTTAAAAATAGATTTCAAACAGATGCTGCAATCAACCCAGGATGTTCTGGCGGTCCACTATTAAATTCTACAGGAGAAGTAATTGGGATTAGTCAATCAATTTACAACCCAGACCACAATATTTCAAATATCGGAATTGGTTTTGCGATTCCTTCAAACGAAGCTATAAAATTCATTGCAACAGTGAAGAAGTAGGGTTATAAGTCTATAAATTCTTAAAAGGCATTAAGGCACTATGGCATAAAGGCTCTAAGGTTTTTTCTGTGTGTCATTCTGAGGGATAGACAGAAGAAATGAAAATATAATTTTGCAAATTTACCCGAAGAATCTCAAACTTAACGCATCAGCTAGAAATTCCGAACCAAGTTCAGCATAACATGGTCATCATTCCTCTCCCTAGCCCTCCACCCTCGGGGAGGGAACTATGTACAATATCTTACAACTACGTCATCCTGAGCGGAGCGAAGGATCTCTTGCTAAACCTGTTTAGCTTAACCCCTCATCCTAACCTTCCCCCCAAGGGGAAGGAACAAGTGAACAATTATTGATT
>CAVAPR010000062.1:0-2327 GCA_963590665.1 Candidatus Methanomethylophilaceae archaeon
AAATGAATTGAGCAAAACCTAAGTTCAAGTCTTTCAAGATGTTCAAAATACCGCCACCTAAAGCACCTGATTGAGAAACGAAACCAATGTTTCCTCTTTCTGGAAGAGATTCAGCGAAACATCCGTCCATTCTAACGTCTGGGTGAGTGTTTACAACACCTAAGCAGTTAGGACCAACGCATCTCATACCGTAAGCGTGAATTTTTTCAACTAATTCTTTTTCTAATTCAGCACCAGCAGCACCAGTTTCTTTGAAACCAGCAGTGATAATACAAATACCTTGGATTCCTTTTTCGTGGCATTGATCAATTGTTGATAATACGAATTTTGCATTAACAACGATGATAGCCAAATCAACATCACCAGGAACTTCTAAAACTGAAGTGTAAGCTTGTAAGCCTTCAATAATTCCACCTTTTGGGTTTACAGGATAAATTTTTCCATTGAATTTGTATTCCTGTAATCTTTTCATAATATCTGAACCGATTGTGTGTTCTTTGGTAGAAGCACCAATAACCGCAATTGATTTCGGTTTCATAATTTTGTCTAAAATACTCATTTTTCGTCCTTTCTTTTTTCGTGAGTTTTATTATCTTAGATTGTCTTTTCAAAATTTTTATTAGGCATTGAAGAAAGTTTTCTAAAATTCTTCATTGCATCACCAACTGCTTCATTCAAGATAGGGAACTTTTGTAAGAAATCATGAATTAAAACAGTATATTTTTCATTTGGGGAATTTGGATTTTTTGAAACGATAGATAAAAATTTGTTGTCTTGCACGTTTTTAAATTCCAAATCATAAGGTTTTTTAGAAATATCAACACCTTCCAAAATCTTATCAAGTTGTTGTCTAACTTTAGGAGCTACATTATCAGAAATTTTGATAGCACCTTTGAAAGATTGTTGATTAAAATTGTTTGAGATAGTTTGTACTTGCATAATTTTGTCCTCTTTTATGAATACCCGTTTACAATCCACTCTCTCACTCTCAATTTAGCACCAAGACTTTCAGCAATTTCTTTGCATTTTTCAACATCAAGTCTTCTGCCTTTGTAGCCGTCAACGATAGAGGCTACCGTTTCAATTCCAGCATCTGCGGAACATTTAATAAACTTTTTCACTTCAACATAAGCATTTTCAAATTTAGGTTGAGATAATTCATCATACTCTTCTGCATTTGAAGCATTTAAACTTACAGAAAACTCATCAACCAAACCAACCAATTCTGGAACAACATTTTTCTTATAGATAAAGTTTGCATGTCCGTTTGTGTTAACTCTGATTTTAATTTCTGGATAATTTTCTTTTATATATTTTGCAACTTGTCTAAGGATTTCAAACTTAAGCATTGGTTCACCATAACCACAAAAAATTACTTCAGAAGACAACTTGAACTTTTTCAACTGATCAATAACATCTTCTGCAGTAAAATCTTCACTATCAAGCCACAATTCTTGACCACAAACATCGTCTTTGTCTTGGCGTAGGCAAAAAATACATTCGTTAGTACAACGATTGGTCAAATTTATATATATTTTTTTGTCCAGTTCATAAACTAAAATATTAGACATGTCCTATCCTTCAACATCAACATTATCATACGCACAAAGTTATTTTACAAGTAGATAAATATTAAAAATTTCTTAAGTTGGGGATTTAGAAAAGGCTTTTGGGCGAGGTATTTGAACAAAAATATTACAATATGTAACAAATATATATTTTTTATATAAATTTAAGCAATTTATTATTACAGAAATTGTTTATTATAATGTAACGAGGTACAATTAGAATCATGGTTGAGAAGACTGAACAAAACTTAAAATTAATTAAAGAAGCCATTGAGACGAGAGAAAATGAAGTTTCTGAAAAACATCAGGCGACTCGACAAACAAATCCTATCCAACGGAAGTTGCTGGACTTTAGCCTGTCTAACAAAACCCGCAAATTTTCAGTGAAGGACTTGTTCACACGATAGGCACGAGTAGCACGGTTTTATGAGGACCGACACGCACGATTTCAGTGCGGATTGTGAAAGACCGAAAATAATTTTACTTCGTTACCCTCCCTTGGAGGGTAATTTTTTGGTATTAAGAAGTTGATAAGTCTATAGGTCTATAAGTGGATAAGTTGGTTGCAAGGGATAAAGGATAAGGAAGAAGGAAATAGGGGAATAAGTTCGTTACAGAAGGTTTTAAGGCACTAGGACACTAAGGCACTGAATTCTTTATGTAATTATTCAGTCATACTGAGCGGAAAATTATTGCATATAATAAGCTGGATTGCTTCGCATTCGCTCGCAATGACCAAATTTGCTAGAATATAATCAA
>CAVAPR010000063.1:0-2198 GCA_963590665.1 Candidatus Methanomethylophilaceae archaeon
CTCACCCTACCCCTCAGCCATACGGCACGCAGTTTCACACAACTCAACTTCGTTTCGTTGGTTCAGCTAGTGTCCCATAGGGCGAGGGAATTAATATTAAGGAGATTCTTCGGGTAAATTTGTAATTTCTTTTATTATCCCAATTGCAAATCCCTCAGCATGACGAATTAATTACATAAAGAACTCAGTGCCATAGTGCCTTAAAGCCTTTGGTAAAGAACTTATAGACTTATCCACTTATACCCTTATAGACTTTTAATTTTGAAAAATAAAATTTTCCATGCTATTATTGGTCTATGAAAAGAAAACCAACAGTAGCAATAGTAGGAAGACCTAATGTAGGAAAATCAACTTTCGTCAACCGTTTAATCGGGGCGAGAAATTCTATCGTGCACGATATGCCTGGAGTTACCAGAGATAGAATTTATTTTGATGTCGAATGGCAAAATAAGGGTTTTACTGTTATTGATACGGGTGGTATTATCCCTGGGGATGGGGATGATATTATGGTTTCTATCTTTGACCAAGCGAGATTGGCTTGCGAAGAAGCTGATAAGATTATTTTTCTTGTTGATGGGAAAGAAGGCATAAATCCTGTAGATTATGATATTGCTAATATTTTGCGTCAATCTGGAAAACCTATTTTCTTAGCTGTGAATAAGTGCGATAATCCTGATTCTTTACTTATGACAAGTGATTTTTATTCTTTGTCTGTTGGTGATCCTATTGGAATTTCTGCTCTACACGGGTCTGGTGGTGTTGGAGATTTGTTGGATGTCGTAACTGAAGGTTTTGAAGAAACTGAGGAAGAGGAAAAAGATGGTCGCATTAGAATTGCGATTGTTGGTCGCCCAAATGCAGGAAAATCTTCTATTGTAAATTCTTTGTTGAATACTCAAAGAGTTATTGTTTCTGATGTTTCTGGAACAACAAGAGATAGTATTGATAGTTTTATCACTTATAACGATAAAGAGTTTGTGATTGTTGATACTGCGGGAATTAGAAAAAAATCTAAAGTTGATTATGGCGTTGAAAAATTTGCAGTAGATAGAGCAATCCGTTCAATCAGAGAATGTGATGTTGCCGTTCTTGTTATTGATGCGAAAGAGGGGATTTCTGATCAAGATAAAAAGATTTCTTCTATCATTACTGAATCTGGAAAAGGTATTATTGTTGCAATTAACAAATGGGATTTGATTGAGGATAAAAAATCTAATACGATTAATAAGTTTGAAAAAGAACTTGCGAAAGATATTCCATTCTTGAGTTATGCTCCAAAAATTTTTATTAGTGCATTAACAAAACAAAGACTTGGTCAAATTTTTGATAAGAGTGTTGAAGTTTATGAACAATGTATAAAACGTGTTTCTACTGGATTGTTGAATAAGGTTATCAATGAAGCTTATGCACTTAACCCTCCAACAAGTTTCAAGGGTAAGAGATTGAAAATTTTATACACAACTCAAGCTGCAATTCAGCCTCCAACATTTGTTTTGTTTGTAAATAATGAAGAACTTTTGAAAGATAGTTACAAAAGATATTTGGAAAACAAATTGCGTGAAGCATTTGGCTTCTTTGGTACACCAATTAGAATTTCTGTAAGAGAACGCAAAGAAAAAGGCAGAAAATAGTTTTTTAAATTTCGTCTTTATAATTTTCAAGAGTTTGATTAATTCGTTCAATCATTTTTTCTCGCAGATGTTTTGGCGAAACTATTTCGCAGTTGAAAGAATATCTCATTAACCTTTGGAGGAGTTTGTCAAAAGGTTCGTTTTTATTTATAATAACGAGATTTCCATCGGTATCAAAGCCGTTTGAGTATTCATTTTCTTTAATTTTATAAGTTTTTGCAAGACGATTTTTCAATTTGTAAACAACTGTTGTTGTGAGTTCTGTTGAATTTGCAATCTGCGGTTGTTTTACAATGGTTAAAATGTTCGAGATTGGAATATTTATATTCTCGTGACTATTTGGGTCATATACTTTTAAAAATGCTTCCTTGGGTTCATAAATGATTTCTTTTGGATAACATTTACGTTTTTGTTCTTGGTTTTCCTTTAAGTATATGATTACGATTACAAAATTTTCTTTGCAAATTTGTTCGCAATAATTAATTTTGTCCTCAAGATTTGAATAATAAAATGAAAAATTATAATTTTTAGAAAGGTTTTTTAACTTATTTTTATCATTTTCATTCA